>JBBQHI010000027.1:0-50433 GCA_038323835.1 Solirubrobacterales bacterium
GCACCAGATGGCGGCGTTCAACTCGCCGGTCTGGTTCAACGTCGGCTTCGAGGAGAGCCCGCAGTGCTCGGCCTGCTTCATCCTCTCCGTCGACGACACGATGGAGTCGATCCTCGACTGGAACACGTGCGAGGGCAAGATCTTCCTCGGCGGCTCGGGCTCGGGCATCAACCTGTCGAACATCCGCGGCTCGATGGAGCCGCTCTCGAAGGGCGGCACCGCGTCGGGTCCGGTCTCCTTCATGCGCGGCGCCGACGCGTGGGCGGGCACGATCAAGTCGGGGGGCAAGACCCGGCGCGCGGCCAAGATGGTGGTGCTCAACGTGGACCACCCCGATGTCCCCGACTTCGTGTGGTGCAAGGCGCGCGAGGAGGAGAAGGCAGGCGCCCTGCGCGACGCCGGCTTCGACATGCGGCTCGACTCCGAGCACTTCGCGTCGATCCAGTACCAGAACGCGAACAACTCGGTCCGCGTGAGCGACGAGTTCATGCAGGCGGTCGAGAACGGCGACGAGTGGGAGTTCACCGCACGCCTCGACGGGTCCGTGGTGGACCGCATGGAGGCGCGCGACGTGCTCGACCAGATCGCCGACGCGGCCTGGCGCTGCGCCGATCCGGGCATTCAGTACGACACCACCATCAACGACTGGCACACGTGCCCCGAGTCGGGTCGCATCAACGCGTCCAATCCGTGCTCCGAGTACATGCACGTGGACGACTCGGCCTGCAACCTGGCCTCGCTCAACCTGATGAAGTTCCGGCGCGAGGACGGCAGCTTCGACGTGCCCGCGTTCGAGCACGCGGTGGACGTGATGATCCTCGCGCAGGAGATCGTGGTCTCGCCCTCGAGCTACCCCACCGAGGGAATCGGGGAGAACGCCCGTGCCTTCCGCCAGCTCGGCCTCGGCTACGCCAACCTGGGCGCGCTGCTGATGGCGAACGGCCTGGCATACGACTCGGACGAGGGCCGCGAGCTCTGCGGCGCCGTCACCGCGCTGATGACCGGGCGGGCCTACGGCACGTCCGCGGAGGTGGCCGGAGCGCTCGGCCCCTACGAGCGCTACGACCACAACCGCGACGCGCACAACCGCGTGATGCGCAAGCACCGGGACGCGTCGTACGAGCTCGACTCGTCGCTGTGCTCGGACACGGACCTGATCGAGGCGGCCCAGCGCGCCTGGGACGAGGCCGTGGAGACGGGTGAGCGCAACGGCTACCGCAACGCGCAGGCCACGGTGCTCGCCCCCACGGGCACGATCTCATTCCTGATGGACTGCGACACGACGGGCATCGAGCCCGACTTCTCGCTCGTCAAGTTCAAGGAGCTGGTGGGCGGCGGTCAGATGACGATCGTGAACCAGACGGTGCCGCCGGCGCTGCGGTCGCTCGGCTACTCCGATCACGAGGTCGAGCAGATCGAGGCTCACCTGGCCGAGCACGGGAACATCATCGGAGCTCCCGGGATGCGCGACGAGCACCTCTCGGTGTTCGACGTGGCGGTGGGCGAGCGGGCCATCTCGGCCATGGGCCACGTGAAGATGATGGCCGCGGCTCAGCCGTTCATCTCGGGCGCAATCTCGAAGACGGTGAACCTGCCCGAGTCGGTCACCGTCGAGGACGTGGCGGAGGTCTACACCGAGGGCTGGAAGCTCGGCCTGAAGGCGCTGGCCATCTACCGCGACGGGTCGAAGACCGCGCAGGCCCTCCGCTCCAACAAGAAGAAGGAAGAGGTCGTCGAGGAGCCCGCTCCGCAGCTGGTGGACGCGAAGCCCACCCGCAGGCGGATGCCGCGCGAGCGCCAGTCGCTCACGCACAAGTTCTCGATCGCGGGCCACGAGGGGTACATCACGGCCGGCATGTACGAGGACGGCTCCGTCGGGGAGATCTTCCTCACCGACATCGGCAAGGAGGGCTCGACGCTGCGAGGCATGATGAATGCCTTCGCCACGTCGATCTCGATCGCGCTCCAGTACGGGGTGCCGCTCGAGACCCTGGTGCGCAAGTTCAGCTACATGCGCTTCGACCCGGAGGGGATCACCGGCAACCCGGAGATCCCGTTTGCCAAGTCGATGCCCGACTACATCATGCGCTGGCTGGCCTCCCGCTTCCTCGACGCCGACGTGCACGAGGAGCTGGGCATCCTCACGCCCGAGGTGCGGGCGCGGAAGGCCTCACAGGAGGCGCTGATGCGCGGCGACACCGCGGGACCGCCCGCCGAGGTGGCCGAGGGTCCGGCCAACGGCGCGGGCAATGGCCACGCCGGGAACGGGGGCAACGGGGCCACGGTCACGCCCAGCGCCTCCCCTGCCGCGGCCGCCTTCACCGACGAGCCGCCGGCGCTCCCGGCCGCGCTCCGGGGCCTGGACCTCGGCCCGGCGTGCGCCCAGTGCGGAGGCATGATGCAGCGCACGGGCTCGTGCTACACGTGCTCGAGCTGCGGCAACAACACGGGGTGTGGCTGAGCCACCAGGCCACACCCGAGTGAAGCGAGGCCCCGCTCCGGCGGGGCTTCGTCGTTCTGGGGCTACAAGAAACCGGCGGCGCCCAAGCTTTCGGGCGCCGCCGGGTGAGACCGCGCTGCGCGGCTTGGCGATCTAGCTCACAACCGATACGAGCGTCCAGATCGCCATCTGGGCGATGCAGAGACCGGCGATGATGATCGCCGCGAGCGCCACGCCCGAGCGTTGCTCCCGCCGCGCGCGGACGCCGAGGACGATGGCCGCGATGCCGAGCGGCAGGCCGATGTAGAGCCCGCCGGCCGGCAGGTCCCAGGCGACGGTTGATCCGGGAATGGCGAGCAGCGCGAGCAGCAGCGCCAGGCCGGGCTTCGGGCGGTCCGTGGCGACGTCGACGGCGGGGCGAGTGATTGAGCTTTCCATGGTGCCTCCTCTTGGGGATCGGTCGGACAGCTCGAACCTACGGCGGCCCAGGTCCGTCGCCATCGCTGCGAGCACCTGAGTTGCACGAGTGGCACCACTTGTCTCGAGACACGAGCCAACCCGGTTGTGCGGCCGTCAGGATCAGGCGATCATGCATCCGTGATTCGCGCGTGGACCCGGCCCATCGTCTGGGTGCTGGTGGCTGCGACCCTCTTGCTGGTTGCGCTCAGCCTCGGGGTGGACGCGGCCCGGGGGACGCGCCCCGACCTCGGCAGTGGCTTCGTCCTCGCGCTCGTGGCGGTCCTGCTGCCGCTCGGCGTGTTGGTGACCCTTCGCCAGCCGGCCAACCCTATTGGCTGGATCTTCCTCGGCGTGGCGGTGACGGTCGGCCTGGGGGGCCTCGCCGGCGGCTACGCCGACTATTGGAGCTCGGGCGAAGGCGGCTCGGACGGTCTCGGCAAGCTGGCTGCCTGGTACACGTCGAGCTCCTGGATCCCCTGGGTGCTGATCCCGGCCACCTTCCTGCTGCTGTTGTTCCCGGACGGGAAGCTCGTCAGCTCACGCTGGCGGCCTGTGGCCTGGAGCGCCGGCATCGGCATCGGCCTGGCGCTGGTGACCGGGCTGCTTACCCCGGGCCCGCTCGAGGACTACCAGCAGGTCCAGAACCCCTACGGGGTCGACAGCGGAATAATCGGGGTGCTCACGGGGCTCGCGTTCCTGCTGGTGATGATCGGAATCTTCGGCTCGATCTCCTCGCTCGTCCTCAGATACCGGCGAGGGGACCGGGAGCTGCGCGAGCAGATCAAGTGGATCGCCCTGGCGGGGGGGCTGGTGGCCGTGGTCGTCCCCGTGGGCACGGCGACCTATGAACTCGTGGGCGAGGTGGTGGCCAACAGCGCCATCGAGCTCAGCATCCTCACGCTCCCCCTGGCGGCCGGGGTTGCGATCCTGCGCTACCGGCTCTACGAGATCGACCTCGTCATCAACCGCACGCTGGTCTACGGAGTGCTCACGGCGGGACTCGGCGGGATCTACGCAGCGGTGTCACTGGGTCTCGGGGTGGCGATCGGATCAGGGTCGACGCTGCCGACCGCGGCCGCGACCCTGGCCGTGGCGCTCCTGTTCAGGCCGCTCCGCGCGAACATCCAGGCCGCGGTCGACAAGCGCTTCGACCGTGCGCGCTACGAGGGGCTGCGGAAGGTCGAGCACTTCCTCGGCGAGCTCCGTGCGGGGCGCGCGGCACCAGAGGAGACGGGTCGGGTACTGGCCGACGCTCTCGGGGATCCCCGGCTCGAGGTGTTGTTCTGGCTCCCGGCCGAGGGGGTCCACGTCGACGCGACCGGCCGGGCGGTGAGGGATCCGGCTGCTCCGGGGCGGATGCGGACGCCGGTGCGCCGCGGCAACCTGCAGCTCGCCACTCTCGTCCACGACAAGGCGCTCGGCCGACGGCCGAACCTCCTCGAGAGCGTCATCGCTGCCGCCGGGCTCGCCATCGAGATCAGCCGGCTGCGCGCCGAGGTTCGGCGCCGGCTCGCCGAGGTCGAGGACTCGCGGGCGCGGATCGTGACCGCGGGGGATGCTGAGCGACGACGGCTCGAACGCGACCTCCACGATGGGGCACAGCAGCGCCTCGTCTCGATCGGCCTGGCCCTGCGCCATGTCCAGGGACTGCTACCGCCGGGCGGTGAGGCCGCAACCGAGGTCGACGCCACCGTGACGGAGCTGACCGATGCGATCGAGGAGCTGCGGGAGCTGGCCCGGGGGGTCAGGCCCGCCGGGCTCGACGACGGCCTGTCCACCGCGCTTCAGGAGCTCGCGGCGCGGTCGCCCCTGCGGACCACGGTCGAGGCGACCGACGAGCGCTTCGAGGACCGCGTCGAGACGGCGGCTTACTTCGTCGCGAGCGAGGCCCTCGCCAACGTCATCAAGCACGCCCGCGCGACCGCGATCACGGTGAGCGCAAACACGCGCAACGGCAGCCTCGTCGTCTCGGTACGCGACGACGGCATCGGCGGCGCCGCCGCGTCCAACGGATCGGGCCTCGTCGGCATGGGGGACCGAGTCGCGGCGCTGGGCGGGCGGCTCCGCATCGACAGCACCCCCGACGCGGGCACAGTCGTGACGGCGGAGCTCCCGTGCGGGTAGTGATCGCCGAGGACCAGGCGCTGCTGAGAGCGGGCCTGAAGCGACTCTTCGAGGACGCCGGCCACGACGTTGCGGCGGGCGTCGACGACGCCGACCGGCTGCGCGCCGCAGTCAGCGAGCACGAGCCCGACCTGGCCGTGGTCGACGTTCGCATGCCTCCCTCGTTCACTGACGAGGGCATCCGTGCCGCCCAGTGGATCCGCGACGCCCACCCCCAGACCGGGGTGCTCGTCCTCTCCCAGCACGTGGAGTCTGCGGGCGCAGTCGATCTGGTATCCCAGGGCGGCTTCGGCTACCTGCTCAAGGACCGTGTCCTGGACGTGGCCGAGTTTCTCGACGCCGCCGTGCGCGTCGCGGACGGCGGCTCGGCTCTCGATCCAAAGGTCGTGGCATCCCTGGTCGGCCGCGAGCGCGACGCGCTCGAGGTGCTGTCAGACCGCGAGCGCCAGGTTCTGTCGCTCATGGCTGAGGGCCTGACGAACAGCGGCATCGCGCAGCGGCTCGTGCTCACCGAGCGGACGGTCGAGGGCCACGTTCGGAGCGTCCTCATGAAGCTCAACCTCCCAGGCGGCGAGGACGCTCACCGCCGCGTTCTCGCGGTGATCGTCTATCTCCGGGCGTCGTCCGGCGCCCCGTAGAGCAGGGAGCGGGAACGCGGAGTACTCCCGTAGCGTGTGTGGGCATGGCGGCCCCGTTCACGTCCTCTCTTGCGGAGGCGCTCGCTCCTGAGCTACTCGAGCGTTTCCTCCGCTACGTCCGCGTCGACACCCAGTCTGCTCGTAACCGCACCGAGAGCCCGAGCACCCCGGGCCAGCTCGACCTCGCGCGCATGCTGGTCGGGGAGCTCGAGGCGATCGGTCTGGAGGGCATCGACCTGGATGTGAACGGCTACGTGACGGCGGCGCTTCCCGCGACCGTCGACGGCGACCCTCCTGCGATCGGGCTGATCGCGCACATGGACACGAGCCCGGACGCCCCAGCCTCGGGCGTCGACCCAATCGTCCACCGGGACTACGACGGCGGGTCGCTCGAGCTGCCGCGCGGTGGCACGGTGCTCGACCCTGCCGTGATGGCGAACCTTGCCGACAAGGTGGGACACGACCTGGTGAGCTCGAGCGGCGACACCCTGCTGGGAGCGGACGACAAGGCGGGGGTGGCGGAGATCATGACCGCCGTCGCCCATCTCGTGGCCCACCCGAACCTTCCGCGTCCGCCACTTCGGATCGCGTTCACCCCTGACGAGGAGATCGGCGAGGGCGCGAGCGGCTTCGACGTCGAGCGATTCGGCGCCGCCGGCGCGTACACGATCGATGGCTCCGGCCTCGGCGAGGTCCAGGACGAGACCTTCAGCGGGGTCAAGGTGACGCTCACGATCCAGGGGGTCGACATCCATCCGGGCTCGGCCAAGGGCAGGCTGGTGAACGCGCTGCGGGTGGCAGGGCAGATCCTCGGCGCACTCCCTGACGACCGGCTCACGCCGGAGACGACCTCGGGGCGCGAAGGTTTCATCCACCCCTACGACCTGCGCGGCTCAGCGGGCCGGGCTGTGATCGAGGCCATCGTCCGCGACTTCGACGACGACCTGCTCGAAGGTCACGTCGATCTACTGCGAAGGACCGCCGCGCAGGTGGTCGAGGAGACCCCGGGTGCCCAACTCGAGGTTTCGGTCGAGCCGCAGTACCCGAACATGCGTCGCTTCATCGACGAGTTCCCCGAGCTTGTGGAGATGGCCGAGCGCGCGCTTCGGGCCGAAGGGATCGAGCCCGTCCGCGTACCGATCCGCGGGGGCACCGACGGCTCACTCCTCAGCAGCATGGGGCTGCCCACGCCCAACCTGTTCACCGGCGGCCACGAATACCACTCGGTGCGCGAATGGGCGTCGGTGCAGGAGATGGCGGCCTCCGCCGCCACGATCATCCGGCTGGTCGGAGAGTGGACTGATAACAACCGTCGGTAACAATCGGGACCAGAACCAAGCCACGAGGGAGTTCAATGAGCGAGTACGCAGTTACCGACCCGGCAACGGGCGAGACCGTCAAGGAGTACGAGACGATCACCGACGATGCGCTGCGTTCCGCGATCGGGCGCGCGGACGAGGCTCATCGCACGTGGTCTGCGTCGTCGAGCGTGGCCGATCGCGCGAAGCTTGTCCGGCGTGTGGGCGAGCTGCATCTCGAGCGGCGCCAGGAGCTTGCGGAGATCATCGTGCGCGAGATGGGCAAGCCGATCGAGCAGGCGCTCGGCGAGGTCGACTTCTGCGGTGACATCTACGGCTTCTACGCCGACAACGCCGAGGAGCTGATGGCCGACGAGCCCATCAAGCTGGCCGGCGGGGACGGGTCAGCCGTGGTGCGCCGGAGCTCCCAGGGCGTGCTGCTCGGGATCATGCCGTGGAACTTCCCGTACTACCAGGTGGCGCGTTTCGCCGGGCCGAACCTCGTGATCGGGAACACGATCGTGCTGAAGCACGCCCCCCAGTGTCCCGAGTCGGCCGCGGCTATCCAACAGGTCTACGACGACGCCGGGTTCCCGAAGGGCGCATACGAGAACGTCTACGCGACGAACGAGCAAATCGAGTGGGTGATCGCCGATCCTCGGATTCGTGGCGTCTCCGTCACGGGTTCCGAGCGCGCCGGGGCGGCTGTCGCGGAGATCGCCGGGCGAAATCTCAAGAAGGTCGTGCTGGAGATGGGCGGCTCCGATCCCTTCATCCTGCTCGGCACGGATGATCTGGACAAGACCGTGGAGGACGCAGTGGCCGCCCGTCTCGACAACACGGGTCAGTCGTGCAACGCGGCCAAGCGCTTCATCGTGGTCGGCGATCTGTATGAGCCCTTCCTCGAGAAGTTCACCGCCGCAATGACTGCGACGAAGCCGGGGGACCCGACGTCGTCGGAGACCGAGATCGGGCCGCTCTCGTCGGAGACCGCAGCCGACCGCCTCGAGGACCAGGTCAAGCGGGCTGTCGACCAGGGGGCGACGCTCACCGGGGGCGGCAAGCGCGACGGCAACTTCTTCGAGCCGACCGTTCTGACCGACATCACGCCCGACAACGATGCCTATCGCGAGGAGCTCTTCGGCCCCGTCGCGCAGGTGTATCGCGTCTCATCAGAAGACGAGGCGGTCAGGCTGGCCAACGACACGCCGTTCGGGCTGGGCTCGTACGTCATGACGACGGACTCTGAGCAGGCGGAGCGGGTCGCGGACCAGATCGACGCCGGGATGGTGTACGTGAACGTCGTTGGCGCCGATTCCGCGGAGCTCCCGTTCGGAGGGACGAAGCGATCCGGCTTCGGCCGCGAGCTGGGCACCTACGGCGCAGACGAGTTCGTGAACAAGAAGCTCATCCGAATCGGCTGACCGGGCGAGGGCACGTAGGAGCGTCCTCGTGAAGCTCGAGCAGTGGGGTCGCGGCCGTGCCCTTCACGCTCAGGAACCTCAGGAAGGACCTTAAGGACGTCGGGTCCAACTTCGACGGGGCGCCGGACCTGGAGTTCCGCCTCGCAACCGAGGCGCTCGAGCTCGAGGGGTCCGGCCTGAGCTACCAGCGCGTCCCGCCGGACTACGAGGAGGTCATGTGAGGGTCGTTTTCGTGCACGGGGCATGCGTCAAGGACGGATCTTGGTGGTGGCAGCGAACCGGTGAGCTGCTGGCCGAGCAGGGCGTCGCCAGCGAGGCGCCTGCGCTGCCGAGCTGCGGTGAGACGGGTGAGCCGACCGGTGCGGGAGGACCCGGGCTGGCCGAGGATGTCGTCGCCGTGCGGCAGGTCTTGGCCGCAAGCGACGCGCCGACCGTCGTAGTTGCTCATAGCTACGGCGGGATCGTCACCGCCGAGGCAGCGGCGGGCCTCGACACCGTGCGCCATCTGCTGCTCGTGTCCAGCTACCTGCCCGAGGTCGGGCAGAGCCTCTCCTCGTTCGGCGGTGAGGGGCCCGCGCCGTTCCTCGACATCGATCCCGAGGACGGGACGTTCACCGTCCGGCCGGACGCCCTGGCCGAGACGTTCCTGCAGGACTGCGATCCGGAAATCCAGCGAGAGGCCGTGGACAAGACGGCCCGGCAGAGCCTGGCGGTCCTCGAGCAGCCGGTGCAGTCAGCGGCGTGGCAGCACATAGCCTCGACGTACCTCGTTTGCGCCAAAGACCAGGGCACCCCCGCCGACCGGCAACGCGAGTTCGCCGGTCGGGCGGGCAGCGTCGTAGAACTCGACGCCGGCCACCACCCGTTCCTCTCTCAGCCGAGTGCCGTACGCGACTTGATCCTCGGGCTGTGACGGACTACCGACGCGCAGGCGGACCACCGAGAACTCCTCCTCCATGCGTACGCGGCCTACAACAGCCAAGACGTCGAGGCCCTGCTTTGCACGGCCAAGCGGAGGTGCGCACCTATTAGACCGAGCAGTGGGCACGCACGCACACCCATGACGAGCCGGTGTCGAGACTCAGGACGGCCGTGACCGTGGAGGCCACCACGAAGATGAGCGCGAGGAGCGACCGCGGCCGGTCTCGGGCGCGACGTGCCGTCAGCGCCCCGAGCGCCTCGAACAGCCCTCCCTCCGGCAGCCTCGGCGAGCGCCAGCAGGGTCGCCAGCAGGCCCACGGTGGGCCCGAGATCCGAAATCGCGTCCCGGGCCCGCCGCGGCGATCATCGCTCGCCCGGTCCCCGGCAAACCGGCTCAATACCCCCCGAGGGTTTCCCGGCTAACCTTGCGTCATGGCCTCCACCGACACCGCCAAGCCGGCCGCCACGCGCGGATACACCGCCACCAAGGACCAGCTCACCCGCCGGCTGCGAAGGGTCGAGGGCCAGGTGCGCGGGGTGGAGAGGATGGTGGAGGAGGACCGCTACTGCATCGACGTGCTAACCCAGATCTCCGCCATCCAGGCGGCGCTCGACAAGGTGGCCCTCGGCGTGCTCGACGACCACGCCCGTCACTGCGTGGTGGGCGGCGGCGCCGACGACTCGCCCGAGCACCTCACGGACGAGCTGATGGCCGCCGTCGGGCGGCTGATGCGGCGGGGCTAGCCGTGATGACCGCGGCATTCATCGACCTCGGCGCCTTCGACGTCCTCACCTTCGACTGCTACGGAACCCTGATCGACTGGGAGAGCGGCCTGCTCGCGGCCGCGCGCCCGGTGCTCGACGCTCACGGGGTGATGGATGTGAGCGACGACGAGATCCTCGAGACCTACGCCCGCCACGAGGCCGAGCTCGAGTCGGGCGAATACCTCAGCTATCGCGAGGTGCTGGCGGGCTCGCTCCGCGGCGTTGGGGCCGACCTCGGCTTCGAGCCGAGCGCCGACGAGGTGGAGCAGTTCTCGGGGTCGGTGGGCGACTGGCCCCCGTTCCCGGACAGCTCCGAGGCGCTCCACCGGCTCCATGAGCGCTTCAGGCTCGCCCTCATCACCAACTGCGACGACGAGCTCTTCGCCGCGTCGGCCAGACGGCTGGGCGTGGACTTCGACTGGGTGATCACGGCGCAGCAGGCGCGCAGCTACAAGCCGAGCCCGAACAACTTCCAGCTCGCCTTCGAGCGGATCGGCGTTCCCAAGGAGCAGATCCTGCACGTGGCGCAGAGCCTCTTCCACGACCACGTGACCGCCAAGCGCCTCGGCATGACCACCGCCTGGGTGGACCGCCGCCACGGGCACGGCGGCTCCGGCGCCACGCCTCCCGCCGAGGCCCAGCCCGATCTCACCGTGCCGGACATGCGCACGCTCGCGGACCTCGCCGCGAGCTAGAACAGCCAGGCAAGCAGGAGCACGATCAGCGCCAGGCCGAGGCCGACGCCGGTGATGCTCAGCGGGACCCTCTGGTTGCGCCAGAAGTCCGGCCGCGCCCGCGACGCGTCATAGTGCCCCTCCGGGGGCTCTCCCACCCAGTCGTCCTCGTCGCGCACCACCATGCGCGGACCCTACCCGGACGACGCCGCCCGGACACACGATTCGCCGTCCGTCGATCGGGGTAACCGGTCTAGCTGACACGACGACGAGAGAAGAGGAACCGAATGGCTGCTGCACCGAATACCCGCGACTCCAAGCTGATCCAGTATCTGAACGAGGCCTACGGCAAGGAGAAGGAGCTCGAGGTCGCGCTGCAGGCGCACATCGGGATGGCCGCCGCGCGCAAGCCGTACCAGAAGCGCCTGCGCGAGCATCTGAAGGAGACCAAGGCGCACGGACGCGAGCTGTCCAAGCGGATCAAGCAGCTCGGCGGCAAGGCCGAGGCGGGCCCGCTCCCCGACTCCGCGCCCGAGGGCCTCGCCGAGGCCGCCGCGAAGGTCCAGGAGGTGGCGTCCAAGGGACTCGCCGCCGTCAAGGGCCCGCTGCACGCGATCCGGGGAACCGGTGAGACGGAGAAGATGCTGAAAAACGCCAAGACGGAGTACTTCAACGAGTTCGAGGAGATCGCCACCTACACCGCGATCCAGACGCTGGCCGAGGCTGTTGGGGACAAGGACACCGCCAAGCTCGCCAAGGCGATCCGGCGGGAGGAGGAGCGGATGGCCAAGTTCCTCGAGGGCCAGATCACCGCGCTGGCCAAGGCCGTGGCCACGGAGGAGATCCCGGCGTCCGAGCGGCGCCGCAGCTCCACCCGCCGGCGTTCGGCTCCGAGCCGCAACGGCGGCGCGCCCCGCACCGCGGCCAAGCCCGCCGCCGCGCGGAGCCGCACGACCTCCAGCGCCCGGAAGTCGCCGGCGCGCAAGACGGCCGCTTCCAGCGCCCGCAAGACCACCGCGGCCGCTCGGCCCAAGGCACGCACCACCGCCACGCGGGCGAAGAGCACCGCGGGCGGGCGCAGCAAGCGCAGCTCCTAGCCGTTCGCCGTCCGGTGCCCGCCCACGTGGCAACGAGACAGAGGTAGTCTCGCGCCATCGTGAGCGGGCACCGCGGCGGCGAAAGCGGCCGTGCCGAAACACCGGACGAGCGGCTCGACCGCAACCTGGAGGAGCTTCTCCAGGAGCTCCGGGTCATCCTGCCCGGAGTCCAGGTGCTGTTCGCCTTCCTGCTCGTGGTGCCGTTCAACCAGCGCTTCGGGCAGGTGACCGGCTTCCAGCGCGACCTCTACCTGGCCACGCTCCTGTGCGCGGCGGCGGCCTCGGCCTGCCTGATCGCCCCCTCGATCCAGCACCGGATCGCGTTCCGCACCCAGGACAAGGAGAACCTGATCTTCCGGGCCAACCAGCTGGTGATCGCCGGCGGCGCTCTGCTCGCCGTGGCCATGACGGGTGCGATCTGGCTGGTGACGGCGTTCATGTTCGACGACGCGGTGACCGCCGCGGCCGTGGTGATCGTGGCCGTGTTGTTCGCCACGCTGTGGTTCGGCGTGCCGCTGCTGCGGCTGCGGGAGCGGTAGGCGGCCAGAGTAGTAACCGGGAAAGGGGCCCGAGGGCCGCCGTGCTCTCAAAGGATGCGCCCGTGGAAAGCCCTCTGGATGGCCACCCTTAAACAGAAGCTGGATCGCATCTCCGAGATGCTGCGCTCGATCGCCGACGAGGAGCCCGAGATGCGACGCCGTCTCCGGAGGCTTCGGGAGTAGGCCCCGTACCTCGAGGCATACGCGTCACCAGACCCACTCGTGTCCATCGTCATCCCGACCTATCGGAGCTTCGAGACGCTACGAGACGTAGCCCTGCCCTCGGCCCTGAGCCAACCTACGAGCGCATCGAGATTGTTGTGGTCGGAGACGCGGCACCACCGGACACGGCAGAGGTCATCCGCGAAACGGGCGACGAGCGCGTGCGTTACTCGAACCTCCCGCAGCGGGGGCCCTACCCCCGACGACCCCGCGCGCGCATGGTTGATTTCGGGCAGCACCTCCCCGACGGGACTGAGACATTGGTCGGTGAGTTCCCTCCTCGCCTCACGCAGTTCGGTTGTGGCTTACGCTCGATCACCGCGCCCGGAGACACCTCGACCCGGTCACCCAGACTGACTGCCCGCCCGATCACCGAGTGCGGATGAAGCACGCAGCCGCTCCCGACGCGGGCGCCCCCCCACGGCCGCGAACGGGCCGACCCGGCAGTCCGGCCTAGCTCCCCGGCGACGCTCGCGTGCTGCTGACACCTTCCGACGGAGACACGGGCCAAGCATGACTGACCTGGATGTTGCCGGCGTGCCGCCGTCACGAGGCGCCGACGGGAAAGGGTGTCGGACCGGACACTAGACTCGCGCCGGTGCCACGCTGGCTCCTTCAGTCGCTACGCGCCAAGGCGCGGGCCGCCCGCGGTGGCGAGACGCAGCCGCCGGTGGAGTCCGTCGACTACGAGCGGATCGAGGCGATCGTGCGCCGGGTGGCCACGGACGTCTACCAGCAGCGCTGGAGCATGGCGCATCAGCTTCGGGCCGTCGCCGCCGCAGATTCGGCGCGCTTCGTGCTCGAGCACGTCCCGCTGCACCTGGGTAAGGACCATTTCACCTTGCGTCGGGACGCCGTGCTCGCCGCGCCGGAGGGCGGTCTGTTCCTCGAGTTCGGGGTTTGGGAGGGAAATTGGCTCAGACGCGTCGCGGCCGAGCGTGACGTGCCGTTCTTTGGATTTGACTCCTTCGAAGGACTGCCCGAGCCGTGGTCGGTGTATCCCGCCGGCATGTTCGACATCGGGGGAACCCTGCCCGAGATGCCCAGCAACGTCGAACTCGTCAAGGGCTGGTTTCACGAGACCCTTCCGGGGTTCCTCGACGCCCATCCTGGGCCGGTCTCCTTCGTCCACCTTGACTGCGATCTGTACACGTCGGCCAAGACGGTCCTCGATCTGATCGGACCACGATTCACACACGGCACACAGGTCGTGCTCGACGATTTCATGCTCGAGCCGGGCTGGGAGCGCGAGGAGCACAGGGCCTTCTTCGAGTTTGTCGAGCAGAGCGGGTGGCGGTTCGAGTACACGGGATACTCGAATGACTCACCGGGGTGCAGCGCAGCCGTGGTCCTGGAAGAACGCGCCTGATCAGGACGCTGCGGCACAGATCGCGAACGTCGTGGTGCCCTGGGCCTGGGCGATCCAGGGCCGGCGTGCTCGGTCTGACCTCAGCCGGAGCCGGGCTTGTTGAGGACCGCTCACGGCGCCTAACGCCGTGAACTCGTCCGAGAAACGCCGGATTCCCACGCTCACCGTCCCGGTTCCCGGCCGCACGACGATCCCACCGGGGGGCACCGCCACCTGCGCGCCAGCGCCGGGGGCGGACGGAGCCACGCGTGTACAGGCTCGGTGGCGGCGAAGCGCGGTGCGCTGGCTCCCGGCAAGGGACGGGAGCACGCCGCCCACCGCAAGCGGACCCGTCGATCGTTCAAGGCCGAGCGCAGCCCCCCTCACGAGGTAGTAGTCGACCACCTTGCGGGCGTCGGGAGCCGCCCGGGCGAGCTCTGCCTCGGAGCCCCCCGCCGAGCCGTACGCATCCCGTGCCCGAAGGTAGAGCCCGACCGTCCCCCCGGGAACCCGTCCCTGAGTCAGCGGCAGCTCGGGAGGGAGTGTGTCCCGAGCGAGCTCGACAGCGCCAAGCTCGGCCCGGGTGAGCCGACTGGGGTCACGCAGGTAGGGCAGGAAGTCCCGCATGAGCTGCAGGCTCGCTAGGCAAACGCCGGCCGTCACCACCGCGGTGATCGATGCGGCCGTTCGCCCCTCAGGCAGACGGCGACCGCGCAACATCTCGACGACCGCAAGCGCGACGACCGTACCGCCCACGAACAGGTAGCGGCCCTGATCGGGGTTGCCATCCGCCCCTCGCACAAGCGCGATCGACGTCCAGTAGCCAATCGCCATTACGCACACGGCTACGAGACGTAGATTGGGCCCACGGCCCCGCCCAATAGTCAGCGCGACGCCACCGACGACCGCCACGACGAGCAGCGGACCCCACTGAGCGTCGAGAGCGAGCAAGCCGCGGGCGGACGCGGCCAGCGAGTTCACGTTGAACCTGGGGACGAACGGGATGTTCTGGCCAATGCTCACGTCGGCGCGGTACGGGATCCACCAGGCGAGGTAGAGGGCTGCCGGCACCACAACCACCCAAGCGCGCCGCGCTCGGCCCGGCCGCCCTCCGATGTCCACCGCGAGCGCCGCCAGCACGGCCAGGCCGACCCCGGAGCAGAAGGCGGCCACGGTGGCAAGGGCGCTCACGGCGACGTCCGCCCAGCGCCCACCACGGTCGAGCAGAAGGAACCCACCGATCACGCAAGCGATCGGTATCTCCAGTGACATTTCGAACGGCCAGAAGAGATCTTCGGTGGCCGCGCCCATGAACCCCACCAAGGCCGCCGGAACGAGGGCGTACCACGCTCCGATGCGCGGGCGGCCGTAGAGGTAGACGAGGACAGCACATGCCTGGACGACCAACACATTCGTCAGCCGGTACGCCCCGTAGTGCTCGATCCCGACGGTCGAGAACAGGCCCTTGAAGACGACGATTGGGATGACGCTTACGTGCTCGTTGTGCGGCTTGAGGAAGACATCGAGCGCGTGGCCCTGGCGGAAGAGCACGTACTCCCACTCGTCGTAGTTGAAGGTCAGGCCCCGGCCGAGGTACATGAGCTCGGCGGCCGCCACCACGATCAGGGCGGCCAGAATTGCCCAGGGGAGCAGGGATCGGTCGACGGCCCTCTCGAACTCCTGAGGCTCCTGGGCGGGCGCGAACCCTTGGGGGGTGGTCGAGGGGATCGCCACGTTGGGGCGGGGAGGCTAGCCGGACATGCGTCGGGCGAAGGCGTCCGACCAGCGGGAACCTCCCGCTCAGACGATGTTTACCATCCCGACCAGTGGAACGCGTGTGTGTCGTGGCAGCTAGCGGGCAGAACGTCTTTTTCGACGAGCTCCTAGCGGCGCTTGAGAGCGAGTTACGCGTCCACGGCGTGGAGACCAAGCGCGCGACCGATCACTTCCCAGCCCCTCAGCACGGCACGGCGTACCTGTTCGTGCCGCATGAGTACATGCCACTGACGCTCCCCGAGGCGCACCCCAGGGCCGATCAGCTGCGCCGCAGCGTGGCGCTCTGCACGGAGCAACCCGGGACTCACTGGTTCGACGAGGCCTCTGCCATTGCGGAGGGTGCAGGAGCCGTGATTGACATAAACCGCGAAGGGGTGCGGGAACTTCGTCGGCGGGGCATCGAGGCGGAGCTGCTGACCCTCGGCTGGGTCCCCGACTGGGACCACTGGGGCGGGGACAAGACACGCGCGCGGTCCTTCGACGTGACCTTTATGGGCGCATATACGCCACGACGCGCTGAGGCGCTCGCCCGCTGCTCCGGCGTTCTCTCCCGGTGGCACTCGTATATCAACGTGACGGATGACAGCATCCCGAACACCCTCAACACGGACTCGTTCCTGGCAGGCGCGCGCAAGTGGGAGCACCTCGCGTCTTCGCGCCTTCTCCTCAACGTCCATCGCTCGTCTCTGCCCTACCTCGAATGGCAGCGCATGGTCGGGGCCATCGCCAACGGATGCGTTGTAGTCACCGAGCACTCGCTGGGAAGCGCGCCTCTGGTGCCGGGCGAACATTTCATAAGTACGTCGCTCGACAGCCTTCCCCACACAGTCGATGCGCTACTCGAGGATCCTCAAAGGGTGACCTCAATTCGGGATGCGGCCTACTCGGTCCTAAGGAAGGAGCTGCCTCTCAGCGCGTCCATCGGGGTTCTGATCGACGCTCTGGAGAGGGCGGCGGGGAGCGCGGTCGATGGAGTCTTTCCGGGGCGTCGCTATCCCCGGCCGTTGCCGCGCCCGGCTCCCGCCCCGCTCCCTGAGTATGAGCGCCTCGCGTTAGAGAAGACGGACGCGGACGTAATGCGCATGGCGCTGAAGCACCTGCTCATCGCGCAGAGCGATCTGCGCCGCCGCCTCGACGCCCCGAAGGCTCAGCGGGACATGGTCGACCGCTTCGGCGAACAGCGCCTGCGGCCGAAGGTGAGCGTCGTTCTGACGGTCTTCAACTACGCCCATACGGTCAGCGAGGCAGTGGCCAGCGTGGCAGCGTCCGAGTTCGCTGACATCGAGCTGGTGGTCGTAGACGACGGGAGCAAGGACGACTCTCTGTCTGTGCTGCGCCGGGCCCTCGAGAGGTTTCCCCAGCTGGCCGCGACGCTTGTCGCCCGCGGTCAGAACCACGGCCTGCCGAACGCACGAAACACCGGGCTGCACCACAGCCGTGGCGACTACGTGTTCATCCTCGACGCGGACAATACGATCTACCCGCACTGCCTCGGCCGTCTCGTGGGCACACTCGAGGCGAATCCCGATGCGGCGTTCGCATACGGGCTTCTCGAGGTATTCGATGGCGCCAGGTCGCGCGATCTCCTCAGCTGGAGAGAGTGGGATCCGGCGCGCCTCCGCTACGGCAACTTCGTGGATGCGATGGCCATGATCCGGCGCCCGGTGCTGGAATCAGTAGGCGGGTACACAACGGATCCGAGACTTTTCGGGTGGGAGGACTTCGCCCTCTGGTGCACCCTCGCCGAGCACGGTTGGTCAGGCGTCCGGGTGCCGGAGATCTTGGCGCGCTACCGGAAGGGCCTTCTGTCGATGATCTCCCTGACCGACATCGACGGCAGGGACGCTTGGGCGGCGCTGCTCGAGTCGCACGTGTTCCTCACAGCACCCACGTCCTAGCCCCGTTCACCACGGCTCCGTCCAGAGCCCCGGAGTGGTGCGGTGGTTGCTCCAGTGGTGCGGGATCGACGCCTCCTCACGCTCGTAGACGGCCCCCCACCAGTGCCACTCAGGATTGGTCAGCGGTCCCAGGGTCTCTTCCGCCTCGAGGCGGAAGCCCTCACCCGTCATCGCGGCGGTCAGGAACGACGGCGTGAGTCCCCAGATCCAGTTGGCGTGGTTCACCTCCCGTGGATCGAAGACCTTCACCTCAGGAGAGGGTGCTTCAAGTGGATAGAGGTGGCGATCGGCGGCATTGCCCGGCAGGTACACCACCGACCCCGGCTGCGCCTGCTCCACGAGCATCGGCTGGACAATGCAGAATCGCCGCTCGACTTTCGCAAGCATCAGATTCAATGCTCCGAGCAGCGTCGGCTGATGGAGCAGGATGTCGAACGCCACACCGATGTCGAACCGGTCGTGAAAGCTGCTCATGAAGAGCGGATTCGAAAAGTCGCCCTTCATGAAGTCGATCGTCGGGCGGCTCAGCCGCTCCTCCTGCCAGGCCGGAGTCTCCAGGCCGTCGACGAGAAGAACCCGCTCGCACCCTCGATCCGCGCATGCGACCGTGTAGCCGCCGTCGACCCGCCAGATGTCTCCGAACACGATGGCGCTCCCGGCCGGGAGGCAGCGGTCGAGCAGGGACAACTTGAAATCGACGATCGGGTCATCCTGACGCAGCATCGGTCGTCCTGGTCAGCGAAACAGCCGCTTCGCGGCTCGTAGCGGGGCGGTGAGCTTCCAGCTCACCGAAGACTTCAGGTCCAGCACGATTCGGCGCTCCATCGCAAGCGCCTGGTCGGTCGTCTCCAAGTCGGCGGTCGCGAGATCGAGGTCGTGCTTGAGCTGCGCTACCCCGGCGAGGTCTTGCTCCAACGCGAGGACCCGCGCGTTGAACCGTTCCTCGTCCTGCCGGGCACGTGTTGCCGCCCGATCAAGCTCCAGTCGCAGGTTCTCGACCTGCTCATGCCACCATCGCACCTCGAATTGGTCGCCCAGCGCGATGACCCCGCCACGATCCGGCAGGAGCTGGTCGCTCGCCGCGGCTATCACGTAGGTCTCGCTGCCACGCTCAAGTCCTCGTATGCCGGCCGCGCCGAACGGAGCGGGTGATCGCTCGCTGAAACCGCCGACGGCGATCGTGCTCGCGAGATGCACGTGCTGGCCGTACATCGCGACCTCCCCGAAGTGACCGGCGAGAAGCTCCCGTAGCTCGTCGGGGAGGAACTCATACACGTGATGAGGGTTGCCCGGGGTGTAAACATCGCGGTTGGGCGACGAGATCAGAAGTATTCCCCCCGGCCGGAGGACGCGCTCCAGTTCCGAAACCACTCGCTCGGGTCCCTCGACGTGCTCTATGACCTCGAAGCACACAACCACATCAAACGTGTCCGCCTCGAAGGGAAGATCCCGCACGTCGGCGCGGACCGTCTCGATGCCCTCATCCGTGGCACGTTCCAACGCGTCCGCCGAGACATCGACGCCGACCACTCGTGAGGGATCCTGCTCTGCGAGCAGACGGGTGCCGTATCCCAATCCGCAGCCGGCGTCGAGCACGTCCTTGTCCGCCACCCACTGGGCAGCCCACCAGTACCTCGAGCGGTGCTCGGCCTCCATGAGGCCGCCGCCCATCGTGTCGGGGTCGAACCGTTCAGGACTGTCCTCGTGGCCCCCGCGTGCCGCCCCGGGACTGTGCTCAATCGCCATCGCGGGCCGAGCTTACTGGTAGTTTCAGATCCCCTGAACGCGACCGCGGAACACGCCAAGCGCACGCGGGACCAAAGACTGGCCGAGGCTCCTCCGGCGGTCGCGGCGACCGGGGTGAACAAGACCTTTCGCCTCCCGCATCAGCGCTACTCGACGCTCAAGGAACGCGTGCTTCATCCGCTCTCGTTCAAGGCCGACGAGATGCTCCACGCACTCGACGATGTGAGTTTCGAGGTCGCCACCGGGGAGTTCTTTGGGATCGTCGGCCGAAATGGCTCCGGCAAGAGCACGCTGCTCAAGTGTCTGGCGGGCATCTACGGCGTGGATCGGGGGGAGATCGACATACGCGGCCGGCTCTCGCCGTTCATCGAGCTGGGGGTGGGGTTCAACCCCGACCTGACGGCGCGCGACAACGTGATCATCAACGCGATCATGCTCGGGCTCTCGCGACGCGAGGCGCGGCGGCGCTTCGACGAGGTCATCGCATTCGCGGAACTCGAGGAGTTCGTTGATCTGAAACTCAAGAACTACTCGTCGGGAATGAGCGTGAGGCTGGGGTTCGCCGTTGCGGTGCAGGTGGACGCGGACGTCCTCCTCGTCGACGAGGTACTGGCGGTGGGCGACGCGGCATTCCAGCGCAAGTGCTTCGACGAGTTCGCGCGCATGCGAGCCGACGGTCAGACCATCCTCTTCGTGACGCACGACATGGGCGCCATTGAGCGCTTCTGCGACCGGGCGATGCTTCTCGATCGTGGCACCGTCCGTGCGATCGGCCCTCCCGACGAGGTCGCATACCTCTACAACGAGGCGAACTTCGGCGTGGCCGCCGGGGCTGAGGCTCAACTACCAGGGGAAGCGGCTCGCATAGGCCGAGTTTGGTGTGAGGACGCGCACGGCGAAAGGTTGGTGACGTCCCGTCATGGGGAGATCTGCCACGTCTGCATGGAGGTCAAGTTCTTGCGCCCAGTGCGCTTTCCGGTATTCACCGTTGCGTTCCGAAACGAGGTGCGCCACGCGATATTCGTGGCCAGCAGCATCCCGCACCCCTCGCCCGGCGAGTTCCGCGCAGGAGAGAGCGCGCGGGTGCGCTTTTCCTTCTCGAACGTGCTCGCCGCCAGCCACTACACCCTCACTCCGGCGGTGGGTGACTGGGACGAGGGCTATGTCCCGCTCGACCAGCGGGAGGACGTGGCCTCCCTGATCGTCGACTCGCCGCTGAACACCGGCGGGGTTGCAGACCTGCCGACCGAACTCGTGGTCGAGCGTCCATGAGCGTTCAGCCCGCCGTCGCGCGCTACCGCGGACCGTCCGCCGTGGGCGACGATCTGAGGCGCTTCCTGAACCTCACCTGGATGCTGGCGGTCACGGACTTCAAGCTGCGGTTCTTCGGGTCGGCGCTCGGCTACGTGTGGACCCTGATGCGGCCCCTGCTCCTGTTCGGGGTGCTCTACTTCGTGTTCACCGAGGTGGTGCGCATCGGTGGCGACATCCCGCACTACCCCGTGATCCTGCTCAGCGCGATCGTGATGTTCACCTTCTTCTCGGAGACCACGAGCCGCGGAGTCACCTCGCTCATCGAGCGGGAGAACCTCCTGCGAAAGGTCCGCTTCCCGCGGCTGGTGATCCCGCTCTCGGTGTCCCTGCACGCGCTCTTCAACCTCGGGCTGAACCTGATCGTGGTGTTCGTGTTCGTGCTCGCCACGGGCGTGGAACCGCGCGTGAGCTGGCTCGAGGTGGTGCCGCTCCTGCTCCTTCTCGTGCTCTTCGCGACCAGCGTGGCGATGCTGGTGGCCGCCCTGTACGTGCGCTACCGGGACATGCAGCCGATCTGGGAGGTGGCCCTGCAGATCCTCTTCTACGCGTCGCCGATCATCTACGTGATCTCGTTCCTCCCCGACAACATCGAGCGTCCCGCGATGGCCAACCCGATCGCCACCATCGTGACCCAGTGGCGCCATGCCGTGATCGATTCCGGGGCCCCCAGCGCCGCCGAGGCCATCGGGGGCGGCGTGCGCCTGCTGATCCCGCTGGCGGTGGTGTTCGGCACCTTCGCGCTCGGGCTCTGGGTCTTCGCGCGCGAGGCTCCCCGAATCGCGGAGGACCTCTGATGCCGGAGACCGAGGCAGAGGCCGAGGCGCTGCGCGCGCGCCTCGAGGAGCTCGAGCGCGAGCGGCACGCACAGGCGGCGCGGGCCAACGCCGCGCTGGCGGCCGCCCAGGACCGCAACTACTGGCTCGACCGCTGGAACGTGGACCTGAACGCCCTCATGCGCCGCCGCGGGGCGCGTCAGGCCCGTGCCGTGCTGGGTGGAACCCGGCAGCTGGTGAGGGTGGCGCGCGCCTCTCGGTCCCGGGCGCGGACCATTCCCATGCTCGGGACGGAAACGCCCGCCGCGCCGTCCTCTCCCGCGGCACCGGCCACGCAGCACGCGCGCACCATCTCCCCCGACCCACTGATCGCGGCGCCCGTCACCGAGCTCCTCCACGGGCGCCTCGAGCCGGCGGAGGTCACGGCCATCGAGTCGCGCCTCGACGCGGGAGAGGCCGCGCTGCTCGCGGCGGCCGACCCCACCGAGCGCCGCCGCCTGCTGCTGGCGTTCGCCGCGCACCACAACGTGGAGGCGGCGCTCCAGCGCACCGGTCTCAGTGCGGCCATGCCCGCCCCCGGCGTGCACGCAATGGCCGAGGGTCCGCTGGCCGCCGGCGGGGCCTATTACTACGCCGACCTCGTGGTGGACGCCCTTCGCCAGAGCGGGTACGACTTCGCCCCCGGCCACGCGGCGCTCGACTTCGGGTGCTCCTCGGGCCGCGTGGTCCGGGTCCTGGCCGCCGCCGGCCCGGAGATCGCCTGGTACGGCTGCGATCCGATCCCCGGCGCGATCGAATGGGCCCAGGCCAACCTGCCGGGCGTGTCGTTCGCGGTGAGCTCCGAGCACCCTCCGCTGCCCTACCCCGACCACCGCTTCGAGTTCGTCTTCGCGATCTCCATCTGGAGCCACTTCGCCGAGCACGCGGCGCTGGACTGGCTCGCCGAAATGAGGCGGATCATCAAGCCGGGCGGCCGGCTTCTGATCACGACCCACGGCGAGCAGGCCGTGGCTCACGCCCGCGCCGAGGGCCGTCGCCCACCCGGCCGGCTTGCGGAGCTGCGCGACTCCCTCGCCGCGCGCGGCTACTGGTACGCCACCGAGTTCGGCGCGGGGGGCGACCACGGGGTGGCGAACCCCGACTGGGGCACGTCGTTCCTTACCGCCGAGTGGCTGCTGGCCCGGGCCACGCCCGGATGGCACGTGGCCTTCTTCCGGCCGGGCCGCGTGGAGGGGAACCAGGACCTCTACGTGCTCGAGCCGAGGTAGCCGGGTGCGCTCGGCCTCGGCGGTCATCCCGGTGCGGGACGGGGGTCCGCTGCTCGGTCGGGTGCTGGAGGCGGTGCGCGATCAGGGCGAGCTCGAGCTCGTGGTGGTGGACTCGGGATCCACGGACGGCTCGCTGGAGCTGGCGCGCTCGGTGGCCGACGTGCTGGTGGAGATCCCGCACGCCGAGTTTGGGCACGGGCGGACGCGGAACCTGGCTGCCGAGCGCACGTCGGGGGAGCTGATCTGCTTCCTCACCCAGGACGCGCTGCCGCAGCCGGGATGGCTGGCGGCCCACCGGGAGGCCTTCGAGCTCGACCCGCGGGTGGGCGCCTCGTTCGGCCCCCACCTGCCCAACCCCGAGACCACACCGATGATCTCCCGCGAGCTGCTGGAGTTCTTCGCCGGCTTCTCGCCCGACGGCGGACCCACGTTGCAGCGCGCCGGCGGCCTCACCTTCCTCTCGAACGTGAACGCCTGCTACTCGCGGGAGTGCTGGGCGGAGATCCGCTTCGAGGACCTCCCCTACAGCGAGGATCAGGCCTTCGGCCGCGCGATGCTGGAGGCGGGCTGGGTGAAGGTCTTCCACCCCGACGCGGCGGTGCGCCACGCCCACGAGTACGGGCCGCTCGACTTCGTGAAGCGCTACTTCGACGAGTACCGCGGACTGAACGAGACCAGCGGCCATGTGGAGCCCCTGCGTCCGAGCGCGGCGCTCCGGGGCGTGGGCGACGACGCGCGCTGGATGCGCGACCGCGGCGTGCCGGCGCGCGAGATCGTCCGCTGGCTGGGGCGCTCGGCGCTGCACCACGGCGGGCGCCGGGTGGGCTCCGCCCTCGGCTCGCGCGCGGAGCGCCTGCCCTCCCGGGCGCAGCGCGCGCTCTCGCTGGAGGGCCGCGGGGCCGCCGCGGCGCCGGCGGCGACCGAGGAGGTCCCGGGCGGGACGATCACCGAGGGACGGCCGAACCCATACGAGGGGGTCCTGCGCCTCGCCCGCGAGGGCATCGCGCCGCTGGACGACCCGGTGCCCGGGATGGCCGACCGCCCTCTTCACGTGGCCACGGTCATCCCTCCCTTCGGCCCCGGCAGCGGCGGCCACGGCACGATCTTCAAGCTCCTCGCTCAGCTCGAGCGCCGGGGACACACCTGCTCGACGTGGGTGCACGATCCGCGCGGCCTGCAGAGCGGCGGAGCCCCGAGCGTGCGCCGCGAGATCGTGGAGGGGTTCGAGGCGCTGGCCGCGCCGGTGCACCTGGGCTTCGACAACTGGAGCGGCGCCGACGTGGTGCTCGCCACCGGCTGGGACACCGTCTACCCGTCGGTGCTGCTGCCCGGCTGCCGGGCACGGGCGTACCTGATCCAGGACCACGAGCCCGACTTCCTCCCCGTGTCGGCGGAGGCGGCGTGGTGCGCGGGCACGTACGGGCTGGGCCTCTACGGGATCTCCGCCGGGCGCTGGCTGCACGACCTGGTGGAGAGCCGCTACGGCCAGCGGGGCACCTGGTTCCGCCTCGGGGTGGACCACTCCACCTACCGTCCCCGCCCGGTGGGGCGCCGCCGCGACACGGTGGTGTTCTACGCCCGTGAGGTCACGGCGCGGCGGGCGGTGCCGCTTGGCGCGCTCGCGCTCGAGGAGCTGAAGCGCCGCCGGCCCGGCGTGCGCGTCGTGCTCTTCGGCGAGACGCACCCGTATCCGCTCTCCTTCGAGCACGAGCACCTGGGCGTGGTGGGGTCCGCCGTGCTGGCCCGCCACTACGCGGCGGCCACGGCCGGGCTCTGCCTGTCGCTCACCAACTGGTCGCTGGTCCCGCAGGAGATGCTGGCCTGTGGCCTGCCCTGCGTGGATCTGGCGGGCGGGTCCACCGAGACGGAGGTGGGGAAGTCGGGCGCGATGTCCTTCGCCGAGCCCGACCCCTCGGCGCTGGCCGGCGCCCTGGAGGCGCTGCTGGACGACGAGGAGCTATGGGCCCGCCGCTCGCGGGCCGGGATCGAGTTCGCCCGGTCGGCTTCCTGGGAGAAGGCGGCCTCTCAGGTGGAGGAGGGGTTGCGCGAGGCGCTGCGCGAGCGCGAGCGGAAGTCCTAGGGCGCCTGAGGGAGGAGCGCAGCCCGATCGGTGGGGCCAGCACCGTACCTTGTCATCTGATGGCTTCGACCCAGTCGACGCGACGCCCGCACAGTGACCGCCAGTCCGAAAGTGGAACGGTGCGCACCCGGGCGGCCTCGGCAGGCACGCGCTCGGGCTCGAGGACGATGGACGTGAGGCGGCTCGGGGTGCCATTCCCGGGAGCGAGCGAACCTCCGCCACGGTAGAGATGGATCACGTGGCGTCCGGCGGTGAGCTCGACGTCGAAGGGTTGCGCGTAATTGCCGTCGTTGCCCGACTGACCTTCGACCTGGCCCACCCGACTTCGGTCCACCGACACCACCACCGGGCGTCCGAAGTCGCCCCCCAGCCAGAGGCGGTAGCGCCCCGTTTCGGGCATCCGGACGGGTATGTCCATCGCCCCCGGAGTGGCCAGGGCGATCGCCCCGGGCACCGCGCCCCAGGAGACGGGCCGATCCTTGATCCTTGCGAGGTCGGCGTACGTGACCGCCACGGTGCGGGGACGCGCCGCGTAGGCCAGCTGACCCCTCGCCGTGCGGGCGCGCATGGCCAGGCGGCGCACGCTGGAGCAGGCCACGCGACTGGTGGCGTCGAGCGCCGCGCCCGCGGGCACGTGGCCGATGACGATGCCCGAGGAGCGGCGCCACACGTCGTAGTAGTCCCCGTGCTCGACCAGGCGGAAGTTGGCCGGAGGGCGGCTGGTGTCGGGCCGCCGCCGCGAGACGATCGCCCGGTAGTGCTGAATGCTCGCCGGCGGGAGCTGGTCCAGGTCGTAGGAGGCGCCGTAGGCGGCGGGGGTACCGTCGCGCAGGGCTGCAATGCGAGCGGTGCGCTGGGAGTTGCCCGGACCGTCGGCGGCCATGTCGGGCAGCGCGTAGAAATAGAACTCATCGAACTCGGGCGTGAGCGTGGGCGTGAGGCCGGCGAAGCGCTCGCCCACGTCCATGAGCTCCCGGTAACGGTCGGTCGGCTGGAGATTGGTGTCGTGGTAGGTGTAGGCATTCGAGGCCAGCACCCCGAACGCGATGAGGCCGCCCAGGAGCGCGGCCTCCACCTGGCGCTCCCCGCGGCGGAGGCTCTCCACGCCGAGCAGCACGAGCAGCATCACCATGGGCGATGTGATCACCAGCAGCTTCGCATCCGTCCACTCCGCGCCGCGCCGCGTGAGCACGAACCAGACCACCCCCATCACGCCCACGAAGAGGGCGAGGGCCAACCGCCGTCGCCTGACGAGGAATACACAACCCAGCAGGGCGGCGAGCACGCCCATGCCGATCAAGATGTAGGTCTGACCCACCTTCCCCTGAGGGTCGATCCGGTGGGTGCCGTCTAGCCAGACGCCGAATATCTGCGCGTTGTGCAGCGGCTGGAGCAGGTTGCCGGGATCGGTGATCCCCGTGTTGAAGCTTTTCGCCACCTTGGCCGAGTCGCCCGCCGGCCCGAAGGTGGGCAGCGCGAGGAGCACGAGCGCCGCAGCCAGGACCGCCGCCCAACCCGCGAGGCGCCGGGGATTGCGCAGGTCACGGCGGTCGCCCACCACGATCAGAACCACTCCCGCGAGCGCCGTGGCTCCGACCCAGGGGAGGAACGCGAAGCCGATCGCGCCCACTCCTGCGGCGGCGATCGCCGCCGGCACGACCGCCGCCCGCGGACCGCGATCGAGCAGGCGCGGGAGCAGTACGAGAGCTGAGCCGAGGAGAAGCACGAAGGGCAGCGCGGTGAGCTCCTTGATGGCCCCCATCTGCGCGTAGGCGTAGACCAGGGCCGGGGTGGCCGCCAGCGCCGCCCCCGCCGCGGCCAGCGGGCGCGGCACCGTGACGGTGCGGGCCAGGTGGTAAAGCGGCCCCACACAGGTGGCAAGCAGGATGGAGACAAACGGCTGGTAGAGCCAGATGCGGTCGACGCCCACCAACCGTCCCGTGCCGCCCAGCAGCGTCTGGCCGCCGGTGGGGTACTGGTTCCCGAAGTAGTTCTCCAGCATCGTCCGGTATGCCGACTCCGGCACGCGGCCGAAATCGCGGGCGTGCGCCACCAGGTAGTCGGAACCGCTGAGGTGGAACGCCACCGTGGTGTCGAGGAGGTACCCGGCCACTGTGACCCGGCCGGACAGCAGCACCGGAGCTATCGCCACCAGATACACGGCCGCGGCCGCGCCTACGGCCCACAGATCAGGGCGCATCGCCCGGAGACGGGCGCGGCCGACGGCATACCCCACCACAGCAACCACCGCCAAGGCCACCGGCGTGAGCGGGGCGGTGGCCGTGGTGTAGGCGCAGAGCTCGGCCACCGACACCAGCAGGGCCAGTCCGACCGGCGGTACCAGGACGCCAGGGAGCACCCCTCCCGCCACGCGGTCCGCGAGCAGGCCCGCGCCTACGGCGAGCACCGCCAACAGGGCCGGGAAGCCCAGCACCGCGACCACGAACTCCACGGTCGTGAGTCAGTCCCTCGGGGGCGCGGTCACGCTAGTTGTGGCGGCGTAGACCGAGGATGGAGATCAAGAATGAGGAGAAGAAGATCTGGAGCCCGACGATCAGGAGCGTGGCCGCCGCCAGGGCGAGGCGTTCCTCGGACAGCGCCCCGAATCCGCGGTTGATCCAGGTGCCGACGATGATCGCGCAGAGCACGACTCCGGCCAGGATGAGCACACCGCCGAGCGCGAGCCCGTGCTCCAGCCGGTAGCGCGCCCGCATGCGGTCGAACCACGGGTCCTTCTCCCCCATGAAGTACGTGCCGTAGGCGTGGGCGCAGAGGCCGAGCCCCGCCACCTGGGTGCCGATGATCATGAGCAGCGCGCCCGCCACCATCGAGTGCAGGTCCCACTCCCGGCCGAGCACGTTCAGCTGGAGCAGCACCGTGGCCGAGATCAGCGTGCCCAGGATGGCCATGATCAGGCCCGGGATCACGAACAGGTGCGTCGGGCTGTGCACGAGCAGGTAGCGCAGGTGGCGCCAGCCGTCGCGGAAGCTGTCCAGCTTGGAGTCCCCTCCGCGCGGGTGGTACTCGATCGGGAACTGCCGGATCTCCAGGTTCTCCTTGGCCGCACGGATCACCATCTCCGAGGCGAACTCCATCCCGGTGGTGCGCAGGTCGAGGCGCGGCAGCACGTCCCGGCGCACGGCGCGCATTCCGCAGTGAGCGTCGTTCACCCCGGTCCGGTAGAAGAGGTTGAGCACGCCGCTGAGCACCGGGTTGCCCACGTAGCGGTGCAGCCACGGCATCGCGCCGGGCTGGATGTTGTCCATGCGGTCGCCAACCACGAAGTCGGCCCCCTCCTCCAGCTCGCGGACGAACCGGGGGATGTCGTTGAAGTCGTACGTGAGGTCGGCGTCGGCCATCACGATGTAGCGCCCGCGGGCCATGGCGAACCCGGCGAGGTAGGCGCTGCCGTATCCGCGGCGGCGCTCGGTGACCACGGTGGCGCCGGCCGCGCGGGCCAGCTCGGCACTGTCGTCCTCGGATCCGTTGTCGGCCACGATCACCTCGCCGCGAAGGCCGGCCGAGCCGAGGGCGGCGAGCGAGACGCCCACGCACTTCTCGATGTTGGCCGCCTCGTTGAGGCAGGGAATCACCACCGAGACGAGCGGCTCGTGCTCGACGTCTCGGCGAGAGGTGATGGGCTGCTGGGTCGCCTGGGTGGGGCTCATGCTGGGCATGCGGCCTTCCGGGAGGGCGGCCGCGCTACTGACAACACCCGCACCAGCCGGAAAGCGCGCTCGGCCGGTGATCGTAGCGGACGGTCAGGCGGCTTCATGGCCGCGTAGAGCCGCTACTAGGGGTGCCGGTTGTGAAGCACCAGAGTGTCGTTGCGAAAGCCGGCCTCGAAGGCCTCCGGGACCGTGGGGGAGCGGCTGTCGGTCTCCAGGTACACGGTCTGCACCCGGCTCAGGAGGTCCGGGCGAACGCCGCCCAGGATCTCGAGCTCGGTGCCCTCGGTGTCGATCTTGAGCACGTCGATCCGGTGGGCCGACTCGAGCGCCCGCTCGAGCACCTCGTTGATGCCCAGGCAGGTGACCTCGATCGTCCGCCCGGTGGCCACGCCGATGCCGCCGTAGCGCCCGCTGTCCTCCACGCCGAACCCGGCCGTGCCGGCCGACACGGCCACCGCCGACTCGGTGAGCTCGAAGCGCTTTTCGAGGCCGGCGAGGTTCTCCCTCAGGCGCTCGACGTTGCGCGGCACGGGCTCGTAGAGGAAGCAGCGGCAGGCCGGGTCGCGGGTGAGGAAGTAGAGCGCGCTGATGCCGATGTTGGAGCCGATGTCCACCACCGTTCGCAGGTCGGGCCCGGCGGCGTAGTCCTCGCGGCAGAAGACCTCGTTCACGGTGAACATGTCGTGGCTGCTGTGGAGCATCGGCGCCACCTCGCCCCCCGGGGTCCGGACGCGGCAGCGGTACGGGTAGCGCCCCGCGCCCAGGAAGTAGCGGCGCGCAGCCTGGCCGGGCTCTCCGTACACGCGGGCCATGCGCCACAGCGCCCGATAGTTGCGGCCCCGGAGGACCTCCCGCGCGACCATGGAAGGGCTCCGGCCTCCGAGCATCGACCCGGTCAGGCTAACGCGGCTGGTATCCCTCCCCGTCGGCCATGAGAATCTGCCTCGTCTACGACTGCCTCTTCCCCCACACCATCGGGGGCGCCGAGCGCTGGTACCGCGAGCTGGGGGAACGGCTGGGCGCCGAGGGGCACGAGGTGACCTACCTGACCCTGCGCCAGTGGGACCGCGGCGAGCACCCGGACGTGCCCGGCGTGCGGATCCTGGCGGTGGGGCCGCGGCTCGAGCTGTACACCGGCGGCCGGCGCCGCATCCTCCCGCCGCTGGTGTTCGGGGCGGGAGTACTGGCGCACCTGCTGCGCCGCGGACGGGACTACGACGTGGTGCACACCGCCTCGTTCCCCTACTTCTCGCTTCTGGCCGCCGCTGCGCTCCGGCGGCTGCACGGCTACCAGCTGGTGGTGGACTGGCACGAGGTGTGGTCACGCGAGTACTGGCGCGAGTATCTCGGGCCGGCGGGCACGGCCGGCTGGGCGGTGCAGCTGATCTGCGCACGGGTGACCCAGCGAGCCTTCTGCTTCTCCCGCCTCCACTCCGGGCGGCTCAGGGCCGAGGGCCTGCGCGGCGAGCCCACGGTGCTCTCGGGCGAGTACGACGGGCCTCTCGGGCCGCCGAACCCCGAGCCCGCGGAGCAGCGCGTGGTGTTCGCCGGACGCCACATCCCGGAGAAGCGGGTGCCGAGCCTCGTGCGGGCCATGGGGGTGGCCCGGCGGCGTTTGCCCGACCTGCGCTGCGACATCTTCGGCGACGGGCCTGACCGGCGTGCGGTGGAGGAGCTCGTGGCCCGTGAGGGCCTCGGAGACGCGGTGTCCGTGCGCGGTTTCGTGAGCGCCGATGAGGTGACCCGTTCCCTGCGCAGCGCGCTCTGCATGGTGCTCCCCTCCCGCCGGGAGGGCTACGGGCAGATCGTGGTCGAGTCGGCGGCAAACGGTGTGCCCAGCGTGGTGTGCGCCGCCCCCGACAACGCGGCCACCGAGCTGGTGGACGAGGGGGTGAACGGCACGGTGGCGGCGTCCGACGACCCGGAGGTCCTCGCTGACGCGATCGTGCGCGTGCACGAGGCGGGCCCGGCCCTGCGCGAGTCCACGGCGGCGTGGTTCGAGGCCAACGGGCCGCGCCTGTCGCTCGCGTCCTCGCTCGACGTGGTGGCCGGGGTGTACGCCGACGGCGCGGGCCGGCCGCGGTGAGCGCGGCGCCGCGCGTGAGCGTGCTGATCGGCTGCTGGAACAACGCCGGCACGCTCGAGCGCGCGGCGCGCTCGATCCTCGGGCAGACCGTGGCGGACCTGGAGCTGATCGTGGTGGACGACGGCTCCACCGACGAGACCCCAGAGGTGGTGGCCGGCCTGGGCGACGACCGGGTACGCCACCTGCGCCTGCCGCACCGCGGCATCTCGCCGAGCCTTAACGACGGGCTGCGCGAATCCCGCGCGCCGGTGGCGGCGATCCAGGACGCCGACGACTGGTCCCACCCCACGCGTCTGGAGCGCCAGCTCGCCGTGCTCGACGCGAATGCCGGAGTGGCCGTGGTGGGCTGCCGCATGAACGAGGTTGACGAGCACGAAAGCCCACTCGCCCCCCGAACCTCCTTCGCGGCGGGGGACGTGCGGCCCGTGCTCATGCGCTTCAACCCGATCCCCAACTCCTGCGCCTGCTTCCGTCGCCAGGCCGCACTCGATGCCGGCGGCTACGACCCGCGCTACCTCTACGCGATGGAATGGGACCTCTGGCTGAGGCTGGCGGAGCGGCACGAGATCGTGACCATCGACGCTCCGCTGGCCTCACGCCTGATGTCGGGGGCGAATGTGGCCGCCCGCCGGGAGCGCGCGCAGATCGGGGAGACGCTGAGCCTTCGCATCGCCGCCCTTCGCCGTCGCCGCTCGCCCCGCGGCCTGCTCGGCCTGGTGCCGGCCGCCGTGTCCTTCGTTACGCCGATTCCGCTCAAGCGGATGGCGAGGCGGCGTCTCGGCCAGGCGCCATGACGGGTTCGGCCGCGAGCGCGCGGTAGAACTCGGCCTGCATCTCGCGCAGCCAGCGCTCGATCAGGAAGTGCGCGCGAACCCGCTCTCGGCCTTCGGCGCCAAGGCGCGAGCGCAGATCGGGGTCCGCCGCGAGCCGGCCGAGCGCCGCGGCCAGTGCCGGCGCGTCGTCGAGCGGGAACACGATTCCCGCGTCGCCCACCGCCTCGGGGTTCCCGGCGCCGTCGGACACCACCACCGGCAGCCCCCGCCCCATGGCCTCCAGCACCGCCAGCGAGAGGCCCTCGCGCTCCGAGGGCATGACGAAGGCATCGGCGGCGGCGAGCAGCCGCGGCACGTCGGCGCGGAAGCCGAGCACGCGCACGGCCGGGTCCCCGAGGCGCTCGAGCGCCTGGCGCTCGGGACCCTCGCCCGCGGCCAGGAGAACGGCCCCGCCGCCGAGCGTGCGCACGGCCTCCGCCGCCACCGCGGGACGCTTGCGCCGTTCGAGCTGGCCCGCGTAGAGCACGGCGAACGCGTTCGGGGGAAGCCCGAGCTCCCGCCTCGCGTCCTCGCGCTCGGCCGCGCCGATGGGCTCCGGCATCTCGATCCCGTTCAGCACCAGCCGCAGGCGGGCCGCGCCCGCGGGCGAGCACACCTCGCGCAGCTCGCGCATCTCGGGCTCGGACGCACAGACGGTCACGGCGGTGCGGGCCACTGCGCGGCTCATCGCCCGGCGCACCACGGCTCCCCGCACCCCCGCCGAGCGGCGCAGCAGGTGCAGGCCCTGGGTCTCCACCACCGACGGCCGGGGAGCCAGAAGGCGTCCGGTGAGCATCGCCGAGGTGTCCCCCATCACGTGCACGACGTCGGCGTCGCGCACGGCGCGGGCGAGAGCGCGTCGGCCGCCCGCCAGCGCGATGGCGGCCCGGGCCGGCGTCCGGTCCCCGGTCAGGTGCAGGCGACGATGCTCGAACCCGCCCCCCGCGTTCTCCAGCACGTCCACCAGCGCTTCGCCCCCGCCTCCGGGGTGAGGCAGGATGTGCAGGAGGCGCGCCACGGCTGCGGGAGGCTACCGGCGCCGGCATTACCCTCCGGGCCTTGGTCGAGGGCCGCACCGACACCTGCCCCGCGTGCGGCGCCGTCCGGCTCGCGCTCGCACTGAGCGACGGCGCGGACCGCCTCCACCGGACCCCCGGGCGGTTCACCGTCCTGCGCTGCGAGCGGTGCGGCACCGGCGTCACGCGCCCACCGGCCGGACCGGAGGAGCTGGCCGCCTCCTACCCCTCGGGCTACGGGCCCTACGAGCTGCCCGCCAACCCCCTGGCCCGCGTGGCCTCGCGCCTGATCCGCGGGCTACAGGCCCGGCAGGCACTCAGGGGCATGCCGCTCGGACCGCTCCGGGAGCTTCCTCCCTCCCGCGCGATCGACGTGGGCTGCGGCCGCGGTGACCTCGCCGCCGTGCTGGTGGAGCGGGGCTGGCGCGTGACCGGAGTGGAGCCCTCGGCGGACGCCTGCGCCGTGGCCGCCTCCCGCGGCGTGGACGCGCGGGGGGGCACCCTCGCGGAGGTGGAGCTCGAGCCCGGCGCCTATGCCGGGGCCGTGTTCCAGCACTCCCTGGAGCACGTCACCGAGCCGGTGGCCGACCTGCGGGTCGTGAGGCGCGCGCTTGCGCCGGGCGGTCTCGTGTCCGTCACGGTGCCCAACTTCGGCTCGTGGCAGGCGCGGCGCTTCGGCTCACGCTGGTTTCACCTCGATCTGCCGCGCCACCGCGTGCACTTCACGCCCGAGGGACTGCGTGCTGCGCTGGAAGCCGCCGGCCTGGAGGTGGTTGAGGTGCACACCTCCAGCAGCACGATGGGTCTGCCGGCCAGCATGCAGTACGCGCTGGCCGGGCGCTGCCTCTTCCCCGACGGCCTCCGCCTGCGCGTGGCCCTCGGCCTGTGCGCCCTCACCTACCCGCTGGCCCTGGCCGGCGACCGCCTCGCCGGCCCGGGCGACCTGCTCCACGCCGTTGCGCGCCGGCCCGCGTGATCGCGGCCTCGATCTCCTCCTCCATCGCCAGAGCGGGAGCCGGGTAGGTGAAGCGGTCGAGCCCGTGGGGGGCGTAGGCGGCCGACAGCTCGCCCGTGACCACCCGGCGCAGCGCCCCCGCCGCGGCCTGGGCGTCGCCGCCCGGCACGCACACCCCGACGCCCGTCTCGCGCACGATCCGCGCGGCCTCGCTGCGGTCCCCGAGCGCCACCACGGGCCGGCCGGCGGCGATGTACTCCACCAGCTTGCCCGGGCTCTCCACGGCGCGGTCGGAGGTCATGAGGAGGAGGGCGTCGGCCGAGCGCTGCAGGGCCAGCGACTCCTCGCGGGAGAGATGCCCGAGGTGGCGCACGGCGTCGCCCATGCCGAGGCCAGCCAGCAGCTCTTCCTCGACGGCCGTGGTGGGCCCGGCCAGCACGAGCCGCAGCCGCGACCCGACCTCGGGCTCGCGCTCGCGGAGGCGGCGGAGCGCCGCGAAGAGGGTGTCGGGGCTCCGGCCCCACTCGCCCGACAGGTGGCCCGTGTGCACGAGCGTGACCGGCGCTCCGGGGGCGGGCGGCGCCGGCGGCTCGCCGGCGCCGAGGTCCGGGTCCCAGCCGTTCGGGATGGAGCGAACCGAACGGCCGAAGCGGGTCTCGAGCTCCTCCGCAGCGGCGTCCTGGAGCGCCACCACCCCGTCGGCCCGGGCCGTCACGAGGCGCTCCAGCCGGCGGTCGAGGGCGCGCTGGGGCGCGGTGGGGAACTCGGGCTTGAAGCGCCAGGGGTCGCGGAACTCCACCACCCACGCGGCGCCGCGGGCCGCGGCGAGGCCGGCGAGGTTGCTCGACTCGGTGGGCGAGCTGGTGATCACGCACTCGATCCCGTGGGCGGCCACCAGGCGGCGGGTGGCCCTCACCGCCGCCGGGGTCCATGAGAGCAGCGTGAGCTCGGGGACCACCACCTTGGTAAGCAGGCCGGGCGGCGGCGTGCCGGTGGGCGGCGGGGCGCCCTGCGCGGTGGCCGGCGGGCGGCGGGTGAGCCGCCGCAGCGTCGGGTTGGCGAAGAGGTCGCCGGCGCGGTGCACTCGATCGGCGGCGTCGGTGGGCAGGGCGCCGTAGCCGGAGGTGGTGAGCACGTGCACCTCGTGCCCGCGGCGGCGCAGGTACTTGGCCATCGTGAGCGGCCGAGCGCTGTTGGCCGGGACCGGCGGGTAGTAGTACGAGACGAGCAGCAGCCGCCGCGGCACGGGAGCCCGCGACATGCTCAGCGGCCGAGGACCACCACGTCCTGCAGGCGGCCCGGGCGCTCCAGCAGGGTGGTGGACGTGAAGATCTCGCCCCAGTGCTCGCGGATGTAGTCCGGGCTGTGAAAGGCGAGGCCCCAGGCGTCGTCGGCGTCGATGAACTGGAGCGCGCTCCAGTGCGAGGCGGCGGCGGGCTCGAACACGAAGCCGCTCTGCTCGAGCGAGCCGTGGGCGGCGATGCGATCGCTGTCCACGGCCACGCTGCTCGCCTTGGAGAATCCCTGGAACGCCCTCTCGCCGTGCACGGTGACCAGCGCGAGGCCACCGGGCTTCAGCACGCGCCGGATCTCACGCAGCCAGCGGAACTGCGAGTCCTCGTCGAGGTGGGTCAGCACCGACACCGAGTAGAGGAGGTCGAAGGTCTCGTCCGCGTAGGGCAGCGGAGGCTCGAAGCGATTCACCTCCACGTCCAGGTTCGGGTGGTTGCGCGCGAGCCAGCGTACGGCGTCCACGTCGATGTCGCAGCCATGGAACGAGGACGAGGGATGGGCGCGGGCCAGCGGCACGAGGACCCGGCCGCACCCGCAGCCGAAGTCGAGCACGTCCCGGAAGTCCTCGAAGGAGCGGCCGGCATCGGCCACCGCCGCCTCGATGTCGGCCGTGAGGTTGCGGCTCGAGTCCACGAACACGTCCACGCGGGGGCCCCCGACGCGGGCCCGCAGCATCACCCCGGGGATCGGGGCGGCGTACCCCGTCCGGCGCCGGTAGGCGCGCACCACCAGGGGATCGATCGCCTCGAGCCCGAACTGGACCGCGCGCTTGGCCGGGCCGGGGAGGTGCGCGGCAGCGGTCTGCAGCATGGCCGGCACGCGCCGCAGCCTACCGACCGCTCCCGGCGTCAGCGGGCGACAAGCCCGCGGTAGAGCCCGTTCCAGCGCCGGGCCGCGTGCCCGGCCCCGAAGCGCTCGGCCGCACGCTCGGACTGGGCCCGCCGGTCGAAGCCGCGGACCCGGTCGAGCATCCGCCCGAGCCCCTCGGCCAGCGCCTCCGGGTCGCCCGCGTCCACCAGCAGCCCGGCGTCCTCGTCCACCAGCTCGGGCAGCGCGCCCACCCGCGAAGCCAGCACGGGAAGGCCGCAGCACATCCCCTCGGCCGCGGCCACGGAGAAGGTCTCCCACTCGCTGGGGACGGCGAGCACGTCGGCCGAGCGCATGCCCGCCGCCACCCGCTCGCGCGGCAGGCGGCCCCGGAAATCCACCCGGTCGAGCAGGCCCGCTGCCGCGGCGCGATGCTCGCACTCGGCGCGCTGCGGCCCGTCCCCCACCACGGTCAATTGGAGGTCGGCGCCCGTGCTCGCCACGCGGCCCACGGCATCGATCAGCCGCGGCACGCCCTTGACGGGGACGAGCGAGGCCACCACGAGCACGCGGGCCGGGCCGGGCTCCCGCTCGCGGTCCGGCGGCCGGAAGAGGTCGGTATCCACCCCGTTCGGCATCACCTCGATCCGGGCCCGCGGGCTCATCGCCGCGATGGCCGTGGCCAGGCTCTCGCTCACCGGGCACACCACGTCCGCCGCCCGGTAGGCGCGCGCCGCGGCGAGCCGGCTCCAGCGCCCGAGCGCCCCCCGGGCCACGCCCGAATAGTGCTCCGAGACCACGAGCGGCAACCGGCGGGCCCGGGCCACCGGCACCGCGGCCAGCGCCGCCGTGTAGACGTGGGCGTGCAGCACGTCGGCCGGGCAGCCGTGCCGGGCCAGATGCCGCACGGCCCGGGCGGTGGCGGCCAGCTCCCACGCCGTGGACGTGCCCGGCGGCAACCGCTCCGGAACGCCGCAGCGGATAACGCGCAGCCGATCGTCGGCCTCCTCGCGCAGTCCCGCCCCGGCCCGCGAGCGGAGGTGCACCACGGCCACCTCGTGATCGGCCGCCACGGCCAGCGCCTGGTCCCGGACGAAGGACCCGGAGCCGTCGCCGGCCTCCGGAAACCATGGCGTGACCACCACGATCCTCATCGCGCTCGCGCTTCCGGTGCGCTCCCGGACGTCTGCCACACTGCCCCGCCATGCCGCCCGCCGGGATCGACGTCCGCGACTACTGGGAGCGCCGCCTGGAGGCCCACGACGGACTCGGCGGCGTGGGCTGGCTCGGCCTCGGGGAGTCGTTCAACCGCTGGATGTACGCCGTGCGCCGGCGCGTGTTCGAGCGTGCCGCCCGGCGCGCCGCCGGCGGCGGGCTGGCCGGCCTGCGCGTGCTCGACGTGGGCTCGGGCAGCGGCTTCTACCTGGACTGCTGGCGGCGCCTGGGCGTGGCCTCGGTCACGGCGTCGGACCTGACGCAGGTGGTGGTGGACCGGCTGCGCGAGCGGCGCCGCGGGGTGAAGGTGGTCCGCCTCGACATCGGCGGCGACGACCCGTCCGCCGGGGGCGAGACCTACGACGCGCTCTCCGCCATGGACGTGCTCTTCCACATCGTGGACGAGGACGCCTACCGCCGGGCGCTGCACAACATCGCCGGCCTGCTGGCCCCCGGCGGGATCCTGCTCTTCTCGGAGAACTTCCTCACCGCCGGAGCGGCCCGCGCGAGTCACCAGGTCAGCCGCTCCGACGCCGAGATCAGGGCGCTGCTCGCCGACGCCGGGCTCGAGCCGGTGGAGCTGCGCCCGATGTTCTGGCTCATGAACACCCCCGTGGACTCGGACAGCCGCGCTCTCGCCCTGTGGTGGCGGCTCCTGACCCGGGCGGTCGGCATCCACGACGTGCTGGGCCGCGTGGCCGGGGCGCTCCTGTACCCGGTGGAGCTCGTGCTGGTGGGCCGGAGCGGCCGCGGGCCCTCCACGAAGCTCATGACCTGCCGGAGGCGCTGAGCCCCAGGCGCACTCGCACGTCGCGGAGCGCGCGACCGTAGTCGCGCAACTCGTCGCGGCCGGGCACGAGCAGGGGTAGCACCGAGCGCCCGGTGGCCCGCCGGTAGTAGTGCACGGCGAGGAGGAAGGTAAGCGTGTACGAGGCGGTGGAGGCCAGCGCCGCGCCGGTGGCGTCGAACGGCGGGATCAGAGCGAGGTAGAGCGCCATCGTGAGCGGGGTGGCGATCAGGCTGCTGTAGAGGCTGTAGGCGGGCCGGCCGCGGCCGAGGATGGTCGCGAACAGCACGTTGCCCACCCCCAGCAGAGACACCCCGGGGAGCAGGATCAGGCCCAGCACCACAGCGTCCCCGAAGTCGTCCCCGTACACCGGCTTCACCAGGCCCACCAGGGCGAGGGCCAGCACCGCGGCCACCAGCACGGTGATCAGCACCACGTGGCGCACGCTCTTCTCCTCCACCATCTCGCGGTGGTCCCGCTCCTCCCGCGAGTCGCCCGCGCTCAGCTGAGCCACCCGCGGGAACACCACCGAGCTGAGGGCGCGGGGCAGCAGCCACATGACGCTGGTGACCGACACGGCCACCGAGTAGAGGCCCACGTCGGCCGTGGTGGCCAGCGCGTTCAGCAGGAGCAGGTCGAGGCGGAAGTTCAGGAGGGCGAGCACGTTCGCGGGATAGGTCTTCATCCCGAAGCGAAGCGCCTCGGCCACGATGCCCTCCGAGGACGGCCTGCGCTCCAGCGGCCGGACGTTGCGGAACGCCCAGGCGATCCCCGCCGCGGCGGCCACGGCCTGCGAGGCGGCCAGGCCGATCACCGCGCCCTTCAGGTCGATCGCTGCGCAGAGCGCGGTCACGGCGGCCACCATCGCCACGGCCTGGATCACCGGGAAGGCCACGTAGGCCTCGTAGCGCGAGAGCGCCACGGCCAGGCTTGCGGAATAGAGCCACGAGAGCGCGAACGGCATCCCGATCAGGGCGATCAGGACGAGGTCGGTGTCGAGCCCTGCGAAGGCCGACGGCGCGGCCAGCCGGGCCAGGAGTCCCACCCCCACCATGGCCAGGCCGAGGCCGAGCGCTGCGGCCTGGGTCCGCACGAACGCGGCCCAGGGCGCCCAGCGGCCCGACCCGACGAAGTAGGTGATGCCGGCGTCGAGGCCGGCCGCGCCGAAGCTGGTGAGGATCGTGAGCAGGGAGAGGGCGATCGCGTAAGCGCCCGCCCCGCCCGGCCCCAGCAGCCGGGCCACGGCCACGGTGGAGAGGGCGCCCGAGGCGGCCACCACGATCTGCCCGCCCGAGTTGAGCACGGCACCCGCGCGCAGCGGGCGCACCGGCTGGTCCGGCGAGGACTCCATGGGACTGGGAATGGTGACGCCGGCCGGGGTCGGCGCCGTCAGCGGACCGTATACGCGCCGATCAGGTAGCCGCTGAGCCACGGCGGGTTGAAGCGGCGCAGCCCCGGCAGATGGCGCCCCACGGTCTTCTGGAGCCCAAGGGCCACGGCCCACAGCGGCATCGTCCGGGCGCTCTTCTCCTCCAGGATCGCGAACACCCCGGGCTCGAAGCCGCCCACGTACTCGCGAAAGCGCCGCTCGAGGCCGAGCTCGCGCTCGAAGGCGTCCCAGCGCTCGATCTCGAGGATGTCCGGGTTGTGCACCGCCAGGCGCTCGGGGCCGAGGCGGGACATGAACCAGCGGTTCACCCCCACGATGTTCGGCGCGCCCACGATCAGCGTCCCGCCCGGCGCCACGAGGCGCGCGTGGGCCTCGATCACGCCGGTGAGGTCGGTGAAGTGCTCGATCAGGCCGAGCGAGTAGACGACGTCGAAGCGGCCGATGTCGAGGCCGGCGAAGAGGTCGGCGTGGTGCACGTCCAGGGGGATGCCGAGCAGCTCGTAGTTCCGCCGGGCGAGCGCGCAGCCCTCGGCCGAGAAGTCGAGCACCGAGCAGCGGTAGCCGAACGTGCGGTGAAGGTAGGCGAGGTACTGGCCCGGTGCGCCGCCCACCTCGAGCACGCTGCGTGCGGGATCGCGGGACAGGGTGCGATCGAACACGTCCAGGAGGGCGTTCGCCTGGAGCGCGTGGGGCTCGCGGCGCATCTCGCGGGGGAGGTCCGTGCCCTCCCAGTAGCCGTCCCAGTAGCGCTCGTCCGTGAAGCGGCGTCCTTCGGATCTGGTGGCGGCGCCCGGCACGACGCCGCCGATCGTAGCGGGCCTTTCAGGCGGCGCCCGTGCGTAATCTCATCGCGATGTCCGGCTCCTCCCCACCCTCCGAGTGCGACCTCGCCGTCGTGGGCGGCGGCATCCTCGGCCTGGCCACCGCCCGGGAGCTGAAGACCCGGCACCCCGAGCTCGAGATCGTGGTGCTCGAGTCCGCGGATCGGGTGGGCACCGGGCAGACGGGTAACAACAGCGGCGTGATCCACGCCGGCATCTACTACAAGCCCGGATCGCTGAAGGCGCGGATGTGCGTGGCCGGGTCGCAGCTCATGTACGAGCTGTGCGACCGGCACGGGATCGCCTACGAGCGCTGCGGCAAGCTGATCGTGGCCCGTGACGAGAACGAGCTCGCGCCGCTGGACGAGCTGGAGCGCCGCGGGCGCGAGAACGGCGTGCCCGGGCTGCGCCGCCTGTCCGGGGAGGAGATCGCGGAGGTGGAACCTCATTGCGTCGGGGCGTCCGCGCTGCACTCGCCCGTCACCGGCATCGTGGACTTCGGCGAGGTGGCGGGAGCGCTGGCCACGGAGCTGGCGGGCCTGGGCGTGCCGGTGGCCATTGGCGCGGGCGTCACCGGCGTCGGGCAGAACGACGGCCGCATCGCCCTCCGGCACGCGCGCGGCGAGACCCGGGCCCGTTTCGCGGTGTTCGCCGCGGGCGCCCAGGCGGATCGCCTGGCCGTGGAGGCCGGCGGCCCGGCCGACCCGCGCATCGTGCCCTTCCGCGGCAGCTACCTGAAGCTCCGGCCCGAGCGCCGTGAGCTGCTTCGGGGGATGATCTACCCGGTGCCCGACCCGTCGCTGCCCTTCCTGGGCGTGCACCTCACCCGGCACATCGACGGCGAGGTGTCACTCGGGCCCACGGCGTTCCTCGCCCCCCACGCCGGGATCGCGCGCACGCTCGCCTGGCCAGGCACCTGGAAGATGGCTCGGCGCTGGTGGCGAACCGGGCTCACCGAGATGCGCCACGCGGTGAGCCGTGGCGCTCTGGCCAAGGCGGCGGCCGACTACGTGCCGGGCCTCACCGCAGGGGACTTCCAGCCCTACTTCGCCGGCGTGCGCGCTCAGGCGCTGGGCCGGGACGGCGCCCTGGTGGACGACTTCGTGTTCTCGGAGACCGAGCGCGCGCTCCACGTGCGGAATGCGCCCTCGCCGGCGGCCACGTCGTCGCTCGCGCTCGCGGCGATGATCGCCGACCGGGCCGAGCCCGGGCTGGAGTAGCCGGCGCACTGCGGCTGGGTGCGGCGGCCCAGGGCTATCCGTTCTGTACATCCATGCGGTGCGCTGGGCGGACCCCCCCCCGTGCGAAACGGCTCCGGCCGCTCAGCCCGCGCTCGCCGGCGCCCGCACGGCGCCGTCCAGCGAGCTCTGCAGCTGCTCCAGGACCCTCACCACGCGCAGTCCGCTCTCGCCGTCCGAGCGCGGCCGCGTGCCGTCCCGGATGCACTCGAGGAAGTGCGCGCACTCGAGCCGCAGCGGCTCCTGGTTGGGCACGCTCGGTGACCAGACGTCGCCCGAGCGGGCGATGTACTCGCCGTAGCTGCTGTAGGGCTGGTCCACGCTCTTGTCGTAGACGGTGAGCTTCTGATCGATGGCCATGTCGTCGAAGGTGGCCATCCGCTTCGAGCCCACCACGGTGAAGCGCCGCTCCTTGTGCGGGTCGAGCCACGACAGGTGGAGGTGGGCGGCCAGTCCCGACGGGAAGCGCATGTAACAGAAGACCACGTCCTCGATCCCGTCGCGGACGTAGGACTCGCCGAAGGCGTGGCACTGCACCGGCTCCTCCTCGGCCAGGCCCAGCACCACCGACACGTCGTGCGCGCCCAGCGACCAGAGCGCGTTCTCGTCGGCGCGGACCTTGCCCAGGTTCACCCGGTTGCCGTAGATGTAGTGCACGTCGCCGAGCTCGCCCGTGGTCACGAGCTCCCTCAGCCGCACCAGGCCCGGGTGGTACTCGAGCAGGTGGCCCACCATCAGCGTGCGGCCGCTCTCCTCCGCGGCGGCCACCACCGACTCGGCGTCGGCCACCGACTGGGCCAGTGGCTTCTCCACGAACACGTGCTTGCCCGCCTTCAGCGCCTGCCGGGCGAGATCGGCGTGGGTGGGCACGGGGGTGGCCACCACCAGCGCGTCCAGCTCGGGGTCGGCCAGCAGCTCGTCCACCGAGCCGGTGGTCCGGGCGCCGGGGAACGAGGGCGCCATGCGCTCCAGGCGATCGGCATGCCCATCGCAGATCCAGGCCAGCCGCGAGTCCGGCAGCGCGGCGAAGTTGCGGGCCAGGTTCGGGCCCCAGTAGCCGAGCCCCACCACGGCGACCGAGATCACGCCGGCACCGCCGCTCCGCAGGCCTCCACCACGGCGCTGACCTGCTTGTCCGTGAGCTCCGGCCCCATCGGCAGCGCGATGATCTCGCGCGCCAGCTCGTCGGTGGCGGGCAGCTCCGCGCTTGCGTAGGCCCGCATCGGCTCCTGCCGGTGCGCCGGCGTGCGGTAGTAGCCGCGTGCGCCCACCCCGCGCTCGTTCAGCGCCGCGGCCAGCTCGTCCGCGCGCTCGGCCCGGGCCACGTAGAGGTGGTAAACGTGCTCAGCTCCGTCGGTGGCGCGCAGGGGCCGCACCAGGTCGCCCAGACCGGCGCGCTCGTAGGCCGCGGCGGCCTCACGGCGGCGGGCGTTCCAGCCGTCGAGCTCGGGAAGCAGCACCCGCAGGACCGCGGCCTGGATCGAGTCGAGGCGCGAGTTGTAGCCCACGTCGGAGTGCGTCTTCTTGTCCCGCGAGCCGTGGAAGCGCAGAGTGCGGGCGCGGTCGGCGATCTCGTCCGAGTCCGTGGCGATCGCGCCGCCGTCTCCCAAGCAGGGCAGGTTCTTGGAGGGGAAGAAGCTGAAGGTGGCCGCATCCCCGAGCGCCCCCGAGCGCACGCCGCCGAGCCTCGCCCCGGCGGCCTGGGCCGCGTCCTCGAGCACCGGCACCCCGAGCTCCCGCAGCTCGGCCACGGGGGCCACGTTCCCGAACAGGTGCACCGGCACGATCGCCCGCGTGCGGGCACTCAGATGGGGTCGCACGGTCTCGGCGGTCACGCAGGCCGTGTCCGGGTCCACGTCGCAGAACACGGGCACGCCGTCGGCGTTCACGATCGCCTCGCATGTGGCGTAGAAGGTGAGCGACGGGCAGATCACCTCGTCGCCGGCTCCCACGCCCATGGCGCGCAGGGCGATGGTTAGAGCGTCCGTGCCGTTGCCCACGCCCACCACGTGGCGCACGCCGAGGTACTGCGCGAACTCCTCCTCGAAGGCGCCGACCTCGGGGCCGAGGATGTAACGCCCGGACGCGGCCACCTCCACGAGGCGCTCCGCGATCCGCTCGCGCTGCGGCTCGAGCGAGGTGGCAAAGAGAGGCACGCCCATGCGCGGAGAGCCTAGCCGCGGTCCCGACGGGCGAGGCTTCGCACCAGCGCGCGCTCGCCCGGTTCGAGCCAGAGCGTCCAGTAGGCGATCCAGTAACCGCCCACGGCGGCGAGGGCGATGCCCGCCACCGCGGCCACGCCGGAGGGTTCCAGCAGCAGCCGGACGGCCACGAGCACGCCCGCCAGCAGCGCGCCCAGCGAGTAGGCCGGCACCCAGGCGCGCCGCACGAGGTCCCCCAGGGCGGTGCCCGAGGCCTCCAGGCCCTGCCGGAGCAGGAAGGGGAAGGCGAGCGCGAAGGCCACCGCGGTGCCCACCGCCGGGCCCTCGAGGCCGAGCGCGGGGGTGAGCGACAGTGTGAGCACGAGGTTGAGCGCGGCGGCTGAGGACATGATCAGCGCGACCTCGCGCGCCCGCCCGACGCCCACCAGGAAGCCCGGGGTCACCACCAGCCCGCCGTAGAGGATCCAGTAGGAGACGAGGATCGTGAGTGCCGTGGCTCCCTCGCCGTAGCGGCCGCCGAGCCAAGCATCGAGCAGGGGACGGGCCAGCGCCATGAGGGTCACGCACAGGGGCACGAACAGGGCCAGCGTGTAGCGCGAGCCCCGCAGCACGAGCTCGCGCAGCCGGCGCTGGTCGCCGGTGGCGACGTAGCGCGAGGCCGTGGGCACGGTGGGCACCGCCAGCGCTCCCCCCAGGGCGTAGAGCAGGTTGTGCGCGCGCAGCGGGCCCTCGTACAGCCCCACCCGCGCGGGCGAGCGGAAGGCGCCGAGGATCACGCGGTCGAGCGCGTAGCTCACGAGGTTGGACAGCTCCACCACCAGCAGCCAGCCCGCGGTGGGCACGATCTGGCCCGTCCGCTCCGCTCCGGGGCCGCCGCGGCGGAAGGGCAGCCGGCGGCGGCGCACCTCGGCGAAGGAGAGCAGCCCGCTGAGGAGCGGCATCGCCCCGCTGGCGGCGATCACGGCAGCCAGGCCGGCGCCCGAGAGGATCAGCGAGACCATCAGCGCGAGGTACACGGCGACGGCGGCGATCTCGAGGCCGGCCGCGCGGACGAGCAGGCGCTCCGCCCGGAGCGCGTCGAGGTAGACGCTGGCCACGATACCCGCGGCGGACACCGCTCCCAGGCCGAGCCCGCCGAGACGGGCGTCGCCCGCCAGGTCTCCGTCGAGCACCGCCGCGGCGATCCCGAGCGCGGCCAGGGCGATCAGCACCCCGGTGGCGAGACCCACCCTCACGTAGAGGCGGGCAGCGGCGGCGAACACCAGCGGGCGCTCGCCCGGAGCAGTGGCTGCGGACATCGCTCGCACGGCCGCCGCGGCCACGCTGTTGCGCAGCACCAGCAGGTATCCGGCCAGAGACGCCACCAGGCCGTAGGCGCCGAGCTCAGCCAGCGAGAGACGTCGGGCCAGCACCGTCACCACCACGAGCAGCGCGAGCAGGCCGCTCCCCTGGGCCGCCTGCTGGGCCAGGGCGCCGGAGGCGAGCAGGCGGGCTTCGCCGGGATCGGGTGGATCCGCCCCGGACTGCGCAACCCCGGCGGGACTCACGGGTTCAGACCCTACGACACGAGGCGGCGGCCCTCGTTTGGCCGGACGTACGGCTACCCTCCGAGGCTCGGCATGACCGATACCCAGCATCAGTCATCGATTTCCACCGGCCTCCCGAGCACCCTCGACCCGGTCAGGACCCGCCCCGTGCTGGGGGTGCCGGTCACGGCCACGGACTACTCCGAGGCCGTGGAGGTCATGGACGGGATGGTCGAGTCGCGGGAGGCCGGATACGTCTGCGTCGCCCCCGTGCATGCCCTCATGGTGGCCCAGGACGACCCCGAGATGATGTCGGCGCTCCAGGGAGCCTCGATGGTCGTGCCGGACGGGATGCCGCTGGTCTGGGCCGCGAACCTGCTCGGGGAGTCGCTGGACGACCGCGTGTACGGCCCCGAGCTGATGCGCCGCTACAGCGAGCGCTGCGCCGAGCGCGGCCACCGCGTCTGGCTCTACGGCGGGCGTGACCAGGGCACGCTGGTGCAGCTCGCGCTCAGCCTGCGCCGCAGCCACCCGGGCATCCGCATCGTCGGCGGCTACTCGCCTCCCTTCCGCCCGCTGGAGCTCCACGAGGAGGACGAGCTCGTCGCGCGCATCAACGCCGACCGCCCGGACGTGCTGTGGGTCGGCACCGGCGTGCCGCGCCAGGAGAAGTGGATGGCGCGCATGCGCGCCCGCCTCGACGTGCCCGTCATGTCCGCCGTGGGCGCAGCGTTCGACTTCCACGCAGGGCGCATCTCGCAGGCTCCCACGTGGATGCAGGACAGGGGGCTCGAGTGGACGTACAGGATCGCGCAGGAGCCGCGCCGCCTGCTGCCGAGGTACCTCTATTACAACCCGGCGTTCCTGACGGCGTTCTCGCGCCAGCTCGTGTACGAGAAGATTCGTCGGCGCTCGCCGTAGAGTCTCCGGCGTGGCCACCAGCGTCGCCATCGTCGGGCTAGGTCGTGTGGGCCTCCCGCTGGCCCTCTCGTTCGCCGAGCGGGGCCTCAGGGTGGTGGGGATCGACAAGGACCCGTCGGTGCTGCAGGCGATCTCGGAGCGCCGGATGCCGTTCCACGAGACCGGCACGCAGGAGCTGCTCGAGCGCGTGGTCGAGTCGGGTCGGCTCGAGCTGTCCGAGCGGCTCCAGGCCGCCGCCGCTGCCGACCACATCGTGCTCACCCTCGGCACCCCCGCCTTCAGCCACATAGAGATCGACATCTCGCAGATCCGCAGCGCCCTCGACGAGCTGCTGCCGCTGTTCCGTGCCGGCCACACGATCATCCTGCGCTCGACCGTCGCGCCCGGCACCACCGAGTGGGTGGCGGGCTACCTCGCGCAGCGGCGCGGGTTCACCGTCGGCGAGGACCTGTTCGTGGCGCACGTGCCCGAGCGGATCGCAGAGAACCACTTCCTCGAGGAGATCGCGTCACTGCCCTGCATCATCGGCGGAGTCGGCGAGTCGTCGGGTGAGCGCGCCGCCGGGCTGTTCTCCGAGTTCGGCACCGAGATCATGCAGACGACGCCTGTACAGGCCGAGCTGGCGAAGATCTGGACGAACATCCTGCGCTACACGAACTTCGCGCTGCCCAACCTGCTGATGATGAACTGCGAGCAGTGGGGCGCGAACGTGTTCGAGGTGATCGGGCTGATCAACCACGACTACCCGCGCGGGGGGATCGCCTCGCCCGGGCTCACCGCGGGCAGCTGCCTGCGCAAGGACTTCACGTTCTCGGAGGAGCGCTCGAGCGCGCCTGGGATGCTGCTGGCGGTTTCGCGCGTGCACGAGACCGTGCCGCTGTTCCTGGTCGAGGGGCTCAAGCGGCGGCTCGGCGGCTCGCTGCGCGACTGCAAGGTGGCGGTGCTCGGCCTGACGTTCAAGCGCGACTCGGACGACCTGCGCGACTCGCTCGCCGGCAAGCTGATCCGGCTGCTCGAGCGCGAGCTGGCCCACGTGGCGCGCCACGACCCACACGTGCCGGCGCAGTCCGAGCCGCTCGAGACCGCCCTCGCCGACGCCGCCGCCGTGGTGATCGCCACCAACCACTCGGAGTTCGACGGCCTGCTGCCGCGCGTGCCGCGGGAGGCGCTGCTCGTGGACCCGTGGAACGTGACCGGCTCGGCGCAGGTGTTCGCCTTCGCGGACGAGCTGATGCCCGCGGTGCCGGGCGTCGTGCGTCAGTAGCGCTACATTCGGCCCATGAGCCGGGTCCTTGTGACGGGCGGCGCCGGGACGATCGGCGTTGCGGTGGTCCGGCGGCTGCTCGCCGACCCGTCGTGGGAGGTGCGGGTGGCCGATCAGCGCGAGGCGCCGGATTGGATCCGCCAGTCTTGCGAGGTCGTGACCGCCGACCTGCGCGACTCGGCGGCCGCGGGGCGAGCCGCCGCCGGCTGCTCGCACGTGATCCACCTCGCGGCGATCGTCGGTGGCATCGGCAACTTCCACAAGCTCCCGTACACGCTCCTCGAGATGAACACGGGCCTCCTCAACGGCGTCTTCCGCGGCGCCCTCGATGCCGGCGTCGAACGGCTCGTGTACGTGTCGTCCTCGATGGTGTTCGAGCGCGCCACGGAATACCCGACCACCGAGGAGCACATCGCCCACACCCCGATTCCCGACTCCGCGTACGGGTTCTCGAAGCTCGCCGGCGAGGTCTACTGCCGCGCGCTCCACGACGAGTTCGGCGTCCCGTTCACGATCTGCCGCCCGTTCAACGCGTACGGGCCGGGCGAGATGCCCGCGGACGAGCCCGGCATCGCCCACATGGTGCCCGACCTGATCCGCAAGGTCCTCGAGGGACAGAAGCCGCTCCAGATATTCGGCTCGGGCGAGCAGACGCGCACGATTACGCACATCGACGACATCGCCGACGGCCTCGTGACCGCCATGGCGCACCCAGGGGCCGAGAACGAGGACTTCAACATCTCCGCCGCCGAGGAGCTGACCGTCGCCGAGATCGCGCGCATCGTGTGGGAGGCCTGCGGCCGACCGGCGGAGGAGTTCGAGCTCGAGCACCTGCCGAGCTTCAGCGTGGACGTGCAGCGCCGCTGGCCGTCGGTCGAGAGGGCGCGCAAGCTGCTTGGCTGGCAGGCGAAGATCGGCCCGCGCGAGGGGATCGAGGCCACCGCGCAGTGGCTGCGCGGGGTGGTCGAGCCGGTCTGAGGCGCCTCAGCCGGGCGCGACCTCGCATTCGCGGTCGTTGTCAAGCAACCCGCCGAGGTGGAGCAGCGCCGCCACCGACACCGCGGTCACGCCCATGATCACCCGGCTGGCCGAGGTCGAGATCTGGTACGCGAGTGAGTCCGAGGTGATCATGAACGCCCAGATCACGGACGCCAGCGTGCCGAGGCCCGCAAGCAGGTAGAAGGCCGCCTCACGGCGCAGCCCGCGGGTGGCGAGCGCGAGCAGCACGAGCACGATCGCCAGCGGCACCACGTAGGCCAGCCCGCCGCTCTCGAGCATCGGGTAGAGCGCCTTGAACGACGGCACGATGCGATCCGAGCGGTCGATGAGGAAGCTGGGATCGAGGCCTTTCCCGATCGGGAGGTTGCTCTTGAGGTCGTGGCCGCTGGCCCAGAGCCGCCAGGGCGCGACCGCTACCAACACCCCAAGGAAGCCGAGCGCGAGCGGGATCAGCAGCCTCCAAGCCCGGCCGGCGGCGAGCACGAGGGCCGCGGCCACGAAGACCGCCACCGTGACCAGGAGGCCTTCGTTCTTGACGTTCGCCGTGGCCCCGAGCAGCAGGCCTCCAAGTGCGAGGTAGCGCCAGTCGAGCTCGCGCAGCCACAGTCCGAGGCAGAGCACGCCGGGCACGGCGATCAGTGCCATCGGCACGTCCGCGTAGGCCGTCATCAGCTGCCCCGAGAACGTCGTGCCCAGCGCGAGCGCCAGCACCACGGGCAGCCACACCCAGATGCGGCTGAAGCGCGAGCCCAGGTACGCGAGCGAGCCGAGTGAGGCCACGAGCAGGATCCACAGCGCGGCGTGGATCGCCTGGCCGTCGACCCCGCCCATCCCCCTGAAGTAGACGGACTCGAAGAGCGGCAGGAGGATCGGGTACTCCTGGTGCGCGAACGCGTAGGGGAGGCCCGCGAAGACCTGCTCGTCGAGGCCGCTGCTCGTGAGCACAACGGCCTTGCGCGTCCAGATCGACCATCCGTCCCACTCGCTGAGCGGCCGCACGCCCGCAGCGATCAACCCCACCACGAGCAGCGCGGCGAGGAGCGCCAGCGCCACCCCCACGACGATCCTCTCGTTGCGCGTCGCGGCGCTTGGCCGAGCGGCTTCGCCTGGGCGGTGACGCCGGAACTCCAGGGCCGCCCCGGCGCCGCAGAGGAACAGGGCAAGCAGCACGAACGCCGGGAGGCTCAGCTCTCCGCCGAGTGTCAGGAAGAGAATGCCGAGCAGCAGGGTGGCGGCCGCGCCCGCGAGGTACGCGAGCCCCGCCGAGGCCAGCAGGCTCCGGACCCGAAGCTTGGTGAGGCCGATCGCGAGCAGCACGCCCTGGCCCGCCAGCGCGAACAGGACCGTGACCCCCACAAGTCCCAGAACCGTCCTCACTTGCGCCGCTCCGCGAGCAGGAGGCCGGGCGCGTACTGCTGCACCGGGGAGAACTCGCGAGGCCCGAAGCCCGCCTCGGCCGGTGTGAGCCCGATGAACACGACCCAGTGCGCCCCCGAGTCCTGAACGGCGACGCGCGGGTAGAGCCGGTACGTGAGCCACTGGTAGGTGGCGTCGTCGGCGCCCGTGGTGCGGAGGTAGAAGCTCACCCGCGGCGGCAGCTTTCCGTTCAGCCATTCGACGAAGCCGACATTGGCGCCGATAGCGGCGCCCGGATGCGTCTCGATGTCGGCCGCGGGAATCGCCGCGTTCGCACGCCGCTCGCTACGGAACGCCTGCCAGGCCGTCCAGGAGCCGGACAGCGTGACGAACACGAGAATCCCGAGCACGGCCGCGACAGCCGCCGACCGGATCCCGGCCGGTGCGCCCCGGACCCGTGCGCGCCAGGCGAGGAGCGCCGCGGCGACCAGGACCGCGAACGCTTGGCTGAGCATCGTCATGGTGCGAGACGTGTGTACCACGGGCACACGAGCCGTGGGGCCCTGGGAGTCGCGCGCCTGGCTCGATTTCCACGCCGCGATCGACGCGGATTGGGCGCAGGACGCTCTATCGTCGCCGAGGGTCCATGGCCACCAACAGAGAATCAGCCGACGATCCCGACCTCGCCGTGCTCGACCCGACCGCAGACGCGCATGCGGCCGAGCTGGCAGCCGAGGGCGTTGCACCGGAACCCCTCGCGGCGGTGCGCAGGACCCCGGTGCTGCTGCTCGAGACGATGCGGCCCAAGCAGTGGATCAAGAACCTGTTCGTGTTCGCCGGGCTGGCGTTCGCCGGGAAGGTCACCCACGCGGGCTCCGTGGCACTGGCGCTCGCGACGTTCGCCGCGTTCTGCCTCGCGAGCGGCGCCACCTACCTGCTGAACGACGTTCGCGACGCGGAGGCCGACCGCCACAACCCGCGCACCGCTTCGCGGCCGATCGCCCGCGGCGAGCTGTCGCCGGCGCTTGCGCTGGCGGTCGCGGCCGTGTCCGCCAGTGCGGCGCTCGGCATCGCGGCGCTCGTGAACTGGGAGACGCTGGCGGTGCTGGGCGGCTTCGTGGTGTTGCAACTCGGCTACTCGCACGGCTTGAAGCACGTGCTGTTCGTAGACGTGATGGCGATCGCCGCCGGCTTTGTGCTGCGCGCGGCGGCTGGCGGGCTCGCCATCGACGTGCCGATCTCCTCGTGGCTCCTGCTCTGCACCGGCCTGCTCGCGATCTTCCTCGGCTTCACGAAGCGGCGCGCGGAGG
>JBBQHI010000028.1:0-46702 GCA_038323835.1 Solirubrobacterales bacterium
ACCGCCGCACCTACCACTCAAGCGCCGAACGCACCGCCACTCTGCAACCCTGGCTCCACCACTACAACCACACCCGGCCGCACGGCAGCCTCAACAAACAGCCACCCATCAGCCGCCTGACAAACGCACCTGGGAATGACAGCTAGCCGGCCTCGGCCCGTGCCAGCTCGCGGGCGGTGAGGCGCTCCTCCACCAGATCCACCAGCCGCGCGGCGGAGTCCTGCGCGCTCTCGCCCTCGGTGTCCACCTCGAGCTCGGGGGAGAGAGGCTCCTCGTAGGGGTCGGAGACCCCGGTGAGGGCCTTGATCTGGCCGTTGCGGGCGCGTTCGTAGAGGCCCTTCACGTCGCGTTCCTCGCAGGTCTCCACGGAGGCCCGGACGTACACCTCGAGGAAGCGCTCGCCCATGCGCGCCCTGACGTCGTCGCGCGGGCGCCGGTAGGGCGACACCGCCGCCACGAAGGTCACCACGCCGTTGCGGGCGAGCAGGTCTGCAACGAAGGCGATCCGCCGCACGTTCACCTCACGGTCCTCGCGCGAGAAGCCCAGGCCGTCGCAGATGTTCTGCCGCACGTCGTCGCCGTCCAGCATCTCCACGCGATGCCCGCGGTCGCGCAGCTCCCCGGCCGCGATGCGCCCGATGGTGGACTTGCCGGAGCCTGAGAGGCCGGTGAGCCAGATGCACAGGCCGTCGCCGGCGCGGGCCGGGTTGGCGAGCGTGCCGTGCGCGATCGGGCCCAGGTTCGGCTCGCGGTCGTGCAGCTCGAAGTCGCGGAAGCTGCTGAAGAGCCGGTGGTTCGGGCCGTGGTAGTCCGAGGAGCCGGTGCGCAGCAGGCCGAGGTCGGCGCAGCGGTCGGCCAGCAGCAGGGTCTGCTCCTCGGTGTGTGCGGTGTAGAAGACCTCCACTCCGTCGAGCCCGGCGGCGCTGTAGCGGTCCACCGCAGCGAGCACCCTGTCCGGTTCCTTGATGTCCCAGAACGGGTGAGCCCACACCGCCGCGCCGGCGGCGTCGTGGATCCAGCCGATCGCCTCCGCCACGGTCGGGCGGCTGCGTGCCACGTAGCCGGGTGTGCCCTGGATCAGGTAGGCCGGGATGAAGGAGGACACGTCCGAGTGGCCCTCCTTGGCGAGACGCTCCGCGTTGTCCGGATGAGCCAGCACGGCGGCGGCGAGATGGGGGCGCCCGACGGGCTTTCCCGCCTGCTTGCGGGCCTCGATCGGCGCCGGGTCCACCGCCCAGCCCAGCTCACCCAGCCGTTCCGCCATCGCGTCCGCCCGGCGCTCGCGATCCATGCGCGCATCAAGGAGCCGCTCGTTCAGGAGCGCGCTGCGGTGGTCGATGCCGTAGCCGAGGATGTGCAGGTCCTCGTACTCGCCGTCCACCGCGGAGATCTCCACCGCGGGCACGAGTCTCACGCCATGCAGCGCACCGGCGGCCAGTGCCTCGTCCACACCGTCCACCGTGTCGTGGTCGGAGAGCGCGAGCAGCTCCACGCCCGCGGCGGCGGCGTTCTCCACCACGTCCCCGGCGGAAAGCTCCCCATCCGAGTGGATCGAGTGCGACTGGAGATCGAAGGGCGGGGCGCTCACGACGCCCCAGGATATTAGGGTCGGCTAAGGGGTCGCCGGGCGATCGCCCGCGCCCACGACGGCGCGGTAGCCCACGAGCAGCAGCACCGTGCCGATGATGGCGCCGATCAGGCCGCCCAGGTCGAATGCCTGCGTATCGCCGATCCCGAGCAGCTCGGTGAACAGGAAGAAGCCCACCAGCGAGCCCGCCAGCCCGAGCAGGATCGTCACGAAGAAGCCACCGGGGTCCTTCCCCGGCACCAGCGCCTTCGCGATGTAGCCGGCAAATAGTCCCAGGATTATGGCTCCGATCATGCCCTGAGCCTACCCCTCGGACGGCGAGGTGATCTGGAGGCCGTGCCGCATCGTGTTCTCGGTGACCACCTGAGGCTGCACGAACTGGAGCAGATAGTCCGGCCCGCCCGCCTTGGAGCCGCTGCCCGAGCGGCGATTTCCGCCGAAGGGCTGGCGGCCCACCATCGCTCCGGTCGTGCCCCGGTTCACGTACAGGTTGCCCACCGGAGAGCGACGGGTCACCCGCTCTACGGTGGCCGGGCTGCGCGAGAAGAGGGCGCCGGTGAGGGCGAAGGGCAGCGAGTCCACCACGTCGCAGGCGGCGTCGATCGAGGGCACCACGGTCACGGCCAACACCGGCCCGAAGATCTCCTCGCGCACCACGGACGAGTCGTCGGGCATGCCGCGGGCGAGAGTGGGCGGGCAGAACCAGCCCTCGCCCGGCACCGGGGCCACCCGCGCCACCACCTCTCCCTCGTGCTCGGCCAGCGCCGCGTAGCGAAGCACGCGCTCCTGGGACGCCGTGTCGATCACCGGGGGCACCTCGGCCGCGAAGTCCATGGCCTGCCCCACCCGCAGGATCGCGACCGCGCCCGCGAGCCGCTCGACGAGCGTGTCCGCGATCGCCTCGTGCACGAGCACCCGCGAGGCGGCCGAGCACTTCTGGCCCGCGTAGGCGAAGGCCGAGTGCACGATCTCGGGGACCGCCTCGTCCAGGTCCGCGTCCGAGTCCACGATCACGCAGTTCTTGCCTCCCATCTCCGACACCACGCGCTTCAGGTGAGGCTGCGCCCCGGGGGTCTCCGCCGCCCGCCTAAGGATCTCGAGGCCCACGGCTATCGACCCGGTGAAGGCCACGAGGTGGACGCGCGGATCGCCCACCAGGGCGGCGCCGGCCTCTCCGTACCCGGGCAGGAGCGAGAGGGCGTCCGCGGGCACCCCGCCCGCGTGAAGCGCCTCCACAAGCGCGTGGGCGCTGGCCGGGGACTGCTCGGCCGGCTTCAGCACCACCGCGTTCCCCGCGGCCAGCGCGGCGGCCGTCATCCCGCAGGGGATGGCCAGGGGAAAGTTCCAGGGAGCGATCACCGCGGCCACGCCCAGTGGCCCGTAGCGCATGGTGTTGCGCTCGCCCGGAGCCTGGAGCAGCTCGCGCCCGGCCTCGAGTGCCACCGCCGCACCGGCGTAGTACTCGAGGAAGTCGATCGCCTCGCACACGTCGGCGTCGGCCTCCATCCAGGGCTTCGCGCACTCGCGGACCTGCAGCGCGGCGAGCTCGAAGCGGCGCTCGCGCAGCCGCGCCGCCGCCGTCCGCAGCGCGGCGGCACGCTCCGCCGCCGGGCGGCTCCCCCAGTCCCGGAAGCCGCGCTCGGCGACGGACACGGCCTCGCCGGCGTCCGCCTTGGTCGAGGTTCCCGCGTGCGCCACCAGCAGCGAGGGCGCGCCCGGATCGGTGGAGTCGAGACCCTCGGCGCTCCCACGCTCTCCTCCGATCAGCACCGGCACCGACAGCGGCAGCCGGGCGTCGAGGTCGCGCAGCGCGCCGAGCAGCGACTCGCGCACGGGTGCGCGGCGCAGCTCCAGCACGGGCTCGTTGGCGAAGCTCACGGCGCGGCCAGCAGCTCCTCGATCGGCACCCCGCGCTGCTGATCGCCGAGGAAGGACTCGTTCGAGGTGTTCTCCAGCAGCCGCCTGACGAGGTAGGCCATGCCCGCCACCATGTCGCCCACCGGGCAGTAGATGCGGACGCGCAGGTCCAGTGAGGCGAGCGCGACGGCCAGGTCGTCGCCCAGGCCGCGAAGCACCTGGAGCTCGAGGTCGCGGTCCTCGCCTCCGGTGGCCCGGTTGTAGGCGACGGCGTGAGCGACGGAGCGCAGGTTGTGTGAGGCCACGGCGGGCCTCACGTCCGCCCGCGCGTCGAGCAGCGACCGCGTGAGCTCCTCGAAGTTGCGGTCGGACTCCGCCTTCTGCTCGAACACCGGCGGCGTCCAGCCGTGCTGGCGGGCCTCCACCACCTCGTGGTCCCAATAGGCGCCCTTCACGAGTCGGACCACGAGCGGCGGTCGCCGCGGGGTGGAGGCGGCCCAGTCGAGCACGCGCGCGAGCTGCTGCGGGGACTCGCGCAGGTAGGCCTGCATCACGAGGCCGACCGACGGTCCGTCGCGCACCTCGGGCTCTTGCAGCAGCGCGAACACCAGCTCCGTGGTGGCCTCGAGCGTGTCCACCGACTCCATGTCGATGTGGAGGTGCGCGCCCAGCTCCTTCGCTCGCAGGAGCAGGGGGCGCATCCGCCGGGCGGCGTCCTCGCGCCCCACGTCGGGGGCCTCGGGCCGCAACAGCGGGCTGAGCGCCGAGACCTTCACGGACAGGTTCACGCGCGGCACGGGCCCGTGGGAGTCGTCCTCGAGCGCCGGGCGGGCGGGCCAGCGGGGCGCGGCCTCGGCCAGGGTGTCGAGCGCCTCGCGGCAGCGAGCCGCGTAGCGGTCGGCCTCGGCCTCGGTGATCGTGGCCTCGCCGAGCAGGTCGAGCGACACCGCGGCTCCGTCCTCCCACAGGCGGCGGATGGGCTTTACGGCGGCGGCCGGCGTCTCGCCGACGATGAAGCGGTGGGCCATGTGGCGCACCCCGGCCGCGGCCGCGGCGCCGAGGGCCGCCCGGCCCGGCTTCGTGCCCGACATGCGCATGGCCGCGGCGATCGGCGGGGGACGCTCCCCCACGTCCTCCAGGTAGCCGGCCAGGTGGCGGGCCAGGTCGTCGAGCGAGCGGCAGGCCGGTGTCACGTCCACGAACCGGAAGAGCGCCGCGCGCAGCTCCTCGTCACCCGCCGCGAGCCCCATCGCGCGTTCGTCCAGCGCGCGGACTGGGCCACGCCCGCGGGCGGGAAGCGCGTCGTGAATCGCGCGGCCGACGCGCTGGAGCTCCGATTCCACGGTGGGAAGGTATCCGCCGTGGGGTACGGTCCACGTGTGCCCGCCCTCGTCCTAGGCCCGCTGCTCCGCTACGCGGGCGAGACGGAGGCGGTGACGTGGGTGGAGACGGACGGTCCCTGCGAGGTGGAGGTGCTCGGGACGCGCGAGCGCACCTTCCAGATCGACAGCCATCACTACGCGCTCGTGACGGTGCGCGGCCTGACTCCCTCGACCGGTTACGAGTACGAGGTGCGGCTCGACGGCGAGCTGGTGTGGCCGGTGGCCGGCTCGAAGTTCCCGGCCAGCGCCTTCCGGACTCTGCCCAAGGAGGGCGCGGCGCGGGTCGTCTTCGGCTCCTGCCGGGTGGCCGCTCCCCACGAGCCCCCCTACTCGCTGCGCAAGGACGAGGACGAGCGCGGGCGGGAGATCGACGCCCTGCGCGCGCTCGCCCTGCGCCTGTGCAAGGAGCCGCGCGAGCGCTGGCCGGACCTCCTTCTGCTTCTGGGGGACCAGGTGTACGCCGACGAGGTGTCGCCGGGCACCGCCGCTTTCGTCGAGACGCGCCGCAACCCCGAGGAGCCGCCGGGCCGGCGGGTTCTCGACTACGAGGAGTACACGCGGCTCTACCGGGAGAGCTGGTCCGAGCCGACGATCCGCTGGCTGCTGTCCACCGTGCCCACGGCGATGATCTTCGACGACCACGACGTGCACGACGACTGGAACATCTCCCAGTCGTGGGTGGACGAGATGCGGACCACCGACTGGTGGGACGAGCACGTGGTGGCGGCGATGATGTCTTACTGGGTCTACCAGCACATCGGGAACGTGAGCCCGTCCGAGCACGACGACCACGAGCTCCTGCGGCGGGTGAAGGAGGCGGGGGACGGCACCGAGCTGCTGCGGGAGTTCGCCTCGCACGCCGTGCGCGAGACCGACGGCGCGCGCTGGAGCTACTGCCGCGACATCGGCAGCACGCGCGTCGTGGTGATCGACTCCCGCGCCGGCCGGGTGCTGGAGGAGGGCCGGCGCGCGATGGTCGACGCCGACGAGTGGGCATGGGTCACCGAGCACGCCACCGGCGGGGTGGACCACCTCCTGCTGGCCACCTCACTGCCCTTCCTCCTCGGCCCCGGGATGCACTGGCTGGAGGCGTGGGGCGAGGCGGTGGCGGGGGGCGCCTGGGGCGGCATGGCGGCCCGCGTGGGCGAGCGCATCCGCCGCGCGGTGGACCTGGAGCACTGGGCGGCCTTCCAGTCCTCCTTCCACGACCTGGCCGAGCTTCAGCGGGCGGTGGCCGCGGGCGAGCGCGGAGAGGCCCCGGCCTCGATCGTGACCCTGTCCGGGGACGTGCACCACGCCTACCTGTTCGAGGTGGCCTTCCCACGCGGCTCGGGCGCGCGCAGCGCGGTGTGGCAGGCGGTGTGCTCCCCCTACCGCAACCCGCTGGACTCGAAGGAGAGGCGGGTGATCCGGGCGCTGATGACGCGCGCCTCCGGGGTGCTCACCCGACCGCTGGCACGTGCGGCGGGAGTGGAAGATCCGGCGGTGCGCTGGCGCCGCCGCGGCGGCGGCCCCTGGTTCGACAATCAGGTGGCGATGCTCACAATCGACGGGCGCCGGATGGACATGAGGCTCGAGAAGGCCGTGCCGGTGGACGAGGAACACGCCCGGCTCGACTGCGTGCTGGACCAGCGGCTGGCCTGATGTAAAGGACCGACGAAAGAGCGCAACTCCGGGTGCTCGCGGCTGTTCCTAGGAGCGCACCCCATCACCGGAGGTAAGGAATGAAGAGTTTGGCCCCCCGCGCCCGGCTGCTCGTAGGAACGGTCGTCGCAGCGCTGGCAATCATGGCTGTGGGCGCCGTAGGCGCCGAGGCAAAGCTGGTGAAGGTCACCGGCTCCACCGTCGTCACCCCGTCCGACGGCGCGAAGAGCTTCCTCGCGAACGCCGGCGTGTCCGTGGCTCCCGTCGGGCCCGCCACCGGGGCTGACGGCAAGTTCACGTTCCCGGTCGCGGCCGGCTTCGGCGACACCAAGACCTACAACGGCCTGCTGGCACACAGCGGCGGCCTCACGTTCTCGAAGGGCAGCAAGTCCCAGGTGGTGCGGCGTCCCGTGGCCGTACGCGTCGGCAAGGCGTCGGTGCTCGTGGCCCAGCTTCCCGGTCTCCGGGGCGGATGCCAGAGCCTGCGCAAGAGCGTCAAGCGGTTCGCCATTCATCACAAGGGCTACACCGATCCGCTCGCCGCACCCCGCTACTCGAAGACCGTGAAGCGGTTCATCAAGGCCACGAAGCGGTACTGCAACCAGGGTCGCGTGATCGTGCTCGCCCGGCTCACCCACCTGAGCAAGTCGGTGAGCGGCGGCACGGCCACCCTGGGCGCCGAGCTGCACCTCTCGGGTCAGGCGGCACGCCTGATCAACAAGGTGGCCGGCAAGAAGGTCGTGAAGGCAGGCGCGCTGTTGGGCACGGGCACCTCCACCGTGGCCCGCGGCTAGCTCGCGCGGGAGTTAAGGCGCCACGTCAACGGGCGGCCTCAGGGCCGCCCGTTTACGTTGGCGAGCAGCTCGCTAAGAAGGAGCGCGGCCTGGCGAGGAGCGGAGGCCGATCGGTGATCGGGCGAGCACCGCAGCCTGGCGAGGAGCGCAGCCCGGGCGTTGGCCGGGCGAGCACCGCAGCCCTACCTCAAACCTTGCGGAACTCGGGCACCCAGGAGCCGTCTTCGTCACGGCTGAAGTCCTGGAACAGGTTGGGCGCCTCGGCCAGCATGGTCCGCGCGACCTGGTCGAAGACGAGCCGCAGCTCCTCTTCCGCGCCGGGGGCGGTGCGCATCTCGATCACGTGCCGGAGCGTGCGCACGTTGGCCGTCCAGACGATGTCCGTGCTCAGTCCGATGGGGGCCAGCCGGCGAAGCGCCGAGGTGACCTCCTTCTTTACCGAGAAGGGCACGCCCTCATCGTCCAGGCCGAGCTCGGCGGCGGCGCTGACCTGGAACTCCTCGAGCCGCTCCACGAGCTCCAGCACCTGCTGACGCACCGGCTCGAGCGCCGGAGGCACGCGGAAGCCGATGTCGGTGAGCCGCACGTAGCGGAGACTCTCCTGGCTGAAGGCCGACCCGGCGCGGTGGCGCACCAGCTCGTGCGTGAACACGCGCGACACGTTGCGGAAGGCGAATGAGTACGACGCGTGCTCCAGCACGCTGCCGTGGGCGCTGCGCAGGATGTTCGCGAAGTACTCGTCCCGCTGGGTGCGGATGCGCGTGACGTTCGCGTTCAGGCCCGGCTCCCAACTCCGGTAGCAGGCCCTTCCGCCGAACTCGACGATCGCCTCGCCGGCGTTCAGCTCGCCGCCATCGGCCTCGTCCAGGCGCATGTCGAGCCACGACGTGCCCCCCACCTCGTCGAGGTAGGCGCGCATGCCCTCGATGTTCACGGAAGGCCGGGCGATCAGGTAGACGCCGGGAGTGGTCTCGCGCATCTCCGCTGTTGTACCGATCGGGCTGGCGGTGGGCGTAGCGGGGTCGCTCACGGGCGGGCGACTATGCCGATCCGGCCGGATGTCTCAGGGCACGGACTCGCAACTTCCCTGCCCCAGAATGGTTAAAGGGGCACCCCACCACCAAGGAGGATGCCCCATGAGGCAGCGTAGCAACACAATGATGGTGGCCCTTGCGGCTGCCGCGGCCATTTCGATGGTCGCCGCGGCGATCGCAAGCGCCGCAACGATCGTCGGCGACGACGGTCCCGACAATCTCACCGGCTCCACCCGGGCCGACCGGATCTACGCCAAGGGCGGTGACGACCAGGTGTCCGCGCGCAGCGGCGCGGACCTTGTGGCCGCCGGCGCCGGCAACGACCGTGTGGACGGCGGCCCGGGCCGCGACCTGATTCGCGGCGGAGACGGCGACGACCAGATCAGGGGCGGCGGAGGAGCCCCCGGGCGGCGCGGCGACCTGCTTCACGGCAACGCCGGAAACGATCGCATCTACGGCAACCGCGGCTACGAGCTCATCACCGGCAACGAGGGTGACGACGAGCTGCATGGCGGCTACGGCTGCGACGCCATTTACGGTGGGCCGGGCAACGACCGCGTGTTCGGCGGCGAGGGGCGGAACTTCTTCCGCGGCCTCTGCGACCGGCTGCACGGCGGCGAGGGGAACGACCTCCTGGTCGGCGGCGCGGGCCGGGACAAGATGTCCGGCGGCGCGGGCGACGACACCCAGTACGGGGGCGCCGGCGCGGACCTGATCTTCGCCAACCGCGGTGCGGACGTCACGCACGGCGGTGACGGAGCCGACGTGATCTGGGCGCTGTCGCATTACGACGTGACCGCACTGGGCGATCCCGTCGGCGACGAGCTGTACGGAGACGCCGGCCCCGATCGCTTCCGGGTCCGGGACGGCGAGGTGGACAAGGTCCACTGCGGCGAGGGACGCGACCGCGTGCTCGCGGACCAGTACGACCAGGTGGGCTCCGACTGCGAGCTCGTGAAGCGCGTGGACGTGACCTCGCTCACCCAGGTCGAGGACGGACCGGAGAACCGCGTGGAGGCTCCCGCGTCCGACGGCGACGAGGGATAGACCGGAGTCTGGGAAGGAGAGCGGGGCCCCGACGGATCGGGGCCCCGCTTCCCGTCGGTGCTCCGGTAGCCTCGGCGCCGGGTGAGTGCCGAGATTCTCCAAGACGTTCGCGTGGCTCCCTCCATTCTGGCGGCCGACTTCACGCGGCTGGGGGAGCAGGTGACCGAGGTGATGCACGCGGGCGCCCGCGTGATCCACGTGGACGTGATGGACGGGCACTTCGTGCCCCCGATCTCGATCGGCGCGCTGATCGTCTCCGCCCTGCGTGACCTCGTGCACGAGCGCGGCGGGGTGCTCGACGTGCACCTGATGGTGGAACGCCCGGAGCAGCGCATCGACGAGTTCGCAGCCGCCGGGGCCGACTCGATCATCGTCCACTGGGAGGCCACGCCCCACGTGCACTACGCCCTCAAGGCGGTGCGCGAGGCCGGCCTGCACGCGGCCCTCGCCATCAATCCCGGCACCCCCCCGGAGGCGGTGGCCGGCCTGGCCGGGTCGCTCGACCACCTGCTGTGCATGACCGTGAACCCGGGCTGGGGCGGCCAGCCCTTCATCGAAGGGTCGGCGGGCCGGGTGGCCCGCCTGCGGGAGCTGCTCGGCCCGGGAACGCCGATCGAGGTGGACGGCGGGATCGACGCCTCCACCGCGCGGGAATGTGCGCAGGCGGGGGCCACCCTGTTCGTGGCCGGCTCCTCGGTCTACAGCAGTGCCGATCCGGCCGCGGCCTACACAGAGATCGCTACGGCCGCCGGCGCCGTGTAGGCATGGTCCGGTGCTCGCCCGCGGCAGCCAGGTACTCCCGATCGGGCTGCGCTCCTCCCTCGGAACCCTCGGTCTAGCGCCGGTTGCGGCGCTTGCGCGAGGAGCGCCGGGCCGGTGGCTCAGGCTCCTCCGGTGTGCTGTCCTCGGCCTCCGCGCTCCTGCGGTCGGCGGCTGTGGGCCACCGCTCGGATACGCCCGACTCCCACGCCGGTCCGCGGCCCCCGGGCCAGCGATCCAGGAACAGCACGGCCAGGGCGCCGAGCCAGAAGACTTCGATCACCAGCGAGCCGCCGGCGAGCAGCACCGCGCTCGCCCCCACGATCACCCCGACGATGCTCATGAACCTGCTCACCACCCCCGCGCGGTTCGCGTTCAGGGAGAGGAGCACGAACAGTATGGCCACGGTCAGGTTGCTGGCCAGGCCGAGGCCGCCGACGAGCACGCTGCCGTTGTTCAGCAGATCGTCGGCGCGGTGCTCCGTGCGCACCCCGCTGGTGGCAAACTGGTCGGCCAGGTCGAGGCTGTGCACGGCGGCGGCGATCCGGGCGGCGGCGAAGAGCAGGGCACCGGCGTAGATCAGGTAGATCAGCGCGGCGGGCAGCTCCGGCCGACGATGGCGGGTTACCCGGAACAGGTACCAGAACACCACGCCCAGGGCGATGCCCGACAGTGCCGCGCAGACGCTCGAGGCCACGAACGGCCCGGTGTGCTCGTGGATGGCGAGCAGACCGCCGCGGTCGCCCTTGCCCGCGCCCGACAGGGCCACGGCCTGGAATCCGACCTGGGCGATCAGGAGCACCACGCCCGCCACCGCCGCACCTGCCGCCACCGGCCCGAGCCGGCGCTCCCACTCGTGCTGGTTCTCGTCCATCAGGGGCGGGGGGGCGGTGGGGTCTCGGGCGCGGTTCGGGGCGGGTAGTACTCCGGGTCGTCGCGCTCCACGATCCGCGACAGCCGCTCGCCCACCGCCAGCACCAGGTCGAGCGCAGGCGCCATCAGGCGTATGCCGCTCTCGACTCGCCGGCGCATGCGTAGCTGATCGGGGTTCAGGGGAGCCATCAGCGGGCGACTGTATAGGTGCTCGCTTGATCGGGCGATCAAGCTGCGCGCCTCGCCGCGGGCGAGCACCGGACTATGGCTACCATCATGCGTATGTCCTCAGAAGACCCATTCGGCGGCCTCTTCGGCGACCCGGACGAGCTTCGCCGGCGCATGACGGAGTTCGCGGAGCAGATGCAGGGCGCGCAGAAGGTGGCGTGGGCCGACAACGCGATCAAGCTGGCCGTGGACATGACCGTGGCCGGCATCGCCCGGTTGAACCTCCAGGGAAACGCCGAGCAGCAGGCGCAGGACCTCCTGCAGGCCATGCGCGTGGTGTTCCCGGAGGCCGTGATCCTGGTGCGCGAGGCGCGCGAGGGCTTCGGAACGTAGGAGCACCGCAGCCATGTCATCCGGCCCGCGCAGCCGGCCTCTACGCCCGCGCCTCTGCGGCGCGTTCCTCGCGTCCCAGGCGGATTGCCTCTCTGAAGCTGCGCACGCGGAAGATGAACACCAGCGCGGCGAACCCGAGGCCCAAGGTGAGCACGCCGATGGCGATCTGCTGGCCCACCGAGTAGGCGGCCACGGTAGAGGCGCTCGCGGTTCCCGCGAACACCTTCACCAGCAGGGCCTGGGCCACGCCCGCCCCCTGCGGAGTGAAGGGCACGGCCGCGGCCACGGCGTTCACGCCCAGCACCAGCAGCACGTTGCGCACCGAGCCACCCACGCGGAAGGCCTCGAGCAGCATCCAGAACGCACCGAAGCGGAAGAACCAGCCCATGAGCTGCACCAGGAACACCTCGCGCAGGTAACGCCGGCGGTCCTCGAGGATGGTGAGGCCCTGCTTGACCCGGTCCCAGAAAGCCTTGGCCCGAGCGCTCAGCATGGCGAACATGACCAGCGCACCCACCGCCAGCAGCGTTAGGAAGAAGAGCGTGAAGCGCGGGTGCGCGGCCAGGTAGGAGAGGTCGAAGGCGTTCAGCTTCGCGAAGTCGGGCGGCTTCGGGAACACCCCCTGGGTGAACGCGAAGAGCAGGATCAGCGAGCCCATCGCGATGTCGAATCCCGCCTCCACGAAGAAGCTCGCACCCACCGCCGGGTAGCTCGAGTGGGGCACCGAGCTCTTGGTGAGGAACAGGCGCACCACGTCACCGCCGCGCGCGGGGATCACCGAGTTGAAGCCGTAGCCCGCGAAGTACGCCCCCCAGATCGTCCGGAAGCGGAAGGGCTCAGTCGGGTAGGCGGCGCGCAGGATGTTGAAGCTCGCGCGGGCGCGAAACGACAGGTACGTCGTGAAGAGGAGGCACGCCAGGACCAGGGGCCCGAGCCGCACCGAGGCCAGGTTCGAGACGAACTGATCGACGGCGTCGAAGAAGGAGTTGAACGACTCCCCGAGGGTGGCTGCCGGCACGGGCAAAGGTACGTATCGCCTGGGGACTACCGCAACAGCCGCGAGAGCCGCCGGTCCTTCAGCACCCGCCCGCCCGTCTGCTCCTCCGGGCAATAGCTCATCACGTAGTCCTTGAAGTGGATCGCCTCGAGGCGCGTGCCGCAGCGCGGGCACGGCTCGCCCTGCCTACGGTGCACCTTCAGCGGCATCGGCAGCTTGTCGGGCACAGTGGCACCGATCACCTCCTCGTAGTGCTCGAGCGCAGCTCCCAGCACCTCGCCGCAGGCGGTGTGCAGCGCCGCCACCTCGTCGGCGTCCAGGTCGGAGGCGCGCTGGAAGGGGGAGAGGTGGGCCGTCCAGAGGATCTCGTCCACCCACGAGCGCCCGATGCCGGCGATGGTGCGCTGGTCGCGCAGGAGGGGATGAAGGTGGCGGGGCTGGTCGAGCAGGGCCGCGAACTGCTCCATCGGCGGGGTCGGAAGCGCGTCCGGGCCGAGCGTGGCCACGGCCTCGTCATCGCCCACCTGGTCGGAGGGCAGCACCTTGGCCCAGGCGCGCTGCTGGGTCCCGAACTCCCGCAGCCGCAACTCGCGCTCGTCGGGTAAGCGGAGCAGAAGCCTGGAGCTGCGGTCGCGGAGGGAGGCGCGCTTGTCGTAGAGCTGGAGCCGCCCCGCGGACATCAGGTGCACGAGCACCGTGAGCCCACTCGCCTCCACCGCCAGCATCTTCCCGATCCGGCGCACGCCCGTCAGCTCGCGGCCGGCCAGGGCGTCCAGCGGCGGGTCGAAGGTCTTCATCGTCACCATGCCGGGCGCGATAGCCGACTCCACCACGGCGCCGGTCACGCCGGCGGACAGGCGGCGTGCGGTGATCTCGACCTCGGGCAGCTCGGGCACGGACCCCACTGAGGCTACCCTGCGGCGCATGAGAATCTCCGTGGCCGCGGATGAGCTGTCGGGTGTGGCCGAGGCCGTGGTCGAGGAGCTGCGCGGCCGCGGGCACGAGCCCGTCCTTCACGGAGCGCTCGCACCCCGCGAGCGGGACGAGTGGGCCTGGGCCAGCGAGGCGGCGGCGCGGGACGTGGCCGAGGGGCGGGCCGAGCAGGGGATCGTGTGCTGCTGGACCGGAACGGGCGCCTCCATCGCTGCCAACAAGGTGCCCGGCGTGAGGGCCAGGAGGACGCCGCGGTGGCCGCCCCGCGCGTGCCGCCGGGAGGCACGTGCTCCCCCGCGTCACGCACGCCGGGCACGAACAGGAGTCCGCAGGTGAGGGACCCGAGGACGCACATCCCGGCGCTCGAAGCGGTCGGTGAGAACGCCGGCGAAGAGCAGCGCGACCACCTGGGGGAGGGTCCAGCCGAGGCCCACGACCCCGAGGGCAGCTAGCGCGCGGTGGCCGTGGCGGCGAGGCCCACGGCGGTCAGGTCCGACAGGCCGTAGCGGCGGCCCTCGGTCGCGAGCGCCTTGAAGCGCCCGGGCAGGTCCAGTCTCGTGCTCACCCAGGCGAGGCCTCTGGGGCCGGTGACGCCCACCCCTCCCGCGAAATGCACACGCGCGCGGCTCACGGCCACCCGGTTGCGGGAGACGTGCACGAGCACACGGGCGCGTCCCGGAACGGCGGGAGCGTCCACCGCCGCCACCCTCACGGTCAGTCGCGCCCGGCCCGGTCGCCGGACGAAGTGCATCAGCGCGCTGGTGGGACCGAAGGTGAGCGTGCAGCCGGGGTCGATGGGCGACAGCAGCCAGTGCAGCCGTCCGCCGACGATGTTGATCAGGTCGAGCCCCTCGGCCTCTCCGCACACCTGCATCTCGAGCTCCAGGCGCCGCCCGCCGGTGCGCGGGTTCACGCTCCAGATCTGCTTCAGGCCCGCGTCGCTCACGCCCGCCAGCAACAGGCGGCCGCGCACGAACACGCCGCCCGTCACACCGCTCGGCGGCACCGCGCCGGTGAGACGGCGCACCGCCTTGATTGCGGGGCCCGTGGGCCCGGCGTTCGCGGCGGTCACGTCGCTGCTCCGGTAGGCCAGCAGGTCGTTGCCGCTGCTGGTCCAGATCAGGCGCCCGTTCGGCGAGCTCTCGGCCCACATGGCCTTCGGGATCTCGGCCTTGTCGAGCTTTACGTAGTAGCGCCACGCGAGAGTCGCCGGATCCGCGACGCCGAACGACCCCGTCCCGCAGGTGTTGCTCGGGTTGGCACCCGGGCTGTAGCACTCCAGCGGCAGGATCACGCGGCCGCCGTCGCCCCGGTTCCAGGTGGGGTCTCCGATGTGGTTGTAGCCCTCCGCGTTCTTCACCGCGACGGGTATCGCGGCCGGCGCTGAGTTGACCCGGCGGAGCGTCGGCGTGGTGCTCCAGAGTCCCGAGAACGGACCGTCGAAGTAGACCGTCGTCTTGGAGGGATTCGAGGTCAGGCCCTGCCAGTACTCCACCGGCACCGAGCTGGCCCCGGTGAGGATCCAGCGGCCCGGGTCGGCCGCGCGCGCGGCCTGAGCCGGCGCGGCCACCGAGAGCGCGACGGCAACAAGCCCGATGACCCTCCCTTTCCTCACGCCCCAGACCCTAGCCCGGATGGCCTAGGAGCGGAGCCGATCGGTGATCGGCGAGCACCGCTAGCCCGATTTCAGCCGACCGTGACTGTGGCCTTCTTGGTGGTCTTCACCTTGAAGGCGTCGAGGGCCACCACGGTGGCCTTGTAGCTGCCGGCCTTGAGCTTGCCCACCGCCACGGAGTGCTTGCCCTTCTTGAGGCTCTTGGTCACGGACTTCCGCTTGGGCCCCTTCACCGACAGGGTGACCTTCGCGTCCTCCTTGAGGGTCACCGTGGCCTTCACCGCCTTCTTCGAGCCCTTGACGGCGGCCTTGGTGAACGACTTCGCCACCGTGTCCTTGCCCACGGTCACCGAGCCCTTCATGAACGGGTGCGGCTCGCAGTGGAAAGTGAACCTGCCCGGCTTGGTGAACTTGAAGCTGAAGCTCTTGTCCGCGTTCAGGAGCCCGGAGGCGAACTTCACGGCCTGCCCGCGGTCGCTGGTGGCGGTGTGATCCGTCGGTCCCTCGAAATTCCAGGTCACCGTGTCGCCCACGTCGATGGTGGTGCTCTTGGGAGCGAACTTGAAGTCGGGCACTCTGATCGAGGCGTCCTCGGCGCTCGCGGGCACGGCGAGCATGAGGCTGGAGATCAGGACGAGGGGGAGGAGGCGGGCGGGTTTCATGGGGCGCAAGAGTAGACACCCCGGAAGGGCGATCGATGCGGACCCGTGCCGAGCGGCCTAGGATTCCCGCGCGATGCCCTCGCCGGACGTAGTGGACACGCCGCAGGACGCGGCGGAGCTCGAGCTCGCGCCGCTCGTGGTGCGTCGCCCGGTCGAGGCGTTCCTCGACGAGCACGGCATCGGCTCGGGCGAGATCTCGGTGGAGCGGGTGGGAGAGGGTCACTCGAACATCACTTTCCTGGTGATGCGCGGCGACTCCCGCGTTGTGCTGCGCCGCCCGCCGCGCCCGCCGCTGCCGCCCTCGGCCCACGACGTGCTGCGCGAGGTGCGTCTCCTGCGCGCGCTCGAGGACACCCCGGCGCGCGTTCCGCGCGTGCTGGCCGCGTGCGACGACGAGTCGCTGCTCGGCGTGCCCTTCTACGTGATGGAGGAGGTGGAGGGCACCGTGATCACCACGGACATGCCCGCCGCGCTCGACGCGCCGGAGCACCGCGCCGCGCTGGGACGTGACCTGATCGAGGCGCTGGTGGAGGTGCACGACGTGGACTGGCGCGCCGCCGGCCTGGAGGGGTATGGCAAGCCCACCGGCTACCTCGAGCGGCAGCTGCGTCGCTTCAACGGGCTGTGGGAGGTGAACAAGACTCGCGAGCTGCCGCGGGTGCAGGAGCTGGCGGACTGGCTGGCGGCCAACCTGCCCGAGTCGCCCGAGGCCACGATCGTCCACGGGGACTACCGGCTCGGCAACACGATGGTGGCCAACGACCTGCCCGCTCGCATCGAGTCGATCTTCGACTGGGAGCTGGCCACGATCGGCGACCCGCTGGCCGACATGGGCTACCTCACGATCACGTGGGTGGAGCCCGACGAGCCCGCGGACACCTCGTTCAGCTCGCTCACCGCCGTGACCCGGAACGAGGGCTTTCCCGTCCGCGACGAGCTGATCGCCATGTACGAGGAGGCGAGCGGGCGCTCGGTGTCCAACCTGCGCTGGTACCAGACGCTGGCGCTCTGGAAGGCGGCCGTGTTCATGGAGGGCAACTACAAGCGCTCGCTGGCGGGTACGACCGACGATCCGTACCTGAAGCTCTTCGACGAGGGCGTGCCCATGCTGGCCGAGGCCGCCTGGACGGCGGCCAACGCTCCCGCCCCCAGCACGTGAGGGGCCTCCTGGTGGACTTCGGGGGCGTTCTCACCACGAACGTCTTCGCCTCGTTCCGCGAGTTCTCGGTGTCGGAGGGCCTGGGCCCGGACGCCATCAAGGTGCTGTTCCGGGACGAGCCGGAGGCGCTGCGGCTGGTGCGCGGGCTCGAGACCGCCGCCGTGACCGAGGATGAGTTCGGCGAACGCTTCGGGGAGCTGCTGGGAATCGAGCGCCGCGCCGGCCTGGTGGAGCGGATGTTCGCCGGGATCCGGCCCGACGAGAGGATGCTCGGCGTGCTGCGCACGGTCCGCGCGGCGGGGCTGAAGACCGGCCTGATCTCGAACTCGATGGGGGCGGGCCGCTACGACCGGGATCAGTTCCCGGAGCTCTTCGACGGCGTGGTGATCTCTGGCGACGTGGGCATGCACAAGCCGCAGCCGGACATCTTCCTTCTCGGGTGCGAGCGGGTCGGGCTCGAGCCCGCCGAGTGCGTGTTCGTGGACGACCTCAAGGAGAACTGCACCGGTGCCGAGGCGGTGGGCATGACGGCGGTGCTCCATCGCGGCGCGGACACCACCGTGCCCGAGCTCGAGCGGCTGCTCGGGCTGGAGATCCCATGAGGCGCCCGCTGCTGCTGGGCGCGGTGCTGGCCGCCGTGCTCCTGGTGCCCGCCGGCGCGCGGGCCGCGGTGTACGGGCCTCCCGGCAACAGGGTCTTCTGGGGCGGCATCGGCGGGTACGAGCAGCGCTTCATCCGCGACTTCGACTCGCAGTCCGGCAAGCACCCGGCCGTGTTCGGGTACTTCATCACCTGGAGCGCCAAGCAGCCCGCGCTCCATTGGCTGGGCTTCCGGCTCTCGGACGCCACCACCCAGCGCGCGCGGGTGATGCTGAACGTGCAGCCGCCGCCGGGCCTCAGGCCGGGCGGGATCGCCAGGGGCGAGGGCGACGCGTTCCTCGTGGCGATGACCCGCCTGCTGGCCGAGAACGGGCAGGTCACCTACATGCGGCTGCTCTCCGAGATGAACAACGGGGTGAATCCCTATTCCCCCTACGACCTGAACGGCCGCTCGCGCGGTCCCGCCAACAGCGCCAGCTCGTTCGTGGCCGCCTGGCGGCGCGCCGCGATCATCTTGCGGGGCGGTGACGTCGCCCGGATGAACCGGCGGCTCAAGCGGCTGCATCAGCCCGCCGCGCACACGGGCGCGGGCTCGCTGCCGAAGCCGAAGGTCTCGCTCGTCTGGGTTCCGCTCACCTTCGGCAACCCGGAGGTGGAGCACAACCACCCGCGGCACTTCTGGCCCGGCTCGCGGTACGTGGACTGGGTGGGCACCACCTGGTACTCGCCGCACCCGAATGCGAGCGCGATGGACCGCTTCTACCGCTACCGGAAGTGGCAGCGCAAGCCGTTCGTGTTCGCCGAGTGGGGGATCTGGGGCCCCGAGTCGCCCGGGTTCGTCGGCAACTTCTTCGGATTCGTGAAGGGGCACCCGCGCGTCCGCATGGCGATCTACTACCAGTCGGCCAACCTGAAGCCCGAGTTCCGGCTCTCCACCCACCCGCGCTCGCGGACGGCGCTGCGCAGGGCGGTCGGGTGGCCGGGCCTGGTGGGCGTGGCGCCGGAGTTCGGGTCCTGAGGTGCTGCTGGTTCTCTGGGACATCGACGGGACGCTCGTGGACGCCGCGCGCCATGGCCGCTACGCCTTCGAGGAGGCCTTCGAGGCGGTGACCGGTCGCCCGGCCGGTGACGTGTGGATGGCCGGCAGCACGGACCGTCAGATCGCCCTGGCCATGCTCGAGGGCGAGGATCGCCTGCTGTCCGACGTGCTGGACGGCCTCGTCGCCGCTCTCGAGCGGCGTGAGGAGGACATCCGCCGTGACGGTCGCGCGCTTCCCGGAGTCGAGGAGGTGCTGCGGCGCCTCGACGGCACCGAGGGCGTGGTGCAGTCGCTGCTCACGGGCAACCTCGCCGCCAACGCCGCGGTGAAGCTCGGCGCGTTCGGGCTCGAGCGCTGGCTGGACCTCGAGGTGGGCGGCTACGGCTCGGATCCTCACGAGGCCCGCTCCGACCTGGTGGGGGTGGCGCGGGAGCGGGTGGCCGCCCGATACGCCCGCCCCGACGACACGGTGCTGCTGGGGGACACCCCGCTCGACGTGAAGGCCGCGCACGATGGCGGCGCGCGGGTCGTGGCGGTGGCCAGCGGGCCCTACGGAACGGAAGAGCTCGAGCAGGCCGGCGCGGGCGTGGTGCTCGCGGACCTGTCGGACGCCGACGCCGCGATCGCGGCGGTCACCGCTTCCACTTGACGCTGCAGCCCACCGGGTCGGTCTCCGGCCGCGCCGGCTGCTCGCCCGCGAGCAGGGCGTCCAGCGCCTCTCGCAGCCACACCGCGTCGAGCGACGGATCCATGTGGTCGGCGTCGGGCGCGCCCCGGTAGCGGAGCCGTCCCTCGGCGTCGAGCACGAACACGTCGGGCGTCGTCTTGGCCCCGTATTCGCGCGCGGCCTCCTGGGTCTCGTCGCGCAGGTAGGGGAGCGGCCATCCGCCGTCGCCCGCCACCCGCGCGCGCATCGCCTCGAGGGAGTCCGCCGGGTAGCGCTCCGCGTCGTTGGGGTTCACCGCGAGGAAGCGCACGCCGCGCGGCTCGTAGTCAGTCACCGCCTGAAGGATCCGGTCGTGCCACGCCAGCGCGTACGGGCAGTGGTTACAGGTGAACACCACCACGCTCGGCTGCCCGTCGCCGTACAGCGACCGCTCGGTGCCGTCCGTGTCGGGGAGGCTCAGGTCCGGGGGGCGATCTCCGATCGCGAGGCTCATGCGTTCTCCTTGGCTCGTCTCAGCGTCTCGCGCAGGTCGTCGGGGTCGGGCACCGGCGACACCCGGCCGTCGCGCAGCCGGTAGCACCGGCAGGTGAGGCCGAGGGGCTCGCCGGGAGCGGCCGGGAACACGTCCTTACCGTCGATCCTGATCGTCGGCGATCCGGGAAAGCGCTCACGCTCCGCCTCCTCGTCGGAGGCGATCTGCCGGAGCAGCACCTCCTCGCCGATGCCCTCCTCGCTCAGGGCCTCGCGCAGGTCGGCGAGGGCCCGCGGATGGGAGGGACATCCCTCCGACCACAAGAGCTCAATCCTCACGGACCTCCACGCGCTCGATCAGGGCGTCCGCCACCGGGCGGTCCTGCGCGCCGGTGTCGAGGCCCTCGATCGCGTCGACCGTCTCCATCCCGGACCCCACGCGGCCGAACACGGTGTGCTTGCCGTCCAGCCAGGGCGCGGCGTCGGTGGTGACGATGAAGAACTGGCTGCCGTTCGTGTTCGGCCCGCTGTTGGCCATGGCCAGCGCGCCGCGTACGATCTTGTGCTCGTTGAACTCGTCCTCGAACTTGTAGCCCGGGCCGCCGGTGCCGGTTCCCTCGGGACACCCGCCCTGGATCATGAAGTCCTTGATCACCCGGTGGAACACCAGGCCGTCGTAGAAGCCGTCACGCGAGAGCTTGAGGAAGTTGTCCACCGTCTTCGGCGCTTCCTCCGGGAACAGCTCGATCTCGATCGGCCCGTGGTTTGTGTGCATGGTCGCGCTGCTCATTACCTGCCCGTTACCTCCACCTGGAGCTCAGTGCCCCGGATTCGCTTTCCGCTGACCTTGTCCGCCACCTCGGTGGCGCGCCCGTCGGGCACCTCGACAAAGCTGAAGCGCTCGAGCACGCGCACGTTGCGAACGTCGGCGTTCTCTAGCCGCGTGTTGTCCACCACCGCGCCCACCACGTCGGCGGGCTTGAGCCCGTCGCGGCGGCCGGCGCCCACCACGAGCTTGGCGTACGTCGCGCCGTCGCGATCGTGCGGCTTGGTGTGTCGGGGGCGCTTGCGCGGCCGCTCCTCGGCATCCTCCTCCGGAGGCTTCTCCGGCTTCGGGCGCTCGCGCTTGGGGGCGTCCGGCGTCCATTCCTCCAGCGCACCGCCGGCGTGGCGCTCGATGGCCTCTAGCTCGCGTCGCTGCTTGGGAGTGATCAGCGTGATCGCCCGGCCGCTCTCTCCCGCACGGCCCGTGCGCCCGATGCGGTGCACGTAGATGTCGGGCGAGTTCGGGATGTCGTAGTTCACGACGTGGCTCACGCCGGTGATGTCGAGGCCGCGGGCTGCCACGTCGGTGGCGATGAGCAGGCGCTCGCGCCCCGACTTGAAGGCGATCATCACGCCGTCGCGCTGGCCCTGGGACATGTCGCCGTGCAGGGCCTTGACCCGCATCCCGCCGTCCCCCATCCGCCGCGCCAGGCGGTCCACGCCGATCTTCGTGCGCACGAAGACGATGGCCTGCCGCGGGCGCTCCTGGCTCAGGACCTTCACAAGCGCCTCGGGCTTCTCGCGGTCGCCCACCTCGAGGTAGAACTGCTGGACGGTGTCGATGGTGAGCGTGGCCGCCTTCACCTTGATCTCCACCGGATCGTGCATGAAGGCGTCCGCCAGGCGGCGGATCTCGGCCGGCACGGTGGCGCTGAAGAGCGCCGTCTGGCGGCCCATGGGACAGCGACGCAGGATGGTCTCCACGTCCTCGAGGAAGCCGAGATCGAGCATCTCGTCGGCCTCGTCCAGGATCACGTAGCGCGCGCCGTCGAGGTAGAGGTGGTGGCGGTTGATCATGTCGAGCACTCGGCCGACGGTGCCCACCACCACCTGCGCGCCCTGGCCCAGCCGCGCGGCCTGGTCGCGGATCGGCGCGCCGCCGAAGATGGCCACCACGTCCACGCCGCTGCCCTCGCCGTATGCGCGCAGCGCCTGGGTCACCTGGATGCACAGCTCCCGGGTGGGGGTGAGCACGATCGCCTGGACGCTCGGGTCGTCCGCGTCGATGTAGTCCACCATCGGCAGGCCGAAGGCGGCGGTCTTGCCGGTGCCGGTCTGAGCCTGGCCGATCACGTCCCGTCCCTCGAGCAGCATCGGGATGGTCTGCTCCTGGATGGGAGTCGGGTCCTTATAGCCCAGGTGGGCGAGCGATTCCAGTGTGGACTTGGAGAGTCCGAGTTCGGCGAAGGTGGCCATGCGGCGTTTGAGACTACTCGGCGGTGAGCTACTCGCCCGGGTAGGTCACGCCGATCTGCGCGCGGATCTCGTCCAGCGTGTGCATCACCTCGAGCGTGCTCCGCCAGCTCATGCGCTGGCTCTCGCTCTCGCCCGCGGCCACGCGGCGCGCCACCTCCGCCGCCTCATACTGAAGGCCCTTCACCAGCGGACGCGAGAACGTCCACGTCTCGCCGTCGCGCCGTGTGACGGTGAACGACGCCGGTCCGTAGAAGCGGCCCTCCACCTCGATCCGCCCCTCGGTCCCTGAGATCGCGGCCCGCGTCGGGGTCTGGGCCCAGAGGGTGGTGCTGAGCACCGCCTGGGTGCGCCCGCCATACCCGAGCACGGCGCTGACCTGACCGTCCACGCCGGTCTCGGCCGGCACCCCGGCGGCCTGCACGGTGGCGGGCGGGCCGAGCAGGTCGTGGGCAAAGGAGACCGGGTACACGCCTAGGTCCAGCAGCGCGCCCCCGGCCAGCTCCGGCGCGAACAGGCGGTGGCGGGCATCGAAGGCGAACCACTGGCCGTGATCGGCGGTGAGCAGCACCGGCTCGCCGATGGCGCCGTCCGCGAGCACCCGGTGCAGCTCGGCCACGTGGGGGAGGAAGCGCGTCCACATCGCCTCCATGGCGAACACGCCCGCCGCTCCGGCCGCGTCCAGGACCTCGCGGGCCTCGGCCTCGTTGCGGGTGAATGCCTTCTCCACCAGCACGTGCCGGCCCGCGCCGATCACCAGCAGCGCGTGGTCGCGGTGCTCGGAGTGGGGCGTGGCCACGTAGACCGCCTCCACCGCCGGGTCGGCCACGAGCGCCTCGTAGCTCCCGTGGGCGGTGGGCACGCCGTGCGCTGCGGCGAAGGCGCCGGCCCGCGCCGCGTCCCGGGATCCCACCGCCACCACCTCGCCGCGCGTGTGCTCGCCCACCGCGGCGGCGAACTGCGCGGCGATCCCTCCCGGCCCCAGGATGCCCCAGCGCAGCGGCGGAGCGGAGAGCGGATCCTCGACGGTCACCCGCTGGGGTCCAGCAGCAGCTTCCCGCTGGTCCGGCGCGCCGCCAGGTCCTCGTGGGCCCGGCGCACCTCGGACAGCGGGTAGGTCTCGCCCACCTGGGGACGCAGCTCGCCCCGCACCGTGCGCGCGAAGAGGTCCGCGAGCGGCTCCTCCATCATCTCCCGCCGCCCGAGGCAGTGCATGAGCCAGAAGCCCACCACCGCCCGGCTCTTCCGCATCAGGCGGCCGGTGCGAAGGTCGCTCTGCTCGCGCCCGGAGATCCCGTAGACCACGATCCGGCCGAACGGGGCCAGCGCCTCGATGGCCGACTCGAACATCCGCCCGCCCGACATCTCGAGCACCACGTCCACCTGCTCGCCCCCGTTGGCCTCGAGGATCGCGGCGGTGAGATCCTCGGCGGCGGGGTCCACCACAGCGTCGGCGCCCAGCTCGAGCGTCTTCGCCCGCTTCTCCTCCGTGCTCGCGGTGGCGATCACGCGGCCCGCCCCGAAGGGCTTGGCCAGCTGCAGCGCCAGGCTGCCCACGCCGCCCGCTCCGGACACCACCACCACGCTCTCGCCGGCGCCGAGCTTGGCCGAGGTGCGGTACAGGTGCCAGGCCGTGAGGCCCTGGATGAGCAGGGCCAGCGCGGCCCCGTCGTCCAGGCCCTCGGGGATGGGGAAGGTCTGGTCGGAGCGCGCCGCGGCCTGCTCCGCGTAGCCCCCCGAGCGCAGGAGGGAGATCACGCGGCGCCCGTCGGGGTCGGTGCCCGCCACCTCGCCGCCCAGCACCAGTGGGAGCTCGTACTTCGCGACGTAGCTGTCCTCGCGCTGGTGGATGTCCGCGAAGTTGAGCCCGGCGGTGGACACGTCCACGAGCAGCTCGCCCTCGCCCGGCACGGGCGCGGGCAGGTCCACCAGATTCAGCACCTCGGGACCGCCGAACTCGTCGATCTGAACGGCGCGCATGCGCCGCAAGACTACGAGGAGCGCAGAATGGCGGCGGGCACCGTCCGGGCCTCCGCCGTCTCGGCCGCCACGCGGGAGGCGATGCGCCGGGCGGCGTCCATCAGGTAGGTGAGGCTGCCCTCGTCCTCGAGCACGTGGCTTACGAACACCACGAGCATTCCCGCGCGGATCTCGAAGCACGGCGCCAGGGGGTGCTCCGCCAGCCACACCACGAGGCTCGGGGACAGCAGCTGACGGGCCATGCTCTCGTCCTGGTCGCTGTCCACCAGCACCTCGTAGCGGCCGTCGGACCCCGCTCCCTGAGGGAGGCCAGGCGAGGAGCGCAGCCCGATCGTCGATCGGGCGAACACCGCAGCCATGTATAGGCTCTCCGCGTCTATGAGCCTTACTGTTGTCGGTTCGATCGCCTTCGACGCGGTCAAGACTCCCTTCGGCGAGCGCGAGCGCATGCTCGGCGGCTCGGCCACCCACTTCTCGCTCGCGGCGAGCTTCTTCACCGACGTCCGCGTGGTCGGACCGGTGGGCGAGGATTTCGGCGAGGATGAGTACGCCGTTCTGCGCGACCGCGGCGTGAACACCGATGACATCGAGGAGGTGGAGGGCGGCCGGACCTTCTTCTGGCAGGGCGAGTACGAGTGGAACCTGAACATCCGGCACACGCTGGACACGCAGCTGAACGTGTTCGGCGAGTTCGCGCCCAAGCTCTCGGAGGCCTCGCGGTCGGCCGACGCGCTGTTCCTGGCGAACATCCAGCCCGACCTCCAGCGAGAGGTGCGCGAGCAGTGCCCGGACGTGAAGCTCGCCGGCCTCGACTCGATGAACCTGTGGATCGAGACGGCGCGCGACTCCCTGGTGCGCACCATCGGAACCGTGGACGTTCTCTTCATGAACGACGACGAGGTGCGCATGCTCACCGAGCAGCCGACGCTGCTCAAGGCGGCGCGGGCGCTGATGGAGATGGGCCCGTCCACCGTGGTGGTCAAGCAGGGGGAGTACGGCGCCGCCCTGATCACCGAGGAGGGGTTCTTCTCGCTTCCCGCCTATCCGCTGGAGACGGTGATCGACCCGACCGGCGCGGGCGACAGCTTCGCCGGCGGCTTCCTCGGCTACCTGGTCTCGGAGGGCTCGCCCACCGACGATGCCTCCCTGAGGCGGGCGATGACCTACGGATCGGTGCTCGCCTCCTACAACGTCGAGCAGTTCGGCACCGAGCGCGTGCAGACTTTGACGCGGCCCGAGGTGGACGCCCGCTACGACGAGTTCCGGCGGATGACGGCCATCGACGACGTGGCCACCGTCCAGGACCACTAGCCCCCGCGGCCGAGGGAGGAGCGCAGCCCGATCGTCGATCGGGCGAGCACCGGACCATGCCATCTGGATTCCCGGGGCGCCGTGGGGGTACCATCCTGGGATGAGCGGCTTCTGGGCGGTCTTCTGGCTTGCGCTGGTGTTGAAGATCCCGATCTGCCTGCTGCTCTACATCGTCTGGTGGGCGGTGAAGGACCCGCCCGCGACCGAGATCGTCGACGACGGCGACGGCGGCTCGGACCGCCACCGGCCCGGCCCGCGCCGGCCCCTGCCGCAGCCTCCGCGCAGAGGCCCGCACGGCGACCCGCCACCGGCTGCACCCGCGCGCGTGCGGGTGGCTTCACGGCAGCCGAAGGTGCCCGACGGGCACCTCCCGGACGACTCCTGAGCCTGGGAGGAGCGCAGCCCGATCGTGGGCGAGCACCGCAGCCTCATGTCATCGGGCGAGCACCGGACCATGCCTTTAACTACGCCGCGCGGCGGCGGCGCGGCTCGTAGGTGGCGCAGTTCGCGTGGGCCACGGTGCCGCCTCCGAGGCGGTAGCGCGGGTCCTTGTGCGAAACGCCACGACCGCATACGGCGCACACCGGACGGCCGCCCCTCGGGGTGGCCATCGCCCTGCGGATGTTCTCGACGAGATCGACCATGCTGTGGCGGAAGCACCCGCCTTGGCCGGGTGCGCACCGATGCTTTCCCCCATAGCTTCGGCATGCCACCGGCGGATCCCGTGACTTGTCGGTGAAATTGCGCCCTCGTTCGGTAGCTTTCGCGCTGTGAACGCCTTCCACGTGTGCGGCGTCCTGCTCGCAATCTGGGCCGTGACGGTTTCCTTCCTGGGGATCACGCGCGAGAACTTTCCCGGCACGGACGGCGCCGCCAGGATCGTCGGCGCGATCTCCGTGCTGCTGGTGGCGGCCGCGATCAGCACCGCCATCTACACCTCGGCGCACGAGAAAAACGATAAGGGCGGCGAGAGCGCGGCCCTGATGCTTCCCGTCTGACGATGGCGCCCATCGACGACGGCACGGCGGTGCACTACACCGCCCTCGAGCAAGGCACACCGGTGTACGGCTCGGACGAGGTGCTCGCCGGCAAGGTGGTGGAGGTGCTCGACAACTACCGCGAGCACATCTTCGACGGGCTCGTGGTGCAGACCGAGGGCGGCGCGCGCGTGTTCGTGGACGCCCCCGAGGTGGCCCGCACGGCCGAGCGCGCGGTGACCCTCACCATCACCGCGGCCGAGGCGGAGAAGCTGCCGGCCCCGGAGCCGAGCTCTCCTGTCCCGGGCACGGCAAAGCGCCTCTTCGGCGGGCTGCGCCGCCGCTAGGGTCCGAGCAAGAACGCGAGCGCGACCGAGGGAGCCATGGCAGAACACCAGACAGACCGGCAGGACAACGGAGGCGTAGCCACCGCCCGCGACTCGCTCACCGTCACCGACAACCGGACCGGCGACACCTATGAGGTCGAGATCACGGACGGCACCGTGAAGGCCATGGACTTCCGGCAGATGAAGGCCTCGGAGGGCGACTTCGGCCTCATGACCTACGACCCGGCGTACACCAACACCGCGTCGTGCCGGAGCGCGATCACCTACATCGACGGCGAGGCCGGAGTGCTCGAGCACCGCGGGTACCCGATCGAGCAGCTCTGCGAGAAGTCCACCTACCTCGAGGTGGCGTACCTCCTGATCTACGGCGAGCTGCCCACCAAGGACCAGCTCGATACGTGGATCTACCAGATCACCCACCACACCTACGTCCACGAGAACATCAAGATGTTCGTCGAGGGCTTCCGCTACGACGCCCACCCGATGGGGATGCTCCTGGCCACCACGGGAGCGCTCTCCACCTTCTACCCGGCGGCCAAGAACATCGGCGCGGACATGGAGCGCCACATGGCCGCGGTGCGGATGATCGCGAAGGTGCCGACGCTCGCCGCCTTCGCCTACCGGCACAACCTCGGGCTGCCGTACGTCTATCCGGACAACGACCTCTCGTACCCCGGCAACTTCCTCTCGATGATGTTCAAGATGACGGAGGTCAAGTACGAGCCCGATCCCCGTCTGGAGAAGGCGCTCGACGTGCTCTGGATCCTGCACGCCGACCACGAGCAGAACTGCTCCACCAGCGCGGTGCGCAGCGTGGGCTCGTCAGAGGTCGATCCCTACTCGGCCACGGCCGCCGGCGTGGCCGCCCTCTACGGACCGCTTCACGGCGGGGCCAACGAGCAGGTGCTGCGGATGCTCGACCGCATCGGCACGGTGGAGAACATCCCCGACTTCCTCCAGGGCGTGAAGGACCGCAAGGAGCGGCTGATGGGCTTCGGGCACCGGGTCTACAAGAACTACGACCCCCGGGCCCGGATCATCAAGGAGCACGTGGACCAGGTCTTCGAGGTCACGGGCAAGAACCCGAAGCTCGACATCGCCACCGAGCTCGAGAAGCGGGCGCTCGACGACGACTACTTCACCGAGCGCAAGCTCTACCCGAACGTCGACTTCTACTCGGGCCTCATCTACGAGGCGCTGGACCTGCCCACGGAGATGTTCACTGTGATGTTCGCCATCCCGCGCACCGCGGGCTGGGTCTCGCAGTGGCTCGAGATGGTGCAGGACGACGAGACGAAGATCGCCCGGCCGCGGCAGATCTACACCGGCGAGCGGGAGCGGGACTACCCGGGCATCGACTCACGGCCCGAGCTCACCGATCCGCCGGTGGACGAGAACATCAAGCTCGGCGCCCCTAGATCCTGAAGACAGGTACGAGGCGCTTCTCGTGCTCGGCCTCGATGCTCGCCACCACCTCGAGGTGCTGCTCCAGCCCTGAGCCGCGCAGCTTCGTGGCCAGCAGCTCGTCCACCTGAAAGAGGCCGGAGGAGTTGTTCATGGCGATCTCGATGCGTACCGCGGTGTCCTCGCCGGGCTCGATCGTCACAGCATCGATGGCCACGGCGGAGAGCGAGTGGATGTTCGGGCGGCGGGTCTCGAAGGGCACGCGGGAGCGGCCGGAGGCCATGTCGAGGGCGTCGGCCACCCGCAGCACCGCAGCCTCCATCGTGAACGGGTCGCCGGCGCGGCGGTGGCCGATCACGGCGTGAAGCGCCTCGGCGGTTACCACCGTGCGCTCGGGCTCTTCGTAGACGTCCTCGAGCAGCAGCGGCAACCTGTCGGCGGCCAGGAAGAGGCTGAAGGCCTCGTGGTCGGTCCGGTGGATCGACATGCCGGTGTCGTGGAAGAGGCAGGCGGCGGCGATCACCACCTCGGAGTCGTGGGTCGTCAATCCGTGCTGCGAGACCATCACCGGTTCGACGCCGCCGCGCACGAGCAGGCGAAACAGCCGCAGCGCGATGTTCAGCACGATTCGGATGTGCACCCAGGAGTGGTCGGACATGCCGAGCCGCTCGGCGTTCACCTGCTGCATGTACCACCACCCGCGCATCCGCTCGTCGGCGTTGGCCGCGTCGAGCAGCGCCTGAAGGCGCCGGTTCCCGCGCGTGGGAACACTGATCTCCATCTCGGGAAGGTCCACGGCCGCAAGGGTGGCACGCGCGCCCCGAAGGAGGAGCCCCGCCCGATCGGCAAAGCCTGGCTGCCGCGGGCGAGCACCGGACGCTGCAATACGCTTGGAGACATGACGGCAGAGCAACTTGTGGACGGTCACGGACGGCGGATCTCGGATCTGCGCGTATCGGTCACCGACCGCTGCAACTTCCGCTGCCAGTACTGCATGCCGGCAGAGGGCCTGCCCTGGCTCGACCGCGCGGACATCCTCAGCTTCGAGGAGATCGAGCGCGTGGTGCGCGTGTTCGCCGCGGTGGGCGTCACCGACGTCCGCCTCACCGGAGGCGAGCCGCTCGTCCGGCGGGATTTCCCGCGTCTCCTGGGGATGCTGTCCGCGGTGCCCGGGGTGGAGGACCTCTCGCTCACCACCAACGGCTTCCTCCTGGCTCGCGATGCCGCCGCGCTGGTGGACGCGGGGCTGCGGCGGGTGAACGTGTCGATCGACTCGCTCCAGCGCGACCGCTTCTTCCAGATGACGCGGCGGGACTCGCTTCCCCAGGTGATGCGCGGCCTGGAGGCGATCGCCGCGTTCCCGCAGGTCCGCCCGGTGAAGGTGAACGCGGTGGCGCTGCGCGGCTTCACCGAGGAGGAGGCGGTGCCGTTCGCGGACTTCGCGCGCTCCACCGCCTTCCAGGTCCGGTTCATCGAGTTCATGCCCCTGGACGGTGACCGGGCATGGAGCGAAAATCAGGTGCTCACCGGCGAGGAGATCCGGGCGATCGTGCACGCGGTGTATCCGCTCGAGGAGGTGCCGCGCGAGGACCACGCCACCGCGCGGGTGTTCCGCTTCGCCGACGGCCGCGGCGAGCTGGGCTTCATCAATCCCGTGTCCGAGCCCTTTTGCTCGGACTGCAACCGCGTGCGCGTGACCGCCGAGGGCAAGCTCCGCACCTGCCTGTTCTCGATCAACGAGACCGACCTCCGGGAGCCGCTTCGGGAGGGGGCGTCCGATGCCGACCTCGAACGGCTGATCCGCGAGGCGGTGTGGCGTAAGGAGCTGAAGCACCGCGTGGGCGAGCCCGGCTTCCGGCAGCCGCCGAGGACGATGAGCGCCATCGGCGGCTAGCCGGGCCGTCAGGTGTACGTCGTGAGGATGCGCAACGGCCCGAGGGTGACCCGCACCCGTCATAAGTCGCTGCCGGAGGCGCTCGACACCCTGCGCCGGCAGGCCGCCGAGCTGGAGTCCGGCACGCCGGTGGCGCCGGCCGGCACCGCCTTCCTGCGCCGCTACGACCCCGTATCGAGGGTGATCGGCCGCGTGGAGGTGTCCGGGCCGAGGCGCCTGCGCGGGGGCCTTGACGTGCGCGGCGACGGCTCCACCGAGGCCTTCCGCGGGCGGCTGCGCCGCACGCTCATCGAGCAGCGCGCCGGCGAGAGCGCGTGCGACGCCCTCGCCCGTGCGCTGCGCGAGGACGCGGGTCTGTGAGCGGGCGGTGGCGCGTTCCCCTCCCGCGGGCCTCGGAGCCTCCCTACCGGGTGTTCGTGAACGGCGTGCCTCAGGAGGAGGGGGCCGATTACGAGGTGGTGGGCCGGGAGCTGCACTTCTCCAAGCCGCTCGAGAAGGAGCGGATCGGCGCCGGGCGCTGGGCGGCGATCTTCCTCGGCCTCTGGGGCCACTACGGCAAGAACGACTCCGTGGACGTGCAGTACCGGCTCTCGGGCCGTCAGGCGGTGGCCACGGGACTGGAGATCATCCCGCCGGGCGACGGTTAACCTCTTCCGACCGTGCGCATCAGCCAGATCATCGAAAGCCGGCGGCCGGTGTTCTCCTTCGAGTTCTTCCCCCCGAAGACCGACGAGGGGCAGCGGACGCTGGAGCAGACCCTGTCCGTGCTGAAGCACGACGCCCCGGACTACGTGTCCGTGACCTACGGCGCCGGCGGCACCACGCGCGACCGCACCGTGGAGATCACCAAGTGGATCAAGCAGGACCTGGGGATCGAGGCGATGGCTCACCTGTCGCTCGTCGGTGAGGCCGAGGACCGGCTGGTGGAGATCCTCGAGGAGATCGCCGGGGCCGGGATCGAGAACGTGCTCGCGCTGCGGGGGGACCCGCCGCGCGGGGAGACGGAATGGAAGGCCCACCCCGAGGGCCTTCACTACTCGATCGAGCTCATCCGCCTGATCCGCGAGCGCTTCGACTTCTCGGTGGGCGCCGCGTGCTTCCCCGAGGTGCATCCCGAGGCCATCGACGCGGAGAGCGACCTCCGCTACGCCCGCGAGAAGGTGGAGGCGGGAGCGGACTTCCTCATAACCCAGCTCTTCCTCGACAACGAGCTCTATTTCGACTTCGTGGACCGGGCTCGGGCGGGCGGGATCGGCGTGCCGATCATCCCGGGAATCATGCCCGTCACCAACTACAGCCAGATCAAGACGATCACCGGCATGTGCGGGGCCACGATCCCGGACGAGCTCGCGAGGGAATTGGACGGGCGCGCCGACGACCCGGAAGCGGTTGTAGAGCTGGGAGTCGCATACGCGACTCTCCAATGCTCCGATCTCCTGGCGCGGGGCGCGCCCGGAATCCACTTCTACACGCTGAACCGCTCGCCCGCAACGCGGGCGATCGTGGCGGCCCTCCGCGCGGCGCACCCGTGGACGCGGGCGCCGGCTCCGGTCTAGAGCCGGCCTACCCCGCCGCCCGCTTCGGCTCCACCGCCGACCACCAGGTCTGGTCGCCGTCGTCGGAGCGCTCGGCCTCGCCCAGCAGCTCCAGGTGGTCCAGGTAGCTGAGCGCCTGGGCCAGGCCCCAGCTCACCGCGATCTGCCCCGAGGCCTGCCCGCCCACGAGCTCGGGCACCATGTCGAACGGGGTCCGGGGGCGTTCCGCGATCGCCGCGCGCACCACGTCCAGCTGGCGGTGCACCTCGCGCCGGTTCGCCTGCGCCAGCGCCCGCGCCTCGCGCACCGGACGGCCGTGCCCGGCCAGCACGAGCTGTACGTCGAGCTCGTCCACGGTGTCGAGGCTGCGAAGGAACTCGCCCGCCGGATCGGGCGACCACCCGTAGTCGAAGAAGAGCGAGACCCGGCCGAGCAGGTGGTCGCCGGAGAGCAGCAGGCCGCGATCGGGCTGGTGGAGGACCACGTGCGAGGGGGCGTGGCCCGGTGTCTCGTACACCTGGAAGCGGCCCAGGTCGGTGTCCACCTCCACGCCCGGAACGAGGTCTCGGTCGGGCATCACGATCTCGGCGACGCCGTACCCCTGGCCGCGGCGCTCCTTCTCGTAGCGGGCCAGCGCCTCGGCGGGCACGCCGCTCTGGCGGGCCACCTCGAGCCGGCGCTCGAACGCCCGGTCGGGGTCGGCCGCCGCCCTCGTCATGTGCCGGTGGTTCGGATGCATCCACAGCTCGCACCCCGCCCGCTCGATGATCGGCGCCGCCAATCCGTAGTGATCGGAGTGGGCGTGCGTGCACACCAGCAGCCGGATGTGCTCGACACTCAGCCCGGCCTGGTCGAGCGCAAGCTCCAGCTGGCGCATCCCGCCCGGCTCGTACAGGCCGGTGTCCACCAGCACCACGCCGCTGCCCGCCGTGATGGCGAACGCGTTCACGTGCGGCACTCCCGGCCAGGGCAACGGAAGTCGAAGCCGCCACAGCCCCGGGAGCACGCGGTCCGCCCGCGCCAGCTCCCGGCGCCGCCTGGGCTCGGTCATGCGTTCACACCTCGGGGCATCCGTGCGGCATCATCCCAGCGGCGCCATGCCCGACCCGCCCGACCCCATCAACGCCCGCGACGACGATCGCCCCCGCTCCGGCGTGTCTCCGCCCTCGGGCGAGCGCCTGGACGATCTCGCGCGAGCTCTCGCCGAGGGCACGTATCGCGTGCGCCCCGCCCTGGTGGCCGAGGCGATGCTCAGGGCACGATGGGATCGACCAAGACCCCGGGATTGAGGATCCCGGCGGGGTCCAGAGCGAGCTTCGCCGCCCGCAGGGCGGCCGCGAACGGATCGGGCCGCTGGCGGTCGTACCAGGGGCGGTGGTCGCGCCCGACGGCGTGGTGGTGGGTGATGGTGCCCCCGGCGGCCGCGATCGCCTCCGAGGCCGCGGACTTCACCTCGGCCCACTGCTCCAGCTCCGAGCCCCGGCGCGCGGGGGCCAGCACCGTGAAGTAGGGCGCCGCGCCGTCGGAGTAGGCGTGGGTAAGCCGGCAGGTGACCGTGCCCTCTCCGAGCGCCTCCCGCGCGCGGGCACCCACGGCCTCGACGAACTCGTCGAGGCGCTCCCAGGTGATCGACGTCTCGAAGGTCTCGGCCAGGATCCCGCCGGCCACCATCGTGTCGCGCAGGTACGGCGCCTGGATGAAGGCGCTCCGCCACGCGCTCTCGGACTCCCCGCGCTCGCCGCTCCTCGGCTCGCCGCGCACCTCGCCACCGTGGTCGCCGCACAGCTCGAGCCCGCGGCCGAGCCACGCGTCCAGCGGGTGGTCCGCGGACTCGAATCCCAGCACCAGCAGCGCCCGGCCGTCCGGGGCGGCTCCCGTGAGCGCGGCCTCCCCGGGGTCGAGCAGGCGGCAGTTGGACGGCTGGAGCCCTGACTGGGCCAGGGCGCGCACCGCCCGCGCCCCCTCCGCGAAGCTCCTGAACAGCACCCCGGCGGAGGCCCGGTGGCGCGGCCGCTCCCGGACCCTGACCCACGCTTCGGTGATCACGCCCAGGATGCCCTCCGAGCCAAGCATCATCCGGTCCGGGCTGGGACCCGCGCCTGAGCCGGGCAGCCTGCGGCTCTCCCACACCCCGGACGGCGTCAGCGCTCGCACCGACTCCACCAGGTCGTCGATGTGCGTAGGGCCGGTGGCGAAGTGCCCGCCCGCGCGCGTGGCCACCCACCCGCCCAGGGTCGAGTACTCGAAGGACTGCGGGAAGTGGCGGAGCGTCAGGTCGTGCTCGCGCAGCTGGTCCTCGAGTCCCGGTCCGGTGGCGCCGGCCTGGATCCGGGCGGCCCCCGAGATCGCGTCCACCTCGAGCACGCGGTCCATGGCCCGGAGGTCGATGGTCACCGCCCCGGAGTAGCTGCCGGGAAGGGCGGGCTCGACTCCCCCCACCACGCTGGTGCCGCCGCCGAAGGGGATGGCCGCGGCGCCGGCGTCGGCGCACCAGGAGAGCACCGCTTCGACCTCGCCCTCGTCGCGGGGGTGGGCCACCACGTCGGGCGGGTGGTCGAAGCGGCCGCGGAACGCGCGCACCACGTCGCGGTAGGACTTGCCGTACGCGTGCACCACGCGCTCGTAGCGGTCGCTGCGGCAGATCTCCGCCAGCGAGGCCGGCGGCGCGAGCCGCGGCTCCGGGAGGTCCACCGCCTCCAGGGGCACCGGTTGCTCAACCGGTACCGGTGTGAACCCGAGGTGCTCACGGGCGCCCGCCGCCGCCTCCTCCACCTCCGCCTGCGAGGGCTGCAGGTCCTCGTATCCCCAGCCCCAGTGCTTGAAGCGCCGATGGGACAACGTGGCCACGTGGCTACTCTGCCAGGCCGCGGGCGCGCTCGCCCAGCGTTCGGCGCCGGGAGGCTCTGCGCCGAGGGTAGAGTTGAGGAACAGGAATGGCCACAGAGACGGCGACGGTTCAGATCACCATGCCCGCTATGGGCGAGTCGGTGACCGAGGGCACGGTGCTGGAGTGGCTCAAGCAGGTGGGCGACACCGTGGCCGTGGACGACCCGCTCGTGGAGATCTCCACCGACAAGGTGGATGCCGAGATGCCCTCGCCCGTGGCGGGCACGATCGCCGAGATCCTCGTCCAGGCCGACGAGACGGTGCCCGTGGGCAGCATCCTCTGCCGCATCAGCGCAACTTCGGGCGCCGCGGCGCCCAGCCCCGGTCCCGTGTCCCCCGCCGCCGAGGTCACGGGCACCGCGCCGGCCGCCGGAGCCGGGAGCGCGCCCACCGACGTCACGGGGGCCACGCCGGTGGCCGCCCGGGTGGCCGGCGCCCACGGGATCGACGTCGGCGCCGTGCAGGGCAGCGGCCCGCGCGGGCGGGTCACGAAAGAGGACGTGCTCGCCGTGGTGGGCGGCAACGGCGCCGCCGCGCCGGCAGCGCCCGCCGCCCCGGTGCCCGCCGGGGCCGAGACGGTTCCCATCCGGGGCCCGGCGGCCACCCTCGCCCGGTTCATGGACGAGAGCCGCTCGATCCCCACGGCCACCAGCTTCCGCACCCTGCCGGTGGACGTGCTCGACGCCCGGCGCAAGGAGCTGAAGGCGGCGGGCAGGAAGCTGTCCTTCACCCACCTGATCGCCTGGGCGATCGTGCAGGCGGGTCGCGAGTGGCCGGTGATGGGCAACTCCTTCACCGAGCAGGACGGCAAGCCCGTGCGCATCAGGCCGGGAACGCTGAGCCTGGGCCTGGCGGTGGACATGGAGCGCAGGGACGGCAGCCGCTCACTGGTGGTGCCGGTGATCCGCGACGCCTCGGAGCTCGACTTCCCGACCTTTGCCGCCCGCTACGACGAGCTGGTGGCGGGCGCGCGTGACAACAAGCTGCCCCCGGACGCCTACCAGGGCGCCAACATCTCGCTCACCAACCCCGGCGGCCTGGGCACCGTGGCCTCCGTGCCGCGCCTGATGCCGGGCCAGGGCACGATCATCGCCACCGGCGCGATCGGCTACCCGCCCGGGCTCACCGCCGTGGATCCCGAGCGGCTCCGCGAGCTCGGCGTGCAGAAGGTCACCACGATGACCAGCACCTACGACCACCGCGTGATCCAGGGCGCGGAGTCGGGGTCGTTCCTGCGCCGGATCGACGAGCTGCTCCAGGGAGCGGACGGCTTCTACGACGGGGTGTTCGAATCGCTCGGGCTGACCGGAAGGGCCGAGGGGTCGGAGGCGGCCGCGTCGGTCACGGCCGCCGAGCCCGTGCCCGCCACCGTCACGCCCGCGGCCTCCAAGGTCCCGGACGCCGCGCTCCTGCAGGCAGTGCAGGCCGCCACCTCGCTGGTGAAGGCGCACCGGATGCACGGCCACCTGGCCGCGGCCCTCGACCCCCTCGGCTCCGAGCCCGTCGGGGACCCGGCGCTCGACCCCGAGAGCGTGGCCCTCACGCCTGAGCTGATGAGCCGGATTCCGGCATCGATCCTCCGGGTGGCCGTGCCCGGCGAGACATTTGCCGAGGCCCTTCCCAACCTCCGCGACACCTACGCGGGCACGATCGCGTACGAGATCGAGCACATCTCGGACCACGAGCAGCGGGTGTGGCTGCGCCACGCGATCGAGTCGGGCACCTACCGCGTTGCCCTGACGATCGAGGAGAAGCGACGGCTGCTGGAGCGGCTGTCGAGCGTGGAGGCGCTCGAGAGCTACCTGCACAAGGCATTCCTGGGCAAGAAGCAGTTCTCGATCGAGGGCCTCGACGCGATGGTGCCGATGCTCGACGAGTCGATCGAGCTGGCCTCCGCCGCGGGCGCGCGCGAGGTGGTGGTGGGCATGGCCCACCGCGGACGGCTCAACGTGCTCGCCCATTCGGTCGGGCGTCCCTACGAGTCGGTGCTGGCCGAGTTCGAGGGCGAGCAGACGCTGGGCGTCGAGACCGCCGCGCCCGAGGGCGGCACCGGCGACGTGAAGTACCACTACGGCGCCAGCGGCACCTACCGGACGCTGAGCGACAAGGGCGTGACGGTCACGCTCTCGCCCAACCCCAGCCACCTCGAGTACGTGAACCCGGTGATCGAGGGCCGCGCCCGGGCCGACCAGACCACGCGCAAGGCGCGGGAGCTGACCCACGATCCCACCGCCGTGCTGCCGCTGCTGATTCACGGTGACGCCGCCTTCCCCGGACAGGGCATCGTGGCCGAGACGCTGAACCTCCAGTCGATCCCGGGCTATTCCACCGGCGGGACCCTGCACCTGATCGCGAACAACCAGCTCGGCTTCACCACGGACCCGTGCGAGAGCCGCTCGACGCGCTACGCGTCGGACCTGGCCAAGGGCTTCGACATGCCGATCATCCACGTCAACGCCGACGACGTGGAGTCGTGCATCGCCGCGATCCGGCTGGCCCTGGCCTACCGCGAAACCTTCGGCCGCGACGCCCTGGTGGACCTGATCGGCTACCGCCGCTTCGGTCACAACGAGACCGACGAGCCGGCGTACACCCAGCCGCTGATGTACGAGCGGATCAAGAAGCACCCGCCGGTGCGCAGCCTCTACGCCGAACGGCTCGCCGCGGAGGGCACGGTGTCCGAGACCGAGGCCGAGTCGATCGCCGCCGCGGCCTACCAGCGCGTGGCCGACGCCCACGAGGAGCTGAAGCGCACGATCGGGGCGCCCCCGGACACGGGCGTGCACGAGCTGGACCGGACGATGAGCCGCGAGCCGCGCACGACCCTGCCCGAGGACACCCTGCGCGCGCTGAACGAGCAGCTCCTGCGCGTGCCCGACGTCTTCGAGGTGCACCGCAAGCTGCGGCCCTTCCTGGAGCGCCGGCGCAAGGCGTTCGAGGATGGTGTGGGTGTGGACTGGGCCCACGCCGAGGCGCTGGCCTTCGCGTCGCTCCTCGCGCTGGGCGTGCCCGTGCGCCTGACCGGCCAGGACACCGAGCGCGGCACATTCAGCCAGCGCCACGCGGTGCTGCACGACCCCAGCACCGGCGACCGCTGGTGCGCGCTCCAGGACCTGCGCGACGCGGTGGCGCCGTTCGAGCTGCACAACAGCCCGCTGTCCGAGCAGGCCTGCGTGGGCTTCGAGTACGGCTACAGCGTGCAGGCTCCCGACGCACTCGTGCTCTGGGAGGCGCAGTTCGGGGACTTCGTGAACTCCGCCCAGGTGATCGTGGACCAGTTCCTCGTGTCCGGGCTGGCCAAGTGGGGCCAGACCTCGCGGCTGACGATGCTGCTGCCGCACGGTTACGAGGGATCCGGGCCCGAGCACTCGAGCGCCCGGCTCGAGCGCTTCCTCCAGGCCGCGGCCGAGGGGAACATCCGGGTGGCCAACGCCACCACGCCCGCGCAGTACTTCCACCTGCTGAGGCGCCAGGCGCTGGTGTCCAAGCCGCGCCCCTTGATCGTGATGACCCCGAAGAGCCTGCTCAGGCTTCCGGCCGCCACCTCCACCGTGGCCGAGCTGGCCGACGGTCAGTTCGAGCGCGTGCTGGACGATCCGCTCTTCGCTGAGAGAGGTCGCGGAGAGGTCACGAAGCTGGTGCTCTGCTCGGGCAAGGTCTACTACGACATCGCAGGTCACGAGGACCGCGACTCGGCGTCGCACATCGCGGTGGTGCGGGTCGAGCAGCTCTATCCCTTCCCAGAGGTCGAGCTCGGGGAGCTGATGGAGAGCTACCCCAACCTGGGGCGCGTGGTGTGGGTTCAGGAGGAGCCGCGGAACATGGGCGCGCGCGCCTACATGCGCCGCCGCATGGCGAGCATCCTGCCCGAGCGCCTGGGCTACGACTACGTGGGACGCCAGCTGCGCGCGGCGCCGGGCGAGGGCTACTCGGCCGCCCACAAGCGCGAGCAGTCACGCATCGTGCGGGTGGCGCTGGATCTCGAGGACGACCGCCTCGATCCCGACGACAGCTCGCGCCGGCCGTACCTCCAGCCGGGCCGCGGGTAAGCCTGCTGCGGTGCTCGCGCGATCGCCGATGGCGCTGCGCTCCTCGCCGGTCCTGTAGCCGGGCTTACCGCTTCGAGCGCTGGCCCGACGCGAGCGCGTCGGCAAGCTTCTCGGAGCCGAGCCTGCGCTGGGCGCCCGAGATGGCGCTGGGAGCGAGACCCCAGGCCCGCGCACCGAGTCGGATGCCGAGCGGGGCCACGTCGATCTCGGCCCGGTCTCGCTCCACGGCGCGCACCACCGCGTCGGCCACCGCCTCGGGGGGCCGGCTGCCCACGCCCGGCGGGAGCTTCACGCCCGCCTCGGCGAACATCCCGGCGCCGGACACGAACCCCGGGAACACCACGCTCACGCCCACGCCGGTGCCCACCAGGTCCTCGCGCAACCCGCCGGCGAAGCCGCGCAGCCCGAACTTGGTGGCCGAGTAGATGCCCGAGCGCGCGCTCGGCGCCTTCCCGGCGAGGGAGGAGACGAACACGAGATGGCCGCGTCCGCGCTCCACCATCCCGGGCACGAACGCGCGCGCCAGTTGCATCGGGGCGCGGAGGTTCACGTCCAGGGCCCGGTCGATCTGCTCGGGGGTGAAGTCCACCACGGCGCCGCTCGCGGGCAGGCCCGCGTTGGCCACCAGCACGTCCACGGCCCCGGCTCGCTCCGCCAGCCGCGTGGCCTCGCCGGCCTCGGAGAGGTCGGCGGTTAGCACCTCGGCTCCCGCCGGTAGGGCGGCGCGGAGATCCTCGAGCGTGTCGGCGCGCCGGCCAGTGAGGATCACGCGGGCGCCATGGGCCCCCAGCGCACGCGCAATGGCCTGTCCGATCCCACCGCTCGCGCCCGTGAGGAGCACGCTGGTGCCCGCGAGTTGCATCACGCGACCGTACCTCACCGGGAGCGCCGCGGCGGCCCCGGGAAGGTGCGGCGCGCCGGTGGGCGAACCAGTTCCCGGGCTTTAGGTGCGCCAAAGACCTCGCGATATACACGCAAGACCATGAGCAGCAGAGCAGAGCAGAAGAGGCAAGTGCGGGCGGAGCGCGAGGCGCGCGAGCGGGCGGCCGCCGCGCAGGAGCAGCGGCGAAAGAGGCTCATCCTTCTCGCCGCCTCCACCGTGGCCGCCCTGGCCGTGGTCGGGATCCTGATTGCCGTGAGCCAGAGTGGAGGCGGAAGCGGTGGCGGCGACGGCCTCGCCAAGGGCGAGAGCCTGACGGGCACGGCCGAGGCGAACTCGCTGTTCCGCGGAATCCCCCAGAGCGGCGCCACACTCGGCCACCCAAAGGCGCCGGTCACGATGATCGAGTTCGCGGATCTCCAGTGCCCGTTCTGCGGGGCGTACACGCGGGAGACCCTCCCCACGCTGGTGAAACGCTACGTGCGCACGGGCAAGGTGCGGATGGAGCTGCGGCCCATCACCATCCTCGGCCCTGATTCCGGCACCGCACATGCGGCGGCAGCGGCGGCCGCGCAGAGGAACCGGCTCTGGCAGTTCGCGGATCTCTTCTACCTGAACCAGGGCCCCGAGCGGAGCGGCTACGTGACCGAGGGCTTCCTCGGTCGCATCGCCCGCGGCGCGGGCCTCGATCCGGCGCCCGTGGTCACCGCCTCCCGGACGCCGAACTCGGTGCCGCTGCTGCGCCAGGCCACCGCGGAGTCGCAGCGGCTGGGCATCACGTCCACCCCCACCTTCCTGTTGGGGAGGACGGGTGGCACGCTCAAGCAGCTCCAGCTCTCCAGCCTGGAAGCGGGCCAGTTCACGGGTCCGATCGACGACGCCCTGAAGGGATGACCGCGGACCGGCTCAGGGCCGGCGCGGTGCTGGCGGCGCTCCTGGGCCTCGGCGTCAGCTCCTACCTCACCTACGTTCACTACGCCGGAATCGAGCCCATCTGCGCGGCGTCGGGCGGGTGCGAGAAGGTGCAGAGCTCGAGCTACGCCGACATGGCCGGTGTCCCCGTCGCCCTTCTTGGGCTGATCGGATACGCCGCGATCCTGGCGGCGGTGGTGCTCCCCGGGGAGGCGGCACGCCTTGCCGCGTCGTCGATGGCACTCGTGGGCTTCGGCTTCAGCCTCTACCTCACCTACCTGGAGCTGTTCGAGATCAACGCGATCTGCCAGTGGTGCGTGGGCAGCGCGGTGATCATGACCGCGCTTGCCGCGCTCACCGGGGTGCGGGCCCTGCGCGGTGAGCATCCGCCGCGGACGGCCGCGGCCGTCTAGCAGCAGTCCGGCTCGGTCCCGAACGGCGAGCCGACGCAGCACCCCTCGCCGCGCCACGCCTCCCGGCCCTCCTTCACCGCCACCGCGGCGATGAGAAGTCCCACCACCGGGTCGAGCCACCACGCGCCGAAGGCGGCGTTGGCCAGCAGGCCGGTGAGGAGCGCGCCCGCCAGGTAGGCGCAGAGCATGTTCTGGCGGCCCTCGCCCTTGGTGGCCGCCGACCCGAGCTGGTCGGCCAGGCGCTGCTTGGCTAGCCCGAGCCAGGGCATCCCGATGACGCTCGTGACGCTGAGGCCGATGCCGAGCCAGCTGACGCCCGGCCGTGCGCCCGTGACGAGCGCGTGCACCGACTCGTAGCCGACGTACGGCGCCAGCAGGAAGAACTGCACGGCCACCAGCTTCTGGGCGCGCGTCTCGGCGGCCGCCGAGAAGATGCGTCCCCCGCTGAACCGCCACACGATGATGCCGCTGGCCAGGCCCTCGATGGCCGAGTCGATGCCGAAGCCGACGAGCGCAACGGACCCGGCCATGACGCCGGCCGTGAGGGCCACGGCGCCCTCGGCGGTCATCCACACCAGGCTCAGCCAGGAGAGGAACCTGACCCGGCCCGCCAGGCGCTCGTGCTCCGCCTGAGCCGCGCTCGGGAGAGCGATCACGGTGCTCACGACGCCACCTTCACACCCGCCGCCACGGCGCTCAGAAGCGCCTCCCCGGTCTCGGTCAGGGAGTACATGACCATCTTCCCGTCCCGGCGGGATCCGGCGAGGCCCTCCCTGCGAAGGGCGCGCAGGTGATGAGACACGAGGCCCTCGGAGCGCTCCGCGATCCAGCTCAGGTCGCAGACGCAGAGCTCGCCGGCGTCGAGTAGCGCGGCCGCCAGCATGAGACGGGTGGGGTCCCCGAGCGCCCGCGCCCGGGCGGCGAGGCGCTCAGCCTCCGCCGTGTCGAGGCGCTCCCGGCGGATCCCCTCCGCGAGAGGCAGGTCCAGGCAGAGCAGGTCGCAGCGATCGTCGGCCAACGCGCCAACATCCTAATGGATGTTCGTACGTTGACAGGCGCCCGGCGTACGGTCTTAACACCGATTAGGCCGATCGTTCACGAGATTGCGCGCTGCGCGACCTAGCTTCCTGGCATGGCGCGGATCACCGCGGGATGTATGGCGCTGGCCACCATCTCGCTGTTTGGCCCATCACAGCCCAGCTACGACCCGTGGGCGTGGCTCGTGTGGGGCCGCGAGGTGGCCCACTTCTCCCTGGACACCACCTCGGGGCCGTCGTGGAAGCCGCTCCCCGTGATGTTCACAACCCTGTTCGCGCCGTTCTCCGCCCTGGACGACGGCATCCCGCCCGCGCTGTGGATCGTGGTGGCACGAACGGGGGGGCTCCTGGCCATCGTGCTGGCCTTCAAGCTGGCGGCTCGTCTGGCCGGCGGGCCATCCCTCAGGCGATGGACGGCCGGTACGGTGGCCGCGGGCGCGCTCCTCCTGACCCCGGAGTGGTTCCGGTACCTGATCCACGGAAACGAGGTGCCGCTGGCGATAGCACTGGCGCTCGCGGCGGTGGACCGCCATCTGGACGGCTCCCGCCGCACCGCGTTCGTGCTCGGTGCGGTGGTGTGCCTGGCGCGCCCGGAGCTGTTCGGCTTCCTGCTTCTCTACGGGGCATACCTCTGTTGGACCGAGCCTTCCACGCGCACGCTGGTGGGGGTCACGGCGGTGCTCGTGGTGGCAGCCTGGATCGTGCCCTCGTGGATCGGAGCGGGGAGCCCGCTCTACGCCGGGAACCAGGCGCGGAGCGAGCCCTCCTGGAGTCTTTCGCTCGCGCCCTCGCCCTGGCGAGCCGCGCTCTCGGTGGCCCAGGCTCAGTCGCTGCTCGCGATCGAGCTGCTGGCGGTCGTGGGGGTGGCCGGCGTCCTGGCCCGGAGGCGGGCCGGCTCGCTCGGGCCGGAGCGTCCCGGCGTGGTGGTGGCGCTCGGCGCCTTCGCGCTCACCATGGTGGCGTTGTACGCCGGGATGACTCAGGCGGGGTTCTCCGGCAACGCCCGCTACGTCCTTCCCGCGGTGGCCGCGATCGCGGTGCTGGGCGGGGTGGGGGCGGCTCTGACCGGCGAGCTCCTGGTGAGAACGGCCGGCACGCGCCGTCCCGTCGTGGGCGCGGCGATCGCGGGCGCCGTCCTACTCCTGGCTGTGGTGCCCGAGATCAGGTCCCACGTGAGGGCCACCCGCATGGAGACGAGCGAGTCGCTGGAGCGATCGCGACTCCACTCGCAGCTCGACAGGGCCGTGCAACGGGTCGGGGCGGGCTACGTCCTCCTCTTCGGGCCGCCCACGGTGAACCGCTCGTTTCAGACCCACCTTGCGTGGGATCTGAAGCTTCACCTGAGCGATGTGCAGGGCTCCCGAGGCCGGGGGGTGGTCTTCCGCACGCCCGACCAGCCGGTGGCCGGTGTGGTGCGCGTGTACCCACGGGCGAGACAGAGGGTCCCGATCGCGCGGGTCGGACCGTGGAGGGTGAGCGAGCGCGCGGTGGCGAGGCACATCTTCACCTGGCCGATCGAGGGTTTCAGCCTGCGCAACGCGGCGGCATCGACCGGCGGTTAGTGCGGCGTCGCTCCGTCGTCGCGGCGCTCCAGGTAGCCGGCCAGTGCCTCCACCTCGGTGCCCACGGGGCGGCCTGCCCGAGCGGCGGCCTCGAGTGAGGGCAGGCCGCTCCTCGTGGCGAAGAGCTCGTTGACAGCCAACGTGTACCGGCGGGAGGGATCGATCGTCGTGCCGCTCACGCCGGCGGAGTAGATCGCCGGGTGGCGTGCCAGGGCGAGCACGTCTGCCCCTGACATCCTCAGCTTCAGAATCGGGTGGTCGTAGGCCTGGGCCTCGAACACCTCGCCGTACGAGATCGGTCCTGCCCCGATCGTCCCACGGAAGCTGCCCTGATTGACGAACCCGAAGTTGCTGCCCGCGAGCCGGCGCTGGGCGGCCGCGGCGAGCGCACCGAGGCCGTCGGAGCCCGACATGGCACGGGGCGCGCGGCCGACGACGCGGCGGGCCACCGGCGCGATCCGGTCCTCGTAGCGAGCCACCAACGCAGCCGACTCCGGGGCGGGCTCGATGCCGGAGTGAGCCGTGGGGACGATCGACGCCGACTTGTCCACCACGTCCCCGCTCTGGCGGTCGACGGACAGGTTCACCTGGTCGAACGCCGTCCCGTAGGAGTCGGCCTCCTCCACCAGCTTGTACCCGTGGCCCGAGGGATTCGGGACGTGGAGGTTGAGGCGTGAGTGGCTGTGGCCGGCGATCACCACGTCCACTGCGTCGCTCATCTCCCGGGACTCCTCGACCACCTCACCCGTGGCGCGGGCGCGGGCGCCCTCCTGCGACGGAGCCCCCGAGTGCGCGAGCACCACGATCGCCTCCACGCCGCGCCGTTGAAGCTCTGCGGTCCAGCGGTTCACCGTGTCGGAGATGTCGAGGAAGCGAAAGCGGTCCGCGAAGCGGGGCAGCACCCAATGCGGCGTGGAGGGGGTGGTGACGCCGATGAAGCCCACCCTCACGCCCGCGCGCATCACCACGCGGTAGGGCGGCAGCAGGAGCCGTCCGCTGGTCCGCTCCACGGTGTTGGCGGCCACGTAGGGGAAGCTCGCTCCCCGGAACCCGGGTGAGGAGGTGTTCATCAGCCGCCCGTCGGCATCGTGCTTCAGCGCCTCCCGACCCGTGCGCCCCCCTCCCCGGATCAGGCGCAGCAGCTCGTCTCCGCCCTCGTCGAACTCGTGGTTGCCCACCGTGCCCACGTCGAACCCCATGAGGTTGGCCGCCTCGATCGAGGGCTCGTCGTGGAACCAGCTCGAGATCAGCGGCGAGGCCCCGACCATGTCGCCCGCGTGCACGCGGATGGTGTGCCCGGGAATGGTGGCGTCGTCCAGGTGGGAGGTGAGCCAGGGAGCTCCACCGACGCCGGGGCCGGGCGGCTGGAGGTGACCGTGGAAGTCGTTCACGCCCAGCAGGCGCAGGTTCACGGCGCCGGATGGAGCGGCGGCTTCTCCGGCGGGAGTGTCGGCACGGGCGTGGAGGCCGAAGAGGGCCACTGCCAGCGCGGCGACGAATGCTGCGATGCCGGGGAGCAGATGGCGCGGGTCTCTCAGTGGAAGCGACACTCCAGCAACGTACGGCCGGCCGGCGGCCCGTCCTGTTAAGCGGTCTGATCGGCCGAGTGAAACGCGTGTGAAGTCAGCCGGCCTCGAAAAGGCCCGTAAATCTCATAAATCGCGCCGGGTCCGGGGAGGCCCTTGGAGCCGCCCGCCCGCTGCGAGGAGAAGTACAGCCGGCCGCCCGAGGGATCGAAGGCCGCGCCGGTCAGCTCCGAGTTCTCGTGCTGGGGGCCGGTCACCGAGAGGAAGCGCGACACGCGGCCGGAGGGATCGATCACGCCGATGTCGATCTCCTTGGTGGCGATGTCCTCGCAGACGAAAACCTCCCCGGCGCGGTTGGCCGTGAGCTGATCCACCCGCAGCAGCGGGGCGTCGCGGGTGGCCAGGCCGTCGTAGATGACCCGCATCCGCTCACGGTCGATGTTGTAGGCGTGCACCCGGTCGTCGGCGGTGGTGGCCACGTAAACGGTGCGCCCGTCGCGCCAGATGCCTTCGCCGCGCTTCAGCGCCGCGGTGCCCGGCACCTGGCGGCGGGTGGGCGTGCGCCGTGCCGAGGGATCCGGGACCTCGGTCCAGCTCACCCGCCCGGCGGGGGAGACCGTGGCCACCTCGAGCAGGCCTGCGTCGAGCCTCGGCCACCGCTCAGGGGTGTAGCGATAGAAGCGCCCGTCCACCAGATCCTCGGTGAGGTACACCCGCCGCCCGCGCGGGTCCACGGCCGCGGCCTCGTGCTTGAACACGCCCATGGCCGGGTGCCGCGCCGGATCCCTGCGGCCGGTGGGATCGCATTCCCACACGATCCCGTCCTCCACCTCCTCGCAGGACAGCCAGGTGCCCCAGGGCGTGCCCCCGCCCGAGCAGTTGTGGCTCGTGGCGCCCAGGATCCGGTAGGCGTCGGCCACGCCGCCGTCGCGGTGGAAGCGCACCGCGGAGGCCCCGCCGTCGAGCGTCTCGGAGTTCGACACGAGGATCCAGCCCCCGTCCTTGACCGGGAAGGTGGCCGCCCCGTCGGAGGCCTCGTGCCACTCGTAGCCCGTGCCCGCCACCCGGTCTCCACCACGGGCCACCAGTCGCGCCTCGAAGCCCTCGGGGAGGCGAATGCCGAGCTCGTCCGGCGGCCGTCTGGGACCGTAGCCCGGCCCCGGCCGAAGACCCGCGCTCGAGGCCGACCCGAACAGGTCGTCCCAGAATCTCGTTCCGAGCGCCACGGCGGCCACCCCGCCCGCGGCCCCCCCGATCACCTCACGCCGGGTTCTGCTCATGGGCCGGAGCGTGCCCCCGCCGGCCGACACGGCTGTGAAGAGGACGAAACCGTCGTGTGAATGATCCGTCTCCCGGCGCTCTCACCACCTCGACGATCCGAGCCGACCGCCGACCCAGATCCCCATTCCGTGGGATACCCCTGAGGTAAGCCCCCCGGCTACGATCCCCGGCGTCGAAAGCGGCTGTAGTCGCGCGGCGAAAGCGACAGCAGTCGCTCCGTAGAGAGGGCCCTGGGCGACCGGGGCCCTCTCTACGTCCGGTGCGAGTGGCTCTGCAGAGCTCGGGCTGGCTCAGGAATCAGCCCGAGCGACGGGACTCGAACCCGCGACCTCCGGCGTGACAGGCCGCGCCAGCCAATACGCCTCGTGACGACGCGGGACCACAAACCCGCTTTCTAGACGCAGAAACCGAGGCCGCGCGCGGCGCGCTCCGCTCTGCGACACGGGTCGCTGCCGGGACGTTTGGGCCAGGCCGCCAGGGGCGGCAGCGTGGCGGCCATGCGGGAGCTGTTGACCTTCCACCGGGAGCAGCGCCGGCCGGTATCGGTGGATCCGCTGGCGGAGCTCGATGAGCTGGCCCGCCGGCGAGGACGGACGGCGTGTGCGGGCTACTCCGACAGCCCCACGGCTGCGAGGGCTTCGGCCCGGGTGCCGAAGTGGGCCCACCAGAAGCACCTCCCGCGCCGCCAGCGGGCCACCTGCCAGAACGCCTCCTCGACCGGGCTGTCGCTACCCGCGCCGTGGCCACTAATGCACGCGGCTGCGAGCGTCACGTTCCCCCCAATGTCG
>JBBQHI010000029.1:0-46649 GCA_038323835.1 Solirubrobacterales bacterium
CGACACCCCTGTGGGCGACCAGCGGGACGTGCGCGTGCTCGACGGTGCCGAGTTGGGCGAGTTGTTCGAGGCGGCGTCGGAGCGGTACCGCCTGGCACTTCAACTCAAGGCGCTCACGGGGCTTCGCTCGGCAGAACTGCGTGGCCTGGTCTGGGAAGACCTCGACCTCGCTGCGCCGTCGCTCACGGTTCGGTTCCAGGCCGACGACGATGGCGGCCGGGTCGAGCCGAAGACGGCCTCAGCGCGCCGCGCGGTCCCGCTCGTGGACGAACTCGTCCCGATGCTCAAGGCCCACAAGCTCGCCAGCGCCTACTCAGGCGATGAGGACTTCGTGTTCGCTGGCGACGACGGCGACGCGATGACCTACGCCGGGCTCGCCTCGGCCTTCCAGTACGCGGCCAAGAAGGCAGGACTCGGACCCGACCCCACGCTCACGCTGCACAGCCTGCGCCACGGGTTCGGGTCGGCGCTGATCGCGGGCGGCTGTGATCTGGTCTACGTATCGCGGCGCATGGGCCACGCGAAGGTCAGCATCACGCTCGACATCTACGCGCACGCCTTCGACGCCCGTGAGACAGAGGCCGCACGCGCTGCGTCCGGTGCTCTCAGCGGTGCCTTCGGGGCGGCCCTTCATGCTTGAGGACCTGCGCGTCCCCGCTAGGGGTCTGGTCGCTCTGACCGTCTTCCTGGCCGGGCTCACCGTGGTGGTGATTGCCCCTGCGGTCCTGCTCGACTACATCCTCCAGGCACCGCCCTTCGTGGTGCTGCTGGTGGGCATCACTGTGGGCGTGGCGGGGGTGTCGCTATCCAAACCGCTATCCACCCTGGCGCAGGGTCAGGTCGAGCGGGCGCAAACCGGCTCCTAGATTGAAGCGGGCGGTCGGAATCGAACCGACACTAAGAGCTTGGAAGGCTCTTGTGCAACCACTACACCACGCCCGCGAGGCACTTCGATGATAGGTCCTATCAGCCCGAAGCGAATTCGGGCCCTGGGCCATCACCAATTGGTTCTTCGTCCGTCTCCGACCCATCCTTGAGGCGGGCATGGACCTGCACGGGCGGCGGGGCCGCTCGCATAGAGTCGGCGCGTGGGCACTCGGAGCGCGGTTCGCGGGGTCATGGCCGTGTTCGTGGCCCTCGCCGCCGGGGTGCTCAGCCCGCCCGCCCTCGCGGCCTCGCTCGACGCGGGTCGCAGCCGGGTCGCGGGCACCGTAGACCGGAAGTTTGTGTCCTTCGGGGTCGACATCTCCGCGCTCACGGACCGCACGTCCGGCGCCCCCTTCGACTTCACCAGGCCCCGGCTCTCCCGCCTGGTTCGCGCGCTCGGGCCTGCGTATATCCGCTTCAGCGGCACGAAGATCGACCAGACCTACTACGACCCCACCGGCGTGCTCGGGCCGAACCCTCCGGGGGCTTACAAGTTCGTGCTCGGTGCCCGCGAGTGGGATGCAGCCAACCGGTTCGCGGCCGCCAACGGGCTGCGCGTGATCGTCGGCGTGAACGCCGGACCCGGGCCCCGCAATGCCGACTCCACGTGGAACCCGGACAACGCGCGCGCCCTGCTCGGCCGGGCGGCCACGATCGGACTGCCCACGGCGGTGGTGTCGTTCGGCAACGAGCCGAACCTGACCGTGTACGGCGCCTCGAATCCGGTGGGCTACTCCGCGGAGGACTACCTCCGGGACGTGAAGGCGTTCCTGTCGCTGAGGGCCCAGGCCGCGCCCCGCTCCACCTTCATCGGACCCGGATCCTTCTTCACCACAGGTGCCGAGCGCCCCATCCTGAACATCGCGTTCGGGCCGGACACCTCCGCGATCATGCCCCTGACCGGCCGCCTCTACGACGCCGTCTCCTACCACCACTACCCCGCGTTCGGGAACACGGCCACGTGCGCCGGCATTCAGCCCCGGCCGCCCACCGATCCGCTGGCCGCGGAGTACCTCGACCGCGTCAGGGGCTCGCTCGCCTACATGCGCACGCTGCGTGACGCCAACGCGCCCCGGCGGCCGCTGTGGGTGGACGAGTTCGGGAACACCGCCTGCGGCGGGGTGATCGGCTACTCGAACACCCTCGCCGCGAGCTTCTACTACCTCAACGCGCTGGGAACGATGGCCCGCGGAGGCGTGCACGTGGCCACGCGCTGGACGATCTCCGGGTCTCAGCCCTACGCACTGATCGACAACGCGACGCTCACGCCGCGGCCGGACTACTGGGCGGCGCTCCTCTGGAAGCGCCTGATGGGAACCACGGTGCTCGAGCCCGCGGCGAGCAACACGCCGGGGAGCCTGCGGGTCTTCTCGAGCTGCACGCCGGGGGTCCGCGGAGGCGTGACCACCCTCGCCCTCAACACCGACCCCGCGGCCCCGGCGACCCTGCGCCTCGATGGTCCCGGAGCCCGCGGCGCCGGTGTGCACGCCGTGACCGGCGATCTCACCGGCGAGCAGGTGGCGCTGAACGGCGGGCCACTCGAGCTCACCACGGCGGGTGAGCTTCCCGCGCTCTCCCCCGCCCCCGTCAGGCGCGGCACGGTCACCGTGGCACCCGCGGCGTATGCGTTCATCACCGAGCCCCGAGCCGGCGCGCCGGCGTGCGGGGCCTGGCGCTGGCCACGACACTGGCCGTTTCGCGCTCCCGGCGCCCGCCCCTGAGGGCGGCGCTCAGGCCGACACGAGCCAGCGCTTGGGGTTCTCCACCATCATCTGATCGAGCTGCTCGCCGGTCATCCCGCCCTCCTTCAGGGTGGGAATCACGTGCTCGAAGAGCATGGTCATGCTCCACTGCGGCACCTCGTTCGCCTTCAGGTACTCCTGAACCTCGCGCGGGAACCAGTCGAGCGTGGAGCAGAAGTCCTGCGACAGGAACATGCGCTCCACGTATCCCCGCTCCAGCAGGGCGAGCGTGGTGGCGTTGCGCTTGTCGGTGGGCAGGAACAGGTCGAGGCCGTAGCGGTCGAGGCCGATCCAGCAGCCCGTGTCCAGCAGGCTCTCGATGTAGTCCAGGTCGTCGGTGTCCCCGGTGTGGGCGATCTGCACCCGGGCCGGGTCCACACCCTCGTCGAGGAAGATCTTCATCTGGTCCGGGCCGGTGCCCGAGGCCGGTCGCGAGTGGGCCATGATCGGCAGGCCGGTCTGGATCGACGCGCGAGCCGCCGCGCGGTGGATCTTCTCAACGTTCGGGTTCACCCCCGGCTCGTCGGCCGCGCACTTGATGAAGGCCGGCTTGATGCCGGTGCCCTGGATCCCGTGCTCGATGTCGTGGACGAGGATCTCGGCGATCTGGTCCTCGTCGCGGTTCAGGAGCGGCTGGGGCAGGTGGTCGTAGGTGTAGACGCCGGTGGCGAGGATCACGTTGAGGCCGCTCTCGTCCGCGACCCGCTTGCTGAACGCGGCGTTGCGGCTGAGGAACATGGCCCCCGGGTCCACCACCGTCTTCACGCCGTGGCCGACGACCGCCCGGGCGTCGCCGATGGCCGACTCCCATTCCGCGGCCTCGTCGTAGAGATGCGGGAACTGGAACTTCGTGGCCTCGTCGATCGAGCAGAAATGCTCGTGGATGAGGGTCAGACCGAGCTCCTCAACGTCAACGGGCCCGTTCACGGTCTCCACTGCCGGCATACTTCTCCTCCCCAGGGTCGCGGTGCGCGGTGAGCCTACTGGCGGCCAGCGCTCGACCACCGCAGCGCCGGCGAGGAGCGCAGCCCGACCGGCGGTCGGGCGAGCACCGGAGCATGCCATCGGTCGGGCGAGCACCGGAGCCATGTTCTCCCTCTACGATGGTCGCGCGAGGGGCAGTAGTTCAGTTGGTCCAGAACGCCGGTCTCCAAAACCGGAGGTCCCAGGTTCGAATCCTGGCTGCCCCGCCTCAAGGAAGCCCCGCTACGGCGGGGTTTCCTTGTTCTCAAGGGACATCGGAGACGGCTCGCCGTGGAGCCGGGTCAACGGCGGGGTCAACACTTTGCGAACCGGCAGCCCGCTGCTGCCGGGCGCGACGCAACGCGGCGGCTTACGGCAAAGGGTCGAAAAAGGCGCAAGCTGTCCAGCCGGTCTGTTTTAATTCTCATTACCTCAAGCGCAACGATGGGTCGCACCGACTCGGGCAGCTTGAGTAACGCGCCTCAACGGCGCTAGGTCTCAACGGCCTCCTGGAAGCAGTCATCCCCAAGGAGGCCGTGTGCCACGAGTAGCCGAACAACGCGGGAGAACGGTGAGTGTCTGGCTACCCGAGCCCGATGCTCAGCTTCTTCGCTCTCAAGCCGATCACGCGGACCGCACGATGGGCGCGGAGCTTCGGCGAGCGCTCCGGCCGTACATAGAGGAGCTTCGAGCAGCTACAGGCGATCGGGCTAGCACCCGTGGCCGCGAGGAGTTGGTGGCCACCCTCAACGACGAAACGCCGCTGGCAGGCGGCGTCTCGTCCGAAGATCGCCCGGGGCGGGGCGACAGTGACGCAGCGTAGCGGCCCCTCACATAGCGTCTCGACACCCGTAAAGGTTGCTGGCGAGACGAAGGCCCCGGAGGTCGTCGGCATGACGTTCGGGCGCTGGGAGGGCCTCACGCCCGACCTGCCCGGCAGCGTGCGGGCCGACCTGTTCCGGTACGTCGCTGAGCGGCACGAGGCGGACTGCTCGGCGAACCTTGCCTGGCAGGCCGCAGAGCACACCGAGTGGGAGCGGCAAGGCCGGCCGATTCACCTCGATGAGGACGAACCTCGGAAGCGCCGCAGCCCGCACCACGGCACCCCGACGAGCACGTCAACCGGCTCGCTGCGGGTGGCACTCCCCGACGGCGACCTGCTGAAGCAGATCCCGGCCAACCAGTACCTGCCGGCGTTCACCGGCGAGGTCGTGTCGGCTGCGGGGAGGACCCGGTGCCCGAGCCCCGACCATCCCGACGTCCATCCCTCAACCAAGTGTTACGGCACCCGCTGGACGTGCTTTTCGTGTGGTGCTGGGGGGACCATTGTGGACGCCGGTGAGTTGGTGTCCGGGATTCCCGCCACGGGCGCATCGTACTTCGAGCTTCGGGCCTGGATCATGGACCAGTTGGGGTTGGGGGTCCGCCCGTGAGCCACCAGGAAGACGCCCAGGCGGAGGCCCGCCAGACGGTCAAGGCCGCAGCCTCTGAGAGCTGCGCGGCACTGTTGGGAGAGATCAGGGCGCTGCTATCGCGGTTCGTCGTTATGAGCAGCGCCCAGGGGCGCGTGGTGGCGCTCTGGACCCTCCACACCTACCTGATCGCAGTGGCCGAGGCGACCCCCTACTTGGCCGTCACCTCGGCGGAGAAGCGGTCCGGTAAGACGAGGTTGCTCGAGGTGCTGGAGATGCTGGTGGCCCGTCCTTGGTTTACCGGCAGGACCACGGCGGCGGTGCTGCCCAGAAAGATCGACACCGACAAGCCGACCCTGTTGCTCGATGAGTCCGACGCCGCGTTCGGCGGCGAGAAGGAATACGCCGAGGCGCTACGCGGTGTCCTCAACACCGGACACCGGCGGGGTGGGCGCACCACGGTGTGTGTCGGCCAGGGCGCCAACATCGGCTTCAAGGACTTCTCGACCTTCTCCGCGAAGTGCATCGCCGGGATCGGCAAGTTGCCCGACACGGTGGCCGACCGGGCCATTCCCGTCCGGCTTGACCGTCGGGCGCCGGGTGAGCGTGTCGACCGTTTCCGCCGGCGGGAGGTCGAGCCCCAAGCCCAACAGCTCCGCGCCCGACTCGAAGCACTTACCGAGATTGCCGAGGCGCTGTTGCGGGACGCCCGACCGGAACTACCGGACGAACTCGATGACCGTGCCCTGGATGGTGTCGAGCCGCTGTTGGCCATCGCCGAGCTGGCAGGTGGCGACTGGCCCGTTTCGGCCCGCGCCGCCTGTGTGGAGCTCTACGGCGGCCGCCAGATCGCGGACGAGTCGACCGGCATCCAGTTGCTGGCGGACATCCGCTGTGTCCTTGAACCCCGCGACGAGGACGGCGAGCCGCTGCCGAGGGTGGCCCGGATCACCACCGCCGCCCTGCTCGACGGACTGAACGGGCTCGAGGAGTCGCCGTGGGCTGACTGGTTCGGGAAGCCGCTTACGCCACGCGGGCTGTCGAAGCTCCTCGAGCCATATGGCATGAGCAGCAAGGACGTGAAGGTCGACAAGAAGTCCCGGAAGGGCTTCCAGCACAAAGACTTCGAGTCCGCTTGGGCGCGTTACCTGACCTCCAAAACGCGACTCCGCGACAACCCGCATTCCAATGCGGAAAACAGCGAATTTGAATCCGCGACCAACCCCCCCGAGGTCGCGGATAGAAACCGCCTCAATCCCGCTCCAGGAGCGGAAGGTCGCGGAGTCGCGGATAGCGACCCCGATCCTGCCGGAAGCGACGTGTTCGAACCCGCAACGCCCGAGCAGGAAGCACTGCTCGAGCGCTACCGCGTAGCGCACGGAGACGAGTCATCGTGAAGCGCTTCTTCGGCCCGGCCGAGACCCGTCACGACGCTTTGCCAGCGGGACAAGCTCACGCGCCACGGCCACGTTCGGAATGGGGCCCGTGGGCCCCAACTGGAGCGCCACGTCCCGCCGCGGCCGCCTCATTGGGAATGTTGCCAATTGGCAACAGCTGGGCCGCCACACGGTCTACATTTGTAGACACGGCCACCCGCTCGTTTGGAATGTCACCAATTGGTGACAGTTGGAGCGCCACGTCGGCCGCGTACGCAAGCGTGCACCAAGTCGGGCAGAAGTGGGGCACCACGGCATGAGCAACATCACCGTGGGCATCCCCGACGAACTCATCGACGCCGTTGCCGAGCGTGTCCTAGAACGCCTGGAACACACCGCCGAGCCCGAGGGGTTCCTCGACGTGGACGGCGCCGCCGCGTTCCTGGCCTGCCCCACGTCGCGGATCTACGCCCTGACAAGCGCCGGCCGACTACCTGTCCACCGAGATGGATCGCGCCTGCTCTTCGACCGCAGCGAACTGCGGGACTACGTCAACGCCGGAGGAGCCAAACGACCATGAACAGTCCCTCCCACACCCCGGTCGTCCGGTGAAGGCAAAATACCTTCACCGGACCCAAAGGCCCCACGGCATTTGGGTTGACCTGACCTACAACCCGCGATGCATCCGGTGCGCCCGTGCCCACCGCGTTTCTACACGTGTAGAAACAGCCGACGCGCGGTTCGGACATGCCGAAAAAGAAGGTCCGGCTAACGGTGACGCGGCGTGAGCAACCAGCACACCGAGCCCGTCCGGCCTGACGGTCGCTGTCATTCGGCCTTCGCGGTCCGCACCGGTTGCGACCGCCCCGCCCCCCCAAACCTTTGGTCCTGCGACGAGCACGCCATCGAGCTCGTGTTCCACGGCAAACGTCTACGTGAAGAACCTAGGAAGAAGGAACACCGATGACCACACCCCGGGCATGGACTCCCCCCTTCCCACCCACAACCGGACGGAACAGGGCTGGCGGCATAGAGAAAAGCGATCGACTTGGGGGTGGTCCGGATGGCGGCTAGCCGGTTCCTGGGGGTTCGGGACGGGGTGGTGGAGCGTGTGGGTGCGGGTGCGAGCTTGGCTGACGCTGCCCGCGGGGCTGGTGTTCACCCTTCGACGTGTAAGGGGTGGATCACCCGTGGCCGGCGTGAGGGGTCGGGTCCGTTTGCGGACTTTGACCGTGAGGTTTCTGAGGCTCGTGAGGATGCTCGGGGCCGTCCGGGGGCGTTGTCGGAGGAGGAGTTCCGTTCCCGGTTGGAGGAGTCGGTCAGGAACGGGTCGGTGCAGGCCATGAATCTGTGGGCGCGGCTGTATCACGACCAGGACGGCGCTGAGGATGAGGGGCCGAGGTCGATGATCGACCAGTTGGCCGCGCGGAGGAGGGCGTCGTGAGTCTCAGGGACTTCGAGGCGTTCTGCGGGGAGCTGACGTTGGTGCAGGGCACCCGGATGGCGTTGGAGCCGTTCCAGCGCACGATGTTGGCCGACTATTTCGACGGGGTCCGCGAGTCCCTGATCCTGTTGGCGAAGAAGAATTCGAAGACCACGAGTTTGGGGGCGTTGGGGTTGTTCCATTTGGTGTCCGAACCGGACGCCGCGGTCTATCTCGCTGCCGCGTCCCGGGAGCAGGCCACGCTCATGTTCGATGCGGCGCGAGGGTTCGTGGCACGTTCGGAGGCGTTGCGCGGCCAGCTTGTGGTGCGGCCCGGCTACCGGGAGATTTGGACCAAGGACGGCACGGGGAAGCTGAAGGTTTTGGCGGCTGATCAGGACACGGCTGATGGTGTGCAGCCCTCCCTTGCGTTGGTCGATGAGTTGGGCCGCCATCGCAGCGCCGGGCTCTATGGGGTGCTCGCTGACGGGCTCGGACCGAGGAACGGCCAGATGGTCACGATCTCCACCGCGGGCGATGATGAGGAGTCACCGTTGGGCCAGTTGCGTAAGCGGGCTTACGCGTTTCCCGGACTGACTCGGGACGGCAGCCATCGGCATGTGCGCACCACGGACTTTGCGATGCACGAGTGGGCCCTCGACCCGGACCAGGACCGCGATGACCTTCAGGTTGTGAAGAGCGCCAACCCGGCCAGTTGGCAGACGGTGGAGGAGCTCCGCAAGCGCAAGGAGTCCCCGTCGATGACGCCGTGGAGGTGGGCCAGGTTCGCGTGCGGGGTTTGGATGTTCGGGGAGAACGGCGCCATTTCGGATAAGGAGTGGGGTGCGTGCGCCGTCCCGGGGCTCGAGATCCCGGCAGGGGCGGACGGGGTGTTCTGCGGCCTCGATTTGGCGTGGAGGGGTCCGGACACCACGGCGTTCACCCCGGTGCGGCGTGACGGCTACACGGTGGTGGTGGGCACCCCGATCGTGTTGGAGCCCCCCGGTGACGGAACGTCCCTCGATGCCGGTGAGGTTTGGGCCGCTGTGGTGTCGATCGCGGAACGGTGGCCGGGGGTGACGTTCGTGGCCGACCCGAACGCCGGGGCTCCGGAGCTGCTGCAGAAGATCGAGCGCGAGTTGCCGCACGTGACGTTGGCGGAGTTTCCGCAGGCGCCGTTCCCGATGGCGGTGGCTGCGGGCCGGGTGCAGGAGGCGATCTCTTCCAAGATCCTGCGCCACCCCGATGACGTGACCCTTACGCGGCATGTGCTGGCGGCGGTGGCCGTCAACGTGGGGGAGTCCTACAGGTTCAAGAAGTCCCGCCGGGCCGGCCAGCCGATCGACGCGCTGATCGCGTTGACGATGGGCTTGTCGGTGCTGGTGGCGGAGGAGACCCGCGAACCGGAGCCGGTCTACGGGAGCTTTCAGTGGGACGGCAACGGTGCCGTCACCGGCCGGCGGGTGGCCCGTTCGGAGTACCTGCCGTGCGTCGAGTGCGCCAAGCGGATCCACCCGGGACTGCACGCCGAAGGCGCCAGCGAACGGGGACGTTGTATGCGCTGCCGGGTGGCGCGATGAGCCGCTACACCGTCTGCTTCAAACCGGGCTGCGGGAACGTGGTGGCCATCGGCGGGTGCTGGTGCTGGGAGCATTTGGAGGTCTGCCACGAGGCCGAGATCGAGTGTGAGCACCCCGCCCACCTGTGCGGGGCACCCGTGCACTTCTGCGAGCTCCATTGATCCTCAAGGCCTGCACCGCGTGTGGACGACTCAGCCCCGAGTCACGCTGCCCGAAGCACCGCAGGAGGCCGTGGGAGGGCTCCCAGCGCCGCTCCCGCACGGTGTCGGGGTGGGAGCAACAGGCCCGCGCCCGAAGGGTGCTGCAACAGCACGGACATGTGTGCCATGTGTGTGGCGGCGAGGCCACGATCGTGGATCACGTCATCCCGTTGGCCGAGGGCGGCGCGGATGACCTCAGCAACTTGAGGCCGATATGCGGGCCGTGCAACAGCGAGAAGGTCGGCCAGGAGGCCGCCAGAGGCCGCCAGCGTGCGGCAAGAAGACGAAACCAACCAGGAGGAAAAACATGAACCCACTACGTCAACAGCTACTCCCCGTGCACGCCCAGGGTGTGCCCGGAGTCGTGGCCGAGGCCAACACGATCGCCCTCGAGGCGACCGTGGCGGTGGAGACCGCCGGACTGGCGGTCCGTGAGGCCGAAGCGGAGGCCAAGGCCGCACCGGGCCTCGACGCCGAAGCGTCCGCGGCTGCGGTCCGGGCGGGGAAGAAGCAGCCACCCCCGACCGAGGCGTCGAAGCTTGAAGAGCTCGACGCTGTTCGGCGGGCGTTTGAGGTTTTGAAGAAGGACGCCGAACTGGCGGTGGTGCGCCGTGACCGTGCGGTCGCTGACAACGTCACGGACTGGATCCCCGCCCAGCACAAGGTGGTTGACGGGGTGGTCACGGAGATCGACGTGCTGGCGGACCAGCTGACGGACGCCTACCGCCGGCTCGAGGGGCAGGCCGGGATTCTCGACGCGCTTTATGTCCGGGCCGAGTTTGCGGAGCGGCGCCGCTCCCGGATCCCGAACTCGCCACACGAGGGACGCTGGATTCAGGGAAGCCAGTTCGGCCACCGCACCCGCCAACGCCCCGATGGGTCGGTGGAGCATGTCGGGGCGCCGGTCGCCGCGAACCCCACCGCGCTGGTGGAGGCGGTCCAGACGGTCGCCCGGGAGATGGTGCCCGAACGTCCGGTTGAGCCCACACCGGAGGAGCTGCGCAAGCACCAGGATTTCGAGGAGTCCCGCAAGGCTTGGGCGCAGATGGCGGCCGGCGGCATCCACGTCCCTCGGTGAGGGCCGAGGAGCGGTCACCGGCCGAGCGGCTCCGGCATGAGCTGGCCGCTGCCCGGCGCCGGGGCGAACCGTTCGAGGAGGCATGGCGGAGCGCGGTTCGGGTGTCCCTCGACGGGGCGCCACGGGCGAACGAGTGGATCATCGCGTTCGAGTTCACCAGGGCCGCGTGGAACACCGCCTACCACCGGCGGGGGCGGACGCCACTTGCGGATGCGATGGACGCCCTCGGGTTGGCCGAGGTTGTAAGCGACGATGTCCGTGTGCCCGTCGACTCGCGGCTGGTCGCGTAGCGGCCGGACTGAAGTTCGGCCGTCTGGTAGCCCTTCGACTTCCACGCCGCCACATAGCCCTGAAGCGATGCGCGGCCGGTATCCAAGTCCTCGATGTCCTCAACCACCTGGAGGTCGGTGAACACCTGCTCCGCCCAGCCCTTTGGCACCGGGGAACGGGTCGGATCGGGAATGGCGAGGGCGAACCTCATGTGAGTGATCCTTGCTGGACCGACAGGCCCGCCTCGAGCTTCCGGATGCACCCGCCACAGGCGTAGTTGTCCACCGATTCACGGAGCTTGATGTCCGCCAAAGCCCCAGTACTTCTCGACCGTTTCCGCCCACACCTTCTGAAGTTCCTGAGGCTCCTCTGCAAGGGGGGCGAGTTCACGAGCCACCGCCTCGGTCGCCGGAGTGGCTGTGTCCGCAATTGCGGACAGTTGCCCCACAACCCTGGCCGACTTGATCGTGTCGTAAGCGAACGCGCGGGACATGCTCCACCGCTCTTGGCAGTAGTCCTCGAACGTGGAGTGGGTGTCCTTGTAGAGCTTGGCCGTACGGATCTCCGCAAGGGCCTGACCTACCTCTACGAACGTGTGCATCCCAGGCGATGCGGTTGCCTTCCGGGACGGTTCGGCGGTAGGGTCCGCCCCCCAACCAAATATGGGGCGGCCACCGCCGAAACGGTGCCGCCCCCGGACACGGAGGTTCCGCTCCATGCCAGCCGAAGATCCTAACCCGCCCGAGATCCTGGATGCGTTGAGGTTCAGGGCAAGAATCGCCGTCGCCGAGATCGACCGGGCCCTCGACCGTGGCGCCCGGGTGAGCCCCGACGCCACCGGCCACGCCGTGAGCGCGTGGGGGTTCGAATTGTTGAGCGCCGCCAGTGGTTTCCTGGCCGCGTGCAGCGACGCCGATGACGAGCTGGGGGACTGAAATGGACACGCACAACGGAAACCTGCAGAACGCCACGCTCGAGGTTCCCGGCCAGTTGGCGGGACTGTTCAGCCGGCAGGCCGAAACCTCGGTTGAGTACGCCTCGGACTCGCTGAGCGAATCCCTGCGCTGGAAGCACCAAGGCCGGCGCGAATACACGGACGGGCAGATCGCGGCGCTGACCGAACGGGTGCACGTCGCCATCGGCCTCCACCAACAGACGGTCGATCACGTAGAGGGGCCGCTGAGGGTGACGCGGGACCGGGCCGCGCTGATCGACACGTTGCAGGGCTGTCTCATCGAAGCGGCCGGGGAAGTGGCCGGCCAGGCCGAGGCGACGAGGGGCGCGGACGGCCGGGCCCGGACCCGCGCACGGATTCGGGACGTGGAGGCGGTCCTGATCATGCTCGACACCCTCGACGCGGAGGACGAGGCCCCCTACCTCAGGTCGGTGTCCTGATGGCCGCCAAGCTCGACACCACCAACACCCCCGGGATCTTCCGCCGGCACGCAAAGGACTGCGACCGGAAGGGGAGGTGCGACTGTGCCTACGCCGTCGTGTTCCGCGACCGGGGACGTCAGCACATGGAGACGTACCGGACGCTGGCGGAGGCGAGGGAGGGGAAGCGCACAAGGGGGTCCCAGGTTGCTCGGGGGGAGTTCTCGGCCCTCACTCGCGTGACTCTCCGCGAGTACGCCCTCGAATGGATTGACAGATACCAGGGCACGGGTCGGCGCGGGTTCAGGGAAGAGACCCGGGCCGAGTACCGGGCCCATTTGGAGAAGTACACGCTGCGGTACTTCCCGCCGCACACCCGCCTGTCGGAGATTGACCCCCGTATGGTGGCCGACTTCATCGGCTGGCTGGTGAAGCAGCCGAACCATCGAGGCGACCCGTTGGCTGACCAATCGGTACGTAACGCGTTCAGGCCGCTCGCAGGCGTTCTCGCAACGGCCAGGCGTGAAGGGCTGATCCGCCACAACCCGGCCGCCGAAGCGGTGCTTCCTCACCGGGTCACCATTGACGAGCGGGAGGACCGGCGTCCACTGTCCCGGGCACAGCTGGTCACGTTCCTGGGCATCGTTTATCCCACGCATCGGCTGATGCTCGACTTCGCCGCCCGAACGGGGCTGCGGGCGTCTGAGGTGCTGGGGCTCGACGGGCGGCACCTGCATCTGTCGGGCTCGACGCCGCACGTGAAGGTCCGCCAACGGCTCAGGGGCGGGAAGGTCGGCCCGGTGAAGTCTCGCCACGGCCGGCGTGACGTACCTCTCCCCCACGACCTGGTCGAGCGTCTGCGTGCGTTGGGCAGGGGACCGGAAGAACCCGTGTTCCAGTCGGCGGTTGGCACCCGGCTACAGAAGGACAACGTCCGCAACCGGACCATCCGGCCCGCCGCCGAGGAGGCGGGGGTGCCGTGGGCCGGGTGGCACACCCTCCGCCACACGTGCGCCTCGGTTCTGTTCGATGAAGGTCGAAACGTCTTGCAGGTCCAGAGGTGGCTGGGGCATCACGCCCCGAGCTTCACGCTGGACACCTATGTCCACTTGCTCGAGGACGACCTCGGCGCGGGCTTGGAGCCCGTCCGGGTCAACACCGGGTCAACCGAACGTCCAGAAACAGCCACAAACGCTCAAGCGTCGGAGTTGCTCGAAACTGCGGGCTAGGGCCTAAACAGGGGGCTACCGAGAGACAGCCGTAAGGCCTTCCCCGGTCTCCAAAACCGGAGGTCCCAGGTTCGAATCCTGGCTGCCCCGCTCTCGAAGCGCCGCTACGGCCGACCGGGCCCGGTCTCCCGCCCGACTCCCCGGCGGCGGTGCAGGACGAGGACGATCGCCGCGCCCAGGATCAGCACCACCGCGGCGTAGTCGGCATAGCGGAAGTCGTGGTGGAAGGTCTCCCAGGTGTCGCCGAGCGCCCATCCCGCGGCCGCGAACCCAAAGCACCAGATCAGCGACCCGAGAAGCGTCAGCGCGACGTAGGGACCGAGGGGACTGCCGAGCGCACCGGCGGGGATTGAGATGAACGACCGCACGACGGGCGTCACGCGACCGAGGAACACGGCGCGGTTGCCGAACCGCTCGAACCAGCGTTCGGCGCGAGCGAACGTCTCGGCGCTGATGTGGAACCAGCGCCCGTAGCGCTCGATCAGCGCGCGGCCGCCGGCCGCGCCGATCGCCCAGCCCACGAGGGCGCCCGCCAGATAGCCGAGCGCGCCGGCCAGCGCGAGCACGACGTAGCTCTCTATGCCCGTCGAGAGATGCGTCCCGAAGACCACCGGGTGCTGCCCGGCGATGGCCCCCGCGCTGAGCGCGCCGGCGTAGATCATGATCAGCTCGCCGCCCACGGGCAGCAGCGCATCGAGCGCCATCAGCGCAAAGACGGCATAGACCCCGTGCTGCGCGATCGAGTCCGTCAGTTGGCTGGTGAGGGTGGCTATCACGGTCACAAGAGCTACCTGGCGCCGATGACCCGGAGATGACGACGGCTGCGCCGCCGCGAGTGCCACCCTTAGCGGCGATGCGCGTTCTGATCGTCGAGGACGACGCGCGGATGGCTGACGCCATCCGCCGCGGACTCAAGGCCGAGGGTGTGGTGGTTGACGTGGCCGGCGCCGGAGAGGAGGCGCTCTGGCTGGCCGAGGCCACCTCGTACAGCGCGATCGTCCTGGACTTCATGCTGCCCGGCATCGACGGGCTCGAGACGTGCCGGCGGCTACGAGACGAGCAGGTGTGGACGCCGATACTCATGCTCACCGCCAGGGACGCGGTCCAGGATCGAGTCGCTGGCCTGAACAGCGGCGCCGACGACTACCTGGTCAAGCCGTTCTCGTTCGACGAGCTGCTTGCGAGAGTCCGGGCGCTCGCCCGTCGCCAGGTCGGCCCACGGCCGACAGTGCTCACCGCGGGCGACCTGAGGCTCGACACGACGACGCACAGGCTGTTGCGGGGGTCGGAGGAGATCGAGCTCAGCAACCGCGAGGTCGCGATCCTTGCCGCCTTCATGCGTCGTCCCGGGCAGATCCTCTCGCGCTTCGATCTCCTGGAGCTCGTCTGGGAGGGCGACTTCGACCACCGCTCGAACGTGGTGGACGTGGCGGTACGGCGGCTGCGCGAGAAGATCGACAGGCCGTTCGGCGTCGAGTCGATCGAGACTGTCCGGGGGGCGGGCTACCGGCTGTGCGACTCCGCCGACTCGTAAACCGGCTTCCGATCCGGGCGAAGCTGACGCTGGTCTACTCGACGGTGATCGCGGTGATGCTCGGCGGGGTCGGTCTCTTCCTGTTCCTCAACTTCAAGGAAGGGCTCGACAGCGGGCTCAACGACACGCTGCGAACACGGGCCGACGACGTTGGAGCCCTCCTGCGCCAGGAGGGCGCCCGCGGCCTCGCGAGCCGACGTGACCTGCTGGCGCGCGGCGACCTGGCGGCCCAGGTGGTGGACCCCTCGACCGGCCGGATTCTCGTGGGCTCGCGCCGCGGGGGCGAACGCCCGCTGCTCACCCCGGTGGAGGCGCGCGAGGCCACCCCCGGCACGCACTACATCGACCGGGGGGAGCAGGAGCGGCTACTGGTGCGCCGCGGGCGCGGCGCCAACCGACAGGTCCTCGTCGTGGAGGCGTCGCTCGACCAGCGCGAGCGAGCGCTGGAATTGCTCAACGGGGGGCTGCTGGTCGGCGGCGCCCTGACACTCGTCCTGGCGGGGCTCGCCGGCTACGGCCTGGCGGGCGCGGCTCTGCGTCCGATGGAGACGATGCGCCGCGCCGCCGCGCGCATCTCCGACGCCGATCCGCACGCCCGTCTCCCGCTCCCGGCCGCCGAGGACGAGATTCACCGCCTCGGGGTGACGCTCAACCTCATGCTCGAGCGGATCGAGGCCGCTCGTGACCGCGAGCGTGCCTTTGTCTCCGACGCCAGCCACGAGCTGCGAACCCCGCTGGCGATCCTGAAAACGGAGGTCGAGGTCGCGCTGCGCACGGACAACCCGCCCGAGGCCCTGCGCGCCGCGCTGCGCGTGGCCGGCGAAGAGGCGGATCGCTTGACCCAACTGGCCGAGGACCTGCTGCTCGTGGCCCGCAGCGACGCCGGGCGGATCGACCTCGAGGTTCAGGAGCTGCCGGCACGCGAGCTGCTGGACCAGGTGGCCCGCCGCTTCCGCATCCGGGCACGCGAGCGCAACCGGGAGCTCGTGGTCGAGCCCTCGGTGCCGTTGTCTGTCGCCGCCGACGGGGCCCGCGTGGAACAGGCGCTCTCCAACCTCGTCGACAACGCCCTCCGACACGGCCTTGGCACCATCACTCTCCGGGCGGACCAGAGCGACGGTGGGGTCGAGCTGCACGTGATCGACGACGGCCCCGGGTTCCCCGCGGCGTTCGTACCTCATGCCTTTGAGCGCTTCAGCCGGGCCGACAACGGCCGCGCGGGCGGCGGCAGCGGGCTCGGACTGTCGATCGTCGAGCTGATCGCGACCGCCCACGGCGGCGAGGCCGGGGTGCGTAACCGCGCCGAAGGCCCGGGCGCGGACGCATGGCTACGCCTGCCGAGCGCCTAGCGTCCGGCGTCATCTCCCGGTCATCCAAGGGGTGCATGGTGGCCGTCGATGGACCCGATCTCCTATCTGCAAGCGCTCATCCTCGGCCTGCTCCAGGGTGCGTCGGAGCTGTTCCCGGTCTCGAGCCTGGGCCACAGCGTGATCCTCCCCAAGCTGCTCGGCTGGGACATCCACCAGAACGACGACTACTTCATCACGTTCCTGGTGGCCACCCACCTGGCCACCGCGCTGGTGCTGCTCGGGTTCTTCTGGCGCGACTGGGTTCGGATCGTCAACGGCATCGGGCGTTCGCTCCGCGATCGCGAGATCCGCCCCGACGACACCGACGCCAAGCTCGGCTGGCTGCTCGTGGTGGGCACGATCCCCGCCGGACTGCTCGGCCTGCTGCTCGAGCACAGCCTGCGGCACGCCTTTGCCTCTGCTCGCTCGGCATCTTTCTTCCTGATGCTCAACGGCGTGATGCTGTTCGGGGCCGAGCGCCTCCGCCGCCGGGCCCCCACGCCCGCCACCGAGGTGGGCGACTCCGACGACCGCATCGCGCGCACCACGGGATTCCGACAGGCAGTCGGCATCGGGACGGCGCAGGCGGTGGCCCTCATCCCCGGTTTCTCCCGCTCGGGCGCAACGATGGGCGGCGGCCTGCTGGCAGGCCTCTCGAACGAGGACGCGGCGCGCTTTTCCTTCCTTCTCGCCACCCCGATCATCGGCGCCGCGGCGGCCCTCAAGCTGCCCGACCTGGTCGGCTCGAAGGGCGATGGGATCCGCGGTCCCGCGGCCCTCGGCGCGCTGGGCGCCGCCGTCACCGCCTACCTGACCGTGCGCTTCCTCGTCCGCTTTTTCGAGAACGGCCGCCTGACGCCGTTCGCCGTGTACTGCGTCGCGGCCGGGGCGGCCCTGTCCATCTACTTCGCCGTTTCCTGAGAGGGAGGTTTTCCGTGAGCAAGAACCGCCAACTGATCATCCCCGCCATCGTGGCCGGAGTCGTTCTGATCGTGATCGCGTTCGTCTACTTCGTGGACAGCGCCGACGCCCTGCCGTCCTTCTTCCCCGGCCACGAGGCCGGCTCCACCCGCCACCACATCAAGCACGGCCTGGCCGCCCTGATCCTGGGAATCGGCGCGTTCGTCTTCGCCTGGTTCCAGACCGGACCGGGAGTCAGCCGTACGGCGTAGGCTGCCGCCCATGTCCACCCCCACGAACACGCCTGACCTCAGCGGAAAGGTGGCGCTCGTGACCGGCGGTGCCGGCGGTCTCGGGCGCGCCACCGGCCGGGCACTGGTGGACGCGGGCGCCACCGTGGTGCTGGCCGACGTGGCCGAGGACGCCGGTCGCGCGGTGGCCGACGAGCTGGGCGGCCACTTCGTGCGCGCCGACGTGTCCAAGCCGGAGGACAACCGCGCGATGGTGGACTTCGCGGTGGAGCGCTGCGGCGGGCTCGACCTCGTCCACCTGAACGCCGGGGTGGTGAGCGGCACCGGCCTGGGCGAGGACTTCGACCTCGAGCGCTACCGCCTGGCCATGGGCGTGAACCTCGACGGGGTGGTGTTCGGCACCAACGCGGTGCTGCCCGCGCTCACGGCGCGCGGTGGTGGCTCGATCGTGGCCACCGCGTCACTCGCCGGGCTCACGGGCGTGCCCTACGACCCCATCTACTCGGCCAACAAGCACGCGGTGGTGGGCCTCGCGCGCTCGCTCGGGGCCGCCCTGGCAGACCGAGGCATTCGCTACAACGCCGTGTGCCCGGGCTTCGCCGAGTCGGCGATCATCGACGGCATCCGCGACGGTCTCAACGCCGCCGGGCTGCCGATCATCCCCGCCGAGAAGGTGGCCGAGGCCGTGGTGGCGCTGTTCGCCTCCGACGCCACCGGCGAGTGCTGGTTCGTTCAGGCCGGCCGCGAGGCGGGGGCCTTCGGGTTCCGCAACCTCCCGGGCCCGCGCGCGGCGGCGGCCGAGCCCGCCTGAGCGCTCAGGCCGGCGCCGCCTCGTCGCCCAGGAGCTGCTGGGCGATCGTGCCCCGGTCGAAGTAGATTCGCTCGCACACGATCCTGTCGCCGCCGGGAGCGAACAGGAAGAAGGCACACATCCGGCAGCGGAAGGCTCGGCCGGTGGGCTCGATGCCCTGGATCTCGCCCTCGTGGGTACCCAGCAGGTCGAACTCGACGATCACGGCGTCGTCGGCGTGGTGGAACACCGTGTTCTCGTTGCGCTGGTCCGGGAAGGCGGAGCGCGTGCGCCGGTAGTACTCGGACACCTCCTCGGGGCCGTCGAACACCTCGCCGGTGGCGATCAGCTCGTAGCGCGGGTGGTCGAAGGTGTCGAGCGCCACGTCGAACCGGTGCTGGTTCTCCGACTCCATGTGGTCTTGCACGAGCACCTCGCGCCGCTCCCGCAGCCCGGTAGTCGCCTGCTCCATCTGCGCTCCTCTCCTGGAATGACGCCGCCGCCGGGCGCCCAGTGCGTAGTCTGACCCGGTGACCCTCGTACGCGTCGAGCGCGCGCCGGACGGCGCCCCCGAGGGCCTGCTCGTGCTCCATCACGGCCGAGGCAGCGACGAGCACGACCTGTTCGGCCTGGCCGACGTGCTGGACCCGGAGCGGCGCCTCCACGTGGTGTCCCCTCGCGCCCCGCTCAGCATCCCCGGCTGGCCCGGGCACCACTGGTACGTGGTGCCTCGGGTGGGCTACCCCGACCCGGAGACCTTCCGCGCGGCCTACCGCGAGCTATCCGCGCTTCACGACGAGCTGTGGGAGCTCACGGGCGTCGGCCCGGACCGCACCGTGCTCGGCGGCTTCTCGATGGGCTCGGTGATGAGCTACGCGCTCGGGCTCGGCCCGGACCGGCCGGCGCCCGCCGGTGTGCTGGCCTTCAGCGGCTTCGTGCCCACGGTCGAGGGCTGGGAGCCCGACCTCGGGGGCCGTAGCGACACACGCGTCTTCATCGCCCACGGCCGCCGCGACCCGGTGATGGACGTGCAGTTCGCGCGAACCGCGAAGGAGATGCTCGAGTCCGGTGGGCTCGCGGTGGAGTACCACGAGTCGGACGCCGGGCATCACATCGATCCCGAGCACCTGCCGCACGCGCAGCGCTGGCTGCGCGACACCCTGCCCGCCGCCTGACGCGGGCCTACGATGGCGCGCATGACCGTGGGCGAGCTTGCCGCGTCGCTGGTGGCCATCGACTCCGTGAACCCCGAGCTGGTGCCGGGCGGCGCGGGCGAGGCCGAGATCGCCGCCCACGTGGCCGCCTGGATGAGCGACGCCGGGCTGGACGTGGAGGTGGACGAGGCCGCGCCCGGCCGCCCCAGCGTGATCGGGGTCGCCCGCGGACGCGGGGGCGGGGCCTCGCTGATGCTGAACGCGCACATGGACACGGTGGGCGTGGAGGGCATGCCGCGCCCGTTCGCGCCCGAGGTGCGCGACGGGCGCCTCCACGGGCGCGGCGCGTACGACATGAAGGGCAGTCTCGCCGCGTGCATGCACGCCGCCGCCACCGTGGCGACGGAGGGCCTGGCCGGGGACGTGATCGTGACCGCCGTGGCCGACGAGGAGCACGCCAGCATCGGCATCCAGTCCGTGCTGCGCCGCTGGAGCGCCGACGCGGCGATCGTGACCGAGCCCACCGGGCTCAGGGTGTGCGTGGCCCACAAGGGCTTCGTGTGGGCGGAGGTGGAGACCACGGGACGGGCCGCCCACGGCTCGCGCCCCGCCGAGGGCGTGGACGCGATCACCGGGATGGCCCCGGTTCTCAACCGCCTGGCCGAGCTCCAGGCCATGCTCGACCGGGCCGCCGGTCACCCCCTGCTTGGCCCGGGCTCCCTGCACGCCTCGCTGATCGAGGGCGGCCAGGAGCTCTCCAGCTATCCCGCGCGCTGCATGCTGTCGCTCGAGCGCCGCACCGTGCCCGGTGAGACCGAGGAGCACGTGCGCCGGGAGTGCGAGGCCCTGATCGAGGACGTGGAGGGCGCGGAGGTCCGCCTCGGCCTGGTGCGCGAGCCGTTCGAGGTTGACCCCGCCGAGCGCGTGGTGGCGGCTGTGAGCAGGGCGGCCGAGACGGTGACCGGGATCGCCCCGGAGCTCTACGGCGACACCCCGTGGATGGACGCCGCCTTCACCCAGGCCGCGGGAATCCCCACGGTGGTGTTCGGCCCCGGCGGCGCCGGCGCACACGCGGCCGAGGAGTGGGTCGACCTGGAGAGCGTCGAGCGCTGCGCGGCCGCGCTCGCCGCCGCGGCCCGCGAGCTGTGCGCGTGATCGAGTGGCTGCCCAACCCCCTGCGCACCGAGTCCCCGGAGACCGCGGCCGCCGAGTCCCCGCTGACGTTCCACCGCTCCCTGCCCGGGTACGCCGAGACGCCGCTCGTGGATGCTCCCTCGCTGGCCGAGGCCTGGAACGTCCGCCGGGTGTGGCTCAAGTTCGAGCGTGAGCGCTTCGGCCTCCCGGCGTTCAAGATGCTCGGCGCCTCGTGGGCGGCGCACCGGCTGCTGGGGGCACCGCCCCACGACCCCGGGCTCGAGCTGGTGGCGGCCACCGACGGGAACCACGGCCGGGCCGTGGCACGGGTCGCTCGCATGTCGGGCCTCGGCGCCACCATCCTCGTGCCCCGCGGCACGGTGGCCGCCCGGATCGCCGCGATCGAGTCCGAGGGCGCCACGGTCGAGGTGGTGCACGGCTCCTACGACGACGCCGTCCGGCGCAGCGCGGAGATGGCCGGTCCGCGGCGCCTGGTGCTGTCCGACACGTCGTGGCCGGGTTACGAGGAGGTGCCGCGCTGGGTGATCGAGGGCTACGCAACGATCTTCGAGGAGATCGACGCGCAGTCCGGCGGGGCGGTGCCCGGCCTGGCCGTGGTGCCGATCGGCGTGGGCGCCCTGGCGGCGGCCACGGCCCGGCACCTGGCCCGCCGCTCACGACTGGTGGGTGTCGAGCCGAGCGCGGCCGCGTGCATGCTGGAGTCCGGGCGCGCCGGTCGTATCACCGAGGTACCGGGGCCGCACGACTCGATCATGGCCGGGCTGAACGCGGGGGTGCCCTCCCCGGTGGCCTGGCCGGCGGTGAGCGAGGGGTTCGACGTGTTCTGCGCGGTGGACGACGACGCGGCGGTGGACGGCATGCGGATGCTGGCCGGGCTCGGGCTGGAGGCCGGAGAGTGCTCCGGCGGCTCGGTGGGCGCCACCGCGCTTCTGATGGCGGACCGGGGAGCGCGGGAGGCACTCGGAGCCGACGAGAAGACCACGGTGCTGGTGATCCTCACCGAGGGCGTGACCGACCCCGATGCCTACGCCCGCCTGGTGGCCTGACGTGGACGCGTTCGTGTACCTCCTCAGCTGCGCGGACGGGACGCTCTACTGCGGCTGGTCCACCGACCCGGACCGGCGGCTGCGCGAGCACCGCGCCGGCACCGCCAGCCGCTACACGCGCTCCCGCCTGCCGGTGGAGCTCGCCTGGACCGCCCGGTTCGAGACCAGGTCGGACGCCATGCGCGAGGAGGCGCGGATCAAGCGCCTTCCGGCGGAGGAGAAGCGGGCGCTCGCGCGAGGCGGGCTCAGGCGCTGACGCTGTAGGTCAGGTGCGTCACGCCGGGTGCCTCCACGACCCGGGTGGATTCGAGCTCGAGCTTCCCGACGTTCTCGAGCAGCCGGGTGCCGTCCCCGAGCAGAATCGGCACCACGTGAAGGGCCATCTCGTCGACCAGCCCTGCCCCGAGGCACTGCTGAGCGATGCTCGCGCCGCCCCCCACGGCCACGTCCCTGTCCCCGGCCGCCTCCCGGGCCTGCGCCACGGCGGACTCCACGCCGTCGGTGACGAACGTGAAGGTGGTGTCGCCCTTCTCGAGCGGCTCGCGGGCGTGATGGGTCACGACGAACACCGGATTGTGGAAGGGCGGGTCGTCCCCCCACCAGCCCTGCCAGGGGTCGTCCCCCCAGGGGCCCGGGCCGCCGCCGAACATGTTCCGCCCCATCAGGTGCGCTCCGATGTTCTCGAGCGATTCCTCCACGACCTGGCTGGAGGCGTTCACCTCGCCGCCCTCCCGGCCGTGGGGCTTGCGCCACGCCTCGAGGTCGAAGGCCCACTCGTGGAGCTGCTCGCCGCCCTCGCCGAGCGGGTTCTTCTCGCTCTGGCTCGGACCGGCGACGAAGCCGTCGAGTGACATCGCAATCTGAAATCGAACCCGTGACACGCCTCTCCCTTCGACTCGCGTTTGGGTGAGGGCCATACATTGACGTGATGACGCTTGTACGTCCCTGCCGGGATGACGAGCACGCCGCGATCGCCGCGATCGTGAACGCCGCGGCCGTGGCCTATCGCGGCGTGATCGCGGCCGATCGCTGGCGCGAGCCCTACATGCCGCTGGGCGAGCTCGAGGATGAGATCGCCGCCGGAGTGGAGTTCTGGGGCTATGAGGCCGACGGCGCGCTGGTGGGCATCATGGGCATCCAGGCGGTGCGTGACGTGGATCTGATCCGCCACGCCTACGTGTCGCCCGCAGGCCAGCGGCGGGGCGTGGGCGGTGCGCTTCTGGATCACCTCGCCGGCTCCGCCGACCGCCGCATGCTCGTGGGCACCTGGGCCGCCGCCGAGTGGGCCATCCGCTTCTACCAGGGTCACGGATTCGAGCAGGTGACACCCGAGCGGAAGACCCAGCTGCTGCGCGCCTACTGGACGATCCCGGAGCGCCAGATCGAGACCTCGGTGGTTTTGGCCAACCCGCCCGACGAGGGATGAGTCTCAGTCCGGCTGCGTGGCCAGCACCACCAGCTGCACGCCGAGCGAGCCGGCCACCCCGATCGCGAAGGCTCCCGCGATGCCGAGGGGGTCGATCAGCAGAGCGAGCAGGAAGCAGAAGGCCACCGTTCCGAAGATCGCGCGCAGGAAGCCGCGCAGCATGCCGGTCGCGGCCATCGGGCCATCCTGGCCGAGCACGAACGCGGCGACCACGGTGGTGGCCACGGGGAACGGCGCGAGCGCCCCCGCGAGCGCCGGACCGAGCCCGTCCGCGGCGCCGGTGATAGCCACGATCAGCACGGCGGTGACCACGGCGCGGGCGGGCAGGTCCCATGCGGGGGGCGGCGTGGGCGGGGAGGCCGGAGCCTCCGGAGCCGGCGTCACGCGCAGTGCCACCAGGAACGCGCAGATCGCGGCGAGCAGTGCCACGACCGGCGAGGCGTCGACGTTCGACAGGGCCAGCGCCACGACGAGGAAGGCGGCCCAGCCCGCCAGTGTCGCCAGCTCCCAGCGGTGCGACCGTCCGGTCCGTTCGAACACCACCACGAACACCGCCAGGGCCACCAGCGCCAGCAGCGACGACGTGGCCGCGTCCGTCCCGAACTGCTCCCCCTGCTCGATCGTGAGGATCAGCAGGATCGGGCCGAGGACGATCGGGATCGCCACCAGGATCCCTGACACCGCGGGTCCCCAGCGCCGGCCGGCGAGGGAGGCCGCCACCACGAGCCCGGGCCCGAGCAACAGCTTGGTCAGGAGGATGTTGCTCACCAGGGCGGGACGCGGCGCGCGCTCTCAGTGCGGGCGGAGGGACTTGAACCCACACGCTCTTTCGAGCACCGGGACCTAAACCCGGCCTGTCTACCAGTTCCAGCACGCCCGCCGGATGACCGCTGGATCGTAGATCGGATCGGCTCCGGGGCGCCTCGGGCGGGTGTAGAGTGCGCGAACCGATGGCCGACACGGTGCTGGTGCATCCGAACCGCGACAAGGCCTCGTCGAAGGCCAGCAGGTCCATTGTGGTCCTGCTCCTGCTGGTCAGCGCCGGGCTGATCCTCATCATCACCGCAGGCGGGTGGTCCCACCTTCAGGGCGCCCAGCCGGTGTGCTTTGCCTACATCATCGTGTACCTGGTGATGGCGTTCGTGGTCGCGCGCTGGAACCGCGGCGTGCTGCCGGTGGCCGCCGCTCTGGCGATCATCTTCACCGTGTTCGCGGCGGTTGCGGGACCCGCTTGGTTCGGACGCGACAAGGCCGGCTTCGACGACCCCGCGCTCGACCCGGCACTGCTCGGGTTGCTCACGCTGATCCTCATCCCCGTCCAGCTGCTGCTCACCGCGTTCGCGATGCAGGCGTTCCAGCAGCAGTGGAACGTGGAGGTGGAGGTGACCGAGGACGAGGCCAACCGCTATCACGACGGCGGCCTCTCCGCCGGAGAGCTCCGCCCGGCCCAGCCCTAGAATCGTCCCCCGCGCGGCGGTGGAGGAATTGGCAGACTCGATGGATTCAAAATCCATTGCCCGAGAGGGCGTGCGGGTTCGAGTCCCGCCCGCCGCACCTTCGCCCTAGACCGGGTTGGTCTGTGGGGGCTCGCCGGCGGCCACGCTGTCGGGCTCTCCGACGGCCATCTCGTCCGCCTCCACGTCCTCGTCCGAGTAGCTGGGGATCCCGAGTGCCGCAGCGCGCTTCCTTGCGTCCTTCTTGGCCTTCTTTTCCTGGCGGCGCTCGACGAGCCTGCGCTCACGGTTGAGCTTCGCCATCGTGGTCTTTCGCTTGCCGCTTGAGGCCATGCATGTCCTCCTATCGGTGGAGCGCCATCTCCCGTACGCACGAGGGCGACGGGGGCCCGCAATCGAGCCCCCGTCTGCCGCTCGGAGACTTGGGTTAGAGCGTCTGGACGTTCGCAGCCGCGGGGCCCTTGGGGCCCTCCTCGGCGTCGTAGCTCACCTTCGCCCCATCGGTCAGCGACTTGAAGCCACTGCCCTGGATCGCGTTGTGGTGCACGAACAGGTCCTTGCCGGAGTCGTCCGGCGTGATGAATCCGAACCCCTTGTCGTCACTGAACCACTTAACGGTTCCTGTTGCCATCTGTGTGTCCCCCTCCGGGGTATGTGCACTGCGAGACGCGGAGGGTGCTGAGAGGCAACGACTGCGGAAACGCGGGGCACGGCTTTGGCCGAGCGGAAGCCCGACCCATACCACGAGCCTAGCGCTCGCCCCGGAAAGGTCGCGCCCGAGGGGGCCTCAACCCGCGTCCGCGGCTAGGCTGTCGCTGGTGCCCAGCGCCATCGATCCGTAGACGGCGAACAGCGTGCGGAGCTCGGGCGACTCCACCTCGATGAACCTCACGGGCAGGCCCGCCACCGCTTCCTTCGCCCGGTCGAAGTAGGGCACGAAGGCGTCGCTGGTGGCCAATCGCGCGGGCGGGCCGCCCACGTCGAGCCCCTCCCCCCTGGCGGCTCGCCTGGCCACCGCGAAGGCCAGCGTGGCCTTGGTGTGGCCGGAGGACGGCCGGCAATGCTCGGCCAGACTGCGGTGGAGGTTCTCGGCCTGCCCGACGTGCACGGGCTCGTCGCGGCGGGTGAACAGGTACACGCCCGGCTTGGCCGGGATCGTGGTGTGCTCGGCACGGGGATGTGCGGGCGCCTTCCAGAGGCGATCCAGCGTCGGCGCAAGCTCGGAGATCAGGTCCTCGAAGGCGGCCACCCCGGCCGATCGTACCGGCGGTCCGGACGGCCGCGCCCGCTGCCCGGTGACGGAGACCCGGCTGGGCGAGCGAGCCGGTGGTGCGACGGGGGCCGGCGGAAGCCCGGGCTCCTCCGCGGGGGGCGGGGGCTCGGCGACGGGCTCAGGCAGCGGCTCGGGCTCAGGCGCCGGTTCCGGTTCAGGGACGCGGACCGGCTCCGGCTCCGGCTCCGGCACGGGCTCGGGCTTAGGCGCCGGTTCCGGTTCAGGGACGCGCACGGGCTCCGGCTCGGGGGCGCGAAGCCGCGCGGGCACCGCGGCCTCCGGCGCCAGCGCCCGGAACGCCCCCCAGCTGATCGCCGCCGTGGCCAGCAGGGCGAAGAAGGCCCCGATCCGGCGCCCCACCTCCGTGCCGTTGCCTCCGATCACCGGGAGATCGGGTGGGTCGAGCAGGCGGTAGACCACCAGCGCGGCACAAACCACCCCGGCGACCGCGGTCACGAGCGCCACCGGCATCCGGGTGGAGGGCAGGTCGGCCGCTCGCAGGATCAGGAGCGCGATGGCTGCGAGGGCGGCGACCAACAGGACCACGTCGATCACGGCGAACGCGTGCCAGGCGTTCACGCCCTCGCCCCGGATGGTGGTGCCCCCGGAGCGATGCGGTAGGCGCAGCGCGGTGTCCAGCGCGAACCACGGCAGGAACGTGGCCGCCAGGAGCAGGGCGCCGCCCACACCGGCCACCAGCTCGCCCGGGCCTGGGCGTCGGGGGTTCACGGGGCGTGGACTCTAACCCCGGAGCGACGGCCATACTGCGGGTCAGTCCATGGCCGCCGCCGAGCCCACCGGAACTGAAGCGCGCGTGGACGCGATGGCGGAGATCGAGGCGCTCGTGTCCTTCGAGGGACGGGCACCCGGCTCGGACGCCGAGCGCCGGGCCGCGGGCCGCATGGCCGGCCGCCTGCGCGATCTCGGCCGCACCGCCGAGATCGAGCCCTTCAGCACCTGGCCGGGCTGGCTTGGCGCCTATGCCCTGCTCGCCGCGGCCGGGATCGCCGCCTCCGTGGTCTCCGTGTCCCAGCCGGTGGTGGGCGCCTGCATCGCGTCGGCCGCCTTCGTCCTGCTGATGATCGACGGCGGCGGGGTGGCCGCGGTGGCTCGCCGCGCCTTCGGCCGCCGCTCCTCCCAGAACGTGGTGTCGCTCGCGCCGGCCACCCGCCCGGGAGCGCTCGTGCTCGTGGCCCATCTCGACGCGGGACGCACAGGGCTCGTCCACCGGCCCGGGGTCCGGCGGTTGATGGCGCGCCTGGGCCGGCCGCGCCGCCTGTTCGGCGGGCCGCTCCAGGGGCTTGCCTGGACCATGGCCGCCGTGTGCGCGTGCTGCCTGATCCGGGTGGTGGGCGTGGAGGGCGACCCGCTCACCGCGGTGCAGTTCGCGCTCGCGGTGCTGCTCCTGCTGGCGCTGCCGCTGCTTGTGGACGCGTGGCTCTCCCCCACCGTTCCCGGCGCGGGGGACAACGCCTCAGGAGTGGCCCTGGCGCTGCGCCTGGCGGATCGCCTGCGCGGCGACCTCGACCACTTCGACCTGCACGTGGTGCTCACGGGAGCACAGGAGAGCCTGGCCGACGGGATGCGCGCGTTCGTCCACAGGCACCGCTCCGACCTCCCGAGCGGACGCACGGTGATCCTCAACCTCGACGAGGTGGGCGCGGGATCGGTGCGCTACACCGTGCGCGAGGGACCGCTGCTCGCGCCCCGCTCTCATCCCCAGGTGGTGGAGACCTGCGAGGAGATCGCCGCCGACTCGGCCGGGCCCGCCCCGCGACCCCTGGCCAACCGCTCCGCCAGCGACGGCTTCGCCGCCCGCTCCGCGGGCTACCCGTCGCTCACCGTCACCTGCCGCGACGAGCTCGGCCTCGCACCGCTCCACCATCGCCGCATCGACCTGCCGGAGATGATCGATCCCGCCTCGCTCGCAGACGCGGAGGAGTTCTGCGCCGAGCTGATCCGCAGGCTCGACGCGCGCGTCGGTCCCGAGCTGTCGGACTAGGACTCGGCGGCGGGGGCGCCCGCCAGCTCGATGAAGAAGTCGAGCGATGCGGGGTTCGCCAGCGAGTCGCGGCTGGCCGCGCTCGCGGGGTCGGCGCCCATCATGATCTTCTTGACCGGCACCTCGAGCTTCTTGCCGGACAGCGTGCGCGGGATGTCGGACACCTCCACGATCCGGTTGGGCACGTGGCGCGGGGAGCAGTTCTCGCGCAATCGCCGCTTCAGCTCCCGCTCCAGCGTGTCGTCCAGCTCGACCCCGTCGGCGGGTACCACGAACAGCCACATCGCCGAGTCGGAGCCGTCGGGGGTGGGCACGTCCACCACGAGGCTGTCGGCCACCTCGGGTGCCCCCTCCACCGCGCTGTAGATCTCGCTGGTGCCGATCCGGACCCCCTGCCGGTTGATGGTGGAGTCCGAGCGGCCGTAGATCACCGCGCCCCCGCGCTCGTTGATCTTGATCCAATCGCCGTGCCGCCAGACGCCGGGGTAGGTGTCGAAGTAGCTCTGGCGGTAGCGCTCGCCGTCGGGGTCGTTCCAGAGGTAGAGCGGCATCGAGGGCATCGGCTGGGTGATCACGAGCTCGCCCACCTCGCCGATCAGCGGGCGGCCATCGGGGTCCCACGCCTCCACCGCCGCGCCCAGGGCGCGCGCCTGCAGCTCCCCGGCGTACACCGGCTTCACCGCGCAGCCGCCCACGAACGCCGTGCACAGATCGGTACCACCACTCGTGGAGTAGAGCCACACGTCCTCCTTCACGTGCTCGTACACCCACTCGAAGCCCTCCGAGGGCAGCGGCGAGCCGGTGGACCCCAGGCTGCGCAGGCGCGACAGGTCCGCCTCGCGCGCCGGCTCCACGCCCTCGTTCATGCACGCGGTGAGAAAGCCCGCGCTGGTGCCGAAGCACGTGACCCCCGCCTCCTCGGCGAAGCGCCACATCCCGCGCGGATCCGGCTGACCGTCGTAGAGCACGATCGTGGCCCCGGCCAGCAGTCCCCCCACGAGGAAGTTCCACATCATCCAGCCGGTGGTGGTGAACCAGAAGAAGCGGTCCTCGGGGCGCAGGTCGGTGTGGAGCCGGGCCTTTTTCAGGTGCTCGAGGAGGATGCCGCCCTGGCCTTGGACGATGGCCTTCGGCAGACCGGTGGTGCCGGAGGAGTAGAGAACCCACAGCGGATGGTCGAACGCGACCTGCTCGAAGCTGAGCTCGGCCGGCTCGGACAGGAGCTCGTCCCAGCCCGAGGGCACCATCACCGTGTGCTCGAGAGAGGCAATCGCTCCCGCGATCTCGTGCACGCGGTCGGCGCGGTCGAAGCGCTTCCCGCCGTAGACGTAGCCGTCGGTGGCCAACAGCACACGGGGCTCGATCTGGGCGAAGCGGTCGATCACCGTCGGTGAGCCGAACTCGGGGGCGCAGCTCGACCACACGGCGCCGATGCTCGCCGTGGCCAGGAGCCCCACCACGGCCTCGGGCCCGTTCGGCAGGTAGGCCGCCACGCGGTCGCCGGGTCCCACTCCGAGCCTCCGCAGGCCGGCGGCGCAGCGCGCCACCATGTCCTCGAGCTCGTCCCAGGTCACCTCGGCGGGCGCCCCGCCCTCCACGGCGTGAATGATCGCCGGGACGCCCGGGCGGGCCATGCGCAGCACATGCTGCGCGTAGTTCACCCGCGCGCCCGGGAACCATTCAGCGCCCGGCATCTCCCGGCGCCCGAGCACGCGCTCGTACGGCTGCGCCGACTCCACCCCGAAGCGCTCCCACACCGAGGCCCAGAACCCCTCGAGATCGTCGACCGACCAGCGCCAGAGCTCGTCGTAGTCGCTGAAGCCGCGATCGGCGATGAACCGGGCCAGCTCGGAGCCGGCAGCGTTGCTCGGCTCCCAGAGCCGCCTTCCCTCGAGCATCTCGCGGATCCTATGGGTCAACGCCCTCGACCTATGACGGGTTCAGGTTGACATGGCGCGACCGGGCGTAGATAGTGCGCGTGAGATTTTCTGAGTATTCGGGGCCTCACATGGATGTGGCGGCTGGGTCCCGCCCAACCACCAGGAAACAGATCGGATCCCGGAGTGTCAGACGGCGAGGCCCACAAGGGGCCAAATAGTCGCCTTTACGTACCCCTCCTCCTCGTCGTGCTCGTGATCGGCGTCACGGCCTGCGCGAGCGGTGAGACGAGGCCCGCCACGAAGGTCACGGACGTGGCGGCCACGCTGAACGCCCACGGCTCGGCCGGCGGCCAGGCCACCCAGTTCTGGTTCAAGTACGGCAAGACCACCTCCTACGGCACCGAGACGCCGAAGCGAAACGGCGGCTCGAGCACCGCCCAGCAGGACGTGTCGGAGCGGGTCACCGGCCTGGCGGCGGACACCACCTACCACTTCAGGGCCTGCGCCTCGAACGCCGGGGGAAGCGGCTGTGGGGGCGACCAGACCTTCCGAACCGGTTCGGCGGGACTGCTCCCGGGCTTTCAGGAGACCACCGCGTTCAGCGGGGTGGAGGCTCCGACGGCGGTGAGGTTCGCGCCCGACGGGCGGATCTTCGTGGCCGAGAAGCCGGGCGCGATCAAGGTCTTCGACGGACTGGGTGACACCACCCCCACCGTGTTCGTGAACCTGCGGCCGGAGGTCAATGACAACTGGGACCGCGGTCTGCTCGGACTCGCTCTCGACCCGGACTTCCCGGCCAAGCCGTTCGTGTACGCGCTCTACACATACGACGCGCCGATCGGCGGCACCGCGCCGACCTGGAACGACCAGTGCCCGACGCCGCCGGGGCCCGCCACGAACGGATGCGTCGCCAGCGCGCGGCTGTCGCGCTTCACCGCCGAGGGGGACAAGGCCGTTGGGCCGGAGCAGGTGCTGATCGAGGACTGGTGCCAGCAGGGCCCGACCCACACCATCGGCGATCTGCGCTTCGGTCCGGACGGCGCCCTGTACGTGAGCGGCGGAGATGCCGCCAGCCCGGACTTCGTGGACTACGGCCAGATGGGGATTCCCCTCAACCCGTGCGGAGACCCACCGGTGGGGGTGGGCGGCACCCAGACCCCGCCGACAAGTGAGGGCGGGGCGCTCCGGAGCCAGGATCGCCGGACCCCCGGGGATCCAACGACCCTGGACGGAAGCATCCTTCGGGTGGATCCCGCCACCGGGGATGCTCTGCCCTCGAACCCGCTGCCCGGCAGCACCGACCCGGAGGCGCGCCGGATCATCGCCTACGGGCTCCGCAACCCGTTCCGGTTCGCCTTCCGCCCGGGTACCTCTGAGATCTGGGTCGGCGACGTGGGCTGGAACACCACCGAGGAGATCAACCGGATACCCAACGCCTCCGACACGACGGTCGACAATTGGGGCTGGCCGTGCTTCGAGGGCAACGACTTCCAGGCCGGGTACAAGGCCGCCAACCTCAAGATCTGCCAGGACCTCTACGCAAACCCGGCGGTGAGAACCGCCACCTACACCTACGCCCACTCCGCCAAGGTGGACCCGGAGGACAGCTGTGCCCCGGGGAGCTCGGCGGTGTCCGGGACGATCTTCAACCCGGCCGGAAGCCCCTGGCCCACGGAGTTCGACGGCGCGCTGTTCTTCGCCGACTATGCCCGCGGCTGCATCTGGGCGATGGAAACCGATTCGAGCGGGCTGCCGGTCTCATCCGGTGTCAGATGGTTCCGGGCCGGCGCGTCGGTCCCCGTGGACATCCAGTTCGGCCCCGGGGGAGACCTCTTCTACGCCGACATCCAGGGCGGCCGGATCCAGCGGATCCACTACGCCGCCGGCAACCAGGCCCCCAAGGCAGTGGCGAGCGCCACACCGACTAGCGGCGACGTGCCGCTGCCGGTGCAGCTGGACGCCACCGGGTCGAGCGATCCCGACGGGGACTCGCTCACCTACGCCTGGGACACGGACGGCGACGGCCAGTACGACGATTCCGACACGGCGCTCCAGCAGTGGACCTACGGCGAGCCGGGCACCTACCCGGTTGGCCTGAAGGTCACCGACTCGCACGGTGCGTCGTCCACCGACACCGTGGCGATCACCGCAGGCAACACGCCGCCCACCGCCACCATCGCCTCGCCTTCACCAGGGCTCCAGTGGAAGGTCGGCGACCTGATCAGCTTCAGCGGTAGCGCCACAGATCGCCAGGACGGCACCCTCAGCCCGAGCCGCCTGCGCTGGTCACTCGCCCTCCAGCACTGCCCCTCCAACTGCCATATCCACCAGCTGCTGAGCTTCCCCGGCACCGACCATGACGGCTTCAACGCGCCGGACCACGAATACCCGTCGTATCTCGAGCTCACCCTCACCGCCACCGACAGCGGTGGGCTCACCGACACCCGCACGGTTCGCCTCGACCCGCGGACGGTGGACCTCTCGCTGCGCTCGTCGCCCACCGGCCTGCAGCTCGCGGTGAACGGCCAGCAGAAGACCACCCCGTTCGTCTCCACCGTGATCCAGGGCTCGGCCAATACCATCGCCGCCCCCAGCCCGCAGACGCTGGCCGCCAAGACCTACGACTTCGGATCGTGGTCGGACGGCGGCCTCGCCACGCACACCGTGACGGCGAACGCCGCCGGCACCCTGACCGCCAACTACACGCAGCGCTAAAAGCGGAGCACGGTCAGCGAGGAGCGGAGGCCGATCGGTGATCGGCCGGAGCACCGGAGCACGTCCTCAGACGGGGGTGACCGCATTGCGCTTGGCGGGCCGCACCCGCCGTCGCTCGGCGTAGGTCGCGAAGCGCTTGATCAGTTCGATCCGCAGATCGGCCGGCTGGATCACAGCGTCCACCACCATCTCCGAGGCGAGGTGGAGGATATCGATCTCCTCGCTGTACTCAGCGCGCAGCTCCTCGGTGCGCCGGGCCCGCTCGTCCTCGTCCTCGATCGCCTGAAGCTGGTTGTAGAACACCGCGTTGATCGCCGCCTGGGGGCCCATCACGGCGATCTTGGCGTCCGGGAGGGCGAGCACCGCGTCCGGCTCGTAGGCCGGGCCGGCCATGGCGTAGAGGCCGGCGCCGTACGCCTTGCGCACGATCACCGAGATCTTGGGCACCGTGGCCTCGGACACGGCCGAGATCATCTTCGCGCCCGCCCGGATGATGCCCTGGCGCTCCACCTGCGTGCCGATCATGAAGCCAGGCACGTCGGCCAGGAACAGCAGCGGCACGTTGAACGCGTTGCACGTCCAGATGAAGCGGGCGGCCTTGTCGGCCGAGTCCACGAACAGCACGCCGCCCCTCTGGCGCGGCTGGTTGGCCACGATGCCCACCACCCGGCCGTCCAGGCGGGCGTACCCCACCACGAGCTCCTTGGCCCAGCGCTTCTGGACCTCGAGGAACGACCCCTCGTCCACCAGCGCGTCGATCAGCCCGATGATGTCGAAGGGCTTGTTCTCGTCCGCGGGGATCTCGGGCCACACCGCCGCCGGGTCGGCCGGCGGAGCCAACGGCGGTGCCTCCTCCCAGTGACGCGGGAAGTAGGAGAGGTAGCGCTTGGCCAGGTCGATGCCCTCCTCGTCGGACTTCACGAGGAAGTGGCCGCACCCCGACACGCCGGTGTGCATCCGGGCGCCGCCCATCTCCTCGAGGGAGACGCTCTCGCCGATCACCATCTCGGCCATGCGCGGCGAGCCCAGGTACATCGAGGCGTTCCCGTCGCGCATGATCACCACGTCGCAGAACGCCGGGATGTAGGCGCCGCCCGCGGCGCTCGGCCCGAACAGCACGCAGACCTGGGGCACCAGGCCGGACAGCTTCACCTCGGTGTGGAAGATCCGCCCGGCGCCGCGACGTCCCGGGAACATCTGCACCTGATCGGTGATGCGGGCACCGGCCGAGTCCACCAGGTAGATCATCGGCAGCCGCTGGACCAGCGCCTGCTCCTGGATGCGGATGATCTTCTCGACGGTCCGCGCGCCCCACGACCCGGCCTTGACGGTGGGATCGTTGGCCATCAGGGCCACCGGCCGGCCGGCCACCATCGCCGTGCCCGTCACCACGCCGTCGGCCCCGAAGCCCTCCTCGCCGGAGTTGGCGAGCAGCGCGTCCTCCACGAACGAGTCCGGGTCCACGAGGCGGGCCACACGCTCGCGCACGGGCAGCTTGCCCTGCTCGCGAGACTTCTCGTGGTGGCGCCCCGGACCGCCGGCGCGCGCCTTCTCGAGGGCCTCCTCCAGGCTCGCCACCGCTAGAGCTGAGGGTTAGGCACGGGCTTCTCGCCCGACCAGTCGTAGAACCCGGTGCCGCTCTTCTGCCCGTACCAGCCCGCGGAGAGCATCTTCCGGAGGGTGGGCGGCTGGGCGAAACGGCGCTCCCGGAACTCGTCGAACATCACGTCGCATATCGAGCCCAGGGTGTCCAGGCCCACGAAGTCCGAGAGGGTGAGCGGGCCCATGGGATGGCCGGCACCGGCCTTCATGGCCTCGTCGATCTCCGCCACCGAGCCCACGCCCTCCTCGTACGCGCGAATCGCGTCGAGCATGTAGGGAACCAGCAGCCGGTTCACGATGAACCCGGCCTTGTCGCGCGTCGGGATCCCGAGCTTGCCGATCGAGTCGGCAAAGGCGCGGCCGGTCGCGAAGGTCTCGTCCGAGGTGGTGATTCCGCGCACCACCTCCACCAGCTTCATCACCTGCGCCGGGTTGAAGTAATGGAGTCCGAGGAAGCGCTCCGGGCGCCCGGTCGCCGCGGCCTGATCGATCACCGCGAGCGACGATGTGTTGGTGGCGAACACCGCCTCCGGCTTCACGATCGAGTCCACCTCGCGCCACATCTCGAGCTTCTGACCGAGGTTCTCGGTGATGGCCTCGATCACGAGGTCGCAGTCGGCCAGGTCGCCGTACTCGAGCGTCCCCTGGATGCGGCCGCGCACGGCGTCCGCGTCGTCCTGCTCCATGCGGCCCTTCTCCACCGCCCGGGCGAGCTGCTTCTCAATCCGCCCGACGCCCTTGTCGAGGGTGGCCTGATCCACCTCGCGCACCACCACGTCGTAGCCCGCCTGTGCGGCCACCTGTGTGATCCCGTGACCCATGAGGCCGCAGCCGAGCACGCCCACCTTCTTTATCTCCACTAGCCTGCCTCCCCGTCCGAGTCGTCGAGCGCGGGGAGCCTACATGCCACTCGTCACCGTCGAGGATCGCGGGACCGTCCGCCACCTCGTTCTGGGCCGGCCCGAGAAGCGCAATGCGCTGAACGGCGAGCTCGTTGCCGATCTGGGCGCGGCCGCCGAGGCCGCGGCCGCCGACTCCGCCGTACGTGTGGTGGTGATCCGGGGCGAGGGCCCCATGTTCTCGTCGGGCATGGACCTCAACGACCTGCGCGACCTGTCCGAGAACCAGGAGAACCTGCGCTCGTTCAGGCGCAGGATCCTGGCCTGGTGGAACCTGCTTGAGGAGATGCCCAAGCCCACGATCTGCCAGATCCACGGCGCCGCCCTGGGAGGCGCCTTCGAGCTGGCGCTGGCCTGTGACTTCCGCGTCATGGCCGAGGACGCGGTGGCCGGGATCATGGAGGTGCGCATCGGGCTGCTCCCCGATCTCGGCGGCTGCTCGCGGCTGCCGGCCGTGGTGGGCGTCGGCCGCGCGAAGGAGCTGATCATGACCGGCAGGGTGATCGACGGAGTGGAGGCCTACCGGATCGGGTTCGCCAACCGCATCGCCCCGAGCGCCTCGCTGGACGAGGCCACCGACGCCTTCGCGGCCGAGCTGGTGGCCTGCGCCCCCCAGGCGGTGGGGCTGGCCAAGCGCATCCTCGACTCCGCGGCCAAGCCGGCCCTCTCGCTGACGCTCGAGCAGGAGGTGGCCGCCCAGGAGCGGCTCGCCGCGAGCGAGGACTTCGCCGAGGGCGCGCGGGCCTTCTTCGAGAAGCGAGACCCGCAGTTCGCGGGACGTTAATGCGTAGTCCGGTGCTCGCCCGGGGCGAGGAGCGCAGCTTGATCGCCGATCAAGCGAGCACCGCAGCCAGGCCTTCGCCCGGGCTGCGCTCCTCCTAGGCGTAGCTACACCGCGGAACCCGTGGCCGCCACGTCCGCGCGGCCGGCCAGCGCCATCACGGCGGCTCCCAGGAGCGACACTCCGGCCACCGCGGCCCACGCGCCGCTGTAGCCGAGCGGTGTTGACAGCAGCCCGAAGGCCGCCGGCCCCCCGGCGGCGCCCACGTAGATCCCACTCTGCGTGATTCCGGTGGCGGCCGCGGGCGCCTCGCGGTGATGCTGCACCACGGCCAGGTTGAAGAGACCGGGCCAGCCCCAGCCGAGCGCGAACGCCACCACGGCCCCTGCGGCGAACAGGCCGGTCGCATCCGAGGTCATGAGCAAATAGCCCACCGAGCCGGCCACGAGCAGGGCGGCCACCGTGCCGTACCCGTACTCGCGGCGGCGGTCGGCGCGCGCGCCGAGGGACATCCGGACCACCAGGCTCACGGCGCTGCCCACGGCGGCGAGCAGGCCGGCGGTGCCCTCGGGGATGCCCGTGTCCACGGCGGACGCCACGAGGTAGGCGCCGAGCGAGTTCGCCCCGCATCCCGCCAGGGCCGCGCCAAAGGCGAGGAACACCAGCTCCCGCGACGCGCGCGGCGGCGGCTCCTCGCGCTCCTCCGGGACTCGGAACGAGGCCTCCCCGCGCCGCGAGGCGAGGGCCACCGCGAGCACGCCCCCGCCGCAGATGGCGAAGGTGGCGCGCCACCCGAGCGGCAGGGCCAGGGCCGGCAGCGCCAGGCCGCTGACCAGGATGGCCGCCGGGATCCCGGACTGCTTGATGCCGAACGCCAGCCCCTGGCGGTCGAGCGCCACCTGCTCGGCCATGAAGAGGTTGATGGAGGTCTGGGTCACCGCGTTGGCCAGGCCGGCCACCGTGAGGAAGGCGAACAGCACCGGCAGCGAGCCGGCGAGGGCGGCCGCCCCGAGCAGACAGCCCGCGGTGATCAGCACTCCGGTCCGCATCGCGGCCAGCGCGCCCATCCGCTCGGCCAGCCGCCCTCCGGGCCCGGCACCGACCGCGCCGGCGAGGAAGAACACGGTCACGCCGATGGCCACGGCCCCCACGGTCACGTCGAGGTCGGCGCGGATCTGAAGCGTCAGGGCTCCCACCAGGAAGCCGGGAAGCACGCTGGCGGCTCCCACCGCCACCGCCAGCCCCGAGGCGCGCGCGAATCCGGGCACCGCTCAGGCGGCGTGTTCGAGCGCGATGGCGGCGGCCGCCGCCGAGCAGGCCTCGAGCGAGGCGAAATCCACGTTCGCCACCGTGTCGGTCGGGCGGTGGTAGTTGGGAAAGCCGCCGTCGCGCACCGACAGCAGCGAGATGGCCGGAAGGCCCCCGAGCCGGGCCAGTACCGGGTCGGTCCAGCCTCCCAGGCGCCAGCGGCGCAGCGGCACCCCGGCCGCGGCGGCCGCGCGCTCGGCCAGGGCCACGTCCTCCTCGCGGTAGCGGACCGGCCACAGCGGGCCCTCGGCCTCGGCCACCACGGGCTCCCCCGAGCCCACGGTGTCGAGACCCAGCACCAGCGTCGTCCCCGGGTCCAGTCGGCGCCCCTCGGCCAGCATCCAGGCGCCCATCCCCCCCATCCCGGACTCCTCGCTGCCGCAGATGAGCACCACCACCTCCAGGCCCGGCGGGCGCTCCCCCGCGAGCCAGCCGGCCACGTGGAGGACCCCGGCCACTCCGCTGGCGTTGTCGTTCGCGCCCGGACCGGTGGGGCTGCGTGCCTGGTCGGCCTCGAGCGCCATAGCCAGGGCAAGGAGGGCGGCCGACGCGGCCCGGATCCGTCGTCCCCCGGCCACGGCGCCGATCATCGCCAGCTCGGGCAGGAGCGCGAGCGACGCCCGGCGGCCGTTCTTCGCGGCGGCGCGGTCCCCGGCGGCCAGCAGCCGCGGGTCCCACATGAGCCCCGTGTTTGCGGCGTCGTGGTGGGCCACCAGCACCAGTGTGCGGGTGCGCTCGCCCCGAGCAGGGAGCCGGCCGACGGCGTTCGCCCCCTCCCCCACCGGCAGAGCCTTGCGCAGCCACTGGGAGCGGCCGCTGAAGTCGAGCTCGAACGACGCGAGCACCGCCGCCGCCAGCAGGCGGTTGCGAGCCACCGCGGCCAGCCCGGCGGCCGCCAGGTGAGCGCCCTGAGCCCACGCGAAGGTGGTCTGGTAGCGGTAGGGCTCGACCCTGACCTCCTCCGCCCCGAGATCGCGCAGCCTGCCCGCCGCCCACTCGGCGGAGGCCCGCTCGCCCGGTCCGGCCGAGTCGCGCACCATACCCGCCAGGGCCTCCACGTCCGCCCGCACGCCGGCCGCGGCCATCAGGCCTCGCCGCCGTGCCAGTCCACGGGACCGGCGGTGAGCACGTGGCTGCCCAGGGGACGGCCCAGCACGCGCTGGACCTCCCTGGCGCACTCCACGAGCGCGGGCAGGTCCACGCCGGTGTCGAGCCCCATCTCGTGCAGCATCGACACCAGGTCCTCGGTGGCCACGTTGCCGGTGGCGCCCGGCGGGACCGGGCAGCCCCCCAGCTCGCCGAACGAGGACTCGAAGGACTCGACCCCAGCCTCCAGAGCGGCCACCACGTTGGCCAGCCCCTGGCCGCGGGTGTTGTGGAAGTGGGCAGTGAGCTGCACGTCCAGCTCCTCCCGGGCGCGCTCGAAGAAGCCGCGCACCTGGCGCGGGTTGGCCATCCCAGTGGTGTCTCCGAAGGCCACCTCGTCGCAGCCCGCCGCGGCGAGCCGGCGAGCGATCCCGAGCACCCGGTCCTCCGGCACCTCGCCCTCGTAGGGGCAGCCGAACGAGGTGGAGATCACCCCCTCGCAGCGGAGTCCCTCGCCGCGGGCGCGCGCCACCACGCGCTCCAGGCCGGACAGCGACTCCTCGATCGAGCGGTTCACGTTCTTGCGGTTATGCGTCTCGGAGGCGGAGAGGAACAGGTTCACCTCCCCGAAGTGCTCGCGCAGCTCCAGCGCGTTCTCGAGCCCGCGCTCGTTCGGGATCAGCACGGTCACGCCAACCGAGTCGGGGATGTCGGCCCGGCGCAGCACCTCGGCGCCGTCGGCCAGCTGAGGGATCACGTCGGCGCGCACGAAGCTCGTGACCTCGAGGCGCGAGAGCCCGGTTCGGGCCAGCATCTCCACGAGCCGGACCTTGTCGTTCGTGGCGATCACCTCGGGCTCGTTCTGAAACCCGTCCCGCGGACCGACCTCGCGGATCGCCACCACGAGGCCTCCTAGAGCCGCGCCAGGCCGCCGCTGGCGCCCAGCGACTGGCCGGTCACGTACGAGGCGTCGTCGCTGGCCAGGAAGGTGATCACCGCGGCCACCTCGGCCGGCTGCCCGAGGCGCCTCAGGGACGTGGAGGCGATCATGTTCTCCACCAGCCTCTTGCCCATGTCGCCGAACTGCTCCGGCGCAGCCATCAGGAGCGGCGTCTCGATCGGCCCGGGCGCCACCGCGTTGCAGGTGATCCCGTAGCGGCCGTTCTCCGCCGCCAGCGCCTTGGTGAATCCGAGCACGCCGCCCTTGGCCGCGGAATACACCGCCGAGCCGCTCGACCCCACCCGGCCGGCCTCCGAAGACACGTTCACGATCCGCCCGCGACGGCGCTCCTGCATCCCCGGCAGCACGGCGCTCGTCGCCGCGATCACGCCGAAGAGGTTCACCTCCAGGACGCGCCGCCAGAGGGCCTCATCGGTGTTGGTGAAGAAGGCCCACTCGTCGTAGCCCGCGTTGTTCACCAGCACGTCCAGCGGCCCGAGCTCGGCCTCGGCCGCGCTCACGGCGGCGCCGATCGAGTCGAGCGAGCGCACGTCCATCTCGAAGGCGGCGCCGTCCACCTCCCCGGCCACGGCCGTGGCGCCCTCCAGGTTCACGTCGGTCACGGCCACGCGCGCTCCCTCGGCCGCCAGGCGACGACAGGTGGCGGCGCCGATTCCCGACGCGCCGCCCGTGACCAGCGCTGTGCGGTCCGCGAGTCTCAAGGCGGGCTGAGACTATCCGTTAGGGTCCGCCGCGTGAGGCTCACCCGGCCGCCGGAGCCCCGCTGATCGCGCTGCTGTCAGGGGGCACGGGCGGCGCGAAGCTCGCTCGCGGGGTTGCCGACCTCGAGGACCTGGTGGTGATCGCCAACACCGGCGACGACGCCGAGGTCTACGGCGTGCACGTCTCCCCCGATCCGGATCTGGTCACGTACTGGCTGGCCGGCGAGATCGATGAGCGCGGGTACGGGCTCCGGGGCGACACCTTCGAGGTGGTGGGTGCGCTCGAGCGCGCGGGCCGCCCGGCGTGGTTCCGGCTGGGCGACCGCGACCTCGCCATGTGCCTCATCCGCACCGAGTTGATGCGCTCCGGCGCGCCCCTGACCGAGGCGCACGCCGCGATGGTGTCGGCGATGGGCGTGGAGGCGCGGGTGTTGCCGATGTGCGACGAGCCCGTGACCACCTGGGTGCGCTCGCCGCGCGGGATGCTGCCGTTCCAGGAGTTCATGATCGTCGCCGGAGCCGAGGGGCCGGTGGAGGGGGTGGAGCTGCGCGGGCTCGAGCGGGCGCGCCCCACCGACGCCGTGCTGGCCACGCTCGCCGAGGCCGAGGCGATCCTGATCGGTCCCTCCAACCCGGTGATTTCGATCGGGCCGATCCTCGCCCTTCCCGGCATGAGCGAGGCCCTTGCCGCGGCGCCCGCGCCGGTGGTGGCCGTCAGCCCCTTCGTGGGCGGACGCTCGGTGAAGGGCCCGAGTGAGGCCTTCTGCGCACACGCCGGCATCGAGACCAGCGCGGCGGGGGTCGCCGCCGCCTACTCGGGCGTGCTCGACGGCATCGTGGCCGACGAGGAGGTGCACGGGCTGCCCTCATCCTGCATCGACACGCTCATGGACACCCCGGAGGACCGGCGCCGGGTGGCGGCCGCGGCGCTGGACCTGGCCCGCTCGATCGCGGGGGGACTACCCTGATCGCGCCGGCGATGAAGACGTTCGCGATCCTCCCCGTCAAGACCTTCGGCGCCGCCAAGCAGCGCCTCTCGCCCGCGATGGACGCCGGTCCCCGGCGGGCCCTGGCCGAGGCCATGGTGGCGGACGTGCTCGCCGCCCTGGCGCGGGTGCCCGAGCTCGACACCACCGTGGTGGTCACGGCTGACGCCGCCGCGCGCGAGGCCGCTCTGTCCGCCGGAGCCGAGGTGGTGGCCGATTCCGAACAGGCCGGCCAGTCCCCCGCAGCCGCCGCGGGTATCCGCCACGCGCTGAACGCCGGGGCCACCCGGGTGCTGCTCGTGCCCGGCGACACGCCGCTGGTCGACCCGGCGGAGCTCTCGAGCCTGCTCGCGAGCACGCCCTCGCCCGGGGTGGCGATCGTGCCCGATCGTCACGGCCCGGGCACCAACGCGCTCGTGCTGGATCCCCCGGCCGTGATGGCCCCGAGCTTCGGCCCCGGCAGCTTCGAGCGGCACGCGGCCGCGGCCCGGGCGGCCGGAGCGGAGCCGCGTGTGGAGCGCCCGCCAGGGCTCCTGCTGGACGTGGACACGGGCGACGACCTCGCCACGGTGGCCGAGGCGCTTGCGCTCAGGCCGGGCGCCGCGCCTAGGACACGGGCCGCACTCGCCGAGCGCGCCACGTCCGCCGGGGTCTCGGCCTGAAGCTCGAGGCCACCCCTCTCGGGCCGCTCGCGGAGATCGGTCCCGGGGACGACCTGGCCGCGATGCTGGCCCGCGCGGCCCCGGCGGATCTCTCGAGCCACGATGTCCTGGCCGTGGCCCACAAGGTGATCTCCAAGGAGGAGGGCCGCCTGCGCCCGCTCGCGGACGTGGCGGCGAGCGAGCGCGCGGTGGACCTGGCGGCCGGGTACGACCGGGATCCGCGGCTCGTGCAGGTGGTGCTCGACGAGTCGGCGGAGGTGCTGAGGGCGGAGCACGGCGTGCTCATCTGCGTGACCAGGCACGGGTTCGTGTGCGCGAACGCGGGCGTGGATCAGTCGAACGTCGGAAGCGAGGACATGGCGCTGCTGCTTCCCGAGGATCCCGATGCCTCCGCACGCAGGCTGCGGCGAGGCATAGAGGAGGCCCGGGGGGTGCGCCCCGCGGTGCTCGTCACGGACTCCTTCGGGCGCGCGTGGCGGCTCGGCCAGACCGATGTGGCCATCGGGGCGGCCGGCCTGGCGCCTCTGGAGGATTGGCGCGGCCGCGCCGACGCTCACGGACGCGAGATGCGGGCCACGATAATCGCCGTGGCCGATGCGGCCGCCGGCGCGGCGGACCTCGCCCGGGCCAAGGACGAGGGCCAGCCGGCGGTGCTGCTCCGTGGCCTCGGCCGCTTCGTCTCCGCGGATGACGGCCCCGGGGCCGCGGCACTGCGCCGCCCCCCTGAAGAGGACCTTTTCCGATAGGGCGAAGTCGACTCGCCGCCCTCCCCGGTTGGGTTAGGGTCACGCAGGCATGACCGTGCCCCACCCCGTCGCCGCCCGCCGGGTCGCCGTGACCCTCGCGGTCCTCCTGCTGGGCGCGCTCACCGCCGCGCTCACCGCCGCGGGTGCCCGCGCGCACGGCTTCCCGGGCCCGCCCGACGCCCTCTCCCACGAAGGGCGCTGGATCACCGACGCCCGTGGCCGCGTGGTCACGCTCCACGGGGTGAACGAGGTGACCAAGAGCGCCCCCTTCAGCCCGGCGGGTGACGGCTTCGGAAGCGACGACGCTCGCTTCCTCTCGGAGAACGGCTTCAACCTGGTGCGCGTCGGCGTCGAGTTCCAGGGCCTCATGCCCGAGCCCGGCCGGATCGACTGGGCGTACGTGAACTCGATCGCCAAGGTGGTGCGCGACCTGACCCGAGAGCACGTCTACGTGCTTCTCGACTTCCATCAGGACGGCTACGGCCCGGGCCTCGGCGACAACGGCTTTCCGGCCTGGATGCAGATCACGGACGGCCTTCCGAACCCGAACGTGGGCTTCCCCGCGTACTACGTGGCCAACCCGGCGCTCCAGCGCGCCTTCGAGAACTTCTACGCCAACAGGCCCGGCCCCGGCGGGATCGGCCTCCAGGACTACTTCGTTCAGGGGCTGCGGACCATCGTCGGGCGCTTCGCCTACGAGCCGCGCGTGCTCGGGTACGAGCTGCTGAACGAGCCCTGGCCGGGAGCCGACTGGGCCGCCTGCTTCGCCGGCACCGGCTGTCCCGCCCTGGAGCAGGCGCGGCTCCGGCCCTTCTACGCCAAGGCCACCGCCGCGGTCCGCCGCATCACCCGGCGGCAGCAGGTCTTCGTCGAGCCGTTCTCCATCTTCAACTTCGGCGGCGGGCCCACGACCCTGCCCGGCGCGGGCTCTGGCGACGGGCTCGCCACCCATTCCTACGCGGGCAGCCCGGCCGCCGAGGTGAGCGTCCGCGACCTCTCCATCGCCGCGGCCGAGCGCGACAACGCCCCGCTGCTCGTCACCGAGTTCGGGGCCACCGGCGACCCGGTGCCGCTGCGCCGCCTCCTCGACGGCTTCGACGCGCGCGGCGTGTCGTGGGCCTTCTGGGCCTACAACGAGAACCTGATCGTGGACCGCACCCGCCCAGCGAGTCTGGAGGCCCTGCAGAGCCCGGCGGCGTTCCGGGCCCTGGTGCAGCCCTATCCGCTCGCGCTGACGGGAACGCCGGGGAGCGCGCACTTCGACCCGGCCACGGGCGCGTACACCCTGAGCTACTCCAGCACCGGCCCGCGCGGACGCCGCTACCCCTGGGGCCTCGAGTCCGTGGTGTCGGTGCCGAAGCTCCAGTACCCCGACGGCTACACGGCGAAGGTCTCCGGCGCGCGCGTGACCTCGCGGCCCTGTGCCGGCCGGCTGACCCTCCGCACCTGGCCCTGGTCGCGCGGCGTGAGCGTGACGCTCGCGCGCGGTCTCAGCTGCCACTGACAGATGGCCACGCGAGAGGTCACAGAGGTGCAGCTGCTCGACAACTACGTCGGAGGGCGCTGGACGCCGTCGGTGTCGGGCGAGGCGCTGGACGTGACCAATCCGGCCACCGGCCACACGCTGGCCCGCGTGCCGCTGTCCGCCCGGGTGGACCTGGACGCCGCGGTGCGGGCCGCGCGAGACGCGCTGCCCGCCTGGCGCGCTGTGAGCGTGATCGAGCGCGCCCGGCGGCTGTTCGCGCTTCGCGAGGGACTGGACGCCCGCCGCGAGGAGCTGGCCATGTCCGTCACCGCCGAGATGGGCAAGACCATCGGCGACGCCCGCGCCGAGGTTGCCCGGATGATCGAGATGGTGGAGGCGGCCTGCGCCGTGCCCACCACCATGCAGGGCCGGATCATCGAGGACGTGGCCCGGAACGTGGACGCCGAGACGGTGCGCCAGCCGGTAGGGGTGTGCGCGGCCATCGTCCCGTTCAACTTCCCGGCCATGGTGCCGTTCTGGTTCCTGCCCTTCGCGATCGCCTGCGGGAACGCGTTCATCCTCAAGCCCTCCGAGCAGGTCCCGCTCACGCAGCAGATCGCCTTCGAGGTGCTGGACTCGCTCGACCTGCCGCCGGGCGTGGTGAACCTGGTGAACGGCGGCCGCGAGGTGGTGGAGGGGATCCTCGAGCACCCGGGTATCGACGCGGTCTCATTTGTCGGCTCGGCCCCGGTGGCACGGATCGTCTACGAGCGGGCGGCCGCCACGGGCAAGCGCGTGCAGGCCCTGGGCGGCGCGAAGAACCACATGGTGGTCATGCCCGACGCCGTGATCGACCGCACCGTCGGCGCCATCATCGGGTCGGCGTTCGGCGCCGCGGGCCAGCGCTGCATGGCCGGCTCCGTGGTGGTCACCGTGGGCGAGGCCCACCCGCGCCTGCTCGCGCCGCTGCGCGAGGCCACCGAGGCGCTGCGCGTGGGCGACGGCGCGGACGAGTCCACTGACGTCGGCCCGGTGGTCTCCCCCACCGCCCGCGATCGCATCCGCGACGCCATCGACCGTGCGCTGGGCGACGGCGCCACCGCACTGGTGGACGGCCGCGATGTGCCGGCCCCCGGGGAGGACGGCGGGGCCTACCTGGGACCCACCATCCTCACCGACGTCCAGCCCGGCTCGGAGATGGCCCGGGAGGAGGTGTTCGGGCCGGTGCTGGCCATCGTCCGGGTGGAAACGCTCGACGAGGCCATCGAGGTGGTGAACGGCAGCCGCTTCGGCAACGGAACGTCGATCTTCACGGAGTCGGGCGCCTCGGTCCGCCGCTACCGCCACGAGGTGGAGGCGGGGATGGTGGGTGTGAACATCGGCGTGGCCGCGCCCGTGGCCTTCTTCCCATTCTCGGGCTGGAAGGACTCCTTCCTGGGCGACCTGCACGCGCACGGCCCCGACGCGGTGGAGTTCTTCACCCGCAAGAAGACCGTCACGAGCCGCTGGTTCTCGAGCGGCCAGGGCGACGGGCCGTACTTCGTGGAGAGCTGAGGCGGGCTAAGGGCGCGCCAGGCGCAGGACGCCGGAGGCGCTGTCGATCGTGAGACGATCGCCGCTGCACGTGAGCTTGGCCCGCCCGTCGGGCACCACGGCGGGAGCCACCGCGGACACCGGCAGCTCGAAGCTCTGGCCGAGCCCGGTCACGGTCACGGTCCCCTCCGAGCCGCTCTGGTGGAAGCGGAGACGCCGGCCCGGCACCCTTGTCACGCCCCCGTGCGCCGAGCCGTTGATCTTCAGGGTTCCCTTGATGCCGAGCACCTTCCCGTGCATCGGCCTGCGCCCGACCCCTCGCATGGTCCAGCGGGTGTCGCTGAACTCGAGCGCGAGCCCGCGGCCGCGCCCCGACAGCTCGATCGCTCCGAGGGGCGAGTCGAGGCTGCGCTTGCTCGCGAACGACAGGCTCCGGTAGCTGCCGGTGAGGCAGCCACGACCCGGCGATGCCTGGGTCACGGCGGGCCCGGCGGGGGCGGGCTCCGGCACCGTGTTGTCGTTCTGGGGAGCGGCGGTCTCCGGCACCGACGACGGGCTCTTGCCCTCGGTCGCGGGTGCGGAGGTGGCCGGTGAGGTGGTGGTGGCGGTCCCGGCCACGTCCCCGTCCTTTTGGTCGTCGCCACCGCCGCAGCCGGCGGCTGCGAGCGCGGCGGCCGCCGCGATCAGGGTCAATCGAGTAACCGGCACCCTGCGGGTTGTAACGGACAGCCGGAGGAGACGACGACCCGCCACCAGCTCGCGAGCATCCCGAGCAGGCCAAATCGCGGGCGGACGTGCCAGTCGTGGCAGCCGGGCTCGCCGATATCCCGGTTGGACACCCGCACCCAGCGGTGCCGGGCCGGGTCGGCCAGCATCTCCTCCACGAGGCGGCGGTTTCCCTCCTCCAGCGCGAGACGTTCGGCGAACAGGCGGCGGGACTCGGCCAGCCGGTCCGCGAGCGCGTCCCGAAGCTCCTCGAGCCGGCCCAGCGAGAGCAGCGCGGCCGGTTCGCCCGCCACCGTGAGCCGCGGGAGATCGATACGCGGCCAGGTGGCGCACGCATCCTCCGTGAGCTCGCGCTCGAGCCGGGCGACCTGCGCCCGCAGCGCGCGGCGGGCGGCCGCCTCGGCGCCGGCCGGAGGGGTCCGCGGGACGGCGACCCGCACCGGCCGCTCGGCGATCATCCGCCCACCGGCGCCCGCGGGTTCGAGCCCCAGAAGATCTGCGTGCCCAGCATGCCCACGATGTGCACGAGCACGGTGTTCAGCACCATCGACTTCGCCGTGGCCGTGCCCACCCCCACCGGACCCCCGGATGCGTTGTAGCCGTAGTAGCACCCCACGAGCACGATCAGGGTGGCCATCGCCATTGCCTTGACCAGGCTGTAGAAGAGGTCGGGTGGGTTCTGGAACATCC
>JBBQHI010000030.1:0-44146 GCA_038323835.1 Solirubrobacterales bacterium
CCCCCCCAAGGCCCCCCACAACCGGGAACACCCCCAAGACAACCCCTGAACTTTTGTCAGGAGGTCTCGTAGGTACCAGGCCGTGCAGCGCTGGAATGCGGATCCAGCCGCGCCCACCGTGATATCACTCAGCCCCACCCGTAGTCCCCTGCGACCGATTGCGGTAGCAAGGCCGTTAGCCACAGGGGGCGTCCGCTGATGCCTCTGCACCCGCTAAGCCCAGCGTTTGAGAGCCGGCGTCTGTCCGAGCTCATCAGGGCGCTCGCGATCAAACGCAGGCTGAACGCTCGAAACTCGTGGGACCGGCCTCAAATCGAGTCCCTGCAGCGCCGCCGCCTGAAGGAGACCGCCGACTACGCGGTGGCCAAGTCTCCGTTCTATCGGGACCTCTACAGGTCGGCCTCAGTCGGGCCCGACGCCGACCTCCTCCGTCTGCCGGTCGTGACGAGGGGGCAGCTGATGGACCGGTTCGACGATTGGGTGACCGATCCTCGCCTGGAACTGCCGGAGCTGGAGGAGCATCTGGCCAACTTTCACGGTACGGACGGCTACTACCCGGGCGGCTACCGAATTCTCACCACGAGCGGAACATCCGGTCGCAAGGGGATCTTTGCCTTCAACGGGCGGGAATGGAGCGCCCTCCAAGCTCAGCTGCTCCGCTTCATGGATGGAATAGGCGTTGGCTTCCGGCCGAGGCTGAAGCCGAGGATGAGGTCCGCCTCGCTATTTGCCGGGCATCCTCACCACGTGTCCTATCGGCTCGGGGTGAGCTGCGACGTCGGCGCGACGAACATCCTCCGGCTGCCGGCGACCACGCCTCTCGACGCCCTTGTGGAGGAGCTGAACGCGTTTCAGCCCGAGTGGCTGCACGCGTACCCCTCGCTCGCATCCCTGCTCGCCGGAGAGCAATTGCGGGGGCGTCTCCGAATACACCCGAGGGCGGTCTCGACCGTCGGCGAGGTTCGCACGGCGGAGATGACCGCAGGCATGACCGCCGCCTGGGGCAGTCGTCCGTTCGACATGTACTGGATGACCGAGGGCGGGGTCGGGATGGAGTGCGAGCAGCATCGGCTGCACGCCGTCGACGACGAGGTCTTGCTGGAGGTGGTCGACGAAGAGGACCGTCCCGTTCGCCCCGGGGAGGTCGGCCACAAGGTCCTGGTCACGAGCTTCTACATGCGCACACAGCCATTGATCCGCTGCGAGGTCAGCGACATGGTCATGGGTGACCCGGAGCCCTGCCCGTGCGGCCGGCCCTTCCCGGTCCTTACGTCGATTGAGGGGCGAAGTGACGACGTCCTGTTTCTCACTGCCAAAAAGGGCGGGCAGGTCCCCGTTCATCCCTCGGCGTTCCGAGGGCCACTCGCAGCGGAGCGCGGCTTGCGCGAGTACCAGGTCGTAGCGCGAGACGACCTGATACTCCTCAGGCTTGTTCCGAGCGAGGGGGAGGACCTCAAGGCCCTCGGCGACCGAGTCACTTCCCGCGTGGGAGACGAGCTGGCAGCGGCGGGGGCAGCCCGGCCGCGGCTTGAGATCGAACTCGTGAAGTCGATCGCCCGCGACCCTCAGCAAATGGACAAGCTCAAGCTCGTGCTCTCCGAAAAGAGCCGAGCGGCCGCACTTTAGGACTGCGCGGCCTGCGGGCTCGAAGCGAAAACGCGCGGCAGTTCTGAGCGCGAGCCGATGTCGAGCTTGCGGTAGGCGTGGCCGAGATGACTTTCGACGGTCTTCTCGGTGACGAAGAGCTCTTGGGCAATCTCGCGATTGCTGAGTCCGGCCGCGGCCCTCTCGGCGACGCGTCGCTCGCTCGCCGTGAGCGCCTCGACTCCGCTCAGTGCCAGCCGACGTGGCCGGGCACCGGCGGCCACGAGCTCGCTGTGGGCGCGTTCCGTGAGAGTCGTGGCGCCGCATTCCTCGGCCAGCGCGAGTCCAGCTCGCAGAGGCTCGCGGGCCTCAGAGCGCTGTCCCTGCCGGCGCAGCGCCGCCCCGAGGTCCGTGAGCGCGCGGGCGAACTCAAGTCGGGCCGGTGTGTCCTCGAGGACGCTCACGGCCTCGCGCAGCAGTTTCGTACCGGCAGCTCCGCCTTCGGCCAAGCCCGCCGCGCGGAGTGCCATCCCGAGTTCCCGCGGTACCTCGAACTCGCGTGCAAGCGCAACTTCCTGGTGAGCGAGCGCGATGGCCTCGTCGCGCTCTCCGGCGATCGAGAGAGCGGGAACGAGGCTCGTCCGCCAAGAGATCAAACCCGGATTTCGGATCGCCCAGGAGCTGCCTGCCAGCCACCCTTCGAGGCGTCGACCGCACTCCCGAAGGTCGCCGATCCCTTCACCCAGCCGCCCCTGCGCGACCCGCAGGCGCCCCCGGGTCGCCAGCAGGTCATTCGTCTGGTAGATGTCGGGTAGGTCACCGGTAAGGCCATGCTCATCGAGCAGGGTCGATGCCTCCTCCAGCTGTCCCCGCTCTATCGCCACCTCCACCAGCGTCGTCAAGAGCCAGGGGCTCGTGAGGAGCAGGCGGGAGTCTTCGCCAAGGCCTTGGAGGATGCGCCTGGCGTCGGATTCGGCTTCGACGATCTGGCCCATGCGAACAAGGACCAGGGCGCGAAGAGCTACGGTCATTCCTCCTAGGAAGCGAGACCCGAGGCGGTGGGCATCCTCGCGCGCGCGGTCGAGCAGGGCCATGGCCTCCTCGAGGCGGTCCGCAGCCATGAGCGCGATCCCGGCCAGCGCCACCGTGGCGGGCTGGTCTGCGACCGACACCTCGCCCGAGGCGAGCGCGACTTCGGCGAGGTCGGCGCCGTGCTTTGGGGGCGCGAGAATGTTTACCGTCAACGACGACAGGACGGTAAGCAGCGTCGGATCGGTGAGTTCGGCCCGTTGCTCCCACAGGGTTTGAAACCGTTCGAGCACGTCCTGAGCCAGCGCCGGAACGGGCAGGCACGCGACGAACAGCTGCGCCTCGAGCTTCTGGCGGAGCTCGGGCTCGTCTTCCCCGAGCTGATCCAGGGCGTCTTTCAGGACCCTCGCCGCGTCGGGAAGGTTGCCCCAGCTCAGATAGGCTTTTCCGAGCTCCAGAGCGATCCGCCCTCGTGCTGATGGGTCTTCGGCGAGCTCCAACGCCTCCTGCGCACGTGACAAGCCACTCGACCTGACCGCGCCGACCTCGGCCAAGCCGAGCTCGACCAGAAGGTCGACCTTTTCTTCGCCGGGCGGGGGCTCCGCAAGGGCGCGCTGTAGGTATGTCGCTGCCACGTCGGGGGCGCCCCGTGCATATGCGCGCCGCGCCGCGCGTCGCATGACCTCGACTGTGTGAGTGTCTCCGCGCGGCTCGCTTGGAAGCAGGTGGAGCGCGATCTCGTCCTCGCCGGCTCCCGCTTCGGTCAGGACCCGTGCGGCAATGCGGTGTTGCTGTGCCCGCTGAACGCCCGAAAGCTCGGCATAGACAGCCGCGCGAACGACCGGGTGCACGAACTCGATGGGATCGAGCGTAACAATGCCCCCGAGGGCGAGCGCCTCACATGCACGGTCGGCCGCCTGCTCGTCCAATCCCGCCAGGGTCGCGGCGGCGGAGCGCTGGCTTCCGTCTCCGAGCACGGCCAGCGCCCGCGCCAGCTCACCGGCTTCCGAGGGGAGCCGCCGCATCCTCCGGGCCACCGAGCGCGCAACTGATCGCGGCGCAATGTCGAACACACCGCCCGCGTGCAGGGCGCTGGGCGCGAAACCCTCGAGCGCCAACGTCACCAGAAGCTCGCTGACGAAGAGCGGATTCCCCTTGGTCGCCTCGAAGCAGGCCTCCGAGAAGCTTCGATCCGGGTCCGGGCCGAACGCCACCCGCACCAAGCTGTCCACCGCCATGGCCGTGAGAGGGGCAGGCTGCAGGACCCGCGAGGACGCGCTCGAAGCCAGCTCGTCCAACACCTCGGCCTCTGCTCCTGGCTCGTTCGGTCGATTCGCGACGACCAGCAGCACAGGGAGCTCCTCGATCCGGTTCGTCAGATAGGCGAGGAAACGGAGCGAGGGAGGATCGGCCCAATGGGCATCGTCGACGATCAATGCCAGCGGTCGCTTGTCCACGAGATTGGCCGTCAACCAGTAGAGCCCGTGGAGAGTCGCATGCGATGCCTCACCGCGGGCGGTGAGCTGGTCGGCATCGACCGCCTCGAAAAGCGGCTTCGCGAACTCCGCCGCGCCCGCGAACATCTGCGCGCGCTCGCGTGGAGATAGTGCGGCAAGCATCGGCCCGAACAGCTGCTGGACCAGGCCGAAGGCAAACTCGCGCTCCAACTCGCTCGCGCGGGCAATCCCTGTTTGGAACCCGGCATCGCGGGCCATCGCAAGCGCTGCCCCGAGCAGACCGCTCTTGCCTATCCCGGCGGCGCCCTCGACGAGGGCCAATGAGCCATCCCCGCCGCCGGCTTCTGCGAGCAGATCGCGCAACGCAGCGACCTCGGTCTCGCGTTCGAGCAGCTCTGTCGTTCCATGCGCCATGACCCTACGAGTCTCCGCCGGTGGCCACGATAGGCGATTCCTGACCTACCCCTGTCAGCCACACCTTCCCGGTCTTCGGATCGATTAACGCCTCCCCTGGAATCCCGTCGCTTTAGTGGCCTCGCGGAGCGCGGCGGCATGGACAAACCGAGCGCTGATAGACCAACGAGTTACGCGGTAGACCGGCATGGGTACATAACCCCTAAAGATGGGTGAAACCTATCGAAACGCTGAGGAGATCCCTCGCCATGCCCTATCTCGATTGCACACGCTGCCACTGACCGTCTATTCCGCTGCCAAGTGGGGCCGGGCTGACGAGTGCCCGGGCTGCGGCTCCCCACTGCGGGGCGCGTCACGGTTGTGGCTGAGCGGGCTTCCCTTGAAGGCGCCCCCCCCGGCACTTCCCACCGCCCGCTTTCAAGTGGCCCGCCGCCTGATCTCCCCGCGCGCGCCGGGGCGGGTTCAGGGTGCGGTCGCCTGAGCTCCGCGTTGTTGACGACGAAGGTGGCTCTGCTCGTTCAGGGCCGCCCAGACAGGCCGCCTGAGACCCTCGGCAGGTCCGGGCACGGCAGCGCGCTCCCTCCCCGTCACGCAAGGCGCGGGCCTCTAGGTTCAAGCGCCGGTCCGCGATGTCGATAGGACTGGATGGGAAAGCGCCGCCGCCCGCTGAATCTGAGCAGCGATGAGCGCGTGCTTGCCGGCAGGTTGGGAGGTGCGCTGTGGCTAAGCGTCTTGCCTATGGCCGCCCTGGGCCTCGGCTTCCCAGGGATACCCGAACGGCGCCCGGCGCTGGCCTTGGCGGTCGCTGCGGCGGCCACGTCGTGGGGTCTGCTCGCCGTCTTCGTGATTCCTTGGCGGCGGGTGGGGCCGATCCCGTTCCATGGGCTTGCCGCCTTGGGCGTCGTCACGGTGTCGGCCATGGTCGCCTTCACCGGCGGCGGCGCGTCCCCGGTATGGCCGGGGTTCTTCCTGATCGTCGCCTACTGCTCCTACTTCTACCCCGTGGCGCAGGCGATTCCTTACGTACTTGCGTGCGCGCTCGCCCTCGGGCTGCCCTACCTCTATAGCCCCGCGTCGGTCGAGCCAGCCTTCCTGGGCGAGATCCTGGTGACCGGCGTCGCCTACGCCGCAGTCGCCGGAGTCATCCTCTTGGGCAAGCGTCAGCTGAGCGCGCTGCGCGACCATGCGGAGCACCTCTCCCTGCACGACCCCCTGACCGGGCTGCCCAACCGGCGGGTGCTGCTCTACGAGCTCGAGAAGCGCCTGGCCAGCCGCGAGCCCCAGACGGTCGCGCTCTTTCTCTTGGATCTCGACAACTTCAAGGACGTCAACACCCTCCACGGCCACCCGGCCGGCGACGCCACCCTGAGAGCAGTCGCCGAAGCGCTGACCGTAGCCATACGTCCTGAGGACACCGTTGCCCGGCTCGGAGGTGATGAGTTCGCCGTACTGGCCAGTGCAAGCGACGAAGCTCAGCTGGCATCGCGCAGTGACCGCTCCGACGTCCGCGACGTCGATCTCACGGGCGATCACCTCGTGGCCCAACTCGACGACGATCCGCGCCACGAGGGCCAGGCGATCCTTGCGCTCGTTGGCGATCAGCACGCGCAGGTGCTCAGTTTCGAGATGACTCATCAACCCTCCAGCGGACCGAGTCTAGCCCGAAAGAGTGAGCTGGACAGGCATGTTAAGGTCGGTTCTCGTTCACCCTAACCTTCGGTGAGCGTGGTTGTTCCGGCTCCGACACTTGGCCGGGTGGATGCGGATCTGAGGTCCGCGTACTGCACACCCCCCACGTCGGGAGCCGCGCATGCTCACACGCCATCCTCGACGAGCCGAGCGGTGACGATCTCCTGGCGCTGTTCTTCGAGCGCAGTGAGACGAGCGTCGCCAAGGGGTGGGAGTTCGTCGAGCGCATCTTCACCCGGACCGAGGACCGCGACGCGGACTCGAGCCTGGAAACCCGGGACGCTCAGCTCGACGCCTACTCCGCGTGGGGCGTCCCCGACGCCAGCAAGCTCAACCGGCTCGCCGGAATCACACAGCCCGTGCTCGTCGCCAACGGGGACAACGACCGCATGATCCCGACCAAGAACTCGCGCGTGCTCGCCGAGAAGCTGCCTGATGCACAGCTGAAGATCTATCCCGACTCCGGCCACGGCTTCCTCTTCCAGTACCCGGCCGAGTCCGCCAGGGAAGTCGACGCGTTCCTGGCCTGAGATCGCACGACTGACGGGCCAGGTACACGCGACCACACCTACGGAGGCAGAGATGAACAGCATCCAGATAGACGGTGAAAACACCAGCGTGGACGCCGAAACCGGTGAGATTGATGGGCTACTCGCCGCCGTCCTCGAAGCGCACGGAGGTCTCGAGAACTGGCAAGAGATCACCCACCTCACGGCGAGGCTTTCCTTGGGCGGGGTGTTCTGGGGCGCGCGTGGCTGGCCCGACGTCTACGCAGACCAGACGGTCACGCTCGACGCGCACCGCGAGCAAATCAGCTTCGGCGCCGTTCACCGCCCCCGACCGCGTTTCCCTCTTCGAGGTCGACCCCGAGCGCGTGACGATCCAGACCACCGACGGCAGGGTCGTCGTGGAACGCACAGAACCTCGTTCATCGTTCCCGCTGCCCTTCGACGATTTCGCCACGCCCTGGGACGCCGTCCAAGTTGCGTACTTCACCAGCTGTGCCGTGTGGAACTACCTGACGGAGCCGTTCGTCTTCACACGCCCGGGTATCGAGGCGCGCGAGATCGAGCCCTGGAATGAGGACGGGGAGACTTGGCGCCGCCTTGCGGGACGTTCCGCAGACGATCGCCAACCATAACGCCGAGCAGGTCTTCTATTACGACGAGCAATTCATGCAGCGACGCATGGACTACTCGCCGGATGTGACCGGAAGTCCGCCCGTCGCCCACTACACGCATGATCCGAAGACCTTTGGTGGCTTCGTTTTCCCCACGCGGCGACGGGTGCTCCTCCACGACGCCGATGGGGTCGCCGACCAGAGCTTCGCGCCGATCACCATCGACATCGACTCGATACGCGTACAGGCCCACTAACCGCCAGACCAACGACCTACGGAGGTCCAAGATGAGCAGCGTCAAGGTGGACACTAGAAGCACGACCGAGACCCCCCCAGCGCAGATCGGAGACATGAAGCTCGAGGTCGTAGTGGTGCCCGTTTCCGATGTCGATCGGGCCAAACATTTCTACGAGATGCTGGGCTTCCGGATGGACATCGACTATGTCGGCGACGATGACTTCCGTGTAGTGCAGCTGACGCCGCCGGGCTCGGAGGCCTCGATCATTATCGGCAGGGGGATCCCGTCAGCCGCGCCGGGCTCAGTCGAGGCGCTGCAGCTCACCGTCTTCGACATCGACGCGGCTCGCACCCAGTTGGTCGAGCGCGGCGTCGACGTGGGAGAGGCATTCCACGACGCGGGAGGCGTGTTCCACCACGCCGGGGCCGAGGAACGCACATCCGGCGCGGATCCCAAGCACAGCGACTACGGCTCGTTTGCCTCGTTCAGCGACCCGGACGGCAACGGCTGGCTGCTGCAGGAAGTAAAAACGCGAGCTCCGGGACGATGACGGGAGATCCCATGCAGACGAGTTACGAATCCCGAGCGCTCTGGCGCGAGCACTTCAGCGCGCGGCGGAGGCGCACGGCCGCCACGAGGAGCGAACCGGCCAAGAGGACCCGGACTGGCCGGACTGGTACGCCGAGTACATGGTGCGCGAGCGCGCCGGAGAGGAGCGGCCCACGTGATGACATCACCACGCTGAGCCGGGCGCGACCATTCGTGCTCGGGGGTCACAGCACCCCGCCCGACCACACGAGGGTTCTTGAGCAACTCGTTGGTCCTGCAGCTCCTGTGCTGAGTGCTCGGCCCAACCCGCCCCGACCCCTCACCATCTGGCCGGTGGAAACCGGCCAATTCGGAATCGACGTGCGCTGGGGCGGAGGCGAAGGCAACAGCCGCGCGACCGTCGTGCGACGCCTGCTCACTGAAGCCGGCATCAAGGCCAAGCTCGCTCACTCGTTAGACGGCCAAGCCTGGGAGCTGCGCGTCGGACCAGTCCCCGGTCCTGAGGTCGCCAAGCTGATCGACTCGTTCATCTGGTGACGCGGCTGTAGCCGCCGCTGAGCAAGCCTGCATGGAGGGGCGGAACAGAGCGCCGGTCGGCTACATCAACAAGCGGCTTCCACGATCAGCGCCCGGCTGTTCGGACAGGTCTTGGCGTTAGCGTGAATCCTCATCCGGTGTCCTCCTTGGACTGGGTGGCTCGACACCCCCAGCCTCCGAGGAGGCCCGGATGACGAACCTCGTGAGGAGCTACAGCAGGCCGTCGACCGCCGGCGCGGGCCGTTGCGCACCGATGCGCTGCGCTCCCGCCCTTTGGCTTTGCGGGCGCAGCGACGGGTGTGCTCGCGCAAGTCCGATGGGGAGGACGCCTTCAGTCAGTCCACCAGCCTTCGCTCGCTGGCCCAACGGCTGAGCTGATGGCGGTTCGAGAGCTGGAGCTTGCGCAGGACCGAGGACACGTGGTGCTCCACGGTTTTTGGGGCGATCCCCAGCTCCAGCCCGACCTCCTTATAGAGGTAGCCGCGGGCGATCAGATGGAGGACCTCGCGCTCGCGCCCGGTGAGGGAGGCGAGCTCAGGATCGACCTGAGCGGGCTCCAGATCCAATCGGCCGGCGAACGAGTCGAGCACGAAACCGGCCAGCCGCGGCGAGAACACGGCGTCGCCAGCCGCCACGCGCCTCACCGCGTCCGCCAGCTCGGCGGGTTCGATGGTCTTGGTCACGTACCCGCGCGCGCCCGCGCGAACGAGCTCGATCACGTCCTCGGGCGCATCCGAGACCGACAGGGCCAGGAACCGCACGTCGGGAAGCGTGAGCTTTGTGGCCGCCAGCACCGCCAGGCCCCCGCCTCCCGGCATGTGCACATCGAGCAGGACCACCTCGGGACGGCGGTCACGGATCATGGCGATCGCCTCGTCGACCTGCCCCGCCTCGCCCACCACCTCGGCCTCTTCCGCTAGCCGCGCCCGAACGCCCTCCCGGAAGAGGGCGTGGTCGTCCACGATCGCCACGCGCGGCCGGGTCACGGCCCCGGCCTCGTGCTCAGCCGCACCTCGCAGCCACCACCCGGTGCGGTGCGCAGGGCGGCGTGCCCTCCGTGCCGCTCCATGCGAGCGATGATCGACTCGCGCACGCCACGGCGGTCGTCTGGGATCGCCTCCAGGTCGAAGCCGGGGCCCCGATCGCGGACGAACGCCGTGACCCTGCCCTCCCCCACCTCGCCGAACAGCGAGATCGGGGCGTCCGGCGCGTGGCGGGCGGCATTGGCGAGCGCCTCGCGCGCGGCGAATACGAGCGCCGCCGACGCCTCGTCCATCGGCCCATCACCAACCGTCACGACGTCGATGTTCACATGGTGATCGTCCTCCACCTCGCCCGCGGCCGCGCGCAGGGCACCGGCGATGGACGCCCCGTTCAGCGGCTCCGGCGCGGCGAACAGCTGAGCGCGCAGGCGGCGCTCCTGGCTTCGCGCCAGCGCCTTGACCTCGGCGGCATCGTCGGCTCGGCTCTGGATGAGAGCCAGGGTCTGCAGCACCGAGTCGTGCACCCGCGCGGCCACGTCCGCGCGCTCGTCCGCCCGCGCCCGCTCCTCCCGCTCGACGGCGAGCTCGCGCGAGGTGCGCAGCCATCGCGGGGCCAGGACGAGCAGGACCCCTACCGCCCCCGCCAACCCCGCGGAGACCTTGGGGGTGCTGTTCGCGGGCGCGACCCCGACCGTTCCAGCCAGGAGGTACAACACGATCAACCCGAACATCAGGATCTGGCCCCGGCTCCGATCGGCAACGGCCGGCCACCACCAGAAAAGGGACAGCGCCGCCGCAGCGGCGGACACTGCCCAGACGACGACCTCCGGACCAAGCGTGGCGCCTGTTCCGCTCGCAGCGAGCAGGCAGGCGAGCCCCACGAGGCCGGTGCCTGCGACCCGGCGTCCGTCCGGCCGCTCTCCCTTCGCGGTCGAGCCGCGAACCGCCTGGAGAAACGACAGCGCCGCGTAGGCCACGGGCCCCGCACCTGCTGCGGGCGCGGTCGCCACCGTGGCCACCCGCAGCGGCCAGACGAGCCGCGGACGACCGACCCCGAATCGCGAGATCGCACCCGTGAAGGCCTCCGGGGAGGACGGCGCCAAGGCCAGCAGGCCGAAGCCGCCGACCAGGCAGGCGAGGGCGAGGCTCAGCTCGGGACCTGCGTCCGGGACGAGCATCAGGAGCAGGCCGGCGCCCATCGCGCTCAAGCCCGTGGCGATGGCGGCGCCCCTCACAGCCGAGCCGCGTGGCCGGTGAAGTTTTCTCGATCCCGCACCTCGATGGAGCCGGTCCCCACCCGCAGCAGCAGATGGATGATGGGACCTCGGGAGCTCGTTGCGCGGTAGCGGTGGTTTACGGAACGGTCGAAGCCGTCGACCTCGTGGAAGCTCCGGTTGACGAGGCCCGCGTCCACGCGCCCCTGCCCGACGTGGGCCGTGAGCTCCACTCCGGCCCGGCCGGGAACCCCCACGAGGAGGTGACCGCGTCCTACCGTGGCCTCTACGCGCACGTCCCGGCCGGGCGGGACCTGCCGCAGGTCCACCACCACGTCCCCTGAGGCCCGCCGGATCACCGCGGAGTCCCTGGGTGCCACCCGCAGATCCCCCACCCCGCCCTCGAGCCGGGCGTCCGCCGTGCTCACCGCCGCTGCGATCGCCACGGCGAGCACTGCCGGGGCCACGAAGGGCCGGGGCCGGCCCGCGAAGGCCGCAAGCACCAGCGCGGAACCTCCCACCACAGGCACCAGCGGCAGGTAGGAGTCCCACCTGACGTCGGGGATCGCGACCATGGCCGCGGCGGCCGCAGTCAGCGGGAGCGCGACGGGCAGGGCCGCAAGGACGACGCCGCGCGACTCGCCGTTGGTGCGCGGGCGCTCGCGGATGTAGTCCGCGGAGAAAAAGGCGAGCGCGCCCACGAGCAGCAGCCCCTGCGCGGGGACCGCGATCGTTGGATGCACGAAAGAGAGGTCCTGGCCGTCGGGAAAGAGGATCCACGGAACCGCGACCAAGAGCGCCAGGCGCCCCACGGCCACGAGGTTGTCCCATCCCGGGCGAGAGCGGCCTCTTGGGGGCAACACCACGGCGGCGGCCGCGTACACCCACAGCGTCGGCTCCCAGGTCAACGCGACGACGATCGCCAACCGGACCGCGGTGATCGGAGCGTTCAACCAGTCGGCGATCCCCCCGGCGACACCGGCCACCAGCCGAGACTCGGTGCGGCGCCGCAGCGGTCCGCGCGCGGGGAGGGCGGCCGAGCTCACCGGGGGCCCATCACAACCGACGGAAAGCGCGCGATCACCCGGTCGCCGCTGAAGCAGAAGAGGTACTCCTCGCCGAAGGAATCGCGCCGGGTCTCCACCACCCAGACCTCGCACGGCGAGTCGGACTGCCCGGCCACGCTCGTCTCGCCGTGACCGGCGGGAGCTCCGAGCAGGTCGCGCACCTCTCGAGCGGTGAGCACCTTCCGGGCCTCCCCCACACGGGCCAGCGAGACCCGGCCAGAGTTCTCACGCGCGCCGTAGGCGATCCCGCCCGCGACGGCCGCGAGGGGAAGGAGAAGGAGCGCGATGCCGAGCAGCGGCGACCGCCGGGTGAGCCAGACGAGGACCGCAGCGGCGGCGAGCGCCACCGCAGTGGCGAGGAGCGCGAACCGAGTCCACCCGGGCCCGTCAAGCCTCCAAACAAAGTCCCGCGGGCCCGATCCACCGCCCCCGGTGGCATTCGCGTCTTGCAGCTCCAAGGTGATGACGGACCCCACGAGCGCCGCCAGTGCGATCCAGCCGCGCACGCCGCGGCTACCCGCGACCCGGTCGGCGGGCGGCGGCCACCACTGCGATGGAACGGGGGTCCTCTCCGACGTGCTCACGCGGAACAGCATCGCCCACCCGGCGAAGCAGCGCCATGGGGAATGTCCCCCTGTCGCCCGGGGATGTGTCCCGGGGTTGTCCTGGGCTCGGTCCTGGCCGGCCGTCCCTGCATTGCGCGGGATTCTCTTCCTGCCGGACGCCGGTTGTCTTGCCGGGAACCCAAACGGGGTAGCCGTTACGACCGGCCCCGCCAAGCGAGCCTCGGCTCGGGCCGCCGCAGGTCAGCCTCGACGGCGCCCTCCGTATCTGCCCGGTTATGCGCGGGGAGGAGGGGTGAGTCTGAACGGCCAGGGTTACTCCAACTTCGGTGACACCGACTACTGGTGGGAGTACGGCACAACGACGCATTTGGGCACGAGAGCGGACATGCCACCGTGGCCATCGGCGAGGACGACTTGAACGAGGCACAGCCGGCCTCGCTGCCGCTCGCCGGGCTGCTCGGCGCAGGACTACCAACACAGGTTCCGCGCCCGAGACCATCAGGAGAACCCTGGACACACCATCTGCAGCAACGACCAAACCTTCTCCACGCCCGGGGACTCGGCGATGGGGCAGGGAAGGCGGCGGCCACGGCGGAGTGCCGACCGGGACATTCGACTTTACGCGCGCGGCGGGGTCGCAAAACGAGAATCCGCACGGATACGCCAACGGCATCAATGGCCCCGTTCACCCGGAGGGGCCCGTGACCTGTTTGGCGGTTTCCGGCCAGCGCGCGACGATCGGATTCCTCCTCGACCAAGACAAGAGCGATTCCGCAGAGGTCTCCGAGGTCCCCTGGGAGGGCGGCTACTTCGCGCTGCTCGACGCCGGGCCTTCCAATTCCGGGCGGGATGCATGGCAGCCGTACCTCACACATGATCCGTACACCTGCCCTGCCGGCAACGCGAGCGACACCGTGTACTCCGGAGACATCAAGATCACCGATCACGTGTCTGCCGACAGCCCCGGGCACGTGGAGCAGCCGTCGATCGAGTGCGGGACCGCGGCCTCCGGCGACCAAACCTCCGTTGCCTTATCGAAGACACAACCCGCAGGTCGTGTCATCCGCACCGCGCTAGCGCGCGCAGGGCTGTAACCGTTCGCCTGGCACGTCAGGGAGCGCCGCCGGCCCCGGATGCCGAATCAGATCTGTCATCACCTCGAGCAGTGGAGCGTGCCGTTCTCGCTGGCTCACCCGGGACTCGGAGCCCGTCGGATCGCTGGCCGGAGGTTGGCCGGGAGAAGTGGCGAGGCGCCCCTTCACGCGGTCGAGGGACTGCGCGCCGTCGGCGCCGACCCGTTCCGCGGGTGCTCGACAAATACCGGGCCCGGCTCGAGCCCTGAGCGCTGGCGCCTCGCCTACCCGGAGGTCGGCTGGAATTCAGGCTGCGGGGGCGGGCCCGGGAGCCACCAGGCCGCTCCCACCGAGGTCTCGCAGCGCCGGTGGTACCACTTCGGTGCGTCGTTTTGGGGGTCGGCGGAGTAGTAGTTGAGGTCCTGTGTGCACGTCTTCTCCATCCGCCTGACGTGAACGTGCTTCGTGTAGACGCATCCGAGCGGGCCGCAGACGTTCTCGGTCGAGCACTGCTTCTTGACACGACGGGCGAGGTGCAGCCACTCGTAGTGGCAGGTGAGCTGAGTCTTCGCAGCGTTCAGCCGGCATTGCTTTGTCATATTCGTGTTGCGCGGGCCGTTGTAGTACTCCCCTGACAAATCCAGGCCATCCATCGGATCCTGATTCACGTAGTCGTACGCATTTGCGGAGCCGCCTGGCACCGGGTCGGTCTGGAGGAAGCGGCCCGTCGTCGGCAGGTAGAGGCGAGCGCCCATCGCGATCGCTCCCGTCGAGGCTGCGGTGCTGACCTTGTGACCGCCCAGCCATCCGTAGCGGTCGGTGGCCGGTCCAGTCATGGGAACGCCGAACTCGTCGTAGCGGCTGGCCTGCTGCAGCTGCGGGGCGCCGGCCGCGTTCACCGTTGCGACCACGCTCCCCTGCATGTCGTTCAGGGCGAAGACGGTGCTCGTCGGTCCGCCTGCGTTGCCCTTCTGCGTCGCCTCCATCTGGCCCGAGAGACCTCCGCCCAGGCGTGTCCAGCTCCCCGAGGACGGCGTTTCGGTCCAACTCGGCGTCGCCTCGTCGTTGGAGTAATGCTGAACCTCGTCGGCTGATCCACTCGTCGACCGCAGCCGCGGGCGCATCAGCGGGTCGAGGCCGAAGGTGGTGGTCTTGCCGGCCTGGGTGATGGTGCGGTCGCGGTCGTTGGCGTAGTAGGTCGCTGTCAGGTCGCTGCCACCGGCATCCTTGCCCGGGACCGTCAGCGTGCGTCCGAGGGCGTCGTACTGATAGCCGGCGTCGGCGACTCGGTCGGCCTCGTCGTAGGAGGACACCTTGCGGGGCGGGTCCTTCCACTCGCACGACCCGTCGGGATTGTTGCCGGTCAGCATGCCGGTGCGATTCGAATCGGCGTCATATTCGTAGGCGTGACGGGTGCACTTACCGCCGGATTCGTCGGTCGTGTCGGTCAGGCGTCCCGCCCTGTCGTAGGTGAACGCTTGCTTGCGGGTGCCCCCTGACCACCCGCTGGAGGTCTGTGTCGCGATCTGGTCGTGGATGGACTTGGTGGTCGAGAAGCTCAGCAGGCTGCGGCAGCTCCCTGAGCAATCGTCATAGGACAGACCGACCTCGGCCCCGCTGTCGTCATAGCTAGTGGTTGCCTTGACGCCGTCGGGAAGCCGCTCGCTGACGAGCCGGCCACTGCCGTCGTACGTCCCGGTGAACTGGCCCACCCCGGAGAGGTTCACCGACGTGAGGTCGCCCGTCAGCGCGTCGTAAGTTTGCGTCTGTGTTCCCTTTCCGTCGGAGGTCGAGACGGGTCGATCGAGAGCGTCGTAGCTCGTCGTGGTGGTGACCCCGTCCGCGTCCCGATAGGAGGTCTGCCGGCCATAGGCGTCGTACCCTCGAGTCAGGGTGCGAGCCGAGCCGTCGATCGTCGCCGAGCCGGTCTTCATCACACCCGTGCCGGGGTCATAGGACAGCGAGACGGTGGGAGTCGCCGCCCCTGGCCCGGAGACCGCCGTCCGCGTCACCCGGCCGGCGGAGTCGTAGCTCGTGGTCTTCGTCCGAGTGCTCGCGTCGGCGGTGTCGGTCGTCGTGGTCGGCTGGTCGAGCACGTTGTAGTCGAAGGTCGAGCTGGGCACGGGCGGCAAGCCCAGGGTGGGTTGCGAGACCGGCCCGCGGGCGCAGAGGAGATCTGCCAGCCAAGGCTTCCCGGCGCATTGGCCCCCGCCTCCGGCCGTGTAGCGGTCGAACCTCGTGATCAGTGCGCCTACGCTCTGCCCCGCCCCACCGTTTGCGCGCGCTAAGGCCGGCCTGGTCTCGATGGTCTGGAGCGCGGTCGAGGGGTCATAGCCCGCGCGCTTGGTTACCGCCAGACCGCCTGGGTCGACGATGGTCTGGGTGGGTCGACGGACGTCCCAGCCTTCGCCGTCATAGCGATAGCTCGTGGTGCGCTGGTCGGCAAGCGCCCCCGAAGACGGCACGAAGGCGCCCTCGGTGCTCGTGGTGAGGAGGTTGAACGTCGCCCCGCCGGGAGAACCCTCGTCATAGGACATGACCGTCTTCTGGCGGGCCTGGACGGTCTCGCCGCTGTCGAGCTTCACCGTGTGCTGGGGCTTCAACGTCCCCAGCAGGCGCACGCCATCCGGGCTGTAGGTCCTCTCCGTGTCCAGCCGCTGCGAACGGGCCGTGGAGTCGGAGCCCTGCAGGGCACGGGCGCGGTTCGCCGGGTCCAGCTCACGGACGACCTGCCCGTTGGCGTCATGCTCGGTCGTCGCGATCCGCCCGCCGGCGGCCGCCAGGTTGACCTCTTGGCCCTTCGCGTTCATGTAGTACACCGACGCGGAGTCGAAGCTGCCCGGCGGGTTCGACGGCACGTGGTCCGGCGGGAAGATCGCCGTCGCGTCGGTGGGGTCGTCCTGCTGACCCCAGGCGGAGACGTCGTGCGGAGTCATCTGGTATGGCGCCGATCCGCCCGAGAGTGGGACGCGGTAGGCCATCGTGGTGGTCTCGGTGGGCAGCCCCGAGGCCGCGCGGCTCACCGACTTGAGCCTGCCGAGGCCGGGATCGTCGGCGGTGGTGGCGTATTGGAAGCTCCACGGCGCCAATCCGGGCGGGGTCATCTGGCCGAGCACGCCGTTCGAGTCGTACGCGTAGGCCGTCTTGAGCGCGGGCGAGATCCGCGGGTCCCACGCGGCGCGCAGGCGACCGCCGTTGTCGTAGGAGTACTGCTGAACCGCCACGGGTTGCATCGCGCTCTTCGAGGGGTCGTAGGCGACCAGGTTGATCTGCCGCAGCCGGCCGGCGTAGTCGCCCCAGGCGGCCTGGGGCGTGCCGGTGGCGGTCGTGGAGGTCGCGTAGTCGAACGTGAGGGCGCGACAGCCCGGGTTGAGCTGGTCGCCGCACGAGACGCCGGTGGGAGGCGGAGCGAGCACGCGCGTCACTCTGGCGGTCCCGCTCACGACTTCCCACTTGAGGGTCGTCTGCTGGGTTGAGCCGGGCTGCTCCGTCTTCACCGGGACGAACTTGTCGTCGTCGGTCGGGCTGCTGAACGTCGTCCGGTCGCCGAGATTGTCGTCGAGGATGTAGTTCGAGTCCTCCTTGGTGAGCGTCACCTTCGCCAAGCCCGATTCGAGCGTGAAGCTGCCGTCGGCATTGTGCTTGAAGTGCGACTGCGTCCCGGCGGTCTGGCTGAGGACGACGCTGCCGTCGGAGCCGGGCGGGCTGTAGAAGACGGTGACGCGGATCTGGTCGATGTAGGCCGTGGCGAACATCCGGATCGAATAGGCCGCGATCGCGGCGCCGAATCCCGGCGCGTTGACGTCAGCCGGCGTGAGGCTGACTCCCCACGTGTCGTTCTCTCCGCCATACCTGAAGACCTCGTCCTCGGGCGACCACGTAGTGTTTCGTCGTGCGTGGTCGGCCCCCATGACCGTGCCGCCCTTGACGAGCTCGACGCTCGCGTCGGCGGCGAGCGGGCCATAGCGTTCGTCATCCGACTTGTGCTCGATGTCGACCCTGACGCCGGTGATGGTCATGTTTGCGGGGACGTGGAGACCGAGACCGGTCGCCCGCAGGTAGTGCGAGGGATTGCCGGTGTCGACGGAGGCCCGCGCGTAGGTGTCGTCAGACGCGGCGGCGTTCCCGACGCTGCTCCAAGGCCTGTAGCCGCCCGAGGGATCGTCCGCCAACGCGGTGGGCGCCCGGGGGCCCTGGGCCCCTGGCCCGCTGATCCCCGTGTAGTCGGAGGCCGCCGAGGGAACCGGGAGGCTCAGGTTCCAGCCCGGGCCGAGCGGTCCGCTGGCGTTCTTGTTCCGCGAGACATAGGAGCGGGTGGCCGTGAGCGCGCTGGTCGGCGTGGTGATGGAGACGTCCTGGGAGGTCAGCGAGAAGTTGCCGGTCACCAAGTCGACCTGGCCGGGCCCGATCGCTGCGATCGCGTCGTTGGCGTTCGGACTGCTCCGCGAGAGGCTGACCTCCACCACGTTCGACGCGACCCACCCGCCGCTGCCGTCGTTGAAGCGGGCTCGGATTTGCACCGGAGTCTCCGCGCCGATCGTCTTCCAGGCATTCCAGGTCAGCAGTGGCGTCTGCCCGCTCGAGTTGAGCGCCGCCGGCCAGGCCGAAAGCTGCTCGGCGCCGGTTGAGACATCCGGCAAGGGGATCTGCGTCCAGGGATCCGCGTCGGTCTTGCGGTATTCGAAGCTCGCCGACGCGAGCCCGCCGGTCGATTGGGCCTGGAGCTGGAAGCGGGCCGAGCTGGAGTCGGCCGACTTCGGCGCCGTCATGGTGGGCTGGGCCACGTTCAGCTGGGTGGTGAACTCGGCGGACTTTACGTAGGCGACCGGGCCATCGCAGGCCCTCCCGGCGATCCGGTAGGCGTAGGTCGTGTTGGGCGTCAGCCCGGTTACGTCCTCCTTGATCGCAAACGGCTTCCCCTCCTTGCCGGAACCGTCAAAGGAGCAGTCCTGGCTGCCCCACTTGTGGTGGGTTCCCTCCGTCCAGCTCGAGCCGTCGTTGCTCGACCACTCGAACCAGTACTCGCCCCCCTGGTCCTTGGGCTTGAGCGAGACCGTCGCGTTCAGCGTCGCGCTGGTCGCCGTGATGCGGGTTGCCGGATCCGTCCGTCCGGCGCAGGCAGTCAGCACGAGCGCGAGGCCAACCATCAGGAGCAGGGACAGCGCGATCCTCTTCATCAAGTCCTCCAAGAATGGTCTACGCCGGACATGGTCCGAAGCGTCGCTCGGAGGCTCGGGCTCCGCAATGGGGATTACCCCCTAGAACAACCCTGATCTTTGGCTAGCCCCGCCATCGCAACCTTTACGTCGCTCGGCGTTGAGCTCCGTCGCCAGCTTCGCCGCCCTCGTCTTCGCTGCGCCCGCAAGCGCCTGCTGGCCGCCCCCCGAGCCGATCGACCCCAGGCCGCGATCGCCTCGGGCCGGAAGGCGGCGGTAGTGCCCGAGCGCCACAGTGGGGATGCACGAGGGTGGGATCCACCGCGACAACGCCGCGCTATGGATCGACCACGGACGAGTACTCGAGTTTCGCTCCGAGAGGGTTGCCTAGCGGCATTCAAGCGACTGCTGGCCGCCCTTCGCCGGGTTGACACCGACACATGGCTGAACGCGCTGCCCCCCAGCGCCGTCAAGGCCGCGAGCCACGACACCGTGGTCGACGAGATGCTGAGGGGCATCCCCCTACCTCCCGGCTTCGACCCGTCCCAGATCCCGTCGGTAGGTCTAACCAAAAACAGATACCAACTCGGCGTCACGGTGACCGGGACGGTGGCGTGCAGCTGGTTCCAGCGCTGGGCAGAGGCCCGCGGCAGTGGCGATAGCGCTAACGTGCGGCGGGCAATCGCCGCGCTCGCCACCGCCAAGGACTGGCCAATCGTACGCGAGATGTCCAGGCACGGCGGCTACCACAGGCGGTCGAGGAATACGCCGCCGCCATGCCCAGCGGGCGCTGGTACGGCCGCCCCATGGGAACATACGTTCGTGAAATCGCAAGGAGATCCCTACAGCCGCTTCCGTAGGGCTCTCGAACACGGGCAACCTGATGGTCATCCGATCGGCGGCTCCCGAGCTCCCCAGGTCGATCTCGAGGACGCGCTACGGATCTGCTTCGTGACGCGGGGCGCCGAGCCGGTCGCCTACGACAGGGCTGTGCTCGGGTGGCTGGCCCGTTTCGTCCGCGCTCAATCACGACCGCTCCCGCACGGACTCGCCGAGCCTGTCGAGCGCGCGACGCAGTCGTGAGTTGACCGTTCCGCGCGGGATTTCCAACGTCCGGGCGATCTCGCCGGGGGTGAAGTCGAGCAGGTAGCGGAGCACCACCACCGCACGCTGCTCGGGTAGCGCGTGAGCCCGGACCCGACGCTCTCGCGCCTGCCGGCGGCGGGTGACCTGCTGGTGAGCTCGCCGGCCGGCACCTGGGTCTACCGGGCGGACGGCGGGCTGCCGCCTGGGTGACTACACCGACGCGGGCTGGTCTCCGCGGGGGCTCTACGTCGGCGCCGCGCGCGGCCGGCGCCTCTACGCGGTGGAGCCCAACGGCACCGTTCACTGGTCCATCCTGCGCCCCGGGACGGTGAGCCGTCCCTCTTGGTCCCCGGGGCTCGGCTATCGGGTGGCCTACCTCGAGGGCGGCGCCGTGCGTGTGGTGGCGGGCAACGGCACCAGCGACCACACCGAGGGCCGCAACGCTGCGGCGGTCACCCCCGCTTGGCGGCCCGGGTCCCGGAACGTCCTCAGCTGGGCCACCCGCGACGGGCGGGTGGTGACCCGCGACGTGGGCGGCGGCGCGACGCCGTGGTCCCTGGCGGCGGACGGCGCGGTCCGCGACCTCGAGTGGACGCACGACGGGTCGCGACTGGTCGTTCTCCTCTCCGGAGAGGTGAGAGTGCTGGGTCCCGCGGGCGCCCTGCTCGCGACCATTCCCCTGCCCCCCGGTACGTCCGGTCGTGCGCTCTCGGTCCACCCCGGCGGGCGGGCCGCGGCGGTGGCCGGGGATACCGGCGGCGTGGTGTCCGTGCCCCTCAGGGGACACGCGGCCCGGCGCCTCTTCGATGGGGGCGGGCGCTTCGCTCGCGTGGCCTGGTCTCCCGACGGGCGCTGGCTGCTTGCGAGCTGGCGCGACGCCGACCAGTGGGTCTTCATCCACTCCCCCGGCGCCCGGCGCGGCGTGCCCGACGCACGCCGTGTCGTCACCTTCTCGCGCATCGAGAACCAGTTCGATCCCGGCGGTGCGGAGGGCGAGTTTCCCGAGCCCGGAGGGTGGTGCTGCGGGTAGTGCCTCAGCGGGCCGCCGAGAGTTCGAGCACCGGCGCGGGCATCCGCCCCGGCAGGGTGAGCATCCGCCCATCGGCCGGGTGGTAGGCCCGCAGGCGCCGGTCTGGCCCAGCGAAGTAGAGCCAGCCGCCGGCGCTCGCCCAGTCGAGGGCGCCGTCAGCGGAGAGCGTCGCCCTGGGCACGAGCCGGGCCGCCCCGGTGGCGAAGTCGATGAGCGCGATTCGCTCCCTCGCCATCGTCCCCCGATAGGCGGGAAGAGCGAGCAGGCGTCCGTCCGGGGAGATCGATCCCCTCGACGCGAGCGTCTCGCCCGGAATCGCCGCCGAGGTGACGGACCCGCCGGGGCCGGTCAACGACACCCGCCGACAGCTGTGCGAGCACCAGGCCGAGTGAGCCCCCCGAGAGGCCACGAGCACGGCCCCGGGAGCGCGCCGCACACGCCCCGTGCCCGGCTGCCACTGCCACGTTCGGCCTCCGCGCTCGATTACCAGCGACCGGGCGGTGGCCGCGGACGGAAACCCCGGCGGCGCCGGGTGCCGCGAGCGCATCACTAACCGTCCGGTCGCCGTCACGACGCGCACATCGACGGCCCGGATGCCCCGCCGGTAGCGCAGGCGCATGAGCCAGAGGCGGTCGTCCCCGCCGGCCAGCGCCATCGGGGCGCGACCGAGCCTGCGGGCCGGGCCGCGAAGGTCCAGCGCTCTCGCCTCGAGCACCCCGCGCGGACTGGTCCACAGCACCCGCCCGCCGCTAACCATCAGCGGGCCGTGACAGAGGGTTCCCCCCGGTAGACGACGACGCACGCGATGCCCGTTCGCCACGTCCAGGGCCAGCACCTGCTCCGGCGGATGCAGGCCGAGCACGAGCCTCCCGGTTGGGCGGTCGGGCGGCGGCGGGGTGATGCCCGTGGCCGTGGCGCCCGACGCCGCCGAGATCAACAGGAAGGTGGCCGCCACCGCGCTCTTGGTCATGCCCCCTCTACGGCTATCGGGTCCCAGCCGGTCCCTAGGGAGTAGCGCGGGCGCGGCGCCGGCCGGCAAGCGCTCTCATAAACGAGAGCAAGCGGCGACCCGCAGCCACATCGGCGACGAGCTCAGGGCTACTGCAACGGCACGCGCTCAGGGTCAAGCTTGTTGGACATTCGCCGTGCATCCCACCGACTGAAGATGCGACTGACAAGTTCGCCCCGACAGCTACGCGGGCTGCTTCGACAGATCGCGCTATCGGTCACCGTGACGCGGGCAGAAAGCGACCTAGCCAGTCGGGATCTGTTGACCGGTGCGGCCACGGGTGCGAGGATCGGCGGCGTGGGGAAGATCCGGCACGCCACTCGGGTCCGAGCCGCAGTCGGCGCGGCGGTTGTGGGATCGCTTCTAGCCACGTCTTGGGCGCTCATCGCACCCTCTCTGGTCGCCGCCCAGGGGCCCGAGTACAACGCCAAATGCGGACAGCTCGACTGCCGGGTGGAACGCAAGCCCGCCGCGTGGGGTCTGGTGGGCGTGGGATCTGATCTGCGCACACTGAAACTCGTTTACGAGAGCGGGGGCTGCTCCCATGGTCGAGGTGACGGGCGTGCCACGGTGACCGAAACGACAACCGGGATCGAGATCGCCGTGGACGAGGAAGAGGTGGTAGCCATCGACACCCCCGACCATGTCGTGTCGTGCCCGGGCGACGTTCGATTCGAGCCGCTGCTTGTCCATCTAGATCGCCCCGTGGGCGGCAGACCGATCACTAGGAGTCCTCTGCTGGCGAGCGTGGGCTTGTGGGCACTCTTCCCGCGAGAGGTGCCGCGCGTCCTCGATCTCGCACCCGGTGACGCCATAGATGTCCTCAGCTCCCAGGGATTTGGCGTGCGCCGGTATGGCCGCCGTGCCGGGCCAGTGACCTTCCAAACTCCTCGGCCGGGGAGACGGGTCGATCACAGAGTCGTGGTGGGACTGACGGTGGGTCGGCACCTCTTCAGAAAGCGCGGATTGGAGACGTGCATGACCAAAGCTGGAATCCGGGCCGTGGCCGCCGACCCCACGCCAGGGGACGCCGACGCCCCCGACATGGAGCTTGTCCTTTACACACCGCGACGACCTAAGCCTCTTGCCTTCGTCGCTCTGTACGCCGACCCGGCGCGTGCCACCCAGAGGGCCTTGGGGATTCGCCGTCACGCGCGCGCCTTTGGAGGGCAGGTGGCACGGAGCACCCACAGCACGATCGTCTGGACGGATCCGCCGTCCGCGAAGCTCAGCCGCAAGGTCCACCGCTGTGTTTTCGGGCACCTCGGCAGACCATTACCTCGGCCCTAAGCCTTCACTGACCGCCCTATGACACGGGCCGCTCGACCGGTCGCGCTAAGTGGTTAGACCTTTGGTGCTAACAGCCGACTGCGTTCACCCGCGGGAGCCGCCTGACCGCGTCAGCCAGACCTATCAGGCGCCGCTCCTGTTGAAGACTCATTCCAAGCTGGTCCGCGGTTTTCTTGTCATTGCCCAACCTCTGACGCGCCCGCGCGACCCGGTTCAGGCGGCGGAGCAGGCTTCGCGGCAATGCTGTGCCGCTAGCCGGGATCGGCGTGCCGGTGACCGGCCGGAGGGCGTCGAGCGCGGCCAGTAGCTGCGGGCGGACGGCCCCGTGCCCAGCCTCGGGAAAGACGCGGACGAAGCTGCTCCCCACGACAGTGCTGCGGTCCCCTTGCCCGAAGTCGATGAGCAGTCGGCCATGCCCGACGAACGAGCGCACGCGGTGTTGGTAGAACGACTGGTCGAGCACCCCGAAACCCGCCTGCGACGAACACACCGATGCCTGCTGGATCTGAAGACCGTGGGGGCAGCGGCGGAACTCGAATCGCACGCAGTCGTCGTAGATGACGAGGCTCGAGGTGCGGCCGCCGCGGTCGCGGCTCACCTGCGCAGTGCTGAGGAGAAGGTCGCCGAAGCGGCGTCCGAGCCAAAGCGCCCGAGGGCTTCGTGACCGGCTCAGGGCGTCGGTGTTGAGGTCGACCCGGACCTTGGACCGCGGCCGGCGACAGCCCGCGGACGACGTGTTTCCCGGCGCCCGGTACGAATCGGGATCGATGCTCGCCGGCGCCCCGTTGGTCAGCCGGCGCAGACAGGAACCGTTGCGGCGGATCGAGTAGACCTCGCCGCCGCCGTATCCGGGATGGCTGCGATCGCTGCTGAAGACAATCCGGGAGCCATCGGAGGACCAGGAGAAGGACGTGTCGTTGCCCTTGTTTTTCGTCAGCCGGACGGGGTTCGCGCCATCGGCGTCGGCGAGGTAGAGCTCGCCGTTGATGCTGCACTCGTCCGAGCCGCAGGTCTTGCCATGGCCATCACGGACCGACGCGTAGGCGAGCCGGCGGCCGTCCGGCGACCACGCCGCGGCCTGCGCGTCCTCGACCAAGGGCGTGCTCTGGCCTCCCCCGGCCGGCACCACACGGATGGTTGGCCGGAAGTCGTAGTTGCGATCGAGGCCGTAGCGGGTGAAGGCGATCCGCTCGCCGTCGGGAGACCACGCCGGCTCGCGCACACCCTCGAGGCGCTCGGTGGCGGCGACCCGTTCCAGCTCATCCTCGTCGCCGTCCGCGATCTCGCGCACCACGATCGCGCTCGTCAGCCCGTCCCCTTTGGTGCGGGTGACGCGGGCGAACGCGATCCTCCGCCCATCGGGCGACAAGGCCGGGTCGAGCAGCGAACCTCGCTCGCGCCCGGTAACGGCCCGTGAGCGGCCGGGAGACGCGGTGGAAGCGAGCAGGATCTGCGCATGGCCGGTCTCGAAGTTCGGGCCGCTCTCGCGCACGTACGCGAGCGAGCGCCCATCCGGCGACCATGTCGGCTGAGCGTCCCCACCAAAAACACGCGCATGCTTCCCGCCGGTGAGGCGCCGCCAGCCGGAGCCGTCCGGGCGCATCGTGTAGATGCGACCGCCGAAGCTGAACGCAACCCGCTCACGGCCTGCCGCCACGCTCGCATCCCCGACCGGTGAATCCGCGCGCTCGTGACCGGCACAGCCGCCCGACAGCGCCACCACGAAAAGGACGCAGGTCACGACCACACCTCTACGCACTCGGGAAGCGTCGTTGCGAATGATCACGAACAGCTTACCGGTGAACAGCTCGCCCGGAGGGGAGTGGGCACACCCACAAGCCGCTCAGAGATGTGCCGCGCGCTCAGGCCGAGGCAGCGGGCGAAGCCCTCGAAGATCTACAGGCAAGGCGACGGACTACTTCTTCTGCCCCCGGAGCGATGCTGGAGGCGGGCTTCGTTCGGGCAGGTGACGTTGGCGCGCGACACGCATCTCGCGCAGTATCTGGATCCCGAAGAAGATGCAGACGAGGAAGAGGGCGGCAGCGACCAATCTAAAGCCGGTGAGCGACGTGCGATCGGCGAGCGGATCCCCCTCCCGGGGGGACGATGTCCACAGAAAGTCGGGAATCCTTGTGTTGAAGTGGGACGCTGGGTGCTGCATGCCGGTCCGTCCCTCCGGGCCCGAATACGGGTGATAATCGACGGTGAAACCCTTGCCCGTCACCTGCTCGTCGGTCCAGGCAGCGACAATTTCGGCTTGGACGAGGAGCTGGGAAAGCTGGGGCACCCAACGCGGCCCGTCGTTCCCGAGCGCCGGCACCTTTCCCGGCTCCCCAATGGGATAGACCGGCTGGCCGGTGAGTTCCCGCTGCGCCTGCACGGCCGGGGGATATGCGACCCAGACGGCCGCCAGCTGGATGAGGACCCCGACCCCGGCAGCGATGGCCACAGCCCTGATCCGCCAGCCTGGACGCGCCCACCAGGCCACAGGAAGAATCAGAAGGCCCGCGACGGGCACGAGATAGCGGGGTCCCCAAGTCTCGTCGCTCCAGAACGGCGTGAGTGCGATGACGGCCGTGTTGGCGAGCACGGCGACCCCAATAGCGGTCGCAAGAAAGCGGTCTTCGATCCAGAGCTGTCGAAGTCCAACGAGGCCCAACAGCGCGAGCGGACTAAAAAGCAGGAGGCCCTTCCCAGGACTGAGAAAGAGTCCGAGCGCGTTGAAAGGCGCCGAAAGCGGCGCCTGCTCGCGGTAGGGGTTGCGGAAGTCCGTGATCGAGCCGGTGCGGTACCAGTTGTACCAAGCGATGGCCACCAGCCAGATCAGCAGGGGCGCCGTGGCCAAGAGCACGCAGCGCCGCCTATCTCTTGAGGGCATCTCTCGCAGGCCCTCCCACAAGAGCACCGCCAACGCAGGGACCACGACCAGCATGTAAGGCTTGGATGCTGCCATCGCGCCCGTCGCGAACCCTGCACAGGCATACGCCAGGGGCCGGCGGGAGCGACTCGCCCAGACAGACATGAAAAACGCCACACAGACCAGGGCCATTGCCGTGGTTTCCATGCCGGCCTTTGAGTACGGCCACGCGATTGAGGCGCAGCCGAAGAGCAGCGCGATAACAAGCGCCCAGCCTCGCGAGCCCCGTCTCATAAACACAAGTCCGAACAGTGCGGCCGCGGCGACCGCTGTCATAAAGGCGTTGTACAGGTAGAGCCCCTCGAGTCGGAACGTCCAATTCTTCTTGCCGCTGACCGCACTATCTACGACAGCGCCAACTGCATAGAAAGGAGCTTCCAGCAACGGCTGCGTTAGACCCGTGCGGCTGTAGCGGTGGCCGCCCCGGCCGAAAGTGTTGAACCCGAAGCCGAGTGGGTCATGTTCGATCAGCCGGAGCTGCCCGGTCTCGACCAACCCCTGCGTGGTTGCTGCCGTCTCACCCTCGTAGCCCACGAACGACGACGCGGTTACTCCGTAAAGGCCGAAAAAGAATGCGAAGACCGCCGCGGCAAGGGCGATCGGCGACTTCCACCCATCCCAGAGGGGACGGAAGAATCCCATTAGCCCCCCCCGTCGAGCAAGCGAGAACGTCCGCGCCGTCCGTGCCACCCATCGCCGCGACCATACACCCGATCGCGCTGCACCTGAGACGGGCCGTGTTACTACGTTAGGGGACGTCGTGGATGCTGTAGGGCTCGACGCCGTCGAGCCCGCCGGGCCGCAGGATGAAACGAGTGCTCGAGTCGGCGGGCGTGGAGCTGCAGTCGCTCGGTGCACGGCTGTCGAGTGGCTCGACTATGAAGGTGCCGTCGCCCCCCGGGTCGGCTGGGGCCTCGACGAACATGAACAGGTCTTCGAGCCCGATCGTTGCCGTGCGCCCGGAGACGTGAAGGCAGCGCACCTGGTGGGTGTTCGACTCGCCATCGTTGGGCGCGAAGACGACGAACTGGCCGGGGTTTTGGCCGGTCGTTCCGCTCGCCGCGTAGAAGTAGACCCGTCCCTGGGCATGGGAGCCTGGGCCAGGGGAGTAGTAGGTGGCGATCCCGCGGACGTAGTCCCCCACGGTCGCGAAGATGTGGTCCGGGGAGCAGTTGACCCGCGGAGGCGTTTCCTCAGTGTCACGGACACACATCTTGTAGTGGTAGGTCGAGTCGGGCGACAGCCCGCTCACCCACTCCGATACCGGGTGCCGGGCCTGGTCGTCAATCGTGATAGTGCGCGGTTGCGTCTCGCTCCCGTAGGTCGCGTCCAGGCCGTAGAAGAACTGGTAGGTCGTGTCGCCGTGGGACGTCGAGTACACGTCACCGCCGAGCGTGATGCTGGCCTCGGTGAGGTCACTGAACGGCTTGGGGTAGCCCACGGCACATCCGCAGAAGCCGACGGAGGCCACGGTGATAGCAGTCAGAACAGCGACGCGATAGAAGGACGAGATCAGCGATCCCTTCGGCCGGGGCCAGGCCCGATTTGGTCATGAGCCAACGACCAGTCAAATTGACCCTACCTGTGGACCCGGCCGCCGGCTCCGGTCACGGAAGGTCGGGACCAGCCTGAACCAGGACAGGAAGCGCACTGCGGGACTCGAGCCCGTAGATATGGTGAGCGGCCCTTCGGGGACCGATCTATTCCGGATCGGTGACCAAGACCACCACAGCCCGTCCTTTGTCGTCGATCAGCTCGACGCGCGCCTGCCCGCGAGCCGTGGAGACGAAGCGGCCGATACGCACCTCCCCGTTTGCCAGGACCTCGCGCAGCTCCGGGGTCGACAGTCTCTCCTTGTCGGTGAGGGGACCCGCGGTAACCATGCGGGAGAGATCATTGCCCACATCCGTAAGCGTGCGCTGAGACCTCAGCGTGAGTCGATGCTCGGGACACCCCAATTTGACGGTCGCCGCCTGTGAGCCAGGATGGACGTGGCGCGCCGGATTGTCGTCGGACCTCCTGGGCCCGCCGACTCTCTGCGGAGCGGGCGCGTTAGCGCCGGCTCGTTGTGAGGTTGGCCTTTCCCGTGACGAAACAGAGTGAGGGCGAATTTAGTCGGGCCACGGTGAAGCTGCCCGTCGCTACCTCAACCGTGCCCTTCGACAGGAGAGCGACTTGCCAGTCGGTTCGCGGCCCCGTATCTGGGCCGATCGCGACGGACGTGTGCTGCCCCGGGTCGAGCCACCGGTTAGAGGTCGACTCACGTGGGCCCTCGGTGGTGACAAGTTGAGTGGCGCTCCCCGCCGCGACCTTGTAGGAGATCTTGGCTCGTCCCCGTCCCTTGCAGAGCGCGCTGAAGCGGCCCAGGCCGGAAATCGCGAATAGTCGCTCGGGAGCCTTGTCCCCAACCCCCAGCGTCGGAGAGGCGACGTAGCTAGTCGCGCCCACCCGCGGTGTCGGGGGTGCGCCACTTGCCGGGCCCTCGACGGCCTCGCTCCCGCAGCCGACGAGCAGTGCCGCCACCGCTAACGCGCCCGCCAAGAATGCCGTTCGATGGAACACCCATCCACCATACGCTCCGATCGTGAACCGAGGTCCGCGTCGCGGCGTGAGTTGACTCAGCCGGACCGGAGTCACGTTTCCCGGCTAGCTACTGAGGGCCACAAGGTGAGCACACGGGGCAGGTTCGGAACTAGGCCCCCTCGAGTAGCCCAGACTTGAGTGGGTTGGAGGCGGACCTATCCGTCGCAGGCCGCCGCGTCTACGCGGGTGACACACCCCCGAACGATGGAGCGGCTCTCGGATCCGGAAAGTAGAACGCCGCTGGAGGGCGCCTCGTCCTCGGATCAGGGCTCGAGGTACGGACGTATTTCCTTGCGGACCTGCTCGTGACCGATGTCGAAGGCCTCCCGGAGCGCGACCCGGCCTTCTGGAACCCCATACTTGAGTGCTGCGGCTGCGTCATCACGCTCGCCGGAGTATTCGCTTTCGAGTAGCCGGGCCTTGAGAATCGCCACGCCCTCGGGCGCCAGAGCGCCAAGGCCCTTCATGGCGATCCGGGCCTCGGCGGGGTCTGGGTCGTCGAGGCCCAGCCTGAGCAGATTCACCCCGGCATCGTGCCCTTGAAGTGCGAGTGCCATGGCCGCGCGTAGCGCGACCTCCTCGCGAAAATCGTGCAGCAGGCGCCGCAAGACCGTCGCCACCTCAGCGTCGTCGAAAGTGGCCAGGCCCTCGGTCGCCTGCTCTGCCACGCGTAAGTCGCCCAGCCCGGTGGCCTTGAGCAGCCCGTCTCTGGCGTCTCGCGTGTGAAGCGTCCTCAACTTTCGGACCGCTCGCCAGCGCCTCCTGCGCTTCGAATCGGTGAGGTCACGGACCGCGCTCGTGGCCGACTCGTCACTCATTTTCCGAAGGCCGCTAGCCATCGCAGGCAATGCCGTCGCCGTCGCGATCCAAGCCGTAGACATCGTCGCCGATCACGTCGTAGTTGCTGCCCGGGAGGTCGCCGCAGTCGACGTCTCCCCGGTTGTCCGGGACACAGGGGGTGTAGTTAGGCGAGCAGTTGTTGCTCGGCCGCTTCGGTGCCGGAGTCGGTGGTGGGGCCACGACGGGCGCGCACTCGGAGCGCGAGAGCCGCGGCCGCTTGCCTCGGGTCTTGCGGATCTTGAACTTGGCCACGCTCCACGAGTTGCCGTGCGGAGCGACGGTCACGTTCCCCAGGAAGTACTGCCGGACAGCGTGATGGCTGCAGACATCGCGGTCGCGTGATCGCAGCCTCACACTCACCACGACCCGCCGGCCGCTGAGCCGCGACTTTGCCGCCAGCACGGTTACGCCGAGCGACCCGGCGAGTCCGGCCTTCCAGTGGCGGAAGTTGCGGTGGAGGCGGTGCTTGACCGCGGGGCCGAGCATGCCCCAGGCGCCGCGGTAGTGGTGCTGGGAGACCCGGGCGTAGTAGCGGCGCACGAAGAGCTTGGCCGAGTCGCGGCGCCGGGTCGAATCGTCATCAGCGCTCGAATGGAAGTCGCCCTCGCAGTCCCCCCACACCCCGGCACTGGCCGAGTCGGCGTCGGTCTCGGCCTGGAGGTAGGTGGAAAGGCGCTGGAAGTCCTGGTCGTAGACGTAGGCCTCACTCCAGCCGCGCCGGATCATCTCGAGCCCCAGGTCGAGCCCGTCGCTGCGGTCGACGTAGAAGAGCGAGCGCCCGTAGCGGTCCGTGGCTCCCTGGGTCGGGTCGCCGACCAGGGTCACCGCCTGCCCCTGGGCCAGGTCGTGCATCGCCGCGCTGGCGTCCTCGCCTCCGCACTCGATCGGGGTGCCGGGCTTGCGCGTCTCCGGGGTGTCGATGCCGATCAGCCGCACCGTGACGTCGCGCCCATCCGCGAACTGGGCGTGGAGGGTGTCCCCGTCCACCACGCTCGTAACCGTGGCCGGGGTCCCCGGCTGTCCGAGAGCTATCCCGGGCAGGAGCAGTGACAGCGCCGCGAGTGCGATGGCCAGCAGAAATGACCGAGTCCGCGGCGAGGTCGATGGCGTCATGCCGTAAGTATCGGTCAGAGGTACCTGATCATTAGCTGCCATCGCATTCGTAACTCCGGTTATCAGCGTGAGTCGAGCGCGGTCACTCGGCGGACCAAGGCGATCAGCCCCAGGTGCATAAGGCCGTGCGCCAACTCTCGTCGGCATGCCGGCTCCAGGTAGGGCAGGAGCTCGAGCTCGCCGCCGTCGTAGCGGCGGTGGTGCACCCGACACAGGGCGACGACGCAGTCCGTCTCGTCGCAACCACCCAGCGAGCGGGGCACGAGATGCGCGGGATCCACGGGCCGCGATCCGCAGACAAGGCAGGTTGCGTCCGCGACCTTGCAACGCTGTGCTTCGGAGGCCGGGCTGACCGGGACGCGTGCCAACGGCGTCCGACGCTGGAGGGCTCGTCGCCGGCGGAGCGCCTTGGATCGGCGAAGCGGAGTTCGCCGCATCAGCCGTGACTCGGTTGCCGACGGGCACACCTCATCCTGACCAAAGGACGGGCGACAGAATTCTCTCCCCCGCGCTGCCCGCTGGGACGTGCCCGGGGAGTAACAAAGCGATACTGACGAGGTGACAGAGCAAGCTTGGCGTGCCCGCAAACGCCGACGACCGCGCCGTCTTGTCCGGCGAGGATTGGCGGGAGTAGCCCTTGCTCTCGGCGTACTCGCATCCAGCGGCTGCCGCCATGACGCCCCCGTGAGACCCGCCATCGGCCACGCCAACGACGCGATTATGGAGTACTGCGACCCCATTCCGGGCCGGCCGCCTGTCTCAGATCGTGCGGTGCGCCGAGCGCTTGACCAGCTGTTGGCCGTAGAGCGACGCTCGCGCGCGAAACGCTTCCGGACAGACGACAGCGAGGATCCGACCACGATCACCGGACTTCTCGGCGGCCTCGCGCTCGTTGCTGTCACGACGGACTGCAAAGTTGCGCTGGCGAAGCTGAGCGGGCGATGGAGTCGTGAAAGCTCAACCCCGGCCGCTTAGGAATCGCCCTTCACGACCCACTTCCCGTCCTTCTTGTCGACCGCGCCCTGCCTGCGCAAGCGGGAGATGGTGGTGTACTCCCTAGCGGCGGAGACGTCGAGCAGCCGCGAGAGGCTCGCCGCGGTGATCTGGGGGTTCCCCTCGGAGCAAGCGCTGGAACCGTCGTGCGCCAGCGCTGTCCCTTTAGCCCGTTGAAACCGCCGGTCAAAGCGCGCGAGCAGAGCGCGCGATGGCCATCATCTGTCCATCGGTCAGCGTCTGGAGCAGGGTGTTCGAAACCCAATAGGACGCCTTGGATGTGTGCCACGCCACAACCCGCAGGCGATCGCCGTCGTTGTGGAGCTCGAACGTCCGACGCCCGATCTTCCGAGTCTCCGTCACGTCCCCAAGTATCGGCGGGTCCTTCCAGGTCGTCCCCTGGACGCCGTAGTACTCGCCGGCGAGGCTGCGACTGAGGACCATGCGGTAGGCACCGTAGGAGCGTCCATTGGCACGGATCTTGTACACGCGCGGTGGTCCGGCGTAGACGGCCCCCGAGGTCCGCAGGGTCGGGAAGAGCACCGGCAAGGTCTTGCCGGCCCCCTGCTCGACCGCCTGAAGCGCCTGGTCGCGACCGACGCCGGTCGCGTCCTCCAGCCCGAGCGAGCCGGCGCTCGGTACCCGCTTGCGCTTGGGGCTCCGAGGCGCCCGTTGCTGTCCGAGCTCGCCGCGCGGACCGGGTGAGTCCTGTCCTCTCAGAAACTGCTGCGCCAGCTTCTTGACGCGTGAGTCGCTGGCCTCGACGTAGCTCGGACCGATCAGCCCCTCGAAGTGGATCTCGTGAATCGGCTGCCCCGCCGAGAACACTGCGAGCTTGAGCACCCTGAGCACCTCCTTCCGGGAGCGCAGGTCGCTGTCCGTCGTGGTGTTGCTCCCGAAGATCCGCACGAGCCGGTCACGCTTGCCGATCAGGTCCGTGTAATTCACCTGCTGCTTGGCCTGGCGCAGGAAGTCCTGCTGGCGGGCCGAGCGCACCAAGTCGTTGTCCTCGTGGCGGAAGCGCACGTACTGGAGCGCCTCGCGCGCACAGAGGCGCTGGTATCCGGGCTGTACATCAATCGGTGCATATAACGGACTGTCGTTGAAGTAGCGGCGGTCGACGTCGGTATAGACGCAGCCGATCGCGTTGACTGCCCGCCAGAAGCCGCCGAACGTCACGTTGATCACATGGTTGATTGACAGCCCGGTGAGCTGCTTCACCGTCTTGACCGTAAGGCGCGGTCCCCCAAGCTCATAGGCGGCGTTGATCTTGTCGGTGCCATGCCCGGGAATCTCCACCTTGAGGTCGCGCGGGAGCGACATCACCGAGGTGGCACCGTTCCCGGTCAGCCGGACGAGCATGATGGTGTCCGAGCGAGCCCCACTGCCACCCTCCACGTTGTCCTTGGGGCGGCGGTCGGACCCGAGGATCAACAGCGTTTGGGGCTTTCCCGGACCTGTGTGCGCCAGCCCCTTCACCTTGAAGCCGGGGGGCAACGCACCCACCACCTTGTCAAGCTCGTGGAAGCCGGCCACCGCGGCGCCCCCGGCCGAGGCGAAGAACACGAGCGCCGCTCCGACCAGTAGACGCTTCCACAGACCGGGGCGGGGAATCTCCTCGAACCTCATTCGCAGCCAGCGTAGCGCGGGCGATCCGGAGGACTCTCAGACGAAACAGCCGGGGCCTTATAAGCAGATCGTGGCGGTCGCATCCGTGTGGGCATACAACCCCCCGGGGTCGCACTACCCGGGTTTCACGACCCACTTCCCGTCCTTCTTGTCCACCGCGCCCTGCCTGCGCAAGCGGGAGATGGTGGTGTAGACGTTGCCGGTGGAGATGTCGAGGAGTCGCGCGAGGTTCGCCGCGGTGATCTGGGGGTTCCCCCGCAACAGAGCGAGGACGGTGTCACGCCGCTCACCCCGTCCTGCCCTGGCGGAGCCGTTGCGGGCCGAACGCTGCGATGGAGCCTTCACCGGTGCAGCCGAGCGTCGAGTTGCACCAGGCGCGGGTCGCGCTCGCCGAGCCTGACCCGTCCTCCGCTGGCCGGCACCGAGTGCCCTGGCCGCCTCTTCCAGCGCTTCGTATTCCGCGACGGCGGGCCGCAGCTCGGCCGCGCGCGTACGTATTTCTTGTTCGATCTTGCTTAAGAGATCCGCCATCACTCACCCCGGAGGTTGAAGTTCTTCACACCCAAGGTAAGACTCAGCGAACGCTGACCAACACCGCGGGTGGCTGGGAGAACTGCTCACCGTTCTTGGTAGACGATCGCCGGAATCCGACCAAGTCGCACCTGCCCTCTCGAGCGTTCCGGCCCAGAACGCAAAAAGGACCCCGGTCACCCCGACGACAAAACAGATACCTCCGCGTCGGATGGACGATTGACCGCGCAGACTCCGCTGACTAAGGTCGTTTGATGCTGAAAGGCCTACCCGTCGCTGTAGCGATCGCTTGCGTCATCTTGCTCGCAGCGACCCGACCACCCGCTACCGAGGCCGGCTGCGTGGCGAGCGTCAAGTGGGGCGGCGTCCAGTACCAGGGCGTGGCACCGCCCAAGGATCGGAAGGTGCGCGTAGGCGCCCGGCTCGGGCGGGCGCGCGAACCGGCATGTAGCGACACGGTCCCCGCGCCGCCGCCCCAGCCCGACGCCTTTCGTCGCATACGCCGCATCAAGGGCGTGCCGCCCGCCATCGCCGTATTGGACGTCCGACGCGGTCTTGTTTACGCGGCCGAGGGCTACTTCATGGCGCTCCCCAGCCATCCCCTGCACCGGCTATACGGTCCCCGCTCGTTCTTCCCATCAGGCTTCGGAATCCGCACCTGCGGGGCACGGCGGCCTGTCCAGGGGCGCGTGACCAGCACGTTCGGCTCGATCAGGCTGGTCGATGACCGCGGGCGGGCGCGCGCAATCACGGTAGGGCCGCACACGCACTTCCGCGGGTTCCTTCGCAACGGGCTGCCTTTCCTCCAGCCCGGTGACCGGGTCAGGCTGACGGTTAAGCAATGTGCACTCAGGCAGGGCGGGCCGATCCTGGTCGCCCGCGGCGTGGCGCCGCGCTGAGCGGGACGCGATGGGCGCACGCCGACATGACGAGCGCCCCGCTAGTAAGCCTCGACTCTCCGAGGAACCGAATCCCGAGGAGGCCAAGCGGGTTGCAGGTGGGTATGACCTCCGCGTCACCTAGCCGGCAGAAATGGCGACCGCTGCTGCTCGGGGTGGGGTTGGTCCCAGCAGCACTCGCCGTGACCACGAGCATTGCCCAAGCGTCATTTCCAGGACGCAACGGGAGTCTCGTGCTTACATCTCAAGCCGGCCGCGGGTTTAACGACACCAGGCTGCTCTTGATGTCGCGGGGGTCCGCGCGACTCACGTCCCTCCCAGCGTGCTCCCAGTTTGCGACTCCCAAGTGTCTGGCAAGCGGGGCGCCAGCGGTCACGCCCGACGGCCGAGCCGTGAGCCTCATATCACTCGAAGCCACCTCGAACGGAGCCAGGCAGAGCGACCTTCGCGAATTCGCTTTGCCTGCGGGCACCCTACGCATTAGTCCTATCGGGAGCGGAACCACGAGCGCCGCTTATGCCGGCTCCTACGATCTTGCCTGGTCCCCGAGTGGAACCCAACTCCTCGCCGAGCGCTACCGGGATCCGGCCACCGACGGTTCACCAAAAGATCTGACGCTCCTGCAGCGCAACGGGGCTGAGGTACGAACCGTGGTAATGAATGCGTCGCAACCCGACTGGTCAACTCGAAATCAGATCGCATTCGTGAGAGGTCGCCGTATTCTGGCCGGTCCGATAGCGGGGCCGTACCGTCCGATCGCGGCGGGCGGAGCGCAGGCACCCTCGTGGTCTCCAGGGGGGAGGTGGATGGCGTTCAGCAGAGGCCGCTACCTGTGGGCGGTTGCGGCCCGAGGCGGAAAGGCTCGGCGGCTAGCCACGGTCGCGGCGCATCGTCCAACCCTAGGCGGAGCCTCGCCCGCATGGTCGCCGGACGGCAAATGGCTGGCCTTCTATCGAGAAGCGACACAGGACGGGGACCGAACGCGCATCGCCTACGCGTTGAACTGGAAGACTCGGCGGACCAGCCCCTTCACCGGTCGGAAGTCGACCTCTGCGGTTGGGGCCGACGTCTCGAGTTTGGCATGGGCGGGACGCAAGTAGTCAGATGATGGCGGCCACAGCGCCTAAAGGCCGCTAGACGAGCTGTGACCCAGGGCGCCAGAAAGAGCAGCGGTGTTTTACGACGAGGAGTCGTAGCTGGCTGCGCCATGCTGCTCCTATTGGTAGCTCCGGTCGCAGCGCGGGCCGACGGGTTTTTAGGCAGCGCCAGCCAGACCTTCGGACCGAACGGGGTCGGTCCAGGACAGTTCCCCGACGCGCCGACAGAACTCGCGCCGCTGGCGATTAACCCCGTCTCCCTGGCCGCGGACGGCACGGGCCACGTCTACGCGTTGCAAGGCACCCTTGTTCGGCGGTACGACGCTGCAGGGACGCTGCTGAGCAGCTGGGATGCCGCAGACAGTGGCGTCGGGCTGTCGCCCGCCGGAGGCACGCATCAGCAGCGCCTGGCCGCCGATCGTGCTGGCGCGATCTACATCGCGGACCCGGCCCACGGTCGTGTTGCCAAGCTCTCGGGCTCGGGCGAGCCCCTCACTTCATTCTCGGGGCTCGGCGAGGGCGGCGCGCTCGAAGCGGGTTGTCCCGCCGGGGTGTCAACGGACGTCCAGGGCAACATCTACGCCAGCTGCGGCCGCTGGGTCAAGCTCTCTCCAACGGGCGCTCAGCTGCTGAGCGTCCCCGGCTATATGAATGGGCCGATTGCGGCCGCTCCGGATGGCACGGTCTACGCGACGACTCCGGCGAGCAACATCAGCATGGTGTCGCAATGGGCCCCCAACGGCCAATTCGTCAAGGCGATCGGCTCGGGGCGCCCCCCGGGGGGCAACGCCGTAAGAGCTGAAGAGGGCGAGCTGGGGCCGTATCAACCGCGTGGGGGTCACAGCGCCTTCGGTGGCGCCGCTGGCTTGGCCGTTGATCCGGCTGGCACCCTGTGGGTGGCCGACCCCGACAGCGAGCGGATCCAGGGATTCAATGCCGATGGACAGGTCGCGGCGGTCTGTTATCCCCGCGAGCTGGGACGAATCGACAACGTTGCGGCGGCCGGGCCGCGCGACCTCTACGCGACCGACGACGGTCGCATCCAGCGCTTCGGCGAAACAGCCGATCCGAAAGCCATCTGCGACAGCGGCTGGCGCCAACTCGCGCTGCCCAGCAAACGACTCCGCCTGACCCATCAGAGGGTCATCCGTTTTCGCATCGCCTGTCATGCGGCCATCGACAACTGTCAGGGGAACGTCAAGGTGACGACGCGGATCAGGCGCCGCGGCGGAGGCCGCGTCACGGTCCGGGTCGTCCAGCACCGGTTCTCGGTCGAGCCTGAGAAGGTGAAGCTGGTGAGCATCAGGGTGGGCCGGTCGATCGCCGCGCGCATCCGCCGGGCGCATCCCATCAAGGTGCGCTTGACCGCGGTCGGAAAGACCGCGGACGGCAACCGGTACTCCACTGCCGCAACGGCTCTCCTCCGGTTCTCGCACCGTAAGTAGATCGGCTAGCCGGAACGTCGGACCGGTGCGGAGGCACTGCGCCGCACCGCTCATGCCGCCTCCTCCAGGTCCGTTCTCCCCCGCACCAGCCGCCGGTTGACGTTGGTGTAGGTGGGCCAGCGCTTCTGCTGGACTTCGCCGCAGCGGAATCCGGCCAACCGGCATGACCCGACCTCAACGAGGTCCGGTCTGGATGGCAGCTTGGTAGGCCTCATCTGCCGCGAGCGAGCCGACTCGACGGCGCCAGTCCGAAGGACCAGGGCAGTACCACCAGGCCACCTCGCCCTCGGCCGCCACCCGGAGTGGATGCTCGTGGAACGGACAGCGCGGGATTGCGCCTTGGCGAAATTCGATGAACGCCTCCTGGAGCCCGTCCACAACGCACTCGAGCAGCTCCGCTGGACGCTTCGACACATCAACCCCGAAACCGGTTTCAACATCGCCGAGTCGGATGTAGACGAGCCAGAAGTCCTGGAGTTCGAGGTCCACCTCGACTGAGGTCTCCCCCTTGACCGGGCTGGCGAGGCTCAGATCCTCGAGTCCGATATCGATTGCTTCAAGCAGATGTGGCGGGGCGTCGCCGCTCCCGGCGCGTACTTTGATTGCGGCCATGCTTGCAGGAGTACCCCGTCTGCCGGGGTGCGCGATACGATGTTTATGAGGCCCCGGCCCGAGCCAAAGGCCCGGACCGGGGGTTGTGACGGGTGCCCCGCGAGTTACGCCGCGGCGGCTCGCGGGGGCTTTCCCTTCCGGCTTCAGGGCTTGGAATCCCATCCACCGGCAGGCTTGGGTTGGTCTCGTCGGCTCTGACGCCCGAGGCGGAGCCGTTCTGAGACGCAAGTACGTAAGTTCCACGTGCGACCTGATGGATGTAGCCCTCGTTCTTCAGGTCGAAGTGTCGGTTCCGGACGGTGCCACGTGGCGGCACGTCGCTTCCGAACTCGCCAGAGACGCCCAGCGCCTCCATGACGCTTTCGATGGTGTGGCGTTGCCCGTCTGCGTAAAGCCGTCGTAGGAACGGCATCAGCTTCCCGCCGCGCGAGCCCGTTCGCGTGGCCTTGTGCTCCTGCTGGCTTCGCGGTGGTGTGTCGTTCGCCGGGGGCTCTTCTCCCACCACCACCCTGAGTCCGGCGACGATCTGGCGGAGGCCCTTCACGTCACGCTGAACCTCGGAGAGTTCGGCGAGCTTGCCTTCCGCTGCCGACAGGCGACGCTCGTACTCCCTCAACCGCTTTCGTTCCCGGTCCTTAACACTCACTGGACGGTTGACGGTATCACCCCGCCCGGCGACCAACCGGTTGTTGGGCGATTCGCGGGTTGACGGTCGACCCGTAGCCGCTAACGACCGTCAACACGCGGCGTTCGAGTGAGCCAAGTATGTCTACGCCTGCTTCGAAATGCCACCAGGTCGAAACTACTCGCCCGGGTGACGCGGATTCCCAAAGATCCTTCCGGAACCGCGTCAGCTGCCTGTCCACGTTGGCGTAGGCGAGCCCCAAGCCTGTCCCGATCGCTCTCGACGCAAGTGCCTGCTGTAGGGCGGGGCTCAGTGGTTCGGTCTCTACCGACGCACCCGGACTATCCGAGGACACGCCCGATCACTAGTTACGGCTCTCTGCTGGCGCTTGTAGAAGGCGAAGAGTTCGTTCGTGCCGGTGGTACGTAGCCTCCAGCGGTACGTGAAGCGGCCACGTGCATTAGTTCGCACCCGTGCGAGGAGGTCCGGTCCGAGGCCGGTCAGCCTGTTCTTCACACGAAGCTGGATCACCTGCCGACGGAGGACCGGTGCGGTCGTCCCGGATACCTTTATCGCACGGCCAGGGCGATACGTCGGGACCGATTGCGACCCGTAGAGCACCGTGCGGGGGCTCGTCCTCAGCCACAGCCGGACCCCGGTGCGCCCGCCGATCCGAAGACGGGGCGGGCGCAGCGTGAGCGTTCCGGGGATGGTGCCGACACCATCGTCACGGGGTGACACCAGCTCCGGAGTCAGCCGGAACCTGGGACGGATGTCCTGACCCGGAAATGGCGCATCCCGACGCCAGACGACGAACGAGATGCGCAGCGTCGAGGTCGACCATGGCGGTGCGATCACGTCCTGCAGGTATCCGGCGGGCTCCGCACCGTGGATCACGTTGTAGGTCGAACAGAGAATCGCTGGGATCTCGTCCCGGCGATAGCCGAGCCGCGCGGGCCCGGACAACGCAAGCCGCCCGCCGATAAGGCCAGCGAAGGGACTGCCCTCCGCGGGCGGGAACGTTGGAGGATCCACCGCCACGGCGAATCGTTCTTCGTTCGGGCCGGTAGAGAACGTGAGTGCGTAGTCCATCCGGGGCGTGCGCCGGTAGTCGAATGCCGCTGGAGCTGCGGTCACGGTGGCCGATAGGCCGCCCACCTTCCCGTACGTCCGCCCCAGGGCTGGCTCGCAGCACATCGCGATCGCGACGATTGCGAGACACGCAGACCGCAAGTTGGCGGTCAGTACGGCTCCCAACTTTGTGCGAACCAGGATCTGCATCGACATCCCCGAGCATTCAGGGGAGGCAAGCGGTTGTCAATCCTTGCGCGCACGCACCCGGGCGGAGCGACCAACCCGCGCCCCTGAGAGACCCGTCACGCCGCCTCTTCCAGGTCCTTCCTCGACCTGGTCAGCTGCCGATTGACGTTGGTGTAGGTGAGTCCCAGCTTTTCCTGGATCTCCTTGTAGCTGTAGCCCGCGAGCTTGAGCGCCAGCACCCGCCGGCGCCGCCAGCGCAGCGCGGCCACGGCGCGCAGGGCCTCGCGCGCCTCGAAGGCCAACTCGGTGTCCACCGGTGCCGGCAGCCGCTCGGCCAGGGTGAGCGCCTCCCCGGTCTGCTGGTCGGGGTTTGCCGCCGAGTCGAGCGGCACGGTGCGCCTCTCCCGGCGGTCGAGGCGGATGGCCTCGCGACGGGCCACCACCCGTAGCCAGCCACCTACCGAGTCGTCGGTGTCCGGCTGCGTGCGGACCAGCTGAAGGAAGGCGAAGCTGACCGCGTCCTCGACCGTGGCCTCTGAGGTATTCACGTCGCGGCTTACCAGGCGCAGCATCCGCCGGTGGTGAAGGCGGAACGTTTCCGCCGCGTCCGATTCGGCATCGGTCTTGCGTACCGTCCGGGACCGACGACTGTCACTTACTTCGCTCATGCCGTCTCCCCTTGTGAGGTTGATGACTGCTCGAACTGACTGTTACGCTGCTCCTGTGCGTACCGCCGTATTGGTCGGAGCAGTTGTGGGTGCGCTGACGGCGGCAGCTCTGCTGAGTGGTTCGGCTCTCGCCGGCGAGCCGCCGTTCAACGCCGACTGCAGCGGCACGCCCTGCCGGATCGAGCGCGTGCCAGTCCCCTGGGGCGTTCTTGGTGTGAGCGCCGATGCGCGCACGCTCTCGATCGCCTACCTCGCGTCATGCACCTTCGGTACCCGGCACGTCGCGGTGACCGAGGCACCCGCGACCATCACCATCTCGGTGGACCGCAAGCAGGTTGTGGCGGTGTCGGGACAGGAGGACGTCCCGTGTCCGGCCATCTTCGAAGTCAGGCGCGCACGGGTGCGCCTCAATGACCCCGTGGGCGGTCGGCGCATTCAGGGTGGCCCCTCGCTTGCCTCCTCCGTGGGCTCCAGTCCGGCGTTCGCGGTTGATTTTGCTTTCCCCACCGTCCCCCGAGTGATCGACCTGGCCGCCGTGGACGCGCGGGCGACGCTCCGCGCCCAGGGATTCAAGATGCGAGCAAGGGGACCCTCGGACGCGCGCGTGGTCTCTCAAGCTCCTGCGGGCGGCCGCCGAGACAAGGGTCGAACCATCCGGGTTCGGCTGGGTCAGCACTCCTCGTATCCCCCGCCGCCCAAGCGCATCCTGCTGGCCAGTCGCGGTCGCGCGGTCGCCGCCCCGGTTGGCAACGACTGCGGCCAGACCGCGGCGGGCTACGGGTGCAATCAGGCCTTCTTCCCCGGTCACCCAACCCGCACCGCGCTGCCCCTGCGGCCAGGGGGCAGTCTCGACATACGTGCGCCGGGCTCGACCCGCGCAATCACGATGCGCACACTTGACAGGGTGGCGCGCGGCGGCGGACCGGAGGGCGCGGTCGGACCTGCACTCAGAGCCACCCGTGTGTCGGGTCACGCCGGTCACTGGTCGGTGCGACTGCCCAAACCACTCAACCCGTCGGGTGGAGTGACCGTCGTCCTCAGCTTCGCCGGCGACTGCTCCACCGGGGCCGGATCAGGCTTCGATTCCTTCGGCGACTGCGCCACCTACTACGCGGACGCGACGACCGCTCGGTAAAGGGTCGCGCCCCTTGATGCGACGCTCTGCTCGCGGTTCTACGGAACGGCGACACGTCACAAACCGGCGCGTGACCAAAGAAGTCGGGGTCACCCCGCTGAAGGATCTCTGGGACGAGCTGCTTGCGCTCACTTCCCGCAACGGTGAAGCGTTCGGCATCTTCTACGTGCGACGGGTGATGTCCTACCCCTTCGACTTGCGCGCCTGATCGTCGGCATTCCCGACGGCGAGGAAGTCCTCAGGAATGCCGTACAGATCCTCGTTGAGCGGCTGTAGCTGGCCAGTAAGGCGCCGCAACAGATCGGGGAGCCATCGCCATGGGTCAATCATCTGGTACCTAGCTCCCCCAACGTCCTCGATCAACTGATCGAGGGCCTCCTCGAGATTTGGCACGTCGGGTAGCCGGGCCTCAGCGAGCGCGACCAACCGCCACACGAGAACCATCCGCTCGTCCCCGGCACGGCCTACACGCTCGAAGGGAAGCCGCCCGTCGTCAAGCAAGGCCCGTAGATCGTCCGCAGTCGGCCGGGTCGACGTCACGTGCCCATGATGCGACGAACACCAGCTGCCCGGCGCCGCTTACGCGCTAGGTCTGCGCGACAGACCGCTGCTACGTGCCTTTCGGGTGTGGAGCCGGCCATACGCCGCGGCGGTCGCCTCCGCCGCGGACCCCTCCTCCTTACGGCGGCGTATGAACGGTGTGAAGCGAACACAAGGGTTGCTGGTTGTGGCGGCACTACTGGTCGCAGGGGCGGCGGGCTACGTCGTCAGAGGCGGCGAGGAGACCGGCACGTCAGCGCAAGCTGACCGAGCGAGACCGCGAGCGCTGCGAGCGTGCCCCGCCAGCGCCTGGGCTCATGGCGGCGGAAGCGACTATGCCGTCTCAGGGATGTCCTGCCACGAAGCCAACCAGTTCATACGCACCGGCATGACCTATCAAGCAGGCATCGACCAGGAGGGTCGAGCCCTCAGATTTCACGACTGGGTCTGCTTCCAACGAGCCACCGGCCCGCGTAACTCGGGAACGCTCAACATCTGCGCGAACGGCGAGAGCCGGCTTCGGTTCCTAATGCACTAACGATCCCTCGCCAAGCTCGCCTGTGCGCGAGCCGTTCCCAGCGCGGCGTAGTTCGCATTACGCTCGGCGACGTGTATCTGAGCGGTCCTCCCTGGCTTTATGCGTTCATTCTCGCGGTGGTTGCCGGAGTCTTGTTGGCACCCGGCGAGTACGTGGGCGGGGCAGTCGCACTTGCGGTTGCCGTTACGGCCGCCTGGCAACGGGCGGGCCCTGAAGACAGGCGGCGGTCTCTCGTAATCGTTTCGTTTGGTTCGCGGGACTCGCGACCAAGCTCACTTGGCGGTGGCGCATTGGGGCAGCGAAAGACGCCGCCACCCCAAGCCCGTCGCTAGCTCTGCAGGGCCGGACCGGCAGCCACACCGCGATCCGCGCCATACCTATTTGTCGTAGCCGTTTCGCCAGAGCGCTAGGCGGCCTCTTGACCTCGGGTCTTCGTTTCTGACGCCCTCCTGGTGAGGTACTCGCGGAACGCTCGGAGGGCCAGGGGCCGCTCGGTCGCGCTCTTTCTCTCGAGCCGGTCGAGGCAACGGACCAGCGTCCGCTCGCTGATCCCGCCTTGGCCCGCGTGCTCAAGCACCTGGCCGAGGTCGGCCGTCTGCGGAGCGGTCAGCCGGTCGACGTCCGGCTGTTGGTAAAGGGCGACCGCCAGCCTGCCCACCGTGTCCTGGCGGTAGCCGCCCGCACGTCGGGCGCGCTCGATCTGGCGCAGGTCGAGTCGAGCGGCCTCGGGGCGATCCGCTACCGCTCCGAGGCCCTGCGCTCCAGCGCGATGATCAAGCGGCTCTCCGAACTGGCGGATGCCCCAGTTGCGCAGCCAGCGCCCGTACTGCACCCGGCACCAGGCCTCGCTGCGCCGATCAAGGACCAGCTTCCCGGCACGGTTGCGCCTGAGCTCGCCGTCCGCCTCCCCTTCCCGCATCCAGGGGAGCCGCAGCGCGTAGAGCGCCCGCCCGACGCCGAAGTGCACGGCGGCCCGCTTGATCGCGTCCGAGAACGCCGCCTTCGGGTTCTCCCCCTCTCCCACGTCCTCGCGCGTGACGCCGAAGATCGTGAGCCGACAGCGGACGTAGATGAGGGACAGCCCGTCGTTGTCGGCACTCCGCACCGGTATGAGCCGTTCCGGAAGAGCGTCGAAGCGGGCGGACCACTCCCCGCCGCAGACCTGGTCGAGCCGGTCGAAGACGAACCGCGCGTCGAGGTAGGCGACCACCAGGGCGGCCCGGTCGGCGACATGCTGGACCTTGAAGTGGATCGCCTCTTGTATGGACGGTCGACGCAGGTGCGTGAGCGCCTCGGCGAGCGCGGCGCAGGGGAACTTCTGGCCGCCTTCGCGGCGTGCGGGATTGGTCATCTCTCCTCCTAGGGGAGCGGGGTGGTTCCCGTCGCCCCTTCGGGCGACGAGTCGGTTGGTGGGGGCACGGGGCAGGGCCCTCCGAGCCCGGTCGCATGCCGAGCTCGGTGCGGCTCAGCGAACCGCCGGGCTGGCCAGCGGGAACGATGGGATCGTCAAGGTCACGTGGCCTTCCTCAGCAGCGGGTCGGCCAGTGCGGAAGCTGGAGCCGATCCAGAACGGTTTGGGCTTCCCGAAGGAGGGCACGGTCCGGGCTCGCCCGGTTGACGGCCACGCGGA
>JBBQHI010000031.1:0-41733 GCA_038323835.1 Solirubrobacterales bacterium
ACGCCAACGGCAACGAAACCGCCTCGGCCGGTATCTACTTCAACGGCGGCAGCGGCCAGCTCTTCCACAACACCGGCACCTTCACCAGGAACGGCACCGGCACCTTCGCGGTCACCGTCCCATTCGAAAACGACGGCACGGCGGAGATCGACACAGGCCTGTTGAACGCCGCGTCCTACGCCCAGAGCGGGAGCGGCAGGCTCCACGTCCACGTCGGCGGGCTGACACCCGGGACAGGCTTTACCCAGCTGAACGTGGGCGGCGAGGGGACCCTCGCCGGAACGCTTCGAATCACGACCGAGAGCGGATTCCAGCCGGTCCTGGGCCAGAGCTTCCGGATCCTGAATGCGAATCCGCGGACCGGGACGTTCTCCTCGGTCGAAGGTGCGAGCATCGGAGGCGGTCTGGCCTACACGGTCCAGTACGACGATACCGGTGCCACGCTCGTCGTCGGCCCCACCGCATTCCCGCAGGTGGCGATCGACGACGTCTCGATCACCGAGGGCGACACCGGCCAGGCGAACGCGAACTTCACGGTCACGCTCTCGAGCGCGGCCATCGCCGACGTCACGGTCGCCTTCGCGACCAGCAACGGCACCGCCACAGCCGGCTCCGACTACACCGCCCGAACCGGGACGCTCACGATTCCCGCCGGCGAGCTGAGTGGGACGATCTCGGTCCCCGTCTCGGGCGACACCACCGACGAGCCGGACGAAACCTTCTCCGTCAACCTCTCCAACCCATCCCCGAACGCGACGATCGCCGATCCCGCAGGCCAGGGCACGATCGTCGACGACGACACGGTCGCGCCCGCCTGCTCAGACGGCCGCGACAATGACGGAGACTCCTTGGTCGACTACCCCGAGGATCCGAGCTGCGCCTCGGCGGAGGAAGACGACGAGGCGAGCTTCGTGTTCGGCAAGGCGAGGGTCGGGGCTTCGTTCGCGACGCTCAGCTCCGGCGAGAAGCGCGCGGTCCAACATCTGCTCTGGTACGGACCCACCACGATCACGAAGCTCCGTGCGTACCTCGACGGTAACGGTGGAGGGAGCGGCACCCAGACCCTGCGCGGCGTGATCTACCGTGGCGCGGCGCCCGGCGCCCTGGTCGCCCAGACCGAGCCGGTCACGATCGCGGCCGGCCAGGCGGTCGGCTGGGTCGACCTGCCCCTCAGCTCGCCGGTGACGCTTGGCGTCCACTACTACTGGCTCGGCCTGCACTCGGGATCCAACGCGAACGTGGGCCGCTACGCATGGGATCCCGGCGGCGTCGCAGTGCGTCGCTTCAACGCCGACGTCTTCAGCGACGGCGCCTCCGACCCGTTCGGGCCGTCCGTAGGCGACAACCAGCGCATCTCGATCCACGCCCTCGGCGGCCGGAACCCGACAACGACGCCAACAGCAGCATCCCGTCGCTAACGGGGCGGGTGGGTCAGGCCGACCTGTCGACGGCGTGCGCGGCGCCTAGCCGGCCGAGCCTCCTTCTCGCAGGTGATGTAGGTCCAGCAGGCATTGAGGGTCGGGCGCCCGCCGAACAGCACGGCCATCGCGTGGCGCATCAGCTTCAGCCGGTTGCGCACCGCCGTCTCCGTGGTCGCCTGGCCGTCGATCTTCTCGAGACGCGCTTCGATGAGTACGTGATGGAGCTGGAAGGCCGGATCGAGGACGACGCCTACACCGTGTCGATCCAGCGCCGTCTGCTCGGCTAGCGCGACCGCTAAGTGCGGAGGTTGGCGAGCACGTTCGCCAGGCTCGCATAGCGTTGGTGGGCCGTTTTGAGTAGCTCACGCCATTGGGCGGGTCCTCGAACGCCTCATCAACGACGCGCGGCTTCCCGGCGGCGTCCTTCATGGAGCCACGTAGGCGGATCACCGTGTACTCCTGCGGGGCCCGGTTGGGGCTGTTATTCAGCTCACCAGTGCCGCGTGTCCTGTTTTGCGTTGCCCACGGGCTCGCAAATCAACTGCACGTCCACGTCAACCGCAGCGCCCGGTCCAACGTTCCGCACAGAGATGTTCACAGCGGTCGGCCGGAGCTTGTGGACGCTCAGCGCCAGCTTCGCAGGATCGTCAGCTCTCGCGTCCGCGCCATCCTGCACCATCCGCTGAGTGTGGAAGGCATAGACAGCGGTCAGCACGATCAGCGCGAATGTCAGGTGCGCCGCGAAACGCGCCAGCGTGGCCGTCCAGGTAGTCAAGGACGGTGGCTAGCACGAGCATTCGCTCAATCCTCCCCTCCCTCCCGGACGGGCACCCGCCTGGTGACCTGCGGGTGACCCAGAGTCCCGGATCACGGTGCGACGGTGGCCCGGTCCGGCTCTAGAATGCGCCCTGCGCGGACGTAGCTCAGTTGGTAGAGCGTCGGCTTCCCAAGCCGAAGGTCGCGGGTTCGACCCCCGTCGTCCGCTCTAGACGTTTCCCCTGCTAATCGTGCTTTCTGCTGAAGGAGGCCGGTAGATTGGCTCTCTCCAGCGGCCCCGTAGTGGCCTAAACGGGTCCAGAACTGGCTATTGCCCGCGGGGACGGGCCGGTTCGGGCCGTGTCCTAACCATGTGCCGCCGACTCGTGTTCGTCACGGCCACCTTCGGTTCCACAGCGCTTGCCGAGATGCCGGGCTCGGCCTTCCGCGGCCCTCGCCACCGCGAACCCCGGGTGCGCCTTCAGCTGGCCCATCGGGCCCTCGATCCACGGATCGGCGCCGGCTGCTGCCAGCGCCATACGGGCCGCCTCGAGGTTTGCGTCGACCCGGTTGTTCCCGGAGCGATGCCCACTCCTAGACTCCACGGCGTGAGGGCGGCGCGTGCATTCATCGCCAGGACACTCCGAGCAACAGGACAGCTTGTACGCGACCAACGGCTCCCGCGTCCGCTTCGCTGGCTGGCAGCGTTCGCCGTGCTCCCAATCCCGGGACCGGTTGACGAAGCTGCTCTGCTGCTGGCTGGGTCGCTGTTGTGGGTCTTCTACCGCGACGTAATGCGGGAGGCCTGGGACAGCGCCCGCGGATAGCCCCACCAAAAAAACAGGTCGGAGCACCATCCCTCCCGGGGAGGTAGCGCGGTGTTCGCCGGTGGAGCCTAAACGGTCGGCCATGGGCCTGAATCGTCCACGCTGGGGTATATGTGGTTCAGGACGCACCCCCCACGGGTGCTTTCCGGCGAAGCCCCGAGCGGGAAGCGGGGCTTCGCCTTTGATCAACGAAGCAGGTGGAGGAGGCGTCATGGTGACATTCGCGATTGCCGGCACAGGACTGGGACTCATCGGATTGCTGGTCGTGATCGTGCTCGTGATTCTGGTCGTGCGAGCGCTCTGAGAGGTGGTAGGTGCGGATTGCGGCCGTCATCCGGCTCGTACATCTGCCGAGTAAACGCGGGCCTGCTGCGTCGTTTCGCTCCGCGTACCGAGGTTTAGGGCACATGTACATCGGAACCTCGATATTCCTCATCGGTCTGGGTGCAGTGCTCGCGTGGGCAGTCACGGCCACGGTGGCCGGCGTGGACATCCAGACGGCCGGTGTGATCCTGATGGTGGTGGGCGTGATCGGCTTGATCGTTTCGCTCCTGGAGTTGACCATCTGGGCCGACCGCCGCCGCCGACCCGTCGAGCCCGAAGTCGTCCGCGAGCGCGAGTACCGCTAGACCACCTGGGCGCGAGACACTCCGCTCCACCCCGCTCGCGAAGACCCTACGCCGGGTTCGGCCGGTCTCCGCCACGGGGATGCTTTGGCGTACCACCGCCCCTCTAGCCGACCGGGTATATGACGGGGGATACTCAACGGGCGATGCCGCAGGAGAACGTGGAGATTGTCCGTCGGGGCTTCGACGCCTTCGTTGCTGGCGGCGAGGCGGGGGTGAGGGCCTCGTTCGGCTCGGATGTCGTCCTTTACCCGTTTCCGGAGTGGGTCGAGCAGTCGGAGTACCGGGGCCATGACGGGCTGCGTGCACATGTGGGGCGGTGGACCGAGAACTTCGACGACTTCTCGATTGAGGTCGCCGAGCTTCGGGACGCAGGGGACAAGGTGGTGGTGCTCGGGGAGACCGGCGGACGCATCAAGGGGTCCGGTGTGCCCATCCGGCAGCCGGTCGGGATTGTCTACACCGGCTTCCGCGACGGACACATCACCGAGGGGTATCACCTCCCCGAGATTGGGTTTGAGTTCGCCGACGGCCCGATGCCCGGCAACTGGTCCGGCCCCGTCGCCATGAGAGACGCGTGGCGCGAAGCCCTGGGCGCCTTCGAGGGTCTCGACGCCACCGTGGAGCAGTACGTCCCGCTCGACGGGGAGCGTGTGCTGGTGTTCATGCATAACAGGGGACGCGGAAAGGGGAGCGGGTTCGAGCTCGGCCAGCTCGACAATCGGGGTGCAAACCCCTTCCACATCCGCGACGGCAAGGTGACGAAGCTCGTCCTCTACTGGAACCGCGAACGCGCCCTCCAAGCCCTGGGCCTGCCGGAGTAAGGCGATGTCGCAAGAGAACGTTGACATCTTGAAGCGCCTCAATGCCGCCTTCAACGCGGGGGACATGGAGACAGCGCTAGCTCTTTTCGACTCCGATGCCGAGCTGACCGACCGTCTCAACGCGCCGGACGTTCCGCGATCGGTTCGCGGGACGGCGGCCATTCGCCAGGTGTTCGCGGCCTGGGTAGACGCCTTCGACGAATTCTCGAGTGACGTGAGCGAATACCTCGATGCCGGCGAGACGGTCATCTGCATGACGCACTACCACGGCACCGGCAAAGGAAGCGGGCTTCGCGTGGACTTCCACGCAGCCGACCTTCACGAACTGCGCAACGGCAAGGTGGTGCGCTCGACGCTCGGCTACCGCTGCAAAGCCGACGCTCTCGAAGCCGTGGGGCTGTCGGAGTAGGGCTAGTCTCGGTCCACAACCGTCACCACGTATGACCCCTCGGGCACGATCACTGCGACGCGCGCGCCCGGGCTCGAGCGACACCAACCGGCCGAGCTAGCCTGGATCTGTTTCTAGAAAGCGGGTTTCTGGTCCCGCGTCGTCACGGGCGTTTTCGCCGGCGCGGCTTCCCAGGCCGGAGGTCTCGGGATCGACCCCCGTCATCCGCTTCGAGGACAGGTCGAAGGGTGAACATATTCCGGCCCGCTAAGTGGCCGAGTCGAGGCGCTCCGCGCGCCGATCTCCACGTCTGAGACGGATCCGCCGATGCTTAACCGGGTTCGCGCCCTCGGAATGGGACGAACTTCCCGCTTTCGCGGCGCTCTGCTGGGCCTCGACGTATGCTCGGCGTCTTGAGCTCTCCCCCGGAGAGACCGCCGGCGCAGCCACGCGCCCTGTGGCGCCTGCTGCCACGGGAGAATCTGTCCGCCAGCGTCTACGGCACCATTCTGGTGTCGTCGGTGATCGTCGGGCTTGGCGGGACGAGCCTGACGGCCGGGAGGATGATGGCGGCACTGGCTGTGACCGCGCTGGTCTTCGCGCTCGCGCACGCGTGGTCGGGAGCCCTCGCCCGCAGCGCCGATGACCGCCGGGCGCTGGCTGTCGGTCACGTCCTGGATGGCATCCGACACGAGTGGCCGATGGTGGAGGCGGTCACACCTGCATTGCTCGCGCTCGGGCTTGCCGCGTTAGGGGTCTACTCGGTAAACACCAGTCTCTGGATCGCGATCATCGCCAACACCTTCCTGCTCTTCGCTTGGGGTGCGCTCCTGCGCCGTCGGGCCGCGGGAAACGCTATGGAATCCACCCTCGCCGGCCTGACGACCGCGATGTTGGGCCTTGTCCTTGTGGCGCTCAAGGCGCTTGTTCATTGATGACCGCAGGCTGAGGTTCCGCTGCCACACCCGCGTTGCCGTTACGGCGTGCCTGCAAGTCTGATCGCTCCCCACGGCCCCTCGGTTCGGAAGGCCCTGCTCTACCCCAAGAGCTACGCGAGCGGGGGCTACGACAAATCGTGGCTCCAGGGCGAGATCGAGCCACCGAGAACGGTGGGGGAGGACCTCTCGACCAAGCCGTCGGTGCAGAAGGAGTTCCTTCAGCTGTTCAACGCCTCCGGACCGATCCCGACCCGGCAGATGAAGCGCAACTACCTGAACTTCTACGCCAACCTGATGAAGGGCTCGGACGCCTATCTGGTGAAGATCCTCGACACGCTCGCGAAATCCGGCCTGCTCGAGAACGCGCTGGTGATCGCCACGGCCGATCACGGTGAGATGGGCACCGCCCACGGCGGCATGCGCCAGAAGAACTTCAGCTTCTACGAGGAGTCGACGCACGTGCCGCTCGTCTACTCGAATCCGCGCCTGTTCAAGAAGCCACACAAGAACCAGGCCCTCGAGTCCCACGTCGACTTCCTGCCGACGCTCGCGAGCCTCGTCCGAGCACCGGCGGCCGCCCGCGACTCCTGGCAGGGCGTGGACTACTCGGACCAGATCCTGGGCCGCTCGCCCAAGCCGGCGCAGAACTACACCGTGTTCACATACGACGACTGGCAGTCCGGACAGTCACGGGGCCCGTATCCGCAGCCGCCGAACCACATCGTGAGCATCCGCGAGCGGCGCTACAAGCTCGCCCGCTACCACGACGCCGACGGCAAGGTGCCCGACCAGTGGGAGATGTACGACCTGAAGACCGATCCGCTCGAGCGCACGAACCTCGCCCACAGGACCCACAGGCGCACTCCCGAGCAGAGGCGCCAGTACCGCCGGCTGCGGCGCAAGCTCGCCCGCGTTGAGCGAACCCGGCTACAACCTAAACGCGCCTAGCCCTCACATCCTCAGGTCCACGCCCACCTCGTACATCTCCACGCTGGACCGGTGGCCCATCCCGTCGCCGGGAGGGCTCATCGAGTTGAGCACCTCGTGGCCGGCCTTCAGGTCCTCCTCGGTCTCGAACAGGGAGATGGCGAGGCCCTGGCCCTTTTCCGGGTCGATCAGCATCAGGATTCCCTTCGACGGAACGCCCTCCGGCGGTCCCGAGGCCGCTCGGTCGTTGATCTCCGCGACGCTGCGGCGCAGTCCGTCGCCGTCGGCTCCCTCGAAGCGTGCCACTCGTGCATACATGTGGAGTTCCTCTCGTTGAGCTCTGGGCCTGTGCGGGCGTGTATCTCGCGGCGAGGGAGGGCGAGGCAACCCCAGTCAGCAGAGCTCGCGCACGCGGTGCTTCAGCGTCACCAGCCGGCCGCCGGCCAATCGGGCTCGTATGACCACCAGTCCGCGCGGATGTCCGTGCAGTCGCTTCTTCGTGATGGCGATCCGGAACGGGCGCGCACGGTCCGCGATCCTGGTCTTCGCGTGGCTCGCGAGGCCCACCCGCAGCACCTGGCCGAGTCCCTTGCCCTTCACCGTGAGCACCGCGGCGCGGCGGGCGCAGCCCCGCGCCCGGTGGTAGCGCAGTCCAAGGGAGAGCTTCACCCTGGGCTTGGCCTTCGGCGGAGTCACGCCGCCGCCGGGGGGAGTGGGCGCCGGGAGAGTGGGTCGCGGAGTCACAGGGGGAACCACCACCGGGGGCGGGTCGAGGTTCGTGGTGAGCGGAGCGGTGACCTGTGAGCGGCGCAGCGGGCCGTTCGCGGACCCCGGCGCGCCGAAGAACATGGTTCGCGTGGTGGTCAGGCGGTCGGAGGGAGCGTTGCCGTTGGACGGCTCGTCCGTCGAGTTGATCGAGCCGTTCACGAATGGACCGCCGGCGCCGTAGAAGCCGGCATCGCCCTGGCAGGGGGTCTGTCCCGCGGGCGGGCTGGCCGCGTCGCGGTAGAAGGAGGTGAACTTGCTCGCGGCGACACTGGTGTTCCAGGTGTGCACGCTCGTGAGCGCACCCTGCGATCCGTCCACGCTCTCCCAGGTGAGCGCGCCCGGGGTGACCGTGTCGGCCACGCCGTCGATTGTCACGCCGGCCAGGTTGTTGTTGTTGCGGTAGGTCATCCCGCTGGCGGCGGCGCTGTAGTCCATGAAGCTCATGACGCCTGGAATGGGGTGGACGCGAAGGTAGGTGGTGTCCTCCTCGCGCCCCTCGTAGAACACCTGCTGCCTCTCGGTCATCGGTCCGCTGTTCGCGCCCAGGAACGCCCGGATCGCCCGCACCGGGCCGTTGCGGTTCACGAGAAAGGCGCCCTCGCCACCGGCGAAGGTGAGCGTGCTTCGCCCGCAGTAGTCGGGGCTGAACTGGTTCTCGGCGCGGTCGAGGATGTCCGGGCCGCTCCCGCCGATGCTCAGGCCGGTCTCGCGCCAGCGGTCAATGAATGCGCGCGAGTAGCGAGGCGTGACCACGGTTGAGGTCTCGGTGTTGGTGCCCGCCGCGAACCTGTAGGTGGCCGGGTACGCACCCGAAGTCAGACTGAATGTGTAGTTCACATACTGCTGTCCGGCGCTCGGGTCGAGTGCGGCGGTCCGCCGGAAGAGGTACGCGTAGCCCACGCCTCCGTCGAGCGAATCCGCGACCTTGACCAGCACGCGCGAGCCGGGGGCCACCCCGGCCGGATCGGGCACCGTGCCGGCCTCGGACCCCGTGTCCTTGGCCATGAAGGCGATCTCGTCGTTCGCGTCGAGAGCAGGATCGGCATCGGCCCCGACCAGCGTGCCCGGATCGGCATAGCGGAGCTTGGCGGGCGTGGAGAAGGGGGAGTAGCAGAGGCCGTTCCCGCCACAGCTGAACGGACTCGGGTAGGCGCTGCGCAGGTCGAAGAGCTTGCGCTCGTCCACCTGCACCGGGATCTGCTGCCAGGCACCGGTCCAGGCGAAGGCCACCACGTCGCTCGGAGGCGCGCCCACGAGAGCCGGGGTTCCCGCGCCGGTCACGACCACCGGATCGTCCGGCCGGTTGAGCGGGGCGGCGGCGGCAACCGGGACCCCGAGGGCGAGCGCGGCGAGAACGAGCGCCGGAATGGTGGCGTGGCGCATGTCCTGAACGCCTACCCGACCGCGTGCCGGGCGCTGTGTCGGCCGGTGGGTCGATGTGGGTCGGCTCGCCACTGTTCGAGCCAGGCCGGGACCTGTGCGGCGGGCATGGGCCGCCCCATCAGATAGCCCTGCGCGGCGTCGCAGTCGAGCTCACGCAGCCGCTGCAGGGTGCCCTCTTCCTCGATCCCCTCGGCCACCACTCTGAGATCGAAGGCGTGGGCCGCCTCGATCATGAGCTTGACCAGGCTCTGTTGGCTCGCTTCAGGGGCTGCCGTGAAGCTCCGGTCGATCTTGAGGACGTCGGCCGGCAGATGAGCGAGCTCGCCGATCGAGGTGTAGCCGGTTCCGAAGTCATCGATCGCAACCGAGACACCGAGAGAGCGCAGACGAGCAAGATGAGGGCCGCCGGCGCGGTCTCCCCTCAGCGCGGTTTCGGTCAGTTCCAGCTCGAGCTGCTCAGGCGCGATGCCGGCCGCGCTGAGCGCCGCTTCCACGTCGCCGACGAGTTCGCTGCCAGCGGCGTGGCGCGCGGAGACGTTCACGGCCACCCGCAACTCGCTGTTGAGGTCCAGACTCTGGCGCGACCATCTCTCCAGCTGGCACGCCGCCTCGTCCAGGGCCCACCGTCCCAGGTCACAGATGAGGTCGGTGGTCTCCGCGACGGGGATGAACTCGTTGGGGGCGACGAGTCCATGCCCGGGACGGTTCCACCGCATCAGCGCCTCGAACGCGGACACCTCGCCGTTCGCCACGTCGATGATGGGTTGGTAGAACAGCTCGAATTCGCGCTCGTGGAGCCCCTTCGCGATGGCGGCCTGCAGCGAGTCGCGTGCCGCCAGCGATTCCTCGTAGGCGATGACGCGGTTCTTCCCGGCCGCCTTTGCCGCGTACAGAGCCTCGTCAGCTCGCCCGAGCAGGTCGGCGGACTTGATCAGCTCGCGGTCCGGATGCCAGCTCGCAGTCCCCACCGAGACGCTGAGGTTCCAACCTGGGGCTTGGCGCACGGTGACGGCTCGCACCGCTTCGACCATGCGCTCCCCGACGACGAGCGCCCCGTCGAGGTCGGCGTTCGGTAGAACGACGGAGAACTCCTCGCCGCCGTAGCGGGCCAGGAGGTCGCCCTCGCGATTGAGCGTTGCGGTCAGGGCCCGGGCGACGGTGACCAGCGCCTGATCGCCGACGAGGTGACCGAACGAATCGTTGAACTGCTTGAACCCGTCGATGTCGACCATGACGATCGAAAGCGGCTCGCGCGCACGGGTGGTCCGCCGCCACTCGCCGCGGAGCCCCTGATCGAAGGCCCGGCGATTGGGCGTGCCGGTGAGTGCATCGCTGACGCTCATGCGCAGCAGCTGCTCCTCCATGGCCTTCTCCGTTGTGACATCCAAGAGGAGCCCGACCGCCCGCTGCGGGCGTCCATCGGAGCCGGGATCGAGGATCCTGCCACGCAGGGAGAGGTGACGGAGACCGGCGTCCGGTCCGATTCGCAGACCGACCTCGGTTGTGCCCTCGGCGAGGAGCTGCGCCAAGGCGGTGTGCACCACGTCGCGGTCCTGGGAATGCACGGCCGCAGCCAGAGCCACCGCATCGATCGGGAGGCCCTGGGGACTCACGCCCAGGATCTCTGCTGCCTGGGGTTCCCAGCTGATGCGGCCCGTGGGCAGGTCGAGATCCCACATCGCGGCTGTGGCCTGCCCGATGGCGAGATCGAGGCGTGTCCGCAGATCCTTTCGCTCGTCGAGCAGCTTGACGAGCTCGGCGGTGTCGGTGCCGACGGCTCGCCAGAGGCCTCTGTTCGGGAGCGGGCGCACCAGCCACCGCAGGTAGACGGGGGGGCCGTCACGCTGCACGAATCGGCATTCGAGGTGCGCCTCGTGCCTTTCATGTTCCAGTACCTCGAGGCTGTCCGACAACGCACGGACGTCCTCGGGGTGGACGAGTTCCTTCAGCGGGCGTCCGTTCACCTCAGCAGGTGTCAGGCCCAGCAGGAATGCGAACGCCTCGCGGACCTCTCGCAGCCGATGGTCGGCGCCGGCGAACGAGAAGAGGTCCAGCTCGGAGGGGGGAACGGCCTCGCTCGTGCGCGCGGCGATGCCCCCCGGCATCAGCGAACCCGGTTCTTGGCGTACATGGTCAGGAGGGTCTGGGCCACCCCTCCGTTGGTGATGAGATCAGGATTGACCAGCGGATACTCGGTTTCCGGCGTGAAGCCCGCCAGCTCCTCCGCCAGCTCCTCGTCCTCCACGTGCTCGAAGCCCATCGTCCAGTCCGGAAACAGCGGCGCCGAGACATCGGCGTTCATGAGCATCCGGAGGTTGGTGTGCCGATCGTCGCCGGTGATACGACCGTAGGTCGACTCCAGGTGCGACGGATCACCCTCGAGTACCTGCAGGAAGCTCTGGCTGCAGTAGAGCAGCATGCCGGTGATACCGGTCTTGGTGTTCTCCCGGCGGGCCGACTCGAGGAGCGCGACCAGCTCATCCGGGCTGAGGTCGGTGGTGGCCTGGCTGCAATAGATGACTCGCTTCACGGCAGTACCCCCGGGGGATGGACGCGGCTGGACGCAGCTCCGTGGCGTCGCTCAACGCGGACGCAGCCCTTACCTACGTATCGGCCTGGCAAGTGCAGGGCTAAAGCGAGGGCGGCTGCCCACGCCGCCGCTGGTAGGCGACCCGCTAGTTCAGGTCGCGGGCGCGCAGCAATACGGCGCTGACGGCGAACGTGCCCGCGATCCAGGCCAGCATCGCGAGCGCAGCGAGACCCGGGGCGAGCAGATCCACGTCGCCGAGGCCCGACTGGTCGGCGGGTATGGCCGACACCGCGGTGGGCAGGGCGACGAACGGGGCGTAGCGGAACACGTTCGGCACCAGCCCGATGAGCACCGGCTCGACCGCGAACGACAGCAACAGCAGGCCCACGACCGCCACCACCTGGTTGCGCACCAGGGCGCCCACGCAGACCCCGAAGGCGCCGAGGAGCATCGCCTCGCTGGCGATGTGCCCCACCTGGGCCGCGAGCTCGCCGAGCCCCGGGGTCGGCAGGTCGCGCGCGCTCAGGATGATGAAGCCGAGCACGGCCACGGAGATCGAGATGGACAGGGAGAGGAGCAGCCCGACCACGGCGAACGCGAGCGTCTTCGCGGCCAGGAAGCGCACGCGATCGGGTGCCGCGAGCAGCGAGCTGGTGATCGTGCGGTGGCGCCACTCGCCGCTGATACCCACCACGGCCAGGATGATGATGAACAGCGAGCTCGTGTCGGAGGTGAACACGTCGGCCAGCACGCTGTCCTGGGTGGGCTCGGTGAGCAGGCTCACGAGTCCGGCGATCAGCAGCGACGTGCCCACGGCCAGCGCGGCGAACGCGATGAATGTCCGCGTGGTGCGCAGCTTGAGCACCTCGGCCCTCAGCAGCGGGGTCATGACTGATCCGCCGTGAGCTCGAAGAAGGCGTCCTCCAGCGAGCGCGACACCGCCACCAGCTCGGTGAGGGCCAGCCCGTGGTCCGCCGCCAGCCGGCCCACGCGCTCGGGCGTGGAGCCGGGGGCCACCAGCGCCCCCGAAAGGGCCTCCGTCCGGACACCGGCCTCGGAGAGCACGGCGGCCAGGCGCTCCGGCTCGGCCGCGCGCACCCGGGTGACCGGGCCGTCCGCGCCGCCCAGCACCTCCTCCAGGGAGCCGCTGGCCCGCAGCGAACCGTGTGCGATCACCACCACGTCGTCCACGCTCTGGGCCACCTCGGAGAGCAGGTGGCTGGACACCAGCACCGCGTTTCCGCGCGCCGCCTCCGCGCGCAGCAGGTCGCGCATCCAGCGGATGCCCGCAGGGTCCAGCCCATTCGCCGGCTCGTCGAGCACGAGCACCCGCGGGTCGCCCAGGAGCGCCGCGGCTATCGCCAGGCGCTGGCGCATCCCCATCGAATAGCCCTTGACGCGGCGGTGGGCCGCCCCGGTGAGCCCCACCCGCTCCAGCACCTCGTCCACCCGCGAGTCGGGATGGCTCCCGGCGGCGGCGAGCACGCGCAGGTGGTTGCGGCCGCTGCGCCCGGGATGGAAGCTCGCGTCCTCCAGCACCACTCCCACCTGCGCGCTCGGGTGCTCGAGGTCCTCGTAACGATGCCCGCCGAAGCTGCCGCGCCCGGAGTCAGAGTGGATCAGCCCGAGGAGCATGCGCAACGTGGTGCTCTTGCCCGCCCCGTTGGGGCCGAGGAAGCCGGTGACGCGTCCCGCCTGGACCTCGAACGACAGGTCGCTCACCGCGTGCACCTTGCCGAAGCTCTTGCTGAGCCCATCGATCTCCACGGCAGCACTGCTCATGCCCTCAGCCTATGAGGGCGGTCGGCTCCCGCGAGTGCCGGCCTAGCGGGTGCCGCTCAGCGGTATGGCCAGCGGTCCGAGCCGGCGGCCGGCAGCGCGCAGGGTGACCTTCACCTCTCGGGCGCGCTTGGCGCCGGGGGCGATGCTGAGCGATCCCGGTCCGCTGGCCACGGTGAGGCTGCCGAGCCGGAGCCCGCCGAGGCGCGCCACCACGTTGCGACCGCCCGCGAGCACGAAGGGCACGCGGTGCCCGTTCGCGCCGACGATCACCTTCGAGCCGCGTACCAGCCGCACACCGGCGGGCAGCCGCAGCCTCACGGTCGAGGCGCGGTGCGGCACCCCGAGCGCCACGTGTGCGAGAAGCCCGCGCTTGATCACGGCGGCCTGGGCCGAAGCCGGCGGCCGGACGGCGGACAGCGAGCGGCCGTCGAGCTTCCAGGAGGCGGGCACGCCGATTCCGAGCTGGTGCAGCACGGTGGGGGCGATGTCCACGACCTTCGGGTGGCCGCTTCTCCTACTCAGACCGGGACCCGCCCCGAACACAAACGAGGTCTCCTCCAGCGGCGTGCCGCCGATGTGGCTGGCCACACTCGGGTAGTCGTAGGGACGCTGCCCATGGTCGGTGGTCACGAGCACCGTCCAGGCCTCGAAGGGATAGGTGGGGCGCGCCCGGATGGCGTCCAGGATCCGCCCGATGCGGGCGTCGGTGGTGGCGATCGACTCGGCGTACGGCGGCAGGGCCGAGCCCACGATGTGCGCGGTCTCGTCCACGACGCCGAGGTACACGAAGCCGGCGTCGGGATCGCCGCGGCGCAGGTAGCGCGAGGCCGCGACCGTCACCGCCTCGTCCCCGGCGTTCCATGCGGGAAGCGTCTCCACGTTGGTGTCGAGCGCGTAGCGGGCGTCCATCGCGGAGCCGAAGATCGGGCCGCCGTTCTTCGGCAGCCCGATGTTGGACCAGTCGCTGGCCAGGAAGGTGCTGGTGCGCGGGCGGGTGTTCTCGATGCGGGTGAGGAAGTCGAGGTAGCCGTTCTTGGTGGCCTGCCCGGGGTCCATGTTGAACTTGAACCCGAACACCCCGTGCTTGGCCGGCCACACGCCGCTGGAGATGGAGGACCATCCCACCTCACTGAGCGTGAGCGCCGTGGGCGGGGCGTACTCGAGCTGCGTCGGCTTGCCGAAGCCGAGCCGCTTCAGGCGCTTGAGGTTCGGGGCCTTGCCGGACCGCATCGCCGCCTTCACGAGGTCCCAGCGCGTGCCGTCGGTGCCGATCACGAGCACCTTGTTGAGGCTGGTCCCGGGTGGTCCGGCGAGAGGCGCCGACTGGGCCGACGCGGCGGGCGCGGCGAGGGCGAGGGCGAGCAGGGCGAGGGCCGTCGATCGAAGCTTCACTTTCACATCCTCTTTGCACTCGCCCGCGAGCGCAACTACCGAGCGGGCACGTACTGGTCGAAGAAGGTGTTCACCTGACCGGCGTACTCGGCGGTGAACTGGTGCACCGCGAGCAGGAGCGCGGTCTCGTCCTGGATCCCGCCCGACGGCGAGCGACGCGCACACGTACCGCATCAGGCGGAGGGGGGCGGAGGGCGACACCACCCTCCCGAACACGGCAGGCTCGCGTTCGGTGCGGTGCCGCCGGCAGCCGCGACGGTCCAGGACCACGCGCAGTCCCAGCGCCACCATCGCGGTGCCGGTCACGCGCTCCACCCACCGAATCCCGGCCCGCCCGCGGGCGCTCAGGCGTGAGACGGGTCGGCGTCGCTCAGGCCGAAGCGGTCGTGCAGATGGCGCAGCGGTCGCGGCGCCCACCAGTTGCGCCGGCCGAGCAGCGCCATCAGCGACGGCACGAGCAGCGCCCGCACGATCGTCGCGTCGATCAGCACGGCCAGCGCGGTGCCCACCCCGAGCTCCTTGATGAAGATCATCTTCGAGGTGGCGAAGGCTCCGATGGCGATGCAGAACAGGAGCGCCGCCGCCGTGATGATGCGGCCCGTTCGCTGCAGGCCGATGGCCACCGCCTCGTGGTCCGAGGCGCCCTGGTCGCGCGCCTCCTTGATCCGCGACAGGAGGAACACGCCGTAGTCGGTAGAGAGCCCGAACACGATCGCCAGCAGCACGATCGGCTGGGTGATCTCGAGCGCTCCCTGGCTCGAGTATCCGAGCAACCCCTCGAAGCGGCCGTCCTGGAAGATCAGTATGAGCGCGCCGAAGGTGGCGCTGAGCGTGAGCAGGTTCATCAGCACCGCCTTCACCGGAAGCACCACCGATCCGGTCATCGCGAACAGGACGATGATCGTGGCCAGCGCGATGATCGCGAGCGCCACGGGCAGGTGGCTGGCGAGGCTCTCCTTCAGGTCGAGGAAGTGCGCGGTCGCTCCGCCCGCCGAGACGGGGAAGGGCGGGTCGAGAGCGCGAAGGTCCTCCACGAGCCGCTCGCTCCGTGGGGTGAGCGGGCCCGAGCTCGACACCACGTCCACCCGGGTGAGGCCGGGCGCCACCGGCCGGGGCGCGGACACCCCGGCCACGCCGTCCACCCGGCGCAGCCGGCCCATGTAGGCGTCGAGCCTCGGCCCGGGGCTCTCCTCGGCGGCGAGGAAGGTGGGACTGGTCCGGTGCGGGGGAAAGTCCCGCTGGAGCGTCTGGTCCACCTGACGGGCGCTTGCGCTCGTGGGCAGGACGGAGGCATCAACGGTGGTGAAGTCGATCGACAGGAAGGGAATGCCGAGCGCTACCAGCGCGGCCGCGCTGGCGATCGCCACCCGCGCGGGGCGCCGCATCACGAAGCGCGACAGCCGGTACCAGGCGCCGCTCTCCTCGCCGCGGGCCTCTCGCTCGCGGGCGCGCTGGAGGCGCCTGGGCGCTAGCGCGTTCACGCGCGGGCCCAGCAGCATGAGCACGGCGGGGAGCAGCGTGAGCGCCACGGCGCTGGCCAGCAGCGCCACCAGCACGCCGCCGATGCCCATGGAGTAGAGGAAGCGCTGCGGGAACACGAGCAGCGCGGACATCGCCGCCGCCACCGTGAGTGAGCTGAAGAGCACCGTGCGGCCGGCGGTGGCCAGCGTTCGCCGCAGCGCCTCGCCACGGTCGGTGCTGCGCTCCATCTCCTCCCGGAAACGGGAGACCACGAAGAGGCTGTAGTCGATGGCCAGGCCCAGCCCGAGCCCGGTCACCAGGTTGAGTGAGAACACCGAAACGGACCCGAACTCGCTGGCGATGCGCAGCGACAAGAAGGTCAGGAGGATGGTGGTGATGCCGACCATGGGCGGCAGCAGGGCGGCCACACCGCTGCGGAAGAACACGAAGGACAGGACGAGGAGGAAGGGGATGGCCAGGAGCTCGGCGCGCGCGAGGTCGCTGGATACCTGGTCGTTGGCCTCGACGTTGGCGATCTCCCCGCCGCCGAGCTCCACGCGGGGGCGGCCCTCGAAGCGCTTGCGCAGGCGCTCGCCCGCGTCCGAGCCCTCCACGTCCGCCCTGAAGCTGGCGGTGACGTAGGAGGCGCGGCCGTCGCGCGATACGAAGGCCGTGCCGCCCTCCCGGAAGGTGGCCACCCTGCCGATGTCGGGGTCTCGGCGCAGCTTCGCCGCCACCCGCAGGACCTCGGCGCGGCCGGCCGCGGTGCGCATGCTCTCGCGCGGCCGGACCAGGGCCACCACGTCGGTGGCGGCGTTCGCCCCCGAGCGCTCGAGGAGGTGCTCCGCGCGGTAGCTCTCGCTGGCCGGGTCGTCCGCGCGGTAGGGGGCGAGCCGGTCGGCCACCCCGCCCCCGAGAACCCCCGCCACCACGGCCAGCAGAGCGATGGCGGCCACCACCCTGCGGGGCCGCCGGACGACGATTCGGGAGAGCAGGCCGAGCATGATCAGCCGCCGGGCGCGGCGCTCCGCTCGGCCTCGATCTCGATCTCGACGCGAGTGCACCAGTCCACGTAGAAGTCGTTCAGCTCGAGGCCCCACTCGAGGATGCGGCGGGGGCAGCGCTTGTCCGGATCGGGCTCGCCCTCCGGATGCAGCGAACGCAGCTCGTCGCGCGCCTGCTCGTGGGACGCGCGCGTGGCCCGGATCAGGGCGAGCTGCTCGTCGGGGTCGAGGGCGTCGGCGAAGAAGAGCTTGAGCGCACCCTCGTGACGCAGCTCCAGCGATAGCGGGGCGTCCGCGGTGAGCCAGTCGTGCAGGGCGCGCTCGCCCGCATCGGTGAGCTCGTACGCGCGACGGCGCCGGCCATCGGTCTCGTCGTCCTCGCCGGTTACCAGCCCGGCCTCCTCGAGCCGCTTCAGCTCGGGATAGATCTGCCCGTAGCTCGCGGCCCAGAAGAAGCGCGTGGACACGTCCACGAGCGACTTGATCTCGTATCCGGTGCGCCGCCCGAGCCGGAGCATCCCGAGCACGACGTATGCGGTCTTGCTGAGCTCCATATATCCGATAGATATATCAGAGCGATAGGTGAAGACATGGTCCGGTGCTCGGCCGATGACCTCAGGCGGCGGTGGCTGCGCTCCTCGCCAACGCCCGGGCTCCGCTCCACCCTGGCGTCCCTATGGGTAGAGCGGCGTGTTGCCGAAGCGGTCCCGCACGGCGTAGTACGCGGGCTTCGGCGTGCCGTTGTAGTCGATCAGCCCCTTCTGGTGGCGGGTGTTCGGCGAGTACGGGGCCGGGCGCCGGCCCGCCCCGCCCGTCCAGCCGGGGTAGATCTCGAACTCCCGCAGCGTCCAGTAGATGGCGCCGGAGAGAACGGGCGAGCGATCGATCACGTCGAGCGTGCGCTGTGCGTGGAAGGTCTGGAACGCGTAGCTGCCCTTCAGCGACGCGGGCGCGTTCGCCAGCTCGGGCCGCGCCTCCGCGCCCCACTCGGTCATCACCATGGCGGTCTTCGGATAGTGGTCCCGGAGCTCGTAGAGGAAGGGCTCGAGATCGCCGAAGTCCGGCACCCAGCGGTACCAGCCGAAGTACTGGTTCACGCCGAGCAGCTTGAAGCGCTCGTAGGTGAACTGCTCGCCGTAGCCCGGCCGCCCCTTGATGTCCACCGAGATCGGCACGGTGGGGTCCAGGTCGCCGGCGAGCTCGCGCGCCTGGTCCAGGAAGATCCGCGTTCCCGGCTTGCCGTCGGGCGTGAAGGACAGCTCGTTGGCCACGGAGTGGGTGAGCACCGACGGGTGGCTGCGCCCGGCCTTCACCGTGCGCTCCACGGTGACCAGGGCCCGGTGGCGCTCCTTCGGGCGCCAGAGGATGTGCTTCCTGCTGTCGCGCTGCCAGATGGGCGCCTCGTTCCACACCATGATCCCCGCCCGGTCGAAGCGCGAGAGCAGCCGGTCGTTCATGAGATAGTGGGCGCGCGTGACGTTCGCGCCCAGGTCCTCGAGCTCGCTCACGATCGTGTCCATGTCCGAGTCGGTGAGCGCGGCACCGTGGCCCGGCATGTCCTCGTGGATCGAGGCTCCGCGCAACGCCACGCGCCGGTTGTTCAGGTACAGGTGCCCGCGCTTCACCGTCACGGAGCGCAACCCGATGCGCCGTTTGATCACCTGCTGCACCTCGCCGCGGTCGCGCAGGGTGATGCGGGCGACGTAGAGCTGCGGCCGGTCGGGGGACCACAGCTGCGGACGCGGCACCGGCATCGAGAGCTGAACCCGCCGCTGGGAGGACGCGAGCTTCCCGAGGCGGAAGGAGCGGGTCACCGTGCGGCCCCGGGGCGGGGTGAGCCGCACCTCCAGCGTGGGGTTCACGGCCCGGCGCCCCCGCCGCTCGAGGGTCCCGTCCAGCACCAGCCCGGCGCGGCAGCGGCGCGCCTGCCCGCGGCAGCGCACGCGCGACATCGTTCCCAGGTCCTGGACGTGCGCCGGGCTCACGGCCTCCAGGTGCACCGGCCTCACGATCCCGCCCCAGTTCCACCAGCCCTCGGGCAGGTCGGGATCCTTCCGGCTGTCGACCACCACCACGAGCTGGTTCGTGTGGCCGGGGCGCAGGCCGCGGGCGTCGAAGCCGAAGGGGGTGTAGGGGTCCGTGTTGCGGCCCAGGCGGCGCCCGTTCAGATACACGGCGGCGGTGCGGCGGACGCTCTCGAAGTTCAGCCGCCAGCTGAAGCCGCGGGGAGTGCGGGGCCCCGTGAACGCGACCCGGTAGCGGCGAACGCTGCCCGGATACAGGGACGGGACCGCCCGGGGATCGAACACGCTGGGCACGGTCACCGGGTGCCAGTCGCCCGGCACCTGGGACGCCCGCGCCGCGGGCAGCGGCGGCGCCTCCGGATCCGCCCCGTCGGGAGCCGTCTCCTCGGGCGGCGCCTCCTGGGGCGCCGCCGGGGCGGCCGGGTCCACGCGCTCCTCCCATCCCTGCGTCAGTACGACGCGCGCGGGTGGAGCGGTCGCCGCCGCGGCAGGGCCAGCGAGGGCGACAAGGGGAATGACTGCCAGAAGGAGACGCCGCATCAGCGGTTGAGGGTACGAGAACCGGCGGGGTGGTCTGCGAGAGTTCGCCCGGTGCCGGTGATCGCCTCCGTCGACTCGCTCGACACTCCGCTCGCGGTCCTCGGGGGGATGCTGGTGGTGGGAGCGCTGCTGGCCGGCCTGGCCCGGCGGAGCTTCCTCTCCCTCACCGCGCTCTTCGTGGTGGCCGGGTTCGTGCTGGGGAACGGTGGCCTCGGCGTACTGGATCTCGATCCGCGCTCCGGATTCGTCAGCTCGCTCGCGGTGGTGGCGCTGGTCGTGATCCTCTTTCGCGACGGGCTGGAGGTGGAGGCCGAGATGCTCCAGAGGGCGTGGCACCTTCCGCTGCGCAAGCTGGTTCTGGCGATGCCGCTCACCACGGCCCTGGTCGCGGTGGTCACGCACGCGCTCACCGACCTCGGCTGGACCGAGTCCTTCCTGGTGGGCGCCCTGCTCGCGCCCACGGATCCCGTGCTCTCCTCCACAGTGGTCACCAACCCACGGGTGCCGCGGCTGATTCGGCACTCCCTGAACCTCGAGTCCGGCCTCAACGACGGCCTGGCCCTGCCGGCGGTGCTCGCGTTCACGGCGGCCGCCGAACAGAACAGCGGCTTCGTGTGGTGGACCTTCGTGCTCCAGGACGTGGGCCTGGGGCTCGTCACCGGCCTCGTCGTGGCCTTCGCCGCTTCGCGTGTGATGCCGCGCGGCGAGGCCGTGAGCGCCCATCAGAAGGCGCTGTACGCGTTGGGGGTGGCGTTCGTGGCCTACGGCGCGGCCGTGCTCCCGCCCGACGGCAACGGCTTCATCTCCGTATTCGTGGCCGCGATCGCCTTCGGGATCTGGCGGCCGGACATACGGAACTGCTTCGAGACACGCAGTGAGGACGTGATCGAGTTGGTGAAGCTCGGCGTGTTCCTGGTGTTCGGCGCGATCCTCACGCTCGACCTCGTGTTCGCTGACGGCTGGGCGGCGGTGGCCATCGCCGCCTTCACCCTGCTGCTGGCCCGCCCGATCGCCGTCTTCGCGGCCCTGGCCGGAAGCACGCAGGTGGACACCGCCGCGAAGGCGTTCATGTCCTGGTTCGGGCCCAAGGGTGTGGCCACCATGACCTTCGCCCTGCTCGTGCTCGCTTCGGATGCGCCCCACGCCGAGCGAGTGGCCGGAATCGCCGCGCTGACGGTGTTCGCGTCGATCATCGTGCACGGCCTGACCGACCACCCCGGGGCGGAGTGGATGGCGCGTCATGCCGAGCGCAGCCCCGAGGCGGCGGCCGTCGGCTGAGGCCGCGGGCCACCTTGGCGGACTGCCGGGTCCGGGCCTGCCAGAATCCCGGGCGGATGGACCCCGCACGCAAGCGCAAGATCCGCCTGGTGGTCACGCTTGGCCTGGCCGTATGCCTCGCCGTCACCCTGCTCTACACGAGCTTCAGCGCCTCCACCGCGGCCAGCAAGCCCAGCCAGCTCAAGCCGGGCCGCTCCTACGAGGTCACCGGCAAGGTGGTGGCTTCTTCGGTGAGCCACCAGGGAGATCGCCTGCGTTTCCGGATCCGGGACCGCGACGGGACACGCTCGGTGCCCGTGGTCTACTCGGGCGTCGTGCCCGACCCCTTCCGGGAGGGCCGGGAGGTGATCGTGAAGGGCGAGCTCAGGCGGGGCACGTTCGTGGCGGAGCGCGATTCGCTCGTCACCAAGTGCCCCTCGAAGTTCACCAAGAAGCCGCCCGACTCGGCGTCGTCGCCGAGCTGAGATGGCAGGCGCCGGGTCCGCCTGTCTCACCGTTGGCCTGCTGACGGCCGTGTACGCCGTGTTGGCGTCCGTTCACGGCGCGCGCGGCGCCGGCAGGCAGTGGGTGGTGTCGGGCCGCCGGGCCGTGTACTGCCTGGCCGGCCTCATGGTCGCCGCGTTCGCGATCCTCGAGTCCGCCTTCCTGCGCTCCGACTTCTCCTACGCGCTGGTGGCGCAGGGGTCGTCCACCGATACGCCGACCTTCTACAAGGTCACCGCGCTCTGGGCCACCCAGGAAGGGTCGCTCCTGCTCTGGTCCACCCTCCTGTCCCTGTTTGCCAGCGCGGTGCTGTTCCTCACCCGCCGCTCGCTCCGTGAGATCGCCCCCTGGGCCACCGCAGTGCTCGCCGTGGTGGGCGGTTTCTTCCTGCTCCTCATGGTGGGCTGGGAGAACCCCTTCGACACGCTCGCCAACCCGCCGGCCGAGGGCGCGGGCCTGAACCCGCTGCTCCGTCACCCGGCGATGATGATCCACCCGCCGATGCTCTACACGGGCTACGTGGCGTTCTCCGTGCCCTTCGCCTTCGCCGTGGGGGCGCTCATCACCCGTAACACCGGAGCGGACTGGATCCGGGCCACCCGGCGCTTCTCGCTGGTGGCCTGGACCTTCCTCGGCACCGGGATCATGCTGGGTGCGCTCTGGTCCTACACCGAGCTCGGCTGGGGCGGCTACTGGGCCTGGGATCCGGTGGAGAACGCATCGCTCATGCCCTGGCTCACGGGCACCGCCTTCATCCACTCGATCATGGTTCAGGAGAAGCGCGGGCTCCTGAAGGTGTGGAATGTCTGCCTGGTGTGCGCCACCTTCGCGCTCGCCCTCTTGGGCACGTTCCTGGTGCGCTCCGGGATCCTGGACTCGATCCACGCGTTCGGCGACTCCACGATCGGGGTCCAGTTCCTGGTGTTCATCGGGCTGGTGGTGGCGGTTTCGGCGGGACTGATCATCAGCCGCCTGCCCTACCTGCGCAGCGAGGCGAAGCTCGACTCGCTGCTCTCGCGCGAGTCGTTCTTCCTTCTGAACAACCTCGTGCTGGTGGGCCTCTGCCTGGTGATCTTCTGGGGCACCTTCTTCCCGCTCATCTCCGAGGCGCTGACGGGTGAGAAGGCGAGCGTGGGGCCGCCCTGGTTCGACCGGCTCACCACGCCGCTGGCGCTGGTGCTCGTCCTGCTCTCCGGGATCGGTCCCGTGCTGGCCTGGCGGAAGGTCACCTGGAGCTCGCTGCGCCGCGTGCTGGTCCTGCCGGTGGTGGTGGCCGCGGTGGCCGCCCTGGCTCTGGCCACGCTCACGTCGGCCGCCGACAGCACTCCCTCTCTGATCATGTTCACCTTCGTGGCCTTCACGCTCGCCGTGATCGGCCAGGAGTTCGCGCGCGGCGCGAGCGCCCGCCGCACCATGACCGGCGAGCCCCTGCCGGGTGCGCTCGTGCGGATGATGGGCCGCAACCGCCGGCGCTACGGCGGCTACATGGTGCACGCCGGGATAGCGGTCCTCTTCCTGGGCGTGGCCGCCTCCTCGGCCTTCCTCGACCAGCGCGACCTGCGGCTGCGGCCGGGGGACACGTTCAAGGTGGACGGCTACCAGGTGAAGTACAAGCGGGCCACGGCGAGGCTCGCGGACGACCGCGCGGGCACGGGCGCGCCCATCTCCCTCGGCGCGGTGCTGGACGTGAGCAGGGGCAAGGAGCGCTTCACGCTCCACCCGTCGCGGAACTACTACGCGACGCAGGACCCGAGCAAGGGAGTGATCTCACGCTTCTTCGAGGGTGAGGCCAACAGCGAGGTGGACGTGCGCTGGGGCCTGCGCAAGGACTTCTGGCTCGCCGTCCGCCCCGACCTGTCCTCGCTCGAGGGCGCGATCGCCAAGGGAGATCGCGAGTTCCGCGACTCGCCCGGCGACACCCAGGCGCTCGTGATCGCCGCGCTGGCCGACCGTTACCGCACCAATCCTCCGCCCGCTGCCTTCCGGGCCATCGTCTCGCCGCTGGTGGTGTGGATCTGGATCGGAGGCGGGTTCGCCGTGCTCGGCGCCCTCGTGGCTCTGTGGCCCTCGCCGGAGGCCCGCCTGCGCCGCGTGCGCAGCCTCTACGCCGCCCGGCTCGGGCGCGAATTGTCGCGGGCCTAGCGCACCGTGGGATATGCGCTGGCCTTCATCATCCTCGTGGCCCTCGTGGCCATGGCCGTGCTGATCCCGCTCACCCGCCCGGGCGCGGACCTCGCGAAGGACGAGGCCCGCATAGAGGAGCTGAAGGCTGCGAAGGAGGCCAAGTACCGCGAGATCCGCGACGCCGAGCTGGACCACCGCATGGGGAAGACCTCCGAGGCGGACTGGCGGGTGCTCGACCGCGAGCTGCGCGGCGAGGCCATCGAGGTGCTCAGGCAGCTTGACAAGCTCGAGGGCCGTGCCCCCGAGTCCTGACTCACCGCTACCCTTTCCCGCCGTGGAGGCGATTCTCAGCGGATTCCAGGTGATCCTGTCGGTGGTGCTGATCGTGCTGATCCTGCTCCACTCGGGCAAGGACGCGGGCCTGTCCGGCGCGTTCGGCGTGGGCACGGGGGCCGGGCCCTTCGGGGGCGGCTCGCTGGTGGAGCGAAACCTCAACCGCTGGACCGTCGGTTTCGCGGTGCTGTTCGTGCTGAACGTGTTCGCCCTCCTGAAGGTGTAGGCAAGGCTGCGCGCGCTCAGGCGCGCACGGCCGAGCCCGTGAAGCGCACGTCGCGTGCCCGCACCGGTGGGCACGCTTGGGCGTGCGCGAAGCGGCGCTCGTAGTACTCGGCCTCGCTCACGAGCGTCTGGCGAGCCCCCAGGGCCTGGATCCGGGAGAAGATGCCCAGCGCGTCGTCGGTTAGCCGGAGATCCGCGGCGGGCCGGGTGATGCGGCCGTCCTCGATGAGGAAAGTGCCGTCGCGGGTGACCGCGGTCACCAGCGACTCCTTGGCGCGGATGACGTTGCCGTACCAGAGCCGGGTCACGTAGACGCCGCGCTCGACGTCCGCGCACAGGTGCTCCTCGCTATCGGCCCCGCCGCCCCCCAGGACCATGTTTGTGGGGATCGGGCCCTCCGGATCGCCGCCGGGGGCGAGGGCGTGGCCCGTGGACTCCTCACCGGCCAGGGCGGCGCTGCGGCGATCGTGCACCACGCGGTGCGCCACCCCGTCCTGGATCAGCGGCACGGGGCGCTTCACGGTGCCCTCGGCGTCGATGCCGCGCTGGAGCTGGTGGATGTATCGGGGTGAGTCCGACAGGCTCACCCCGGGCGCGGCCACCCGCTGCCCGAGCCGTTCCACCAGCGCCCCCCGGCCCTCGGCGTGCGCCAGGCCGTTGAATGCGGCCTCGCCGAGCAGCTCCAGCAGCACGCCGACGGCGTGGGGCTCCATCACCACGGTGTGCGCTCCCGGAGCCAGCACGGCGGGCTCGCCCGGGAAAGCCGCCTTCGCGGCGGCGCGCTCGGTGAGGGCGCGGGCGTCGAGGTCCGAGGCGGCCACGCTCGCCCGGGCCGCGTAGCCGCTGCGCCCGCCCGGCGCCAGGCAGATCACCTTCATGTAGGCGTCGGTGGTCTTGTCGACGGCCGTGCCGCCGCCGGCCGACACCGCGCGCTGCTCCTCTGCGGCGGTCCAGATCCCGTGGGCCTCGAGGCCGGCCGCCCGGGCCACGGCGAAGGACTCGGCCAGTGCCCGGCCGCCGGGCTCGGGCTCCAGGGCGGCCGTGGCCGGGTCGTGACCGTCGTGCGGTGGAGTCGGCCCGGGGGTGGCGAAGCCCGGAAAGGAACCGGGGCCCGCGGCCGCGGCGGCCTCCGCGGCGCATGTCGCGCGGCGGGCGCAGTCCGCCAGTGCATCCGCCGACGCGCTGTTGGTGGTGGCCCGGCCCACATGCCCGTCGCGCACCACCGCCAGCTCCACGGTGGTGTCGTCGATGGACGTGGCCTGGGTGGGGCGGTTGGCCGCGAAGCGCATCAGGAGGGACCGCTCCCGGGTGACGCAGGCAAGCGCATCGCCGGATGCGCCGCGCACCGTTCGCTCGGCCAGCCCGGCCAGATCAGACAACGCCCACCTCGACGCTGCGGAAGCGGGCGGGCGGGGCGGCGTGGGACACCCGCGCCATCTGGCCCGGCTCGCCCTTTCCGCAGTCGGTGAGCGACGCCAGCCATGACGCCTCGGCCGAGCACACCGCGTCGCATGACCTCCAGAGCTCGGGGGTCACACCGGCGTAGCTCGGGTTGCGCAGCAGCCGAATGCGCTCGCCGCCCCGGATCTCCCAGGCCGCCTCACCCTCGAACTGGAAGTGGAGACGGCGATCGTCGATCGACCACGAGCGGTTGGTGTCGATCAGGATGCCGTCGTCGGTGTCGGCAATCAGGTCCTCGAGGCTCCCGGCGGCTCCCGGGTCGAGGTTCACGTTCGTCATGCGCACGATCGGCTGGCGGGTGAAGCCGTCGGCGCGGGCGCACCCGCCCGACCGCCCGAGTCCGATCTCCGCGGCCGTCTCGCGCGAGGAGAGGAACCCGGTGAGCACCCCCTCGCGCACGATCGGCACCCGCTGCCCCTCCACGCCCTCGTCGTCCCAGCGATAGCTGCCGAGACCTCCGGGTGTGGTGGCGTCGGCGGTGAAGCCCACCACCGGCGACCCGATCCGAAGCGACCCCGTGGCGTCCGCGGCCACGAAGCTCCCACCGGCGTAGGAGGTCTCGCGCCCGAGCACGCGGTCGAGCTCCACGGCGTGCCCGATCGACTCGTGGATCTGAAGACCGAGTTGATCGGCGGCCAGGATCAGGGTGGTCCGCCGTGACGGGCATGCGGGCGCCCGGATGAGCGCGGCGGCCTGCTCGCCCACCGCCGGCGCCCGGCCGGTCAGGTCGAGCCCCTCGAAGTGCTCGTATCCCGCCTGGGCCACCGAGCCGCCGTGCGGTGACGGGTAGGACCGCACCTGGCTCTCACCGTGCCCGAGCGCCACCGCGGAGAGGCCGCCGCCGCACTCGGTGGTGGTCTGCTCGCACACCGCACCCTCACTGGAGGCGAAGGTGCTCCTGGTGAGCAGCGCCTCGTAATGGGCGAGCGAGAGGCTCACCCCGGTGCCCTCGCGCAGCGCGGCGTCCGCCGCGGTGAGCGCCGACAGCTTCTCCTCGAGCGGCACGGCGAAGGGGTCGCGCTCCACCGGGCTCGTCCAGGAGCCCCGCGCGGGCGGCTCGGGGGCCAGCTCCGCGGCCGGGGCGGACGGTTGCGAGCGAGCGAGGTCCAGCGCCCGGAGCACCGCGGCCTCGGCGCCCGCCCGGTCGCGGCCCGGTGCGCAGGCGAACCCCCAGGCGCCCCCGATCCGGACCCGTACCCCGATCCCCTCGCTGCGCGTGTCATCGAGCTGGTCCAGCGCGCCGTTGCGCGTGGACAGCCGCTCGAGGCGGCGTTCCACGTGCCGGGCGTCGGCGTAGTCGGCGTGCCGCGCTGCGGCATCCACAAGATCCAGCAGCAGCTCCCGCACGGCCGGGTGAGGGTACCGTCCCGCCGGGATGGCCACCGAGGAGCAGATCGTCGCGGCCAACCAGGCCACCTTCAGGGCCTGGAACGCGCACGACGCCGAGGCGGTGGCCGCCGTGTTCGCCGAGGACGCGGTGATCCGGGACGTGGCTCCCACCGAGCCGGTGCGCGGGCGCGAGGCGATCCGCGAGCGCGTGGCCGGCATGATCGCCGCCTTCCCGGACCTGGAGCTGCGCCAGCTCGATCTCGTGGTGGGGGCGGACGCGAACGCCGACCGCTGGGTGTTCAGCGGGACGCACCGGGGCGAGTTCCTCGGCCTGGCCGCCACCGGGCGGCGCATCGAGGTGGAGGGCGCCACGTTCAGCCGCTTCGACGCCGCCGGCCTCGTGGTGGAGGACGTGAACTTCTGGGACGTGCCGTCGCTGCTGGCTCAGCTCGGCGGGAGCGAGGCGGGTTCCTAGAGACCGGGCTTTGTGACCATCAGCCAGATGGCCACGATCAGCAGCACGCCGGTCACGGCGCCGGCGATGCCGGTGTTGCGCATCCCCGTCAGGTACTCCTGCGATAGCTGGACCTCACCGTCGCCGGCGGCGGCGATCTCCTTCTGCACCATCGTCCCGAGCCGCCGGTCGGCCGGGATGAAGAACGCGCCCGTGAGCGCGCCGATGGCGATGATGATCACGAAGGCGCCGCTGAGCCAGGGCGCGCCGAAGTCGTAGTCCGCGTCGGAGGCCTGGTAGATGCCCGTGGCGAGCACGATCAGGAGCGCCGGCTGCACGAAGAAGGTGTTGAGGGTGAGCTGCAGCCGGTGCACGTAGGGCAGGTGGCGCTTGTCCAGCTTCATGGCCACCGGGAACGTGACCGACTGGGCGAAGCTCGATCCGAACCCGACCACCACGGCCGTGATGTGGAGGAACAGGGAGAACTGGAAGCCCGTCACCGCGAGGAGCGTCATGGCGCCGTACTCTAGATCCCCGACCCGATGGCCGCCCACGACCCAGGAGTCCTGCCGCCCGGCCTGCCGGTGCCCGAGGACGACGGCGCCGCCGCCCACCTCCCGGGTACGCGCCTGCCCTCGCTGTCCCTGCCCGCCACCTCCGGTGAGGCCGTGGACCTGTCCGTCCTGCCCGGCCTCGTGGTGGTGTTCGCCTACCCGCGGACGGGCCGCCCGGGGGTGGACCTGCCCGGCGGGGAGGACTCGTGGAACGCCATCCCCGGCGCGCGCGGATGCACGCCCGAGCTGTGCGGCATACGCGACGATCACGCCGTTCTGCTCGGGCTCGGCGCCGAGGTGTACGGCCTCTCCACGCAGGACACGGCCTACCAGCGCGAGGCCGTGGAGCGCCTCGGCCTGACCTATCCGCTGCTGTCCGAGCAGTCGCTCGAGCTCACCCGCGCTCTCCGCCTGCCCACGTTCGAGACGGATGGGCTGACACTGCTGCGGCGGCTGACTCTGATCGTTCGCGACGGTACGGTGATGGACGCGGTCCACCCGGTGTTCCCTCCCGACGAGGCGGCCGCCCGGGCCGCGGAGCGGCTGCGGGCGCTCACGGCGCAGTAGCCGTGCGCCGAGGCGCGGTGCTCGCCGGCGTGATCGCGGCGCTAGGCGCCGCCGGCGCGCCGGCACACGCGGCGGGTACCACGGTGAGCTCGGGCCCACTGAACGCCCGCGTGCGAACCGCACCGTTCGCGCTCGACCTGGTGGATGGGCGCGGGCGCCCGGTGCTGCCAGGGGTGAGGCTGCGGCTGGGGACGGCCTCCACCGGCCGCGCCACCCGGGCCGAGATCGTCCGGCGGGCGGCGGGGAGGTCATTCACCGCGAACGTGCCGATCGGCAGGGCCGGCCCCCTGAAGCTGAAGGTGGCGTGGGTGGGCGCGGGAATGCTCTCGCTGCGGGTGTCGGCGCCGCCGGGCGCGCCGCGGCCGGGGCTCTCCTTCCCGCTTGAGCCGCACGAGGTGGTGTCCGGGCTTGGGGAGCGGTCCACCGCGGTGGACCAGGTCGGGCGGAGGGTCACGAACTACGTCTCCGACGGCCCCTATCGCGCCGCGGACCGGGGCCTGGCCGGGGCCATCGTGCCCGAGTGGGCGCGGCTCGACCGGGACGACGACACCTACTACCCGGTGCCCTGGATCCTGTCGAGCCGCGGGTACGGGGCGCTGGTGGGCAACGACGAGCGCAGCACGTTCGACCTGGGCGCGGCCCGCCGGTCGAAGTGGTCGGTGTCGGCCGAGGCGCGGACGCTCGAGCTGTTCGTGTTCGCCGGCCCGCGGCCCGCGGACGCGCTGCGGAGGTTCACGGCGTTGACCGGGCACCAGCCGGTGGCCCCTGCCCCCTGGGCCTACGGGCCCTGGTTCCAGACCGGCCAGCCGAACACCGTGCCGCTGGCGGAGGAGGCGGGCATCGTGTCCACCTTCCGTCGGGCGGACGCGCCCGTGTCGGCGGCCGAGACCCAGATGCACTTCCTGCCTTGCGGGGCCCACCGGGGCCTTGAGGCCTACGAGCTCGCGCGTACGAGGCAGTTCCACTCTCAGGGGCTGGCGCACATGGCCTACTTCAACCCGCACCTGTGCACCGCCTACCAGCCGGAGTACGGGCAGGCGGTGGCCCAGGGGGTCCTCCAGCGCCGTGCGGACGGGAAGCCGATCACCTTCCCGGCCTTCGTGGGCGGTGGCGGGCCGGCCGGCTTCACGGTCGAGCCGCTGGCGCAGTTCGACTTCACCGCCCAGCGGACGAAGCTCTTCTACGCGCGTCTCGTGCGCGAGGCCGTGGCCCAGGGCAAGGACGGCTTCATGGAGGACTTCGGAGAGTGGACCTCGCCTCAGGTGCGGGCCGCGGACGGCACGCCGGCCGGCCGGATGCACAACCGCTATCCGCGCGACTACCACTGCGCGGTGCGGCGGATCGCGCAGTCGCTGCCGCGGCCGATTGTTCGCTTCCAGCGCTCGGGATGGACGGGGACCGCGCGCTGCTCCGTGGACGTGTGGGGCGGGGATCCCACCACCGTCTGGGGCTTCGACGGCCTGCGATCGGCCGTCACCCAGGCGCTCACGATCGGCATGAGCGGGGTGGCGCGCTGGGGCTCGGACATCGGGGGCTACAACTCCTTCGGCACAGGCGAGCGGCTCACGCGCGAGCTGCTCGACCGCTGGATCCAGTTCGGCGCGGTGTCCGGCGTCATGCGCACGAAGCGCTCGGGCATCGCGATCCCCGGCTACGAGCGGCCGCAGGTGTTCGACCCGGCGTCGCTTCCGGTGTGGCGCCGCTACGCGAAGCTCCACACCCAACTCCTGCCCTACCTGGAGGCGGCCGACCGCACGTACCGGGAGACCGGCCTTCCGATCATGCGCCACGCCCTGCTCACGAACCCCCGCGACCCGCGCGCGCTGGCCGCCGGCGACCAGTTCTCCTTCGGCCCCGACCTGCTGGCGGCGCCGGTGCTGGGGCCGGGGGCCCGCAGCCGGAGGCTCTACCTGCCCGCCGGGCGCTGGGCGGACCTGTGGCGCTCGGCGAGCTACGTGACCCGCGACGGCAGCCTGCGCCTGGGGCGGGCGCGGCTTCTGGCCGGGCGGCGCAACGTGAGGCTGCAGGCACCACTCGACGAGCTGCCGCTCCTGGTGCGCGCGGGCTCGGTGATCCCGCTCCTGCCCGCCGGCGTGGACACGCTCGCTCCCTACCGCGGGCCGGGAGTGGTGCGCCTGGCCGACCGCCGCGACCGGATGCAGCTGCTGGCGTTTCCGCGCGGGAGCCGCGGCGCCACGATGGGGTCGAGGGGCGAGCGGCTCGTGTCAGCCGAGGGCGGGCACGCCTGGGCGCTCACGGTGCGAGGCAAGCGGGCTCGCCGCTACCGGCTCCAGGCCGCCCTCTCGGCGCTCCGGCACCCGTTCGCCCCCTCGCGGGTGACCCTGAACGGCCGGCCGCTGCCGGGGTCGCGCTGGAGCTACGACCGCCGGTCGAGGGTGCTCCGCGCCGCCTTCCGGATCCGCTCGGGCACGCTCCGCGCAAGCGGCTAGCCGCGGCGCTCCACCTGCTCGGCCTCGTAGGCGCTGCGGGCGGCGTGGTCGGTGTCCGTCACCTGGTTCGGCACCACCAGGCGCGACACTCGCACGCGGGCGCGCTCGGGCAGCAGGGCCAGCAGCCGGGCCAGGGCGGCCAACGAGCGCGGCACGAAGACGTCGAACCGCGGGCGCTCGATCGCGGCGGCCACCGCGCTCCCCACATCGGCGGGCCGCAGCGTACGTGTGCGGCCCGAGCTGGTGCCGGCGGCCAGGTCGGTGTCCACCACGGCGGGCATCACCACGCTCACCTCCACGCCCGTGCCCGCCAGCTCCTCGCGCACGGCCAGGCTGTAGCCGTACACGGCGTGCTTGGTCGCGGCGTAGGTGGCCTCGCCCGCGGGGCCGACCTTGCTCGCGGCGGAGGCCACGTTCACCACGTGGCCGCGCCCGCGCGCCCGCATGCGCTCGCTGGCCAGCTTCGTGCCGCGCACCACGCCGTGCACGTTCACGTCGAACTGTCGGATGGCCACGTGCTCGGGCTCTTCCTGGAAGCGCCCCACCCACATGATCCCGGCGTTGTTCACCAGCACGTCGAGCGGGCCGAGGCGCTCCTCGGCGGCGTCGAGGAACGCGGAGAACGATGCCGTGTCGGTCACGTCCAGCCACAGGCCGGCGGCGCGCTCGCCCAGGCCCGACGCGGTGGCCGCGGCCTGGGTCTCGTCCAGGTCGCCGATGGCCACCCGCGCCCCACGGCGCACCAGCTCGGCCGCGATCGCCGCGCCGATCCCACGGGCGCCGCCGGTCACCGCCACGGTGCGTCCTGCGAGAGGCTGGGCGGATACGGGAGCGCTCACGGCGGGCGAGTCTACGTCAGGCCCGGCGCGGCCTACCATCGTGGGAGACATGACCTCGCCCGACACCGGCTCCGACTCGTCCGACGCGGTGCTGGCACCCGCCACACATCCCGGCGCGGTGCACCTGACGGTCACCGACCTCGACCGCTCCGTCGGCTTCTACCAGGACGCCCTGGGCCTTCGCGTCCACGAAAGCGATGTGGGCACGGCGGCGATGGGCGCGGGCGGGGAGGACCTCGTGGTGCTCACCGAGGAGCCTGGAGCACAGGGCGCGGGACGGCACGCCGGGCTCTACCACTTCGCGCTGCTGCATCCCAGCCGCACAGCGCTGGCCGGCGCGCTCCAGCGTCTTTCGGCCCTGCGCACGCCCATTCAGGGCGCGTCCGACCACGGCGTGTCCGAGGCGGTCTACCTGCCCGATCCGGACGGCAACGGCATCGAGATCTCCGCCGACCGCCCGCGCGACTCCTGGCGCACGACCGCCCGCGGCGAGGTCGAGATGTTCGTCGCGCCGCTGGACCTGGACGACCTGCTCTCCACTGCCTCCGGCCCCACACCGCCGCCGCACTCGGATCCGGGGCTGGTGCTCGGCCACATGCACCTGCACGTGGGCGACGTGGACGAGGCGGTGCGCTTCTATCGCGACGTGATCGGCTTCGACGTGATGGCCTCGCTCCCGGGCGCCTCGTTCGTTTCGGCGGGCGGGTATCACCATCACCTCGGGCTGAACAACTGGCGCGGCCCGGGCGTGCCCACGGCGCCACCCGGCACGGTCGGCCTGCGCCACTGGACGCTGGTGCTGGACGGGCCGGAGGAGCTCGCGCGAGTGCGCGCCCGCCTCGATGCCGCCGGGTTTCCGCAGGAGGAGCGCCGCGATGGCGTGGCCATGCGCGATCCGGCCGGCAATCAGCTCGTGCTGACCACGAAGTAGCCCGCCCTACTGGGTGAACGTCTGCGGGCCGTAGGCCCCGCCCGAGGCCCCGGGCGGCGCCTCGAGCTTCTGGTCGGTGCCGGGCCGGCCACCGAAGCCGTGGCGGAAGCCGGGCGGCGGACCGAAGCCCGGGCCGCGACCGCCGCGCTCGCCGAGGTGATCGATGGCGTCGTTCATGCCCTTGCGGATCTGGTCGGCCTGCTTCTGGGTCAGGTCGCCGTCCTTCACCGCCTTGTCCAGGCGCGTGCCGAGCGCGTCGCTGGCGGCCTTCTTCACGTCGGCCAGCGACTTGCCGTGCGCCTTGGCCACCTGAGCGAGCGTCTTGCCGTCACGCAGCTCGGACACCAGCTTGTCCTCGGAGATGCCGAGAGACTTGGCCACGCCGTCGAGGATGCCGCCGGGCCCGCCGCGACCGCCGGGCCCAGGTCCGCCGAAGTGGTGCAGCTCGAAGACGTGGCCTCCGAAGCGTGGGCCGTGGCCGCCGGCGCCGGGACCGCCGAGCACGCCGCCGAAGCGCTCGTGGTCCTTCTTGATCTGGTCGGCCTGCTTCTGGGTCAGGTCGCCGTCCTTCACGGCCTTGTCGAGGCGTGCATCGAGCTGCGAGGCCTCGGCCTTCGACAGCGCGTCCTTCAGCTTGTCCGCGGGAACGCCGAGCCGCTTGGCGGCGTCGCTGAGGATGGCGCTCTCCACCTTGTCCCCATCACCGTTGCTCGCGGCAAGTGCGGCGGCTCCTCCGCCCACCAGGGCCGCGGCCACACCGCCGATCGCGATCGCTCTCCTGCCTCGCATGCACAACCTCCTTGGTGAGGAGCACAGCCCGATCGGTGATCGGGCGAGCACCGCAGCCATGTAGCCGAACCGGTCGCCTTCAGTGGAGCGGCAGACTGGCAGCGGCACGTAAGCCGTCTCGAAGAGCGGAGTAAGAAGGCGTCGCACCCGTCCCGGGCGTGGTCACAATGGGAATGGTGCGCATCCTCGTGGTGGACGACGACCGAGCGGTCCGCGACGCCCTGCGCCGCGCCCTCACCCTCGGTGGGTACGACGTGGTCACGGCCGCGGGCGGCCAGCAGGGCCTGACCGAGGTGGCCCAGTCGCTGCCCGACGCCGTGGTACTCGACGTGGGCATGCCGGGTCTCGACGGCCTGGAGGTCTGCCGGCGCCTGCGCGACGCGGGCAACCGGGTGCCGGTGCTGATGCTCACGGCGCGCGACGCGGTGTCGGACCGCATCGACGGCCTCGACGCGGGCGCCGACGACTACCTCGTCAAGCCCTTCGACATCGGCGAGATGAAGGCACGCTTGCGGGCGCTTATGCGCCGCACGGCGGGGGAGGGGGACCCGGACGCCCTGACCTTCGGCGAGCTGCGCCTGGACAGCGCCCGGCACGGGGTGGCGGTGGACCCCATGGTCCTGTGCTCGCCCGACGAGCGCTCGGGCTCCGCTCCTCCCTCCGGCTTCGCCGAGCTCACCCGCACCGAGTACCAGCTGCTCGAGCTGCTGATGCTGAACCCGCGCCGCGTGCTGCCGCCGAGCCTCATCTACGAGCGCGTGTGGGGATATGACTTCGGTCCCGGCTCGAACGCCCTGCGCGTGTACATCGGCTACCTGCGCCGCAAGATCCAGGAGGCCGGCGGACGGCAGCTGATCCACACGGTGCGGGGCGTGGGCTACGCGCTGAGGGAGCCGTGAGCCTCCGGGCCCGCATCGCCGCCGCGGGCAGCCTTGCGGTGGCCGTCACGGTGGTGCTGGCCGCGGTGATCGTCTACCTCGCGGTCCGGGCCGAGCTGCGCGGCAACATCGACGACGCGTTGCGCCAGACGGCGGACCGCATCACCCAGGTGGAGACGGCGCCGCCCCCGGGGCCCGGCCGCGCGCCCTTCGACCGCGACCGCATCCCCGCGCCGGCCGCTCCGTTCGGGGGCGCGCCCGGCTACGTGCAGGTCGTGACGCCGGAGGGCAACGTGCTGCGGCCGCTGGGCGAGCGCTCGCGCCTGCCCGTGGACCAGCGCGCGATCCAGATCGCCCGCAACGGAGAGGGCGAGCACCTCACCGACCGCAGCGCGGGAGGCACCGAGCTGAGGGTGCTGACCCGGGGCGCGGGGGCGGGGGCGGTCCAGGTGGCCCGGCCGCTCACCGAGGTGAACGACCAGCTTCGCGGCATCCTCCTGATCCTCGTCCTGGTCAGCGCGGGCGGCGTGGCCCTGGCCGCGGGGCTCGGTGCGCTGGTGGCCCGCACCGCGCTGGCTCCCATCGCTCGCTTCACCCGGCGGACCGAAAGGGTGGCCGCCGGCCCGGATCCCTCGGAGCGCATGGAGGTGGTGGGGAAGGACGAGCTCTCGCGCCTGGCCACGAGCTTCAACGCGACGCTCGACGCGCTGGAGCTCTCCGTGGAGGCGCAGCGCCAGCTCGTGGCGGACGCGAGCCACGAGCTGCGCACCCCGTTGGCCAGCCTGCGCGCGAACGTGCAGGTGCTGGAGGAGGCCGACCGCCTGCCCGCGGGCGAGCTGGCAGCGCTCCGGGCGGACATCGTCGGCGAGCTGGACGAGCTCACCGCGCTGGTGGCCGACGTGGTGGAGCTTGCGCGCGGGGCGAAGGCGGCCACGGTGGTGGACGACGTGCGCCTGGACGAGATCGTGGCCTCCTCGGTGGACCGTGCGCGCGGCCACGCCGGGGAGACGGCCGAGATCCGCGTGGGCCTCGAGCCCGCGGTGGTGGCGGGCGAGCCGGACAGGATCCAGCGCGCCGTGTCCAACCTGCTCGACAACGCGGTCAAGTGGAGCCCGCCGGGCGCGGCGATCGACGTGTCGCTGCGCGGGGGAACCCTGACCGTCCGGGATCGCGGGCCGGGCTTCGCCGAGGATGACCTGCCGCACGTGTTCGAGCGCTTCTACCGTGCCGACCGCGCGCGCGGGCTGCCGGGTAGCGGGCTGGGCCTGGCGATCGTGCGGCAGGCCGCCGAGGCCCACGGCGGCTTCGTCACAGCGGCCAACGCGGAGGGCGGGGGAGCGCTGATGACGCTCGGCTTCGGGCCGAGCGGCGCGCCCGCCTCGGCCGGTCCGGGACCCGCGAGCCCGGCCGCTCTTACGTAGCTCTTCGTCCGCCTTCAGGGATCTGTAACGCCGGGCCGCGACGGTCGTCCCCATGCGAACCTCGAAGACAGCTGTGACCCTCATGGCGGCGGCGATTGTCGGCGGTGGCGCCGGGGCCGCGGTGACCGGTATCGCGGGCGGCGGCACCAGCACCACGACGGTCACGGGCGCCGCGCCCCAGGCGGCCGTGCAGCCCGTCTCGGCCGCCCCGAGCACAGGCTCCACCTCGCGCGACGTTTACGAGAGCGCGCGTAACTCGGTGGCCTTCATCACCGCCAAGGTGACCCGGCAGGGGTCGGGTCCTTTCGGTGGCTCTTCCTCGGGCACCGGCACCGGCACCGGCTTCGTGATCTCGAGCGACGGCTACCTCGTGACCAACGCACACGTGGTCGAGGGCGCCTCCTCGGTGCAGGTGAAGATCGGTGACGGCGACACGCAGACGGCGCGGGTCGTGGGCGAGGACGCCTCGGCGGACATCGCGCTGCTCAAGGTCGACCCCGGCTCGAAGACGCTCCACGCGCTCACGTTCGCGGACTCCGACAGCCTCCACGTGGGCGATGCCACCTACGCCATCGGCAATCCATACGGCCTCGAGCGCACCCTCACCACGGGCGTCGTCAGCGCACTGGGACGTCAGATCAGCGCGCCCAACGGCTTCTCGATCGACGGCGTGATCCAGACCGATGCCGCGCTGAACCCGGGGAACTCGGGCGGCCCGCTGCTCGACACGAGCGGCCGCGTGATCGGCGTGAACTCGCAGATCGAGTCGAACGACTCCAACGGCACCGGCACGGCCAGCAACAGCGGGATCGGCTTCGCCGTGCCATCCAACACGGTCAAGACCGTGGTCGAGCAGCTGCGCTCCCACGGGACCGCCGCTCATGCCTACCTCGGGGTCACCACCAGAGACGCCGCGGCCGGTGGGGCACGCGTGGCCTCCGTCGTTTCCGGGGCCCCCGCCTCGGACGCCGGCCTGAAGGCCGGTGACGTGATCGTTTCGCTCGCCGGGACGAAGGTGGACGATTCCGCCACGCTGTCGGGTGCGGTGGACACCCACAAGCCCGGTGACCAGGTGGAGATCGTGGTCCGCCGAGGCGGGTCCGATCACACCCTCCAGGCCAAGCTGACCGACCGCCCCCAGGTCGCGTCGACCGGCTGAGCCGGCTGTTTCGGCTAGGCCCCTGTGAGGGGCGCTAGACGCCGCCGGCCTCACGGTCGGCGGCGTCGGCGCCGGTCTGCGTCGTCATCACCGCCGCTCCGCCGCCGGACATGATCCGCCGGTAGAGCGCCGGCAGCAGCGTCCTCGTCACCGCGGCCATAACGTAGGGCCGAGGCACGTAGCGCTCGGCACGCCGGCGCGGCCCCGCGTCCACGATCGCCTCGGCCACACGATCGGGGGTCGACACGATCCAGCGCGTGTAGAGCTTCGCCTTCAGCTCCCGGGCGGGGAACCCCTCGGTGGCGATGAAGCCCGGCAGCACGAGTCCCACGTGCACGCCGTGCGCACGCTCCTCGAGGTAGAGCGAGTCGGACCATCCCGCGAGCGCGGACTTGCTGGCCGCGTAGGCGCCCGTGCCCGCCCGGGCCACGCGGCCGGCGGTGCTCGACACGTTCACCACTGCGCTGGGGGCGGAGGCGCGGAGCAGGGGGAGAAGGGCCTCGGTGAGGCGCACCTGGGCGTCGAAGTTCAGCTCCATCGTCCGGGCCACGTTTGCGTGCCCGCCCTCGGCGAAGGGAGCGCGCCACGACGCGCCCGCGTTGTTCACCAGCAGGTCGAGCATCCCGTGCTCCTCGCGCACGTGCGCGGCCACTCGCTCCGGCGCGGCCTCGTCCGTGAGGTCCGCGGCCACCCAGGTGGCGGGGGCGGGAAGGGACTCGGCCAGAGCGCGGAGCCGCTCCTCCCGGCGCGCCACCAGCACCAGCCGCGCCCCGGGCTCTCGCGCGAGCCGCTGGGCCGTGGCCTCGCCGATTCCGCTCGACGCGCCGGTCACGACGCTCACCAGTCTGGGCTCGCTCATTGCCGCGGCAATCTACTCGGCCGCGGGCGGGCGCAGCTCGGGCGGCGGCTCGCCCTCCTGGGGCAGGAGCGCGAGCTGCCACCAGCCCACGTCATGCCACTGCCCGAGCTTCCAGCCGATGTTCCGGTACACGCCCACCGGGGTGAAGCCCATCGCCTCGTGCAACCCCACGCTCGCTTCGTTGGGCAGGGTCACGCCCGCGCACACCACCCGGACGCCCTGATTCCGCAGCGTGTCGAAGAGGGCCTCGTACAGCTCGCGGCCCACCCCCGTGCGGTGGTGGGCCGGGGACACGTACACGGACACGTCGGCCGCCCACCGGTAGGCCGCGCGCGAGCGGTGGAGCCCCGCATAGGCGTATCCGGCCACCTCCCCGGCGCGCTCCGTCACGAGCCAGGGGTAGGCGCCGGCCAGCTCGGCCATCCGCCGCCCCATCTCGGCCGCGTCGGGGGGCACCGCCTCGAAGGAGATCACCTCGCCCACCACGTAGTTCGCGTAGATGGCTGCGCAGGCCTGGGCGTCCTCTTGGCGTGCCGGCCTGACCACGCCCACCAGCCTGCCAGAACGCGCGCCGGGGAGGGGTAGTCTGCTGCCGGTGCGGGTCGACGACTCGGATCTGGAGCGGAGGTTCGAACGGCTGCTGCGCGACGAGCTCACGCGGCGCTCGCTGCTGCGGCGCGGAGCGGCGGGCGCGTTCGGCGCCTCGATCGTGGCTCAGCTCGCGGCCTGCGGCGACGAGCTCAGCAAGACGCGCTCTCCCGACGACGCCCCGCGCGTGCGCAAGAGCGAGATCTCCAAGTCGATGCTGTTCTCGAACTGGCCCCTCTACATCGACCGGAAGCGGGAGACGCTGGCACGGTTCGAGCAGAGGTACGGCACGCACACCCGCTACGTCGAGGAGATCAACGACAACCAGCAGTTCTTCGGCAAGGTCCAGCAGCAGTACGCCGAGGGGGACTCCGGCGGGCGCGACCTCCACGTGGTGTCCGACTGGATGGCCGGCCGCATGATCCGGCTGGGCTACGTGGAGAAGCTGGACCGGCGGGCGCTGCCCACGGTGGAGCGCAACCTGATCGACCGGCTGCGCAAGCCGCTCTACGACCCGAAGCGCGACTTCTCGGTGCCCTGGCAGTCTGGAATGACCGGGATCGTTTACCGCAAGGACAAGGTGAAGCGCGAGCCGCGCAGCGTGAACGACCTGTTCGACCCGGCCTACAAGGGAAAGGTCACGGTGCTCCGCGAGCTCTACGACACCGTCCCGATGGTTCTGCTGGGCATGGGGGCGGATCCGAAGACAGCCTCGATTGATGACCTGATCAAGGCGATCGACAAGGTGGAGGAGGCGTCACGCTCCGGGCAGATCCGCCGCTTCACCGGCAACGAGTACACCCGCGACCTGGGCAAGGGCGACTCATGGCTGGTGCTGGGATGGTCCGGCGACGCGATCCAGCTCCAGGCGGACAATCCGCAGATCGCGTTCGTGCGCCCCGAGGAGGGGTTTCTCCTCTGGTCGGACAACATGCAGATCCCGATCGGAGCGCCGCACGCCTACACCGCGGAGAAGTTCATGGACTTCGTCTACCGGCCGGAGATCCAGAAGCCGATCACCGAGTGGGTGAACTACGTCTGCCCGGTCAAGGGGGTGCGCGAGCTGGTGGAGCGCGACGACCCGGCCCTGGCCTCGGACCCGCTGATCTTCCCCACCGAGGAGACGCTGGTGGGCGCCACGGACCTCAGGCCCCTGAACCGAGACGAGGAGCACGACGTGGAATCGGCGTTCCAGAACGCGATCGGCGCCTGAAACTCGCGGGCGAGACCGGCTCAGCGCGCCTGGAGCGCGTCCATGCCCACGGCGATCGCCAGGATCAGGCGGCGGTCGAGCGTGCGCTCGGGATCGCCGCTGAGGTCGATCGTGTAGGTGTCGCGGAACTTGAAGGCCTTGCGCACGTGGGTGCCGAGGGTCTCGTCGCCGCGGATGAATTCGAAGTGGTACGGGATCGGCAGCCAGTCCGAGAAGCCGCCGATGAAGGGAATGAGGTCCACGAGGCGCCGGAAGAGCGCCACCGCGAGGCTCCTCTCGCGGGCCTTGGCGGTCTCGGCGCCCTGCGCGTCGAAGAGCGTGTAGGTGGAGCGGAAGAGGCTCTGCCCGAACACCTTCTGGATCTCGCCGATCTTCTCCCCGGTCACCGCGGTCACGTCGTAGCGGGCGCTGGGGTCGAAACGCTGGCGAGCCTTCAGGCGCATCAGCTCCTGCTGCTTCGAGTCGTCCGCGTAGAAGCGGATGTCCTCCTTGAACTTGAAGCGCTTCTGCTCGACGAAGGCCACCGGCTCGCCGGGCTCGTCGCTGGGATCGGGGAGCGTGAACTCGTACTGGTTCACGATCGGCCTGATGCGTTGGTGCAAAAGGAAGCGGTCGTGCTGATTCGGGTCGACGGTCAGGGCCGGGCGCACTCTAGACGGGCGGGAAACACCGGCCTCGCCTCGGCTGCGGCCCGGGTGATCAGGGCTCCGTCCACCTCCACCAGGGTCTCCGGGATCCCCTGCGCCGCCCATTCGCAGGCCAGGATCACCGGAATCTCCCCGGGCAGGGGAGTCACCCAGATCTCGTAGCTCCAGGCACCATCCGCGCCGCCCCCACCGCCCAGGAAGAGGTGGGGTCCGGGGCCGTCGCCGGCGGTGAGCGGCCAGCCCGCGTCCCGCGGCTCGAGCGTGGTGGCCTTGCCGACGCCGCTGTAGGCAACGCCGAACTTGAGTATCCCCGCGGGCGCCCGGCCACCGAAGCGCCCCGTCCCGCGCGAGGCGTAGAGGTCGCCCGCCGCCCACCCGGGATCCGCCTCCCCGCCGTCCTCGAGCACGGATTCGTAGCGGCTCACCGCTTCGAGCAGAAACGCGAAGCCGGCGGGGTAACACGCGATCCCGTGGACCACGATGGCCGCCTCGTCGCTGGCGGCGAGAACTAGGTGTAGTTCCTAGCCACCTTTGTCATCCGGGCCTCGCTGGAGGCTGGAGCTGTTGAGACAACCAGCTCCCAGGAGGCCCAGATGGAAGTTCACGCTAGAGCACCGCTCAGTCCGATCGGCAGGCGACGTGTTGTCCGTCGCGTTGAGGAGGAGGGCTGGTCGGTGAGGTCGGCGGCCGAGGCCGCCGGCGTCACCGAGCGGACCGTCTTTCGGTGGCTTGCCCGCTATCGCGCCGAAGGCGAGCAGGGGCTGGTGGATCGGAGGCCGGTGCCGCGGCGGATCCCGCACAAGACTGCGCCCGGGCGGGTCGAGGCGATCGAGGCGCTGCGGCGGCTGCACATGACCGCTGCGGAGATCGCCGAGCTGCTCGGGATGGCGATCTCGACGGTGTCGGCGTGGCTGAAGCGGATTGGGCTGGGCAAGCGCTCGCGGCTCGCCCCGCCTGAGCCGCCCAACCGCTACGAGTTGGCACGGCCGGGCCAGCTCGTCCACGTCGACGTCAAGAAGCTCGGCCGGATCAGCGAGCGCGGCGCCGGGCATCGCGTGACCGGGCACCGGCGCAGCCAGTTCAGCGTCGGGCCCAAGCGCCTCGGCGCCACCGGCTTCGAGTTTGTGCACGTGATGGTTGATGACCACTCCCGGCTGGCCTATGCCGAGGTGTTCCAAGGCCAGGGCGAGAACGCCCGCCAGGCGATCGCCTTCCTGCGCCGCGGCCTTGGCTTCTTCAAGCAGCACGGCATCCGGGTCGAGCGGGTCATGTCCGACAACGGCCCGGGCTACATCTCCACGGCACACGCGATCGCCTGCCGCACCCTCGGCATCCGCCACACCCGCATCCGCCCCTACCGGCCCAGGACCAACGGCAAAGCCGAACGCTTCATCAAAACACTGCTCGAAGAATGGGCCTACACGCGCATCTACGGCAGCTCACCAGAACGCGAGCAACAGTTGCCGGTCTTCCTCGAGCGCTACAACTACCGACGACCACACGGCTCCATCGGAAAGCGACCACCCGCCTCACGACTGACAAAGGCCATTAGGAACTACA
>JBBQHI010000032.1:0-40669 GCA_038323835.1 Solirubrobacterales bacterium
TACGCCTTCGGCTACATGATGTCGGCCAAGGTGGGCACCGGCCTGGTGGCCGAGATCGGCGCCATGCGCATCTCGGACGAGATCGACGCGCTCGAGGTGATGGGCATCAACTCGATCGTCTTCCTCTGCGCCACCCGCCTCCTGGCCGCCTGGATGGTGCTGCCCTTCATGTACATCGCGGGCGTGGGGGTGGGCTTCTTCGGAAGCTACCTTGCTGTGGTCCAGCAGATCGGCGAGGTGTCCTCAGGAGGGTTCTTCCTGATCTTCTGGATGTTCCAGAACCCACCCGACCTGTTTTACAGCCTCATTAAGGGCATGGCCATGGCCACGCTGATCGTCCTTGTGGGGTGCTACTACGGCTATAACGCGTCTGGTGGCCCGGTGGGAGTGGGCACGGCCACGGCGAAGTCGATGGTGCTCAACACCGTTCTCGTGCACATCGTGGGCATGGTGGGGACACAGATCTTCTGGGGCTCCAATCCGAGAGCGCCCATAGGTGGATGAGGATGAGGAAGGCGAGGAGAGAGGCTTGAGCGAGCAACCGCCAGGAGAGACGCGCGAGGGGGAACCACTCGACCCGCGTGAGTGGGAGGAGACGCGGGTCGCGGACACGCGCGTGACGCGGGAGCGCCCGCAGAGTGCCTACTCGGCGGACGAGGACGTTCCCGACAATATCCGGGAGCAGACGCGCAAGGGCGAGGAGCCCTACCAGTGGCACGGCGGCCGCACGCGCGAGCACGGCCATGCGGATGCCGTCGAGTTCATCGACGTGAAGAAGTCGTTCGGGCGCAACACGATCCTGAACGGCCTGAACCTCGGCCTTCCGGACGACCAGATCTCGATGATCCTGGGCCCGTCGGGCACGGGCAAGTCCGTGTGCATCAAGCACATGGTGGGCCTGCTCTACCCGGACGAGGGCGACGTGCTGGTGCACGGCGAGTCGGTGCCGAACCTGGCCGACGAGGAGCTGTTCGAGATGCGCAAGAAGTTCGGCGTCCTGTTCCAGGACGGCGCGCTCTTCGGCTCGATGAACGTTTTCGACAACACCGCCTTCCCGCTTCGCCAGCACACCGACAAGGGCGACGCGGAGATCAAGGAGATCGTGGACCGGCGGCTCGCGGAAGTTGGTCTCACGAGCGCGCGCGAGAAGATGCCCAACGAGCTTTCGGGGGGCATGCGGAAGCGCGCCGGGTTCGCCCGCGCTCTGGTGCTGGACCCGGACATCGTGCTCTTCGACGAGCCCGACTCGGGCCTCGACCCGGTGCGCACGGCGCTCCTGTGTGAGCTGATCCAGGAGATCCACGCCGAGAACGGCGGGGCCTACTGCGTGATCACCCACGACATCATGTCCGCCCGCCGAGTGGCGGACTACATCGCGATCCTCTGGAAGGGCCGGATCGTGGAGTCGGGGCCGGCCAGCGAGCTGTTCAATTCGGACAACCAGTTCGTGAGGCAGTTCTTGTCCGGCGAGGCCCAGGGGCCGCTGGGCATGGAATAGGTTCTTGCGACCTTCGCGCAGCCGCGTTCCCGGTGAAATACTGGGCCCACGGAAGGCGTAGGTCGCTGGGTCGCGCTTGGAATCGACGGGGAGAGATGCACGGACTCGAGACGCGCTCCAGAGTGAGCGTGGATCGGTGCTCGCCCGAGTGGTGGCCCTGGGTGCGCTCGTGGCCGCCGTGGCCCTGCTCGCCCTCGCGATGTTCGGCGGGGGCGACGGCTACAAGGTAAAGGCGGTCTTCCAAAACGCCGGCGCACTCGTGCCCGGCAACCCCGTGCAGGTCGGCGGGGCCAAGATCGGAAGCGTCTCCGACATCACGCTCGACAACAGCGCGAACGCCGTGGTCACGCTGAAGCTGAACGACGACTACGTGCCGCTGCACGAGGGCACGCAGGCCACCATCCGCGCCACCTCGCTGTCGGGCATCGCCAACCGCTACGTATCGCTCCAGCCGGGGCCGAACAACGCGAAGAAGATCGACGACGGGGGCGAGATCAGGGCCGATGAGACCACCGCCCCGGTGGACATCGACACGCTGTTCAACACCCTGAACGCGCGGACCCGGAAGGGGCTCCAGAACGTGATCCGCGGGCTCGCGGACCAGTACGACGGCAAGGGTGAGAAGGCCCGGCAGGCCACCAAGTACTTCTCGCCCTTCCTCGTGTCCACGAGCGACGTGACGGGCGAGCTGGCGCTCGACCAGAACGTGCTCAGGCGCTTCGTGCGGGACACCTCCTCGACCGTGACCGCGCTGGCCGAGCGCCGGGACGACCTGGCCGGGCTGGTGAGCAACACGAACACCACCTTCGGCGCGATCGCCCAGGAGAACTCGTCCCTCGACCGAGCGCTCGTGCTGCTGCCGGACACGCTCCGGAAGGCCAACACCACATTCGTGAACCTCCGCTCGACGCTCGACGACCTGGACAAGCTGGTGGCCGTGTCGAAGCCCGACACGAAGCAGCTGGCGCCGTTCCTCCGTGAGCTGCGCCCGCTGGTGCACGACGCCCGGCCCACGATCCAGGACCTGAACACGATCACCAGCGCCCCGGGCGCGAACAACGACCTGATCGACCTCACGGCAAAGCAGCCCAAGCTGGCGGACCTCACCGGGTCGGTGTTCCCGCGCACGATCAAGACCCTCAACCGGGCGCAGCCGGTATTCGAGTACGCCCGCGGCTACACGCCGGACTTCGCCGCCTGGCTCTCGAACTTCGGCCAGCTCGCCTCCAACTACGACGCCAACGGCCACTACGCGCGCGTCCAGCCGATGTTCCTGCCGACCACCTTCTCCGGCGGGACCCTCACCCCGAACCAGCCGTCGCAGAAGCTCCAGAACTTCGATTCGGGCAACATCACCCGCTGCCCGGGCGGGATCGTCCAGCCGGCCCCCGACGGCTCGAACCCGGCGCCGGCCGGCAATTCCTGTGACACGTCCTCGACCCCGCCCGGCCCATGAGGCGGCTGATCTGGATAGCCCTGGCGGTGGCCATCGTGCCGTGGCTCGTGATCGGCGTGGTGAACGCCACCGGCAACGAGGACCGGGGCAGCGCCTACTTCGTACGCGCGATCTTCGACAACGCCTCCTCGCTCACGCAGGGCGAGGACGTGAAGATCGCCGGCGCCGCGGTGGGCGTGGTCGACGGCCTGGAGGTGGCCCCGGGCAAGAAGGCGGCTGTGGTCCTCCGGATCGACAACGAGGACTTCACCCCCTGGCACAAGGACGCGACCTGCACCATCCGACCCCAGTCGCTGATCGGCGAGAAGTTCCTGGAGTGCAAGCCCGGCACCACGGCGGCCCCGAAGCTGCGCAAGATCGCGAGCGGGGACGGCGAGGGCGAGCGCTACCTGCCCGTACAGAACAACAGCTCGCCTGTGGACCTCGACCTTCTTAACGACACGCTGCGCCTCCCCTACCGGCAGCGCCTGGCGATTCTTCTGAACGAGTTCGGCACCGGCCTCGCGGGCCGGGGCGATCAGTTGAACGCGGTGATCCACCGGGCCAACCCGGCGCTGAAGGAGACCGACGACCTGCTCGCAATCCTGGCCAAGCAGAACAAGACGCTTGCGCGGCTGGCCAAGGATTCCGACCAGGCGCTGGGCCCGATCGCCCGCGAGCGCCGGCACGTTTCCGGCTTCATCGTTCAGGCCACCGCCACCGGCCAGGCCACGGCCGAGCGGGCCACGGACATCCAGCGCGGCATCGAGCGCCTGCCCGGGTTCCTGCGCGAGCTGCGCCCGCTGATGGTGGACCTCGACGCGCTGGCCAAGCAGGGGGAGCCGGTGGCGGCCGATCTGGGCCAGGCGGCACCCAGCATGGGTCCGCTGATCAAGGGACTGGGCACGGTCTCCGAGGCGGGGAACAAGAGCTTCCCGAGCCTCGGCGACACCCTCGAGACCGCTCGGCCGGACCTGATCAGGTCCCGCCCGCTGATCAGGCAGCTCGGTGCGCTCGGCAAGCAGGCGAAGCCGGCGGTTAAGAACCTGGACAAGCTCACGGCATCGCTCCAGGACACCGACGGCATCGAGCGCATCAGCGACTTCCTCTACTACCTGACGCTGTCCACCAACGGGTTCGATTCGATCGGCCACTACCTCCGCGCCGGACTGGTGGTCTCGAGCAGCTGCTCTAACTACTCGCTCACGCCCCCGAACAGCACCGACTGCCACGCGCTCTTCTACGACCCGCAGGCGGATGCCGCCAGCGCATCGGTCCCGAAGACGGACGCGGCGGCGAACGCGCCGGCCCCGGACAAGCTGGCCACCGGCGGCACCGTGGCCCCGCAGGGGAGCCTGCTCCAGAAGCTGATCGGCACCCCCGAGACCAAGGCCCAGGCGCAGCAGCGCGATGAGGGCCTGAAGCGGCTGCGCGAACGGTCCCGCGGAGCCTCGTCGGCCCTCAGGGACAGCGAGCCGGTGCTCGACTACCTGCTCGGAGGCGAGCGATGAGCCCCCGCCGCTCGCGAGCCGCCCTCACCGCCAGCCCCGTGCTGGTGGGCGCGGTCACCGTGCTGGTCACGATCGTGGCGGTGTTCCTGTCCTACAACGCGAACACCGGACTGCCGTTCGTGCCCACCTACGACCTGAAGGCCAACCTGCCGAACGCGTCCCAGCTGGTGAAGGGATTTGACGTGCGCATCGGTGGCGCGCGCGTCGGTCAGGTCGCCAAGATCGATCCCAAGCGCCGCCCCGACGGCACGACCTATGCCCAGATCACGCTCAAGCTCGACAAGCAGGTGGAGCCCCTGCCGGCCGACTCCACCGTGCTCGTGCGGCCGCGCTCCTCACTCGGCCTCAAGTACCTGGAGGTGCGTCCGGGCGAGGGCAAGGCCGGCTTCAAGCCGGGCGCCACGATTCCGATCCGCCAGGCGCGGCCCGAGGTCGTGGAGATCGACGACTTCTTCAACATGTTCGACGACAAGGCCCGCGTCGGATCGCGCAACTCGCTCGACGGCTTCGGCACCGGCCTGGCCGGTCGTGGGCGCGACCTGAACACCGCCATCGACCAGCTGCAGCCGCTGCTGGACGACCTCGAGCCGGTGGCCAGGAACCTCGCCAGCCCGCGCACGCGCATCGACCGCTTCTTCAAGGCCCTGGCCGACACCGCCGGCGAGGTGGCGCCGGTGGCCGAGGAGCAGGCGTCGCTCTTCGTGAGCCTGGACACCACCTTCACTGCCCTGGCGACTGTCGCACGGCCGTTCATCCAGGAATCCATCTCCGAGGGTCCGCCCACCGAGGACGTGGCCATCAGCGACTTCCCGAAGCAGCGGCCATTCCTCCGCAACAACGCCGCCTTCTTCCACGAGCTGCAGCCCGGCGTGGCCACGCTTCCGCACTCGGCACCGATCCTGGCCAACGCCTTCCAGGCCGGCACCGAGAACCTGCCCAAGACGATTCCGGTGAACAAGGAGCTGGCCGACACCTTCGACACGCTCGCCAGCTTCTCCACAGACCCGCTGGTGCAGCAGGGCGTGAGCCAGCTCACGCGCCTGTCCTCCTCCCTGAACCCGACCCTGAAGTTCCTCACGCCGGTGCAGACCACCTGCAACTACGCGACCCTGTTCTTCCGCAACGCGTCCAGCGTGCTCTCCGAGGGCGACTCCAACGGCACGTGGCAGCGGTTCACGATCATCCCGACCACGGCCATCCAGGGCACCGAGCCATACGTGCCCAACAACAACGAGATCGGACCCTCCAGCGCCCCCGCGAACGGCCCGGGCAAGCTCAACCACCTTCACACCAATCCCTATCCCAACACCGCCTCCCCAGGTCAGACCAAGGAATGCGAGGCCGGTAACGAGCACTACAACCAGACGGTGGGCAAGACCCTCATCGGCAACCAGCCGGGCAACCAGGGCCTGAAGACGAGCAAGAAGTCCGGGCTGGGAGCGTCGCCATGAGGTCACGCGGGCGGCTCAGCACACTCCAGGCCGGGATGGTGGCGATCCTGCTGACCGTGATCGGCGTATACCTGGGCTTCACGAAGGACATCCCGTTCACCAAGCCGTTCCAGATGTCCGCCGTGTTCCAGAACGCGCCTCCGATCAAGAGGGGAACGGCGGTGCGGATCGCCGGCGTGGACGTGGGCAAGGTCTCGAAGGTGGAGCCCGCGGGCCACGGCTCGCAGGGCGTGAAGGTCACGATGAAGCTGAAGGACAACGCCCTGCCGATCCACAACGACGCCGAGGTGAAGGTGCGCGAGCGCATCTTCCTCGAGGGCAACCTCTTCATGGACATCAAGCCGGGGTCTCCGAGCGCGGACTCGATCTCCAACGGCGACACGATCCCGGCGTCGCAGACGTCGGCGCCGGTGCAGCTGGACCAGGTGCTCGGCGTGCTCAACACGAACACGCGCAAGGACCTGGAGGACCTGCTGGCGGGGTACGGCGATGCGCTCAACGGCCAGCCGAAGCCCGGCGAGGATGCCGACCAGGTGCCGGAGGTGCAGGGCAAGACCGGTGGCCAGGCGCTGAACCAGTCGCTCGACTCGGCGTCCGACTCGCTCCGCCAGACGTCGATCGTGAACCAGGCCACGCTCGGCACCGAGACCCACGACCTCTCGAAGCTGATCGCGGGCCAGCAGAAGGTGTTCACCGCCCTGTCGGGCCGGGAGACCCAGCTCCAGGACCTGGTCACGAACTTCAACATCACGATGGGTGCGCTCGCGTCGCAGTCGAGCAATCTGAGCCAGACCGTCCGCCAGCTGCCTCGGGTGCTTGAGGCCGCGCGGCCGGCGCTGGACAACCTCAACGCCGCCTTCCCCTCCACGCGCGCCTGGGCGCTCGAGATGATCCCCGGCGTCGAGGAGACACCAGCCACGATCAAGGCCGGGTTCCCGTGGGTGCGCCAGGCCCGCGCGCTGCTGGAGCCGAGCGAGCTTCAGGGCCTCGTGAAGATCCTGAAGCCCACGGTGCCTGACCTGGCGCAGGTCGTGGCCGGCCAGGTGAACCTCCTGCCGGTGCTCGACGAGTTCGATAAGTGCCAGTACAACACCGTGCTGCCCAGCGGCGAGCAGACGATCCAGGACGGCAACCTCAGCACGGGGATCCAGAACTACAAGGAGTTCTTCCAGTCGCTGACCGGTCTCGTGGGCGCGGGACAGAACTTCACCGGGAACGGCGTGTACACCCGCTTCCAGCCCGGCGGCGGCGCGTTCCCGGGATCGGTAGGAACGGGCAACACCCAACGCTACGGAAGCTTCACCGCGCAGCCCGCGGGCACGCGGCCGGCGCGCAGCCCCAAGGCGCCCTACAAGCCCAAGGTGAAGTGCTCCACCCAGCCGGCGCCGGACCTGAACTCGGCCAAGATCGGACCCGGTCCGTGAAGCGCCAGATCAAGAAGCAGGCGCGTGTGTTCGCGGCCATCATCGTTCTCTTCGTTGTGGCGATCGGGATCGCGGGCTACATCCTGTCCAACCAGCGCTTCTACCTGCCGGCGTGGGTACCGGTCGTCGGCACCGACTTCTACGACGTGAAGGCCGAGCTGCCCACCGCCCAGGCCGTGGTGCCGGGTCAGGGCCAGACGGTGAACATCGCGGGCGTGAAGGTGGGCGAGGTGGGCTCGGTGAACCTGGAGGACGGCAAGGCCGTCGTGACGATGAAGATCAAGAACAAGTACAAGCCGATCTACAAGGACTCGTCCATCCTGCTGCGCCCGAAGACCGGCCTCAAGGACATGATCCTCGCGCTCGACCCGGGCACCAGGAGCGCGGGTGAGATCAAGGAAGGCGGCCGCGTCCGCGTGGCCAACACACTGCCCGACGTGAACCCGGACGAGGTTCTCGGTGCGCTCGACGCCGACACCCGCGACTACCTGCGCATCCTGCTCAATGCCGGAGGCACGGCCTTCCGGGACACGAAGCCCGCGGACACAGGCCAGACGGCCTCGCAGGACCTGCGTGAGGCCTTCAAGCGCTTCGAGCCCACCGCCCGCTACGGAAAGCAGTTCACCGCGGGGCTGTCGAAGAGGCGCCGGAACATCAGCCGCGTGATCCACAACTTCCAGGAGCTCTCCACCGAGCTGGGCCGCAAGGACCGGCAGCTGGCCGACTTCGTGGACGCTTCGAACGCGAACTTCGCGGCCTTCGCGGCACAGCAGGGCAACCTCAGCGAGGCGGTGTCGCTGTTCCCCGCGGCGCTGTCGCAGACGGCCACGACCCTCACGGACGTGAACGCTCTGGCCGTGAAGCTCGGGCCCACGCTCGAGGGCCTGCGCCCGTTCGCCCGCGAGCTCGCCCCGTCCCTGCGTCGCCAGCGACCGTTCCTGCGCGACACCACGCCGATCATCCAGAAGCAGATCCGGCCCTTCGCCCGCGACGTGCAGCCGACGGCCCGGGATCTCCGCACCGCCACGAAGGACCTCGCGCCGGTCACGCCGGGCCTCACGCGCTCGTTCAAGGTGCTGAACGCCTTCTTCAACACACTGGCGTACGACCCGCCCGGCGACAACCAGTCCTATCTCTTCTGGAGCGGATGGGCCGCCCACGCCGGCACCACGCTCACCAGCCTCCAGGACGCTCACGGTCCGATCCTCCGGGGAACGGTGCTGGCCACCTGCGACAACTTCAGCACCCTCGCGAACCTCGTCCAGGCGAACCCGCAGCTGGCCATGCTCACCCGCCTCGCGAACTTCCCGAACGACGTGACGCTCTGCCCCAACACCCCGTTCAAGCTGGCGACCGCGCCACTGGCGCCACCACCATCGGGATGAGCTCTTGATAAAGCAAGCCCCCAGCGTCGGCCGGATCCTCACCATGGTGGCCTTCGCGCTGTCCTGCTTCGGCATCCTGATCTTCCTCTGGCTGTCCTTCGGCGGATCGGTGCCGCTGCAGCCCCAGGGCTACCGGATCAACGCCCAGTTCCCGGAGGCCACCCAGCTGGCCCAGGAGGCCGAGGTGCGTATCTCCGGCGTGAAGGTGGGCAAGGTCCGCAGGGTGCAGCCGGACGACAAGACCGGCCTTACCGACACGGTGCTCGAGATCGATTCCCGCTACGCGCCGCTGGCCAAGGACACCCGGGCCATCCTGCGCCAGAAGACCCTGCTCGGCGAGACCTACGTGGAGCTCGCGCCGGGCAGCAAGTCATCCGGCACGATCCCGGACGGCGGAGACCTCCCCGAGGGCCAGGTGGCCGACACGGTGCAGCTGGACGAGATCCTGCGGACCTTCGATCCCAAGACCCGCGAGCGCTTCTCCGTTTGGCTCGACCAGCAGGGCCGCGCGTCCCTCGGCAACGGTGAGGCGATCAACGACGCCCTGGGCAACCTCACGCCGTTCGCCGAGAACACCGACGACGTCCTGAAGGTGCTGAGGGTTCAGGGCAAGGCCACAAGCAAGCTGATCCGCAACACCGGCGTGGTGTTCGGCGCCCTGTCCGAGCGTCAGGGCCAGCTGCGCTCGCTGATCCGCAACTCCAACACCGTCTGGAGCACCACCGCCCGCCGGAACACCCAGCTGGCCGACACCTTCCGGGTTCTGCCCACTTTCCTGCGCGAGAGCCGCACCACCACCACCCGGCTGACCAAGTTCGCGCACGACACGAACCCGCTGATCGACCAGCTGCGGCCGGCCGCCCGCCAGCTTTCTCCCACTCTCCAGGACCTGAATGCTGTGTCGCCGGACCTGAAGAGCCTGTTCCACAACCTCGCTCCGCTCGTGAAGGTGTCCAAGCCCGGGCTCCCTGCCGCCTCCGAGGCCCTCAACAACACCCGCCCCGTGCTCGGCCGAACCGCCACCTTCCTGCGCCAGTTCACCCCGATCGTGGACTATCTCGGCCTCTACAAGAAGGAGATCGCCGCGTTCTTCGCCGACGACGCCGCCGTCACCGAGGCCAAGCAGAGCGGCATCCACTACCTGCGCACCCAGAATCCGACCAACCCGGAGATCATGTCCGCCTATCCGAACCGGATCTCCACCAACCGCTCGAATCCCTACCGCGAGCCGGGCGGGTACTCCAAGCTCGGCTCCGAGGGCCACCTCGACGTGTTCGGCACCTACCTCTGCACCCAGAACCCGGTGCCCAATCCCCCGACCCCCGCACCGCAGCTCCCCGCCAACGTCGTCTCGCTCCTGAACTACTACACCTTCGGCGGCACGGTGAACAAGGGGGCGGCGCCTCCGTGCACCGCCCAGGCGCCGCTCGGCCCGCGTACGAATGGCGGCACGGGCGTGTACCCACGCCTGCAGCCGCTGCCCTAGCGGACCTTCCCTAAGCTGACCGGGTGAGCGGCAACGCCTTCGGCCGGATCGTACGCGTGGTGGCGCGCCGGCCGCTTCCTGTGCTGGCGGCGACCCTGGTTCTCGCCCTCGGCGGCGGGGCTCTCGCGTTGCGCCTGCAGCCGAGCTCCGCGACCGACACGCTGGTGGGCAGCTCGTCGGACACATTTCGGGCCACCGAGCGCTTCAACCAGGATTTCGGCGACGACGCGGTGGTCGTGCTGGTCAAGGGGAAGCTCACCAACACCGTTCTCACCAACGACCTCCTGCGCCTGATCGGGCTGGAGGGCTGCCTCTCCGGCAACGTGCCGAAGGCGCAGCTGGACAAGGCGATCGCCCAGAACCGGAAGAACCGCGAGCGCGGGCTTCCGGCGGTGTGCGGTGACCTGGCCCGGCTGAGGCCGGCGAAGGCCGTGTACGGGCCGGGAACGTTCATCAACACTGCGGTGAGCACCATCGGCGACGAGATCGCCCGGCAGCTAGGCTCGCTCCAGACGAGGACGCGGCGTGCCGACCGGGCGGCGAGAAAGCTCTCGGCGGCCCGCGGCGACCCCCAGTCGGAGCAGGACCGCCTGGCCCGCGGGGCGCGGGACGCCGTGGCCGCCCAGTTCCAGGTGGACGCTGCTCGGCTGGCCCTGCGCTACGGCATCAGCCGGCCGCCGAGCCTGGCCGACACCGGCTTCGTGTCGTCGGTGGTGTTCGACAACACCCAGCCCGGCGTGCCGAAGTCCAGGGTGGGCTACCTCTTCCCCAGCAAGGACGCGGCGCTGATCCAGGTGCGGATGCGGCCGGGGTTGAGCCAGGCCGATACCACGCATGCCATCGACCTCATCCGGCAGGCCACGAAGGCGCGGGTCTTCGAGCCTCGTCACGGTGCCCACTATGTGGTGAGCGGCGTGCCGGTGGTGGCGGGCGCGCTGTCCGACGCGGTGCAGAGCGCGATCTTCGTGCTGCTCGCCGCGGCGCTGCTGGTCATGGCGGCCACGCTGGCGCTCGTGTTCCGCACCCGGCTGCGCCTGCTTCCCCTGGGCCTCGCGCTCGTGGCGTCGGCCGTGACCTTCGGCGCCCTGTCGCTCGCCGGCGGCAGCCTCACCATGGCTTCCATCGCCGTGCTGCCGGTGTTGATCGGGCTGGCCGTGGACTACGCGATCCAGTTCCAGGCCCGCTTCGACGAGAGCCGGGCCCGGCGCCGCGGGGGCTCCTCCGGCGACCGCGACAGCCTGGTGGAGGACGCCGCCGCGGCGGCCGCGGCCGGTGGCCCCACGATCGTCACCGCCGGCGCCGCCACCGCCGTCGGCTTCCTCGTGCTCCTGCTCTCCCCGGTGCCGATGGTCCGCGGTTTCGGCCTCCTGCTGGTGCTCGGCATCTTCGTGGCGCTGGCCTGCGCCCTGTTTGCCGGCTTTGCGTGTCTGGTGCGGTTCGCGCCGCGGGGCGGGACCCCGCGCACGATGCCGTTCGCGGGGGTGCGCGAGCGGCTCACGCGCGCCGCGGCTCACCCTGGGCTCGAGGCCGCCAGGGAGCGGATGGCGGATCGGGCCTGGCGGGCCCTGGGCGTCTCCCTCTCGCGCCCGCGGCGCGTGCTGGCCGTGGCGCTGGCCGTGGCCGTGGTGGGGCTGGCGCTGGATACCCAGAGCGAGGTGGTGTCCGACGTCACGCAGCTCGTGCCCCAGAACCTGCAGGCACTGCGCGACGTGAACCAGCTGCAGGACGCCACCGGGGTGTCCGGCGAGATCGACGTGACCGTCCGGGCCGACGACATCACCAAGCCCGAGGTGTTGAGGTGGATGACCCGCTTCCAGGCCGCCGTGCTGCGCGACGGCGGGTACAGGCCGGGCCGTCGCTGCTCGCAGGGTAGCGGGGCGCCGGAGCTGTGCCCCGCGCTCTCGCTGCCGGACCTGTTCGCAACCGGCACCGGAAGTCAGAAGCAGGTGCGGAGGCTCCTCAACACCGTGCCCTCGTACTTCTCGCAGGGCGTGATCACGCCCGACCGCAAGACGGCCAACCTGGCGTTCGGGATCCGGCTGATGCCACTCGACCGCCAGAAGCAGGTGGTGGACGACATAAAGCGCCGCCTGGACCCGCCCGCGGGCGTCCAGGCCTCCGTGGTGGGGCTACCGGTGCTCGTGGCGGAGGCCAACGGCGCGCTCTCGTCCCCGCTGCGCCGCATGCTGACCCTGCTGGCCGCCCTGGCCGGCGTGTTCCTGGTCCTGTTCGCGGTCCGGCGCTCGGCGCGCGAGGCGGCCGTCCCGCTGATTCCGATAGCGCTCGCCACCGGCTGGTCGGGGGGCATCCTCTTCTTCCTCGGGCTCCTGCCCGGTCCGCTCGAGGTGGACCTCAACCCGATGTCCGTCACGCTGGGGGCACTCGTGATCGCCATCTCCACGGAATTCAGCGTCCTCCTCTCCTCCCGCTACCGCCAGGAGCGCGACGAGGGGGCCGGGCCCGCCCGTGCGGTGGAGATGGCCTACGCCTCGACGGGAGCCGCCGTGCTCGCGTCCGGGGCCACCGCCATCGCCGGGTTCGCCGCCCTGGCCGTGTCGGACATCCGGATGCTCCGCGACTTCGGCATCGTCACCGTGGTGGACCTCACCGTGTCCCTCATGGGCGTGATGCTCGTGCTCCCCGCGGCCCTGATCTGGGCCGAGCAGCACGGCCCGTTCACCATCCGTGACCTCGACCCCCGGCCCTGGCTCCGGCAGCTGCGCGCCCAGCACGGCGCCCCCGCGGACGCTCCGTGAGCGACGACCGCTTCGAGGACCTCGGGCGCGGGGAGGAGCGGAGCCCGATCGGTGATCGGGCGAGCACCGGACCAGGCCAAGGCGGCCAGCAGAACGACGACGCCCGCTCTATAGGCGACCGCCTGGCCGAGCGCGACCAGACCCATCCCGAGCCCATGAAGCGGCCCGAGATGCCGCGCGCGGGCAACAAGTACGCCTGGGCGGTGGGCATCGTGGCGGTCATGCTGCTGAGCGTGATCCTGTTCACCACCACGCTGCCCAACAAGGGCGAGGGGCTGGACGGCCCGAGGCCGGGGACCCGGATGAAGGCCTTCGCCGCTCCGTCCGTGCTGGGGAACCTGGAGGGGGATGCCAACGTCTGCCAGCGCAGGAAGGACTGCAACGACAGCGCCGGGAACACTCCGGCCTGTGACGTGCACAGCGACGGCGTGGTGAACCTCTGCGACCTGTGGCGCCGCCCGCTCGTGCTGACCTTCATCTTCGATCGCGGGGCGGACTGCCTGCCCCAGGTGGACCGCACCGAGCGCGTCCGGCGGAAGCTGCCGGGGGTGAACTTCGCCACGGTGTTCTTCAGCCGCGACAAGAGCCGCGACGACCTGCGCAGCATCGTGCAGGGCCGCGGGTGGAAGCAGCCGGTGGCCGTGGACAAGGACGGCGCGGTGGCCAACATCTACGGGGTCGGCGGATGTCCCACCACGGTCTTCGCGAGGCCCGGGGGGCGCGTGTCGAGCACGGCCATCGGCAACATCACCGAGGCCGAGATCGCGCGCCGGGCAAGGCGTCTCTCGGGCTGATGAAGCTCGACCTCTCCGACGGCTGGGTGGAGCCGGCGCTGGCCGAGGAGCTGCCCGGCATCGGCATGGTGTGGACGCCGGTGGACGCCCGGCCGGGCAAGTCGCCACCCGACGTGCGCCGCCGCCTGAACGCCCTGGCCGACCGCTACACGGGCGGCAAGGTGGTGCACATGCGCCAGGACGCCGTGCCCTGGGCCTACCGGGTCTTCGCCCGCCAGGTGGGGGTGGACCCGGACACCGACCGCACGCCGGTGGAGCGCATCGCCCTCGACCGCCTCAAGCACGGAGGTCTCCCGAGCGAGGGGCTGCTGGACGACGCCCTCACCATCGCGGTGGCCGAGACGGGGGTGCCGGTGATCGCGCTCGACCGGGACCGCGTGGAGGGGGACCCCGGCCTGCGCCTCTCGCGCCCGGGGGAGACGATGGGACCGTCGCGGCCACTGTCGGCGCGCCAGATCGTGATGGCGGACGAGAGCCGGCCCGTGGCCATCGTGCTCGGAGAGGTGTCGCCGGAAGCGGGCGTGACGCCGAAAACCGAGCGGATGCTCCTATGCGCCCTCGAGGTGAGCGGCGTTCCGCGCATCGCGGTGGAGGAGGCACTGTGGATTGCGGCCGAGGTCCTGCTGTACAGTTGACCGACCCGTACCTGGGGAGGTCCGTGCCCGAGCTGGTCGACACCAGAGCCCTACCGCTCGTCCCGCGCACGCTTCCGGACGAGCGCGCCGCGCGCCGTACCCTGCTCGCCCAGGTCAGCCGCCTCGAGACCGAGCTGGCGTCACTCTTCTGCTCCACCTGGCCCCGCAAGGGCTTCACGTGGGACGTGCCCGGCCGCGGTGGGCCGCGCCTGCTCTCGCTGGCTGAGCTCGAGGAGCTCCGCGACGATCTGGCCGCCCGCGTCCAGGACGGCCGCCGCGCCCTCTCCGACCGCACCTACGTGGAGGAGGGGAACCGGCAGCTGATCGAGGAGATGATCCTCGACCCCGGGGCCCACAGGTGGACGCGCGTGTCGAACGAGGACATCGGCGAGCCGGGCTGCAAGCACTGGCACGTGCGGCCGCGCATGGGCATCATCGGGATGCTGCGCGGATGGTGGCACGTGGTCATCTCCTCGGGCTGCCCGTTAGCCACCTGACATCCGATGGGACGGCGTAGCCGAAAGCGCGGGGAGACCACGCGCGCCGAGAGGGACGCCGCCCGGCAGCGCCGCGCCGCGGCGCCCGCGGCCGAGGGCGGGCCGCGCACCCGGCGGACGTCCACCAGCGACCGCCCGGAGGCTCCCTGGGGGAACTTCCCGCTGAGCGAGCTCCTGGTGCTCATCGGGATCGTGCTCATCCTCTGGGGGCTGCTGAGCGGCGGACAGGGCGGCGAGCGGATCGCGGCCGGGCTCGTGATCGCCTCGCTCGGCGGGGGCGAGCTCGCGCTGCGCGAGCACATCGCCGGGTACCGGTCGCACTCCACGCTGCTGGCCGGGGTGGTCACCTTCGTAACCGTCACCGCCGTGGCGCTCGGGCTCGGGCCGGTCAAGCTCGGGGTCCTGTTCGGCGTGGGCGTGGTGGTCTTTGGAGGCACCTTCTACGCGATGCGGGAGCTCTTCCGGCGCCGCTCGGGCGGGCTCGGCTTCCGCTGAGCGAGCAGGCTCCGTCGGCTAAGGTGCCCGCGCCGATGGACGGAACGCGCCTGCGCATACGAGGGCTGCACCACATCACGCTCATCTGCGCGGACGTGGAGCGCTCGCTGGAGTTCTACCGGGGCGTGCTCGGCATGCGCCTGGTGAAGCAGACGGTGAACACCGACGACAGCAGCGCCCGCCACCTGTTCTTCGGCGACGAGGAGGGGCGGCCGGGCACGATGGTCACCTGCCTCGAGTACCCCGACCTCCACGAGGGCTCGGTGGGACGCGGGTCCACCCACCACTTCGCCCTGTCGGTGGGCAGCGATGAGGAGCTCGCCGGCTGGGCCGACTACCTCCGCGGCCGGGGCATCGCGTGCACCGAGGTGATGGACCGCATCTACTTCAGGTCGCTCTACGTGCGCGACCCGGACGGCCACATCGTGGAGCTGGCCACCGAGGGCCCGGGCCTGACCGTGGACGAGCCCCTCGAAGAACTCGGCCGCCGGCCCATATAAAAAGGCATGGCGGCGCTCGCCAGCGGGACAGGGCGGCGGCCGGGACGAGGCCCGGCCGCCGCCTTCCGGTCCCGGTCAGGCAGCCGTCAGTACGCGTGTGTCCATCTCGGCGGCCGGGGTGGTGTCGTCGTCCCCAGCCGGAGCGTTCTTCTGGGTCAGCACGGCCGCGAGCGCGATCCGCTGACGGTCGGTGAGGGTGCCCACCTGCTTGTTCTCGGGCACCCCCAGAGACGTGAGCAGACGCCGGCAGCGCGTGCGTCCCCAGCGCTTCTGGCTCATCAGCAGATCGCTGATCGACATGCTGTGAGCCTGCCAGGGGCAGTTCATCACCACGTCGGCGGCCGTCAGCTCCCCGGCGGCCACCAGCCTCTTCATCTGTGCGCGCGCCAAGCGCACGCGGTTTGCGTATTCGAGCGCTTTCAGATGCTGATCCTGACCTGCGTCGAGCACGGCAGACTTGCCCATCAGACCTCCCCGCACTAAGTGCGTTCTCAAAAGCAAAAGCAGTACCGCGGGGCCTCGAATCTGGCGAGGGGATCCACAACGGAGGGGGCCCGTGCCGTTCGATCGGGGATTCAACCCGACGACGGCGCCACACCCGTTGCGCCCATCCCGGCCCGCCAAGGCCGGCGCCCAATTAACTCGGTCTCCGTCCGGGCGTCAACCGGCTTCGGGCCCGTCCACTCGCTAAGAGCGGGGTTTTTCTTCCCCGGAAGATTTGAGTTTTTCGGGATCGGGCCTCGCCTCGCGGCACTAGTAGATTGGGCGCGAATGCGCTTCACGAAGATCGTCGCGACCATCGGTCCCTCCTCCCGGGAGGAGCCCGTGCTCGAGGAGATGATCAGGGCGGGGATGGACATGGCGAGGCTCAACTTCGCCCACGGTGACGCCGCCCAGCACGCCGAGACGGCGGCCCGGATTCGCAGGGCCGCCGAGCGCGCGGGACGCGAGGTGGCCATCCTCGGCGACATACCCGGGCCGAAGCTCCGCATCGGCCCCGTGGCAGGCGGCGTGGCCGAGCTGAGCCGGGGCACGCGGGTTGTGCTCACCCCCGACGACGTGGACGGCACCTCGGACCGCCTGCCGGTCGCGTGGGCGGGCTTCTCCGAGCTCGTGGACGAGGGGGACGTCTGCTACCTGGCGGACGGCGCCGTGCGCCTGCGCGTGTCCTCCGTGTCGGGCGCCGACGTGATCACGAACGTGGAGGTGGGGGGGAGCGTGGCCTCCCGCCAGGGCCTGAACCTGCCCAACGTGACCGTGTCCCTGCCCGCGGTGAGCGAGGAGGACATCGCGCTCGTGGACGCCGGGCTCGGGATGGGTGTCGACTACTTCGCCCTCTCATTCGTGCGCCGGCGCGAGGACCTCGAGCCCGTGCGGGAGCACCTCCGTGCCCGCGGATCTTCCACCCCCCTGATCGCCAAGATCGAGAAGCCGCAGGCCGCGGCCAACTCGGAGGAGATCGTGGACGCGGCCGACGGGATCATGGTGGCCCGGGGCGACCTGGGCATAGAGCTGCCGATCGAGGAGGTGCCGCTGGTGCAGAAGCGACTGCTCGCCCAGGCCGGGCGCCAGGCGAAGCCGGCGATCACGGCCACCCAGATGCTCGAGTCGATGGTGCACTCCACCCGGCCCACCCGGGCGGAGGTGGCCGACGTGGCCAACGCCATCTTCGACGGCACCGACGCGGTGATGCTCTCCCAGGAGACGGCGGTGGGGCGCCACCCGGTGCTCGCCGTGGAGATGATGGCCAGCATCGCCGAGACCACCGAGCGAGAGCTGCCCTACGGGCGCTGGCTGGCCGAGCGCGGCCCGCAGGCCAACAACCAGTACCACGCCATCGCCTTCGGAGCCGTGGGCAGCGTCTACCAGCTGGGCCTCAAGTGCATCGTCTCGCCGACGAACACCGGCACCACCGCCCGGCTCATCTCCTCCTACCGGCCGCGCGCCCCGATCCTCGCCCTATCGCCCAGCCTCAACGTGGTGCGGCGCTGCCGGCTCCTGTGGGGCGTGTATCCGGTGCTCCACGAGGAGCCGATGGAGACGCTCGGCCTGATCGACGCCTGCGCCCGGGCGGCGGTGCACGCCGGCATGGTCCGCCCCGGCGAGATGATCGGCATCACCGCCGGCCTGCCCGCCGGAACCGCCGGCGGCACGAACCTCTTCAAGGTCCACACGGTCGAGTAAGAGCCGACTCCGCTAGGCGGTGGCGGAACGCTGCCTATGCCGGAAGGCCCGGGCCTTCTCGACGTTGCCGCAGGACTCCATGCTGCACCAGCGCTTCGAGTGGTTCTTCGACTTGTCGTAGAACGCCCACAGGCAGCAGTCGCGCGGGCAGGCCTTGAGCCGCTCCCAGGTGCCCCGCTCCGACGACGCGGCCACGATGGCCAGCAGACGGGCTAGGGCGCCGTCCACGCCGGCGCCGCCGGGCACGAGCTCGGGGGTGCCGGAGGCGAACGAGGCGCGCATGCCGGCACGGCCGGCCGCACGGTCGAGCCTGGCCACCTTGGCTGCGTCGGCCTCCTCGCCGTTGTGGGCCAGCAGCAGCGCGCGCAGGCCCTCGCGGACGTCGATGGCCCGCGTGAGGTCGGCGTCCGACACGGGCTCTGAGACGTCCATCAGGCCGCGCTCGGCAAGCCACGCCCGCAGCGCCTCGGGATCGGTGAGCTCCTCTTCCTCGCGCCGGTCCTCGAAGACCTCGACGGTGTTCACGAAGCTCTGAACCAGCTCCAGTTCCGCCGGTGCCCTGGTCTCAACACTTGATTCGCTCATTGCGTCCCTCCCGGAGCCTACCCCGGGATCCGAGTTGAAGCCGCGCTTATGAAGGCCATCAGTGCCCAAGTGCGACTTATCACGGGTATCAGCAGCCGTAACTTCCTAAATAGGATAGCCGGTGATAGGATTACCGTCCAAGTGGAAATGATGGTTACGAGATCACGACGCGGAGGTACGGCATGCAGAGCGACGCGATAACGATCAGGGGCTCGACACTCAGCGACCTGCCGGCGGTGCACGAGCTGGCGCAGCTCGACGGTGGCGTGGAGCCGCAGGGCGACATGCTGCTCGCCTTCGTGGACGGCAAGCTCCGGGTGGCCGTGGGCCGGATGGACGGGCGTGTGGTGGCGGATCCCTTCCACCTCACGCGCAACATCGTGGACCTGGTGAGGGCTCACATGGCCCGCGAGCGCCCGCGCGGCGGTGGCGTGCACGGCTGGCTCGGGCGCCTGGCGCCGGCTGCACGGCGGGAGGTGCGGGCATGACCACGACGCTCAACTGGCAGGTGGCGGCAGCCCGCGCGGAGGAGATCCGGGCGTTCGAGCGGGCCACCGGCGACCGTCCTCCCCGCCTTCGCTTCCGCCGCCGGGCCACCGAGGGCCGCGCGCCGCGAGTCGAGCAGAGCCGCCTCCCGTAGCCCGCGCCGCCTCGCGCGGCCGCATCCATCCCTTCCCCCAGGCGGGAGGAGCCGACACCTCCTACGGCTCTTCCCGCCTCCCCGCTTCAGAGGGCCGGAGGTCCGTTACGGGCTAGGGCGCCTCGTCGGGGGCTAGGGCGCCTCGTCGGCCCCGGCCTCGGGCACCGTCTCGGGCGCTCCGGTGTCCGGGGGATCGGGAAGGTTGTGCTGCACCCGCTCGAAGACCTCGAGCGCCCGGTCGAGGTGCGAGCGCTCGTGGGTGGCCATCACGCTCGTTCGCAGCAGCGCGCCACCGCGCGGCACGGCCGGGTAGATGGCCACGTTCACGAACACCCCCGCGTCGTAGAGGGCGCGCCAGAGCATCACGGCGCGCCAGTCGTCCTTCACCCGCACGGGCACGATCGGGGTGATCATGGTGGTGCCGTCGGGCATCGGGGTGGGCTCGTTCACCTCGTAGCCGAGCTGCGCCAGCCCGTCGTGCAGATAGCGGGCGTTGTCCAGCACCCTCGCCATCAGGTCGGGCCCCTCGTCCGAGCGGATCACGGCGAGCGCTCCGAGCGCCGCGCCGATCGCCGCGGGCACGGCCGCCGCGGTGAACATGAAGGCGCGCGACTGGACGCGCAGGAAGTCGATCACCTCGGCCGGCCCGGCGATGAAGCCGCCGCAGGAGGCCAGGGACTTGGAGAACGTGCCCATGCGCAGGTCCACCTGGTCCTCGACCCCGAAGAGCTCGCAGGCGCCGGCGCCGCGGGGGCCGAGCACGCCCACGCCGTGGGCCTCGTCCACCATCAGGCGTGCCCCGTGCTGTCGGCAGAGCGCCGTGATCTCGGGCAGCGGGGCCAGGTCGCCCTCCATCGAGAACACGCCGTCCACCACCACGAGCACGCCGCCGCCGTCGCCCTCGGCGCGCTCGAGCATGTTCTCGAGCTTGTCCAGGCGGTTGTGGCGGAAGGGCCGGATGCGGGCCCGGGACATCGACACGGCGTCCAGGATCGAGGCGTGGTCACCCGAGTCGCAGATCACGGTGTCGGAGGGAGAGAGGAGGGTGCCGATGGTGCCGGTGTTGGCCAGGTAGCCGGTGGTGAACACGAGCGCGTCCTCGGTGCCCATGAAGTCGGCAAGCTCGGCCTCGAGCTGCAGGTGGAGCGAGAGCGTCCCGTTGAGGAAGCGCGAGCCGGTGAGGCCGGTGCCGAAGCGCTCGAGCGCGTCGCGGGCGGCCGCCTTGACTCGCTTGTCGCCCGTCAGGCCGAGGTAGTTGTTGGAGCCGAGCATGATGCGCTCGGCCCCCTCCATCTCCACCACCGGCCCCGCGGGACCCTCGAGCACGCGGAAGTAGGGCAGCAGGTCATGGTCGCGGGCGGCTCGCAGCTGCTCCAGCCGCTCGTGGCGACGCGCCTTGTCGAAGAGATCGATTGCGGTGGGCATGTACAGTCCCGCGCCGTGTCGGTGGACGTGGCCCCGGTGCGCACGCGCGCCGATAAGCGGGAATTCATCGGGCTTCCCTACCGCCTGCATGCTAACGGGACCCCCTGGATCCCTCCGCTGAGACTGGAGCGCAGGCTCCACCTCAACCCCCGCTTCAACGCTTTCTTCAAGCACGGCGAGGCCGAGCTCTTCCTCGCCCGCCGGGACGGCCGGGTGGTGGGCCGCATCAGCGCCCAGGTGGACCGGGCCTTCAACGATTACCAGCAGAACCGCTGGGGGATGTTCGGCTTTCTCGAGCTGGACAACGACCCCGAGGTGCTTGGCGCGCTGGTGGCGGCGGCCGAGGCCTGGCTGCGGGAGAAGGGCCGCGACCGCATCGTGGGCCCGATGGACTTCACCCAGAACGACGAGATCGGCATCCTCGTGGAGGGCTTCGAGCGGGCGCCGATGATCCGCCAGCCCTGGCACCCCCCGTACTACGCCGAGCTGCTGGAGGGGGCCGGGCTCACCAAGGTCGTGGACCTGTTCATGTGGGAGCTCCACATCTCGGGCAAGGAGAACGTGCTGCCGATGATCTGGGAGCTGGCGGAGAGGGTCGAGCCCGAGCACGGGATCCGCATCAGGCGGATGAGCCGCCGCAGCCTGCGCAGGGACCTCGAGGCCTTCGGCGACATCTACAACGAGGCCTGGTCTCGCAACTGGGGTTTCGTGCCGTTCACGAAGGCCGACCTCGACGCCTACGCCCAGGAGCTGCACCTGGTGTTCGACCCGGACTGGTTCATGGTGGCCGAGCGCGAGGACGGGGAGGCGGTGGGAGTGGCCATCACCGTCCCGGACGTGAACCAGGTCCTGAAGCGCATGAAGGGGCGGCTGCTGCCGGTCGGCTGGCTTCGGTACCTGCTGCGCAAGAGGGTCATCGACGGCTGCCGTGTGGGCTTCCTCGGGGTCAGGCGCGAGTACCAGCACACGGGTGTGGCCGCGGCCCTCTACGCCGAGCACTACCACACCTCGGAGCGGACCCGCATCAAGGGGGGGGAGATGGGGTGGATCCTCGAGACGAACACCCCGATGAACCGCGCCATGGAGGGAATGGGCGGGAAGATCGTGAAGCGCTACCGCATTTTCGAGCGCGCGCTCTGACGCCCGCATACGTGGTTACACTCGCCGGGTGCCTGACTTTGCCGCCCTTCCGGACCCCGAGCACGAGGCCGAGGTCCGCCCCCTGCCGGTGCTCCACGAGCCCCGGCCCATCCAGCGCTCCCCCGTCGTCTCCGTGCCCGCCGCGGTGGCCGCGGCCACGGGAGGATTCCTCCTGGGAGTGGCCACTTTTCTGCTGGTCCGCGTGCTCAGGCGCCCGCGGTCGAGCGTCCGCGTGAGGGGCGCCGGAGGCCGCTCGAAGAAAGTGGACGTGGCTCACACGCGCTCGTTCCTCGTGGACGTGCACCTGCTGAAGGACCGGTAGCGCCCCGGTGAGCGGCGGCGCGGTCGTCGTCGAGCGCGACGTGACGCCGCGCGGCCAATACCGGATGCCCTACGCCGGCCGGGACGGGGTAATGCGCCGCCACGAGGGCGCCCTGGTGCGCCTGGTCCACGTGGGCGACGAGCCGGTGATCATCCGAGCCTGGGCCGCCGGCACGGCGGTCCGGATCAGGGCCGAGGCCGGCACGTGTGAGGGAGCCGAGGGCGCCATCGAGCGCATGCGCTTCGCCCTGGGCACCGATCACGAGCTGCTCGAGTTCCACCGCCGCTTCCGGCGCGACCCGCTGATCGGCCCGGTGATCCGGCGCAAGCCGTGGCTGCGCCCGCGGCGGCGGCCCGAGCCCTTCGAGGCGCTGGTCTGGGCCATCTGCGAGCAGCTGATCGAGTCCGGTCGCGCGGCGAGCATCGAGCGTCGGCTGGTCTACCGCTGGGGCCGGCGCAGCGCCTGCGGCACGCTCGTCGCGCCGCCCTCGCCCGCTCAGCTGGCCGGCCGCGCTCCGGCCGAGCTGGAGGCGTGCGGACTGGCGGGCAAGCGGGCCATCGCCATGGTCGGGGCGGCGCGCGAGGTGGCCGCGGGCCGGGTGGACCTGGCCACGCACGAGCCCGCCTGGCGGCGGCTGCTCACGATCTCGAACATCGGCGCCTGGACGGTGGAGAAGCTGGCTTTCGAGGGCCAGGGCCGCGACGACCAGCTCCCCGCCGGTGACCTCGCCTACGTGAAGCTGGTGGGCCGCCTGGCCCGGCTCGGGCGGCGGGCCACCGTGGACGAGGTGCGCGAGTTCTTCGCACCCTACGGAGAGCACGCCGGGCTGGCGGGCACGTACGCGCTGCACGCACACCAGGCGTAGGCGAACGCCGCATCTCTCTATCATCGATGGGGTGACCGAGAAACTCGAAAAGACCGACGCGGAGTGGCGTGAGGAGCTGACCCCCGAGCAGTTCCAGGTGTTGCGTGAGCAGGGCACCGAGCCACCCTTCACCGGGGCCTACACGCACTCCAAGGCGGACGGGATCTACCGCTGCGGCGCCTGCGGCAACGAGCTCTTCAGCTCGGACACCAAGTTCGAGTCGGGCACCGGGTGGCCCAGCTTCACCGAGCCGGCCGTGGCCGACGCCGTGGAGCTCCACGAGGACCGCAGCCTCGGGATGGTCCGCACCGAGGTCACGTGCGCCCGCTGTGGCAGTCACCTGGGGCACGTCTTCCCGGACGGTCCGGGGCCCACGGGCCAGCGCTACTGCATCAACTCGATCTCGCTGGATCTGGACGAGAGCGAGCGCTAGCGCCTCGCTGGGCCTAGAGCCCCGCGCCCGGCAGCAACACGTTCGTGTACGCGTCGCGCGCGTCCGGCGTGTTCTTGAGCAGCTTGTTCTCGGTCATCCAGTCGGCGAACCGGTTCCACTCGCCGGGGTCCTGGTAGCCGTAGGGCTTGCCCTTCGGCGGTGAGAACAGCGGGAGGGTGGCCTTCAGCGAGGCACGTTGGAGGCCGGGATCCAGGTCCCGGTTGGCCTTAAGCAGGCCGTCGATCGCGCCGTTCGGGTCGGCCTTCAGGTCGCGCACCCCGCGGGAGAGGGCGCCGATGAACGCCCGGATGGTGCCGCCGTCGCGCTCGAGCGCATCCTGGTTGGCCACCAGCACCAGCTCGTCGTAGGTGGGCACTCCGGCCCGATCCACGGGGATGATCCGCGGCTTGCGCCCGCGCCTCTTCAGGTCCACGCCCTCGTAGTTCCAGAAGGCGCCCAGTGTGGCGTCCACGCGCCCGGTGAGCAGGGCAGGCACGAAGCCGAAGCCCACGTTGCGCTCCTTAACCTTCGACGGGGTGACGCCGTGGTCGAACAGGATCGTCTGGAGGTAGGCCGACTGGTAGTCGATCCCGGCGGTGCCCACGGTCTTGCCCGCCAGATCCTTCACGCGCCGGACCCCCGCCTTGGGCAGCGAGATGATGGAGGTCAGCGGTCGCTGGACGAGCGCCCCCACCGCCACCACACTCAGGCCCTCGTCGCGGGCCCGGAGCACCTCGGGCTCGTAGGAGATGGCCAGGTCCACCCGGCCGGCGGCCAACTGTTTCAGCGGGGCCGAGGGGTCGGTGGGCTGGCGGATGTCCACACTGATCCCGGCCTGCGAGAAGTGCCCCGCGGCCTGGGCGGCGTAGATGGGTGAGTGGTCGGCGTTCGGGAAGTAGTCGAGCATCAGCTCGATCCGCTTCGACCCCTCGGGGCCAAGGGTGTCCTTCTTCTCCCCGCACCCGGCCGCGCCGAGGGCGGCCAGGGCCAGGAGGGTCAGGACGACGGGACGCAATCTCACGTGTGGGATTCCTCTCTGCTCCATGGACAGGCGAGCCGCTCCGCGAGGGTCGCCAGGGCGAAGAGTGCCACCGCCATCAGGGTGAGCAGGACCACGCCTGCGTAAACCCGCGGTGTCTGGAGCTGGTTGTTGCCGAGCAACACGAGCCGCCCCAGTCCCTCGTCGGCCCCGGCCCACTCGCCGAACACCGCTCCGATCACGGACACCGTGGCGGCCACGCGGAGCCCGGTGAAGAACGAGGGTAGGGATGCGGGCAACTCGACCTTGCGCAGGGTCTGGACCCGGGACGCGCCGAGACTGCGCATCAGCTTCAGGAGCTCCACCGGCGCCGCACGCAGGCCGTCGAGCATATTCACCGTGATGGGGAAGAAGCAGATCAGCGCGACGATCGCGAGCTTCGGCCCCATGCCGTAATCGAAGGCGAGCACGAAGAGCGGGGCCAGCACCACGATCGGGATGGCCTGGGAGGCCACGAGCAGGGGGTAGGCCGCGTCCCGGAGGGGGCGGTAGAGGTGCATGGCCACGGCCAGGGTCACCCCGGCCACGACCGAGATGGCCAGGCCGAGCACCACCTCGATCAGCGTCACGCGGGCGTTGTCCAAGAGCAGGGACCAGTCGTCGCGCATGGCGGTGAGCGTCTCCGACGGGGAGGCCAGGGTGAGGTCGTCCACGCCGTGCAGCGAGGCCACGCCCTGCCACACGGCCACGAAGGCCGCGAGTAGCAGGGCGGCGAGCAGGATCCGCCTGCCCCTCACGCCGCGCCCTCCGCCAGCGCGTCGAGTGCGCGCCCGGCCAGCCGAGCGAACTCCGGGTCGCCCAGCAGCTCGCGCCGGCGGCGGGGGCGCGGGAGCCGCACGTCCAGCTGGGCCACGACGCGTCCCGGCCGGGCGGAGAGCACCGCTACCCGGTCGGCCAGCAGGATCGCCTCCTCCACGTCGTGCGTCACCAGCAGGACGGTGCGCGGCTCGGCGGCCAGTGCGCCGGCCAGCCATTCCTGCATGGCCGAGCGGGTGATGGAGTCGAGCGCCCCGAAGGGCTCGTCAAGCAGGAGGGCGGGACGCCCGGCCAGGAGCGTGCGTAAAAAGGCCACCCGCTGGCGCATGCCACCGGAGAGCGCGGCCGGAGGGGAGCGCTCGAACTCGCGCAGCCCGAAGCGCGCGAACAGGGGCTCGGCCCGCCGGCGGGCCTCGGCCTTCGGCACGCCCTGGCACTCGAGCGCCAGCGCGGCGTTCCCGAGCGCGTCCCTCCAGGGCAGGAGGAGGTCCTGCTGGGGCATGTACGCAGAGGCGTCGCGCCGGGCCGCGCCCGTCTCGGCGCCGTGAAGCACCGCCGACCCCTCGTCCGGCTCCTGGAGCCCGGACACGATCTCCAGCAGCGTGGACTTTCCGCAGCCCGAGGGTCCCACCACGGCCACCACCTCGCCGGGGTGGACGCTCAGATCCAGCCCCTCGAGGGCGGTCACGCGCGGGCGCCGCCCGAAGCGGCGCGTGACGCCGCTGAGCGAGATCCCGGTTCCCTTCAATGATCGAGGCTCCGTCACCGGAGCCTCGGCCTCGACCTGCATGGCTCCCTCCGCGGGCATTACCCCACCGGTTCGAAGGGTCAGCGCCGGACGGTCCGAGCGGAAGCAGCCGGCTCGCCGGCTGCGCACCGATGTCCCGAGGGCGCTATCTCAGCCCGCCTGTCCGCGAGCCCCCCTGGTGTGCAGCAGCAGTCTAGCCCGACCCCGCCCGCGTCACCTGCCGCGCTGCGGCTCGGCCAGGGCGTTCACGAAGATCTCGAGCTGCTTCGTGGTCCAGCACTCGTACACGCCCTCGCAGAAGGGCTCGTACACGGACATCACCGAGTCCCCGTAGTTCCAGTAAAGGCGCGGCTCGGGATTGATCCACAGCATCCGGCCCGCGGCGTCCGCCACCTTGGCGAAGGCGGCGGCGTGGGGCTCGCGGCCGTTGGTGCGGGCGTCGCCCAGCACGATCACGGTGGATCGCGGGTCGAGGTCGTCGGCCACCCGGTCGAGGAACTCGAGCCACACGCGCCCATAGTCGGTGTAGCCGGACACGTCGGCCACGCCCGCGTCGGTGGAGATCTTCCGCGACACCGCCGGAAAGGAACGCTCGGCCTCGAACACGTCCGTGACCTCCGAGATCCGTTCCACGAAGACGAACGAGCGCAGCTTGCGGAACTGGTCGTGGAGCGCGTGGAGCACGGACAGGAAGAAGACGCTGGCACTGGTGACGCTGGTGGACACGTCGCAGAGCACATAGAGCTCGGGCCGCCGGGGCCGCCGCGGCCGGTAGCGGAGGTCCAGGGGCACCCCCCCGGTCTGAAGCGACGCGCGCATCGTCCGGCGCACGTCCACCTGCCAGGTCCGCCGCCGCCCGCGGTGCTCCCGCCCCTGCGTGGCCAGGCGGCGCTTGAGCTGGGCGACCACGCGGTGCACCTGGCTCAGATCCTGGGTCGGGTTCGAGGGGAGGGCGCGGTCCAGCTCGCGCAGCGGACGCGCGGGGGGCAGTGCCCGGGTGCGCTCGATCAGCAGCCGCTCGAGCTCGCGGCGCACATGCTGCTCGAACTTCTGCAGGTTGTCCCGGGGCACCGAGTCCGGGTCGGGCAGCTCGGCGCCGGCGGGGTTCTGGCGCTCGCCCCGGAGGCCGAGGCTCCGTCGGATGCGCTGCACGTCCACGCCGATCACCCCCGAGCCCTCGCCCTGGCGGCCGAAGGCCACGATCGCCAGCCGGGCGAGGTCGCGCATCTCACCGTCGGCCCCGGCGCGGATGGCGTCGCGAATGCGGTCGCGCAGGCTCTCTAGGTCGAGCCCCTCGCCGCCGGTGAAACGCTCGTCGGTGAGTCCCCGCTCCACCGCCTCGCGTTCCACGGCGCGGAAGAAGAAACGCTCGAAGAGCACGTCGAGCACGTGGCGGTCCTCCTGGGACTTGGCCAGCGTGGCGGCCAGGGTCTCGTGGAAGTCCTCCTGAGAGGTCCAGCTCACGGTCTCGAGCGCCTTGAAGGCGTCCAGCAGCTCCGAGGTGCCCACGGCCACACCCTCCTGGCGCATCTCGTCGGCCAGCTCGAGCAGGCGCGCGGCCATGCCGGGAGGCCCCGGCCTCCCCGGCATTCCTCCGTAGAGGTTCGGGCTACCCGGCCTGCCGGCGGTTTCCGAGGATTCCATCGCCCAGCTTCACGCCCACGCGCTCGGCCACCAGGTCGAGGTCGGTCCGGTGCTTCACGATGATCGACATCGTCCGCTCGAGCACCGACTGGTCCACGTCCTCGGCCCCCAGGAGCAGCAGGGCGCGGGCCCAGTCGATCGACTCGGCGATCGACGGCGGCTTCTTCAGGTCCAGCGAGCGGACCATGTGGATGATCTCCACCAGCTTGCGGGCCACGTGCTCGTCGAGCTCGGGAGCGTGCAGGCGCACGATCTCCAGCTCGCGCTCCACGTCCGGGTAATCGAGCCAGAGGTAGAGGCAGCGGCGCTTCAGCGCCTCGGTCAGCTCACGCGAGTTGTTGGAGGTGAGCAGCACGAGGGGGTGGGTGCGCGCCTCGACCACCCCGAGCTCGGGGATCGAGATCTGGAAGTCGGACAGGACCTCGAGCAGCATGGCCTCGAACTCCTGGTCGGTCTTGTCGATCTCGTCGATCAGGAGAACCACCGGCTCTTCCGCGGAGATCGCGTTGAGCAGCGGGCGGGCGAGCAGGAACTCCTCGCCGAAGATGTCGTCCTTAACCTCCTGCCAGCCGGTGTCGGCGGCCTCGGTCTGGATGCGGAGGAGCTGCTTGCGGTAGTTCCACTCGTACAGGGCCTTGGACTCGTCGAGCCCCTCGTAGCACTGGAGCCTGATCAGCGAGCGGCCCGTGGCCCGTGAGAGCGCCTTGGCCAGCTCGGTCTTTCCCACCCCGGCAGGGCCCTCCACCAGCACAGGCTTGCCCAGCTGGCCGGCGAGGAAGGCCACCAGCGCGGTGCGCTCGTCGGCGAGATATCCGGCGCCGGCAAGGCCGTCGCGGACCTCCTCGATGGTCTGCAGCTCGTCGCTCATCCGTCGAGAAGGATACTTTCGCTCACTTGGCCGCTCTTCTCTTGGTCATGTCGGACTTCCTCGACCCCGGCCGCGGGCCCGATCAGCGCGGCGCGTTCCGGGTCTCGCCCACGATCTTCCTCCTCCTCGCGATCGGAGGCTTCGTGGTCGGGGCCTTCGGTCACCTGATCAGCTCGCGTGCGATCGTGGCCCTCGGAATAGCGATGATCTTCCTCTCCACCGTCTTCATCCCGATCTTCCTGAACATCACGCACTGAGCGCGGGCGCTAGGCCCGTGTGGCCAGCCCCACGCCGTCGCCCACAGGCAGCACGCTGCCGAACCACTTCGGTCCGCCCGTCAGCTCCAGGTTGAGCGCTCGGGCGGTGTCCAGGGAGGCCTGGTCCCAGCGTCCGTCGCCGCCGGCCACCTGCCCGGACATCAGGAGGTTGTCGACCACCAGCACCGCGCGATCGGAGAGCTTCGGCTCGGCCAGCTCGATGTACTTCGCGTACTCGCCCTTCGACGCGTCCACGAAGAGCAGGTCGAACGGGCCGTCGACCTCCGGGATCGTCTCCAGCGCGTCGCCCTCGACGATCTCCACCCGGTCCGCCACACCTCCGCGCTCGAGGAAGTCGCGCGCCTGGGCGGCGCGATCGGGATCGCGCTCCAGCGTCACGATCCGCCCGTCGCTCAGCTGCTCGGCGATGTGGAGCGTGGAGTAGCCGATGGCGGTGCCCACCTCCATCACGCGGGGATCGAGGCTCCGGGCGAGCGTGGCCAGCAGGCGCCCGGTCTCCCAGTTCACGATCGGCACGCTGTCGCGCTCGGCCACCGATTCCATCTCGGCCATCACCTCGGACCGCCGTGGGCGGATCCCGTCGAGGTAGCCCTTTACGTCGTCGTCGAGGATCGTCATGGGGCGAGGGTAGTTGCGCCGCGGGGTCGCGCGGCCCGGGCCAGGTCATGCGCGAGCCCCTGCGGCGCGCGCCCCGAGGTGCGGCCCGAGGTGCGCACGCGCACCGCGTCGCTGCGGACGATCGGCACCCCGTGGCGCTCGAGCGCCTGCTCCAGTGCCTCGTCCTCCAGTGCCCGCCGCGGCTCGAGCCCGCCCACCCGCCGGTAGGTGTCCGCGGTCAGCGCCATCGACGCCCCGCTGAAGTGCCCGTGGTCCGCGCCGAGTGGCTCCCGCTCCCGCGCGCGCTCCATCCGCCGCCGCACCGACTCGGCGCGCGCGGCCAGGGCGGCCACGGGCAGAGCCACGGCGTCCTCGACGAGAACGTCGATGCGCCCGCCGATGGCGCACGCCCCGCCCGCCGCCAGATGGAGCTGGGCCGAGAGCCAGGCGGGATCGGTCACCGAGTCGGCGTCGGTGGACGCCACGAGGCCCGTGGGCCGGCCCACCGCGCGCAGCCGCGCGCACGCCGTCTCCATGCCGATCCGCCGGGCGTGGCCCACCCCGCGGCCCGGGCCGCGCAGGAGGTGCAGGCGAAGCGCCGGCCGGCGTGCTGCGACCTCCCGGGCCCGTGCGGCCGTGGCGTCGGTGCAGCGGTCGACCACGAGCAGCACCTCGTACTCGCGGGGGTCCGCGGACTGCGCGGCCAGGGCCTCGAGGCAGCGGGTCACGAGCGCCTCCTCGTTGTGTGCCGGCACCACCACGCAGGCGACCAGCCCCACCTCGGGCGCACGGATCACGGTCACAGCCGCGCCCCGGCGGCCACGAGGTCGCGGCCGCGCTCGTGGTCCTCGTCGCGCTCGTGCGTCAGAACGCCCACACAGCGGCCGTCGCGCAGGAGCCAGGCCGTCCAGGCGTCGCCGTGCTCCTCGAGACGGACCTCGTCGTGGCCGTCGCCCAAGGCCGCCTGCTTCAGCGTCCGGCCGCCGATCGTGGACCAGAACCCGGGCACCTCGCTCCAGGCGGCGTCCTCGTCCCCCGCGGCGGCGCGGCCGGCCACCTCGCCCTGGGCGAGCGCGTCGCCCCAGTGCTCCACCGACAGGCGCCGGCCCGCCAGAGGATGGTGGAGACGAGCCACGTCACCGGCGGCGAAGATGCCGGGCGCGCTGGTGCGCCCCGCGGCGTCGCAGGCGATCCGCCCGTCATCCAGGTCGAGACCGGCAGCCCGTGCCGGCGCCACCGACGGCTCGATGCCGAGCGCGGACACCACGGTGTCGGCGGCCACCCGCTCGCCTCCCTCCAGGGTCACTCCCGATGCATCCAGGCTCTCCACCGGGCTTGCCATCCGCAGCCGCACGCCTGCCTCCTCGAGCCAGCCCGCCACGCGAATCCCCACCTCGCCTCCGAGCCGGCGGGCGTGGGGAACGGGCTCGTCGCTCACGAGCGTCACCTCCCGGCCGGTGAACGCGAGGGATGCCGCGGCCTCGCAGCCGATGAAGCCGGAGCCCACCACCACCACGGACTTCCCCGCTACACGCAGGGCATCGGAGTCCTCCCGGGTCCTCACGAGCCGCACCCCGTCGGGCCCGCTCGGCCGGGACCCCGTGGCCAGCACGCAGCGCTCGAACGCGAACTCGTGCCCGGGCTCGGTGCCCGCCGTGGCCGCGCGCGGATCGAGCGTCGTGACGCGCTCGCCGAGCCTGAGCGTCACGCCGTGCCGGGCGTACCAGCTCTCGTCCTCGAGCGGCAGCGCCTCCGGGCCGGCCTCGCCCCGGAGGTACTCCTTGGTCAGCGGCGGGCGCCGGTAGGGGCGATGAGGCTCAGCGCCCACCAGCAGCACCTCACCGCCACCGCCCGCCTCGCGGTACCCGCGCGCGGCGGAGTGGCCGGCGGGCCCACCGCCGACCACCAGGAGGCCCACCGGGGTCAAGCGGGCCGGTCCCAGCGATCGAGGCGGTACCGCTCCTCGCTGTGGGCCACGGCGTGGTCCAGGTGGCCGAGGCGGCGCCCGAGCAGCTCGTGCACCTCGTCCCCGAGCAGCGGATGGTCCCGCGTGGGTGGGCGCCAGTGCACGGCAAGCAGGCTCCCGCCGGGAGCGAGCGCGCCGGCAAGACGGGGAGTCGCGGCGTCGAGCAGGTCCGCGTCCCAGTAATAGAGGACCTCCGAGCAGAGGATGAGGTCGAAGGGGCCGGCGGGCAGCTCATCGGGAAGGGCCCGCGTTTCCACGTGCACGTGAGGGAGGTGGGCCAGGCGCTCCCGTGCGCGGCCCACGGCCAGCGGCGACACGTCCACGGCCATGAGCTCGTCGCAGCGCTCGGCGAGCAGCTCCGTGAGCACCCCGATCGAGCATCCCGCCTCGAGCGCCCTGCCGAAGCGGCGCCCCGCGCCCAGGGCGGCCAGCGTGTGCTCGTACTTCGCCCGCTCGTAGGGGCTCGACTCGAAGGCCCAGGGGTCGTGCTCGCGCGCGTAGAGCGCGTCGAAGTAGGAGCCCGCGAGCCGCCCGGCGGCGCCTCGGTCAGCCGCGTTCATCGAGCAGCCGGCCACCCACCCGGGCCAGGAGCGGATCCAGGCGATGCTGCAGCAGGAAGACACCGAGGTCCCGGCGAGCGCGGTCGAGCGACGACGCGGTGACGAGCGGCCGCGATCCGCACGCCCGGGCCGCCTCGTCGAGCAGGCGCCCGGCGGCGTCCGAGATCTGGGCGCGCAGCAGCACCGACTCCTCGAGCTGCGACTCTCCGGCCGCGTCCGCGGCGCGCCGCGCGGCGCGCTCGAGCAGGGCGTCAATCGTGGCCTGCGCCCCGGCGATCCGGCCCGCGGCCAGCGCCTCGAGCGGGCTGCGGTTCTCGCGCTGGGAGAGAAGCGAGAGCGCCGAGTCCGCCGCAGAGTCGGCCACGCCGGCCCAGCTTGCCGCCGTGCGGATGGCGTCGCGGCCGAACCACGGCTCGCGCGAGAGCTCACCCGGTCCTCCGAGCACCGCGAGCACGCGCGCGCCGTCGAACAGCACCCGGTGGCTCTCCGATGCCCTCATGCCGGCGGCGCGGTACCACTCGCGGTCGATCTCCACCCCGCGCGAGAGGTCCACATAGGCCGGCAGCGGCGGGCCGGGCTCCTTGCCCCGCACGAGTACCAGCGCCCGCTGGACCCCGCCCGCGCCCGAGCAGAAGGTCTTCACCCCCGACACCACCGCGCCGGTGGGCCCGCGTGACACCAGCCGTGCCGGGGGCCCCTCGCCCGGCGCCGGGTCCGCGCCCCAGAGCCCGAGCAGCAGCTCGCCCGCGGCCACCGCCGCCAGCTCACGGCCGCGCAGCGGATCGGGGGCGGCCACGGCCAGCCGCTCCACGGCGTTCAGGTGCCCGTCGAAGATGCGTCCCACCGAGCCGTCGGCGCGGGCCACGGCGCGCACGGCGCCCCACTCGTCCGCGTGGGAGACGGTCCGGGCGCCGTCGGGACCGGGCACGGTGAGGGCGGTGAGCCCGGCGGCGCGGAGGGCGGCAAAGGCCTCCGTGGGGAACCGGGGGTGGGCGTCCAGTTCCGCCGCGCCTGCGGCCACGGCGGCCAGCGCGTTGTGCGCGGACACGTCTTGCCGACGGGGGCTCACCTGGGCCATGGCACCGGCACGCTGCGGTCGCCCAGCGGCGCCGGATCGCTGCCGGCGGCGCGCAGCCCGCGCACCAGCGGCGCCACCAGGTCCGCCGTGTCGGCGCACCCGTGGCGTGTTGCCCCGGGGCCGAGGCCGTCGTGCATCAGCACCACGGGGTCGTGCTCGAGGCCCGGCCCGATCGCCTCCAACATTCGCGTCGCGGAATGCCCGGCCCAGTCCTCGGTGTCGAGCGTCCAGCCGGTGAGCTCGAGCGAGCGCGAGCGCGCCAGCTCTCCGGTCCACGGGGCGAGCGCGCCCCAGGGAGGCCGCCAGCGCCGCGCCTTCACACCGAGCTCACCGAGTGCGGAGAGGCCTGAGTCCGTGTCGTGCTCGGCGCTCTCGCGGGAGATCTCGGTGTGGCGCTCATGGCGGAGGCAGTGGAACTCCACCGCGTGTCCCTCCGCCCGGGCGCGCGCCACCAGGCCGGGGTGCCGCCGGGCGCGGCCGGCCATCACGAAGAAGGTGGCCACCGCCCCGGCCTCGGCCAGCGCGTCGAGCACCCGCGGCGTCCAGCGCGGGTCGGGCCCGTCGTCGAACGTCAGCGCAGCCACCCGCCGCCGCTACCCGACCGCCTCGGTCGGGAAACCGCCCGGGGCTCGAGCTAGAAGCGGTGGCGCAGGAACAGGTCGCGCTCGCCCGCCACATCGGAGCCGGCCGAGAACCCGAGCGACCGGTACAGCGCCAGCGCCGCGGTGTTGGACTCGTTCGTGTCCAACTCCACCCGCCGGCAGCCCCGCGCCCGCGCCCGCTCGAGTGCGCCCTCGACGAGCGCCCGGCCGAGGCCGGCCCCACGGGCGCGCTCCCGCACGAACACGTCCTCGATCAGGCAGTCGTACTCCGCGTACCAGACCCCGAAGCGGTACCGCAGTTGGCACACGGCGTCGGCGGGCTCGCCTGCCAGGAGGAACTCGGTGTCCGGGTCCGCCGTCAGCCGGCGAACGCTCTGGAGGAAGCTCGCGGCATCCGGCCAGTCGCGGCCCAGCCAGTCGTTGAATTCGCTCAGGAGCCGGGCCACCGTCTCGGTGTCGTCGTCAGTGGCCAACCGGGCCGAGGTCACGGGCCAAGTATCCTCGGCCGCCCTGACCACCGGCCCGAAAGGAGGCGCAGTGTCCGATTTGATCGAGGTCCCGAAGGGTCTCGAAGGCGTCATTGCCTTTGACACCACCATCGCGGAACCCGACAAGGAGGGCGGTGCGCTCCGCTATCGGGGAGTGGACATCGAGGAGCTCGTCGGCCACGTGCCCTTCGAGAAGGTGTGGGGACTGCTCGTGGACGGTAGCTACGACCCCGGCCTGCCTCCCGCCGAGCCGCACCCGCTGGCTGTGCGAACCGGCGACCCGCGCGTGGACCTCCAGGCCGCGCTCGCCATGCTCGGGCCGGAGTGGGGCCTCCAGGCCCTGATCGACATCGACGACGAAACGGCCCGCGACGACCTGGCTCGCGTATCGGTCATGGCCCTGTCCTTCGTAGCCCAGTCCGCGCGCGGGATCGGGCAGCCGCCGGTTCCCCAGAGGGTGGTGGACGAGGCCAGGTCGATTCCCGAGCGCTTCCTCATCCGCTGGCGCGGCGAGGCCAACCCCGATCACGTGAAGGCGATCGACGCCTACTGGATCTCGGCCGCCGAGCACGGCATGAACGCCTCGACCTTCACCGCCCGTGTGATCGCCTCCACCGGAGCCGACGTGGCCGCCGCCCTGTCCGGCGCCGTGGGCGCACTGTCCGGTCCCCTCCACGGCGGCGCTCCCTCGCGGGTGCTGGCCATGCTCGACGGGGTGGAGGAGGCAGGCGATGCCGAGCAGTACGTGAAGGACCTGCTCGACCGGGGCGACCGCCTCATGGGCTTCGGCCACCGCGTGTATCGCGCCGAGGATCCCCGTGCCCGCGTGCTGCGGCGCACGGCCCGCGAGATCGGCGCACCGCGGCTCGAGGCGGCGGAGAGGCTCGAGAAGGCCGCGCTGGCCGAGTTGCAGGCGCGCAAGCCGGACCGGGTGCTGGCCACCAACGTGGAGTTCTGGTCGGCCGTGGTGCTCGACTACGCGAGCGTGCCGCCCGAGCTGTTCACGCCGCTCTTCGCCTCCGCCCGCGTGGCCGGATGGTCGGCCCACGTCATGGAGCAGAAGCGCGAGGGCCGGCTGATCCGGCCGAGCGCCAGGTACATCGGGCCGGCCCCCCGCGGGGCCGACTCGGTCAACGGCGGCTCGCCCACCTCCTGAGCAGCGGCTAGCCTCGGGCCATGACCGAGGCTCGCAAGCGTCTCGTCCTCGTGGCGGCGATCCTCGGGACCGCCGTGGTCACCGTGGACTCCACGGTGGTGAACGTGGCCCTGCCGGCCATCGAGAAGGACCTCGGTGGGGGTCTGGCCGGCCAGCAGTGGACGTCCAACGCCTACCTGCTGACGCTTGGCTCGCTGCTGCTGATCGGGGGCTCGCTGGGGGACATCTTCGGCGAGCGGCGCATGTTCGCCTTCGGCGTGTCCGCCTTCGGCGCCACCTCCATTCTGTGCGCCCTGGCGCCGACGATCGAGGTGCTGGTGGCCGCCCGCGCACTCCAGGGCGTTGCCGGTGCGCTGCTCACGCCATCGGCGCTGGCCGTAATCGTGCGCACCTTCCCGCCGGACGAGCGGGGGAAGGCCGTGGGCGCCTGGACGGCATGGGCCGGCATCGGCAGCGTGCTCGGCCCGCTGATCGGCGGCCAGCTGGTGGACAGCGCGTCGTGGCGATGGATCTTCGCCATCAACGTTCCGCTCGTACTGGTCACGCTTTTCCTCATCCTGCGGGTGGTGCCAGAGGGGGAGCGCGACCCGAACGCCAGGGTGGACGCGGTGGGAGCGGTGCTGTGCGCCTCCGGGCTTGCCGGGATCACATTCGGCCTGATCGAGCAGCCGCTCCACGGCTTCGGGAGCCCGATGGTGCTGGGGGCAATCGTGGGCGGGTTCGCCCTGTTCGCCGGCTTCCTCTACTGGGAGTCGCACACGCCGCGGCCGATGCTGCCGCTCGGGCTGTTCAAGCGGCGGAACTTCGCGATCGGCAACTTCGAGACCTTTGCCATGTACGGCGGGCTCGCCGTCCTCTTCTTCCTGCTCGTGCTCTTCCTCCAGCAGGTGGCGGGGTACAGCGCGCTGGAGGCGGGCACCTCCAGCCTGCCGGTCACGCTGGTGATGTTCTCCTTCTCCACCCGCTTCGGCGCGATGGCCGACCGTCACGGCCCGCGCTTCTTCATGGGTGTGGGGCCGCTGATCACAGCGGGGGGCCTCGCCCTGTTCCTGCGCGTGGACGCCGACGTGGATTACCTGACCGACCTGCTGCCCGCACTGCTCGTGTTCGCCCTCGGGCTGTCGATGACCGTCGCCCCGCTCACCGCCACCGTGCTGGCGGACGCCGACGAGCACAACGCCGGCGTGGCGTCGGGCGTGAACAACGCGATCGCCCGGGTGGCGGGCCTGGTGGCCATCGCGGCGGTGGGCGCCGTGGTGGCCTCGTCCTACGGGTCGTCGCTCGAGGAGAAGCTGGGACCGCTCGCGCAGCGGCCGGAGCTGTCGCAGGCCGTGCAGGACGCGAAGCGCCAGCCGCTCGCGCCGGTGCCCGCGGGGGTGCCTCCCGTGGTGCGCCCGCGGGTGGAGACGGCCGCCGAGGAGGCGTCGGTGGACGCTTTCCACCTGGGAGTCGGGATCGCCACGGTGCTGGTGGCCCTCGCCGGGCTGCTCGGTCTGGCCGGCATCCGGAACCCGCGGCGCCAGGTCGAGGCCAGCCACTGTCCGGGCGGCCAGCTTGCGGGGGTGCCGGAGGAGGGCGCCCGCAGCTCACCCTGCGACTGGGGCCGCGACACTCAGGCCGACCCCGCCACGGCATGAGCCTCGACCGCCGCGAGCTGCTCCGGCGGGCGGGGGCCGCGACGCTGGCCGCGGGCATGGCGGAGGCGAATCTCGCCGCGGCCGCGCCGCCGATTCCCCGCCGCGCGGTCCGCGCCCTGCGAGGAGCGGTTCGCGGGCCGGTACTGCTGCCGGGCACGCCGGGGTACGGGGGCGCACGGCTCGTTTACAACGTTCGCTTCGACGCGGCCAGACCGGGGGCGGTGGTGCAGCCGCTGGACACGCGCGACGTTCAGGCGGTGGTGCGCTGGGCCGGCCGCTTCGGCGTCCGGATCGTGCCCCGCTCGGGAGGGCACAGCTACGCGGGGTACTCCACCACCTCGGCCGGTGTGGTGGTGGACCTGTCGCGGCTCACGGGTGTGCGCGTGTCCGGCGGCCGCGCGACGGTCGGGCCGGGCACGCAGCTGATCGACCTCTACTCGGGGCTCGGGCGGCGCGGGCTGCTGGTGCCCGGCGGGTCGTGCCCGTCGGTGGGGGTGGGCGGCCTCGCCCTGGGCGGGGGTCACGGGCTGTCAGGCCGGCGCTTCGGGCTTATGACCGACAACCTGCGCGCGGCCACCGTGGTCACCGCGGACGGGAGGGCGCGGCATGCGGCCGCCGGAAGCGATCTGCTCTGGGCCTGCCAGGGCGGGGGCGGGGGGAACTTCGGCATCGTCACCTCGATGAACCTCCAGGCGCACCGGGCCCGGTCGGCGTCCTGGTTCTTCGTGAGCTGGCCGTGGAGCGCGGCGGCCGAGGCGCTGGCCGCCTGGCAGGCGTTCGCGCCCCATGCCCCGCCGGCGCTCACGTCGATCCTCAGCCTGGGCACCACCGGCGGGCCCGGACCGCCCCGGGTCACGGCACTCGGGCAGCATTTCGGCTCCGAGGCCTCCCTGCGCCGCCTGATCCGCCCCCTGGCCCGGATCGACGGTGCGAGCGTGTCAGCGGGCACGGCGTCGATGTTCGACCTGGCGCTGCGCTGGGCCGGCTGTCTCGGCGACGGCTACCGAGCCTGCCACACGCGCGGCACCAGCGCCGGCGGCACGCTGCCGAGGGACCGCTTCCTGGCCAAGTCGGACTACTTCCACAAGCCGCTCCCGGCAAGGGGCCGCCGGGTGATGATCGACTGGATCGAGCGGCGCCAGCGCACGCCCTCGCTGGGGTCGGGCGCGCTGCTGCTGGACGCCTACGGCGGCGCGTACAACCGCCCCGCCCCGGGCGCCACCGCGTTCGTGCACCGCGACATGCTCTTCTCGCTTCAGTACGCGGCGTACTTCGGCGCGGGGGCCGGGGGTCCCAGCCGCACATGGATCCAGGGTGTTTGGAAGGGGCTACGCCCCTACGTGTCGGGGCAGGCGTACCAGAACTACATCGACCCGGACCTGGCGGGCTGGCGGCGCGCCTACTACGGATCGAACCTGGCCCGGCTGCGTCAGATCAAGAGCACCTACGACCCCGACTTCCGCTTCCGGTTCCGCCAGGCGATCCCGCCGGCCTAGGGCGCCCGCCCGGCCGCTTCAAGGGCCTGGTCGCGCCTCAAGAACATCTCCATCCGCGCCAGAAGCCCGTCCTGGCCGTGGGTCACGTAGAAGACCTCGAAGTCCATCTCGATCCCGCTTTCCCGCCCGCGGCCGCGGTGGCGCGTGGCCGTCACGTACACGTCGTCTCCCACGTCGATGACCTCGAGCAGGTCCATGCGGAAGTCCTCCCACTGCGTGGGCCAGTCGGCCAGGGCCTCCGCGACAGCGGCGGGGCCCTCGTACGTCTTGAAGTCGGGGACCTCGCGAGGCTGGACGATTACGAGGTCCGGGGCGGTCCTGCCCTCGAACCACGCCACGTCACCGCGCTGAACCGCCTCGAGGGACTGCTTCAGAAGCTCCACGCCCTCTTGCGACATCGCCGGCCCAAGTATGAAGGGGTTGGCGAGTTACGCGGTCATAAGCGGCATAACTCTCCCCACCCCCCCGATCAGGGCTCGGCGGGGCGCTCGCCCATGGGCGGGTCCTCCTCGTCGGCGAGCGTCAGCTGCTCGCCGCCGTCCACCACCGTCGGGGCCTCCGCGGGGTCGGGTGGCGGCGGCTCCTCCTCCTCCTTGGGCGGCTCGCGCCCCGGGGGGATGAACTCCGGCACGGACAGCGTCTCGGCCGGCTTCGCTCTTCCCGGCGTGGCCGGCGCCGGCCGGGCGAGCCGGCGCGTCCTGGGCTCGCGCACGCCGCGCGGCCGTGGCTCCTCTCGTCCCACCGGTTCGCGCGCCAGGTCGTCCGCGGGCCGCTTCGCCCGCTCGCGGGCGCCGGCGGCCACCAGGATCGCCGCGCAGGCGAGGGCGAGCAGGTTCTGGCCGAGCGGGCGGTCGAACAGGCGGGCGATGATCAGAAGGGCGGACCACACCCCGGCGGCGGCGATGGCCGTGCCGTCCCCGAGCGGCAGGTGGAACTCACGTCCCTGCGCCCGCGCCCGCAGCAGGGCCAGCACGCCGAGGCCGGTCAGGATCTCCGCGGCCTCCACGAACGAGAAGGGACCGAATGTGCTCACCACGAGGAGGAGCGCGCCCACCGCGGCCACGCGCTGCTCCAGGTTCAAGGCCCTGAAGAGCTCCGCGAGTTCCTGGAAAAAGCCGCCGGTGGACCGGCGCCTATCCATCGTCGAGGGGCCGTCTGCCCGAGAACCCGGCGTCCGGCTCGTGCCAGAAGGCGATCTCATCCTCGCCCTCCTGCCAGCAGAGGTAGACCTCGCGACCGTCGCGGAGCGACGGGAAGTCCACGAGCCCCTTCTCCAGGTCGCGGAGCACCACCTCAAGCTCGCGCAGCTCGAGCAGGGTGTCCCGGAGGTCGAGGAAGCCCCGGGACACCGACCGGCCGGGCTCGCCGCCTCCGTTGGTGGGCGCAGCTGACGACAGGGCCTCGCGGGCCTCCTGGTCGGTGAGCAGCGCCCGGGCGCTGCGCAGCCGTCCGATCAGCTCCTCCACCTGGGGCAGGAGCGCGGTGGCTTCGTCCAGGCTGTAGTGCCGATCGTGCGCCATCAGCGCCGCGGCGGAGCCGGGGCGCCGGTCACGCTGCGGCGCGGGCACCGGCGATGCGGCGTCCTAGCAGCTCGGCGTCGGCGTCCGACACCGTTCGAAGCTGGCCCTGGAAGGCCAGCCGCCAGTGTTCGGCTGGCCACTTCTTCGCGTGCTCGAGGTCGCCCGCCAGCTCCTCGGCGGGCACGAACTCGTTCTCCTCGAGCACGGCCTCGGGGCGGGTCTCGAACCGCCACGGATAGGCGTCGGCCTTGCCCGGCTTGCCGGGCCAGATCTTCGTGCGGTCCTCGTACATCTCGCCCGTGACCTCCACGATCGCCCCGAAGGCCTGAATGCCGGTGACGTAGAAGACGATCCGGTCACCGGGCTCGATCTGCTCCGCCATCCCGCGGCGGCCCTCCTTGGCCCCGATCACCGAGAAGCCGTGTTCGCGGGTGGCCCGGAAGTTGTCGAGCGAGCCGGTGAGGATCCACGTTTTGGCCACGCTTCGAAGCCTACCGCCGGTCGGTGTACCCGAGGCTGTGGCGCTCGCCCGATGACATGGCTGCGGTGCTCGCCCGATCACCGATCGGGGGGGGGGGGGGGCCCCCCCGGGGGGGGGGGGCGGGGGCCGCCGGGGGGGGGGGGGGGGGCCCGCCGCGCCGCCGCCGGGGTTGTTTGTCGGGCCGCCCGCGCGTGGGTGGGGCGAGCACCGCTGCCTGGGTAGCGAGGAGCGCCGCCCGAGCGTCTGGCGGGCGTGCACCGCAGCCTCGGTTGCGAGGAGCGCAGCCCGAGCGTC
>JBBQHI010000033.1:0-40106 GCA_038323835.1 Solirubrobacterales bacterium
ACCATGCCTAGGTAGGAGCGCAGGCCCGATCGGTGATCGGGCCGAGCACCGCACCATGCCTAGGTAGGAGCGCAGGCCCGATCGGTGATCGGGCCGAGCACCGCACCACTCTTACTTTGTAGCGCGGGTGAACTTGCGGAACGTCGTCCAGGCGGGCTTGGGGTTGCCGCTCGTGTCGAACAGCCCGCAGTAGAACTCCCAGCCGCGTGAGACGGGGCCGACGCGATCGCGCCAGCTGAACCACACGAGCCGGCTCACCCGGTAGCGCGCCCGGTTGCGGGCCACGAACCTGAAGGCCGACTTGAGCCGGGCCGCCTGGCCGGCGGGCGTGGTGCTGAAGAACGGGTTACCTCCGCCGGTGGCCCAGCCGAGCTCCGAGATCCACACCGGCGTGCGCGCGTCCCCGTGGCTCCGCATGACGCTCCGGATGCGCGTGAGCTCGCCCTCCACGCCCGCCGCGTTCTCGGCGTAGGGGTGCACCGCCACCGCGTCGAAGGCCCGCTTGATGCCCGGGATCCGATAAAGCTTGGCGAGGTACCGGTAACCCGCCTCCCCGCGCGTGGAGCTGGCCAGCAGCCCGCCCAGGCCGATGGTGGCGCGGCGGTCGTAGTGCCGGATCACGCTCGCCTGCTGCTTCAGGAATGCCCCGTAGGCCGCGGCATCGGGTGGGCCGTCGGCCCAGTGCGGCGGGTAGTTCGGCTCGTTCCAGATCTGGTAGGTGGACAAGGGCCGGCGCGGGAGCTTCTTGTGGAGGCGCCAGTAACGGCCGCCGTGGCCGTAGCGCTTCACCACGTCGCGCACGAAGCGGCTGAACGCGGCGCGGCCGGCCGCGGTGGCGGGAACGTACGCCTCGGAGTCCGCGGCGAACGATGGCGATCCCACCAGCACGGCCATGATGCTCACGCGGGCACGCGCGGCCCGGCTCACCAGCTGGTCGTAGTAGCTCCAGTCGCGCGGGGCACCGGAGGTGGGCTCGACCTTGCTCCACAGGAAATCCACCCGGAGGGTGCCGAGCTTCGCCGAGCGCATCCGCTGGAAGTCGGCGGCCGCCATGGGCGCGGTCACGGGATCGGCCTCGGCGCCGAAGAAGACACGCGACACCTTCGCGTCCGCGGATGCAGGCAGGCCGAGGCAGAGCACCGCGAGGGCGGCGGTCAGGACACGCCGGTTACGGCGGGTCATGCGGATCGGGACTCGGGACGTGGCATGAATCGGCGGTCCCTAGGACGCTAGCTAGTTCCGCGACCGAGCGCGGAAGCTCCTCAGCGCGTGGTGCCGGAGTACAGCAGGTCCTTCAGAGCGGGCGACGGCGGGGCGAGCTCCCGGGCGCGCAGCAGAGCGGCGCGAGCCCCCTTCCGGTCTCCCGCCTTGCCGCGCAGTTGCGAGGCCACGATCCAGATTCGCCAGTCCTCGTTGGAACGCTCGATGGCCCCGTTCACGGTCCGGCTCGCCGCGCGCACGTCGGAGGGCTCCTGGACCAGCGCCTCCTGCAGCCTCGGAGCAGCGGCCCAGGGCTCGATCTCGCGGGAGGCGCGGGCGTCGTCGGCCGCCTTGCGGTAGTTGCCGTCGCGCGCGGCCTCCTGGCTGGCGCGGAGCTTCGAGTCGCTGGCCAGGTTGATTGCGCCCGCGCCCACGCACACGAGCCCCACCACGGCCACGCCCACGGCCAGAAGCAGGCTGCGCCGGGGCACGAGGCTGCGCCGGCTCTGGCTCAGCGCCGGGCCGGCCAGCACCCCGGCCACCACGATCACGGGCACGAAGGCGCCCGGGATCTCCCATGTCCACTCCACGGCCGCGGCGGCGAGGCCCGCGCCCAGCACCGCCAGAGCGCCGCCCGCCAGGGCGGCCTCGTCCCCTCCCCACGAGGATCTTCGCGTGCGCGAGCCCGCGTAGATCACCGCCCCGAAGAAGCCGAACAGCAGCAGGAGACCCGCCACTCCCAGCTCGGCGGCAACCTCGATCGGCAGCGAGTGCGCGTTTCGCACGAAGTAGTCGAGCGAGCCGTGCTGCGCCCACCAGGGCTCATAGCCTGCGGCGCCGACACCGTGTACCGGCGCGCTCTTGAATGCGGTCCAGCCCGCGTGCCAGAACTGGTACCGGCCGGTGCCCTCGGTGCTCGCGAGGTGGCTCGTGGTGAGCCCGCGGGTACCCGGGTTGTCGAGCTTCGGCGGCGCCTTCAGCTGATCCCAGCGCTCGAGCGGATTCACGGCCACCAGCCCGGCCGCCAGGATCAGCCCTGCCGCGATCGACACGCCCACGGTCATCCGGCGGGGGACGTGGACCCGCTCCACCACGGGGTCGATCAGGGCGCGGAGCGTCAGCGCGGCGGCCACCAGCACCAGCGTCAGCAGCAGCATCTCGTGCGCCTGGTTGTCGAAGCCCACGGCGCCCGTGCGGCCGTCGATGAAGAGGTCCCGGGCCGTGGACGAGAGCACGAGCACTCCGGCCACCACACCGCCTATCGCGGTGGCCACCGCCATCCGCAGGCGCTCCCGCCCGAACACGAACAGGAGCACCAGGCCCACCGCGAGCGCGATCGAGGCGCCTCGGGACGAGGTGAGGAACACGGCCAGAGCCGGCAGCGGGATGACCGCGGTGGCAGCCGCGCGACCCAGCGTGCTGCGCGCCGTTCCCGCCAGCGCGATCAGGAGGACCGCGGCCAGCGCCAGGGTCGCGCCGAGCCCGTTCCAGTAGCCGAGCGGGTAGCTGAGGCGCCCGGCGGTCTCCGGGAGCGCCGCCACCACCCGCTGGCTCGGGAAGAGCCCGGGAATCATCCGGCTCGCCAGCGCGATCGCGCTCAGGGCGGTGAGCCCGATGGCCAGTCCCGTGAGCCACGAGCGTCCGCTTCCGCCGGGCGAGCCGAGCACCACCAGCGCGAAGATCCCGGCATAGCCCACCGCGCGCACGCCCTCGTCGAAGGCGCCGCCGTTGTCGCTGGCCCAGGCGATGGACAACACCGTGAAGCTCGCGAAGGCCACGATCAGCACCCCGGCCACCACCGACTCGCGCGGGAGGGCGGTGCGCGGAAACAGCCTCGTGACCACTCCGGCGACCACCACCCACCACACCAGAACGGCGAGCACAGAGCGCGCCTGAATCGAGTAGGACCCGCTCGGAATCGCTACTGCGACCGTTCCCAGAGCAACTGCTACGGTGAGAAAATGCTCACTGGAGACCAGCGGCAGAGTCGAATTGCGCCGACGAAGGCGTCTGCGCGGCAGGGTGGTGGCCGTCACCGGTTTCACCATATAGACGTACTTCGGGTGCTCGCGGCGGCTGTTGCCGTGGCGCTTCCCCTCACCGTCGCGGCCGGCGCGTCCGCCCAGACGCCTGGCCCGGACCAGTACAAGCCCTCGCTCCCCAGCGCCAAGGGGAACAAGAACCCGACGAAGACGAAGACCACGCCCAGCACGAGCCAGTCGGGCACGTCCGGGGGCCAGACCGTCGATCCGACCACCACCGGCTCGTCGCAGGGCACTCAGGCCAAGGAATCGCAGAAAGCCAAGAACGCCGCCAAGAAGGCCAAGGCCAGAAGGGCGGCCGCCCGCCGGGAGGCCAAGCGGAAGGCCCAGAGGGCCAGGCAGCTGGCGGCCGTCCCGGCAGCCACGTCGGGCGGCAACGGCGACGACGGCCATGACGACGGAACCCTGGCATCCGTGGGCAGCGCGCTCACCGACTGGAACGACCCGGTGCTCCCGGGCCTCGTCGTGCTTGTGGCGCTTCTGATTCTCGCCGCCTCGGTCAACGTGCTCATGCGCCGTCGGCGCGACTCCCGCTCCTAGGCCCGGGCCGCAGCCCGGGTCCTCCCCCGCCCTCTCAGCTGGAGGGCTGAGCCGTGCTCGGCTCCACGACGCGGAGGTGCTTGCGCCAGTCGACGCCGCTGCCCCAGTCGAAGTAGTACTTGCCGTCAGAGGAGCGCGGGATTCCCGCCTGGCGGGCGAAGGTCACCATCGGGTCCACCTTGCCGAAGCTGGTGTACGTGGACCCGGACTCGAACCAGATCTCCCAGGGAGAGCCGCCGGTGGTGTCGCCCACGTAGAGGCCGTACTCGCTCATCGCGCGGAGAATGGTCTTCTTCCAGTCGGGCACCCGCAGTGCGGAGATCTGGGCGTCCGAGAGGTCGAGCTGGAAGTGGGCACCCTCCGCCGGCGCGTCGCGCCGGTCGGAGCAGGCGAGCCCGTGCCCCTGCGCCGGGAAGTCGATCTTTCCCGAGTCGCACTTCACCAGCATGAAGAGGGCGTGGTCGATCTGGCCGCGCTGCATCTCCTCTGCGCGGATCGTGCCGGCGAGGAGGCCGAAGTGAGCGGCGGTGGCGTCGGATCCGAGTCCGTCGCCGTCGATCCGCGTGCGCCCGCCCCATGAGATAACGAGCCGGCCGCCGCCACGGGGCTTGTTCGTGACCTGCCAGAGGTCGTACTCCCAGCCCGAGGCCTGGTCGACCACGGTCAGGTGGCCGTCGTGGGCGCCGGCGGCGCGGGCCTGGTCGGGAATCCTGACCCTCAAGCCCTCGACCTCGCAGGTGCCCCAGCTCTCGGTGCAGTGGATGGTGAACATCGGGTCCGAGGCCGTCGGGTAGTAGGTGGGGTGCTGCCAGTCGGACGTGGTGTCGGCGATTCCCGACCGCAGGTCCTCGGGGGGACCCCAGCCGGTTATGCGCTTGACGATGGCGTCCGAATTCGACACCGCCCGGGCCTGGGCGGGGACGCGCGTGTTGAAGGGCGAATCGTCCGAGTAGGGCCTCCAACAGCCGCCGGGCCAGGAGCCGGCGCCGAAGTCTCCGAGGCCGTGCGTCACGGTCGACGCGCCGCACGTGGCCAACCTGGACGGGCTTCCCTTCACAACGACCACCAGGCGGGCACCGGCCGGCGGAGTCGCCTGTTGCGCGACCGCGGGCACCCGGACCTTGAGCCGGCCCTTGCGCGCTCCGGCACGGAGCGTCTCGGCGCGCAGGGTGTGGCGCTCGGTACGAAGCTTGAGGTACCCGGTGCGCACCGACCTGGGGGTCACGCCGCGAAGGGGGAAGACGAGGGCGGCACCGTGGTGCGACGACGGAGCGAAGACACGCTTGGTCGGTGCGGATGCCGAGGCGGTGGGGGCGGCCAGCGTCGCGCCGATGAGGACCAGAGCGGGGGCGATCGAGGCAATGGAGCGGGACTTCATTTTGAAAAGGACCTCCTTGGGACGTTTTCGGGCCGCCCACCCGAATCCGTCCTTCGGTAACCAGGCTGGCTCGCGGCGCGAGCTCCTTGGCTTTGCGGACCCGCCTCACAGCGGGGGTGCCTTTGTCGGGAGGGGCAACTTCTTGGCCTTCCCCCGCCCATCGACCCCCGGGAGCGGCGAGTGGCCGCACCGGGCCGATACGTGGACGCATGTTGGACCGCGCGTTGAGGCGGGCGCCCGAGAAACCGCTACCGTCCTTGGCACCGATCTCGGTCGATCAGTGGTGGGCAGGTGCGAGACGACAGCGTTCTCGCAGGCCTCTCATCGGCGCTCAAGGATGCGAGCGGTGCGGCCGACGAATGTGCGAGATAGCCGAACTACACTCCGCTCTCCCCTGAACTCCGCACACGACATCTCCGCCCCGCACCGCCCCGCAGAAGGCGCTCTCGGCCCGTACATCCGTGCGATCCGCAGCCATCGCGTGCTGGTCTTGCTGGTGACGCTTGCCGCCATCGCGGCGGCCGTCGCGTGGACCGCCCTGCGCTCGCCCACGTATACGGCGACTGCGGAGATGCTGGTCACCCCGGTGGCCCAGGACGATCAGACGTTCCTCGGACTCCCCGTCCTGCGCGACTCCGGCGACCCCACCCGGTCGGTCCAGACCGCGGGCAACCAGATCCACTCCTCCGAGGCGGCCACACGTACCGCCGCCAAGCTCGGGGGCAGCTGGACCCGCAACAAGGTGCTGGACGCGATCAAGGTCACGCCCGAGGGCCAGAGCAACATTCTGGCGGTCGCCGCCAAGGCCGACTCGGCCAAGGAGGCCGCCCGGCTGGCCAACACCTTCACCATCTCCGCGCTCGACGCGCGACGGGACGTGCTCACCAAGCAGGCCGGCCCGGCGCTGGATCGCCTGAACTCCCTGAAGGGGGAGCTCGGCCCCAACACCGAGGCGCTGGCCACGGTGACCGAGCGCATCAACGCGCTCGAGAAGGTCCGCGTGGACGGCGACCCGACGATCAGCATCTCCCAGGCCGCGAACGTGCCCGAGAAGGCCAGCGGCCTGCCGCTGCCGGTGGTGCTGATCCTGGCCGCCCTGGCCGGCTTCACGCTCGGGTCGGGCGGCGCCCTGCTGCTCGAGCTCACCGAGCGCCGGATCCGCAACGAGGAGGAGGCCGTGAGCCTCTACCCGCTGCCCGTCCTGGCCCGCATTCCGATCCTCAAGGGGAGCCAGCTGCGCGGGCGCCAGGCGTCCGGGTGGCACATGCTGCCGGCGGTCAGGGAGGCGTTCCGGACGCTGATGATCCAGCTCGGGCCGAACCCCGAGGGCCGCGCGCACGTGGTGATGGTCACGAGCGCGTCCACCGGCGACGGCAAGACCACTTCGGCCGTGAACCTCGCCGCGGCGGCAGCCGCCAGCGGCGACCCGGTGATCCTTCTGGACTTCGACCTCCGCAAGCCGGACGTGGGCCGCACCCTCGGGATTCAGGCCGGCACCGAGCTCACCGGGCTGCTGCAGCCGGAGACCCAACTCCGTGATCTGCTGTCCCCCGCTCCTGGCCTCCCCGCGCTTTCGGTACTCACCACCAGCGTCGCCGAGGGCGACGTGGCCCTGGTCGAGGCGCTAAGCCGCCGCCTGCCGGAGCTGATCGCCGACGCCCGTGAGCTCTGCAACTACGTGGTGATCGACACGGCGCCCATCGGCGAGATCTCCGACGCGCTCCGCCTGGTGCGCGACGTGGACAACATCGTGGTCGTCACCCGCCCGGGCAGCACCAACCGCGCGAACTTCGAGATGATGCGCGACCTGCTGGAGCGCACGGCGTACACCCCCGCCGGCTTCTTGGTCATCGGCGACTCCACGCCGCGCACCAGCGCCTACTACGCCTACGGGGCCACGGGACGCGAGCTCTTCGCGTCTGCGGGCGAGTCACCGGCGAGCGCCGAGCAGCGCTCCCCATCCTTCCGGTCCAGTGGCCGCTCAGCGGACTCCACCTCGCCCTCCCCTCCATCCGAGCGCACCGTGTCGGCGCCCGAGCGCTCCGAGCGCCCGCGCCAGGCAAGTGACGAGGGCCCCTCGCGACGCAGCGAGGGCAGCGGTCCCCGCAACACCGAACGTGAGCGCACCCCCGCACAGGTCCGCTCCACGGCGGCCCCCCAGGGCGGCGGATCGCCCCGGCAGGCCCCTGAGCGCGAAAGCACCGAGGGCGGCGAGCGCCCCACCGTGTCCAACGGACCGGCCCCGTCGAGCGAGGGCAGCTCCAAGCAGCGGCCCGACCGCGGCAACGGACCGGCCCCCTCGGGCGAGAGCGGCTCTAAGCAGCGGCCCGACCGCGGCGGCGGGTCGGCCTCCACAGGCGAGGGCGGATCCACGCAGCGCACCGACAGCCCCAACGGCGAGAGCACCCCGGGCGCCGAGCGCGCTGCCGAGGGCGCAGGTCGCGCCGAGGGCCCGCGCAGCGAGCGCTCGAACGGTGAGGGTTCCCAGGAGCACCGCGGCGGTAGTCAGGGCGGTGGTGGCGCTCCGCGCCGGCCCGCACGGCCGCCGCGCTCTGAGGACCGGCCCTCCAAGGGCTCGAACTAGCCGCCGCGTTTTCTTTGGGCCCGGCCATCCTTGCGTTCGCTGGGGGTCCGTCGTTCGCCGCTTCCCGCGGACCTGTCGCGGCTTCGCCGCTCGTTCGCTCGCGCCGGGGGCGCTGGCTCTGACAACGGTCCGCGTGAAGGGCGACCGGCGGCTCCACAACCCGCCCTTAGACGATGCCCGGTCACGCGCTTTAAATCGGTGAGCGGCGGGAGCTGCTGAGGATCCATCGCTCGCCCCGGTGACCGGCTCACGCGGCGTTGAGCGCCCGACCGGTGAGATACAGCCCGAGGCCGTAGGTGGCGTGCGTGCGCAGACTGCGCAGGCGGGCGGCGGTGGGGTCGGGGCTCTTCGCCGCCGCGACGCCAAGCCCGAACGCGGGCTGCATGACCAGCCACGGAGCGGCGATGGAACCCAGGCCTATGGCCATGGCCGGACCCAGCGTTGGGCGCTCGGCCCACCCGGGCCGCCACGCCAGCAGGAGGGCGGCGAACCCGATGCCGATCGAGTAGTGGGCGACGATGCCGAGCCTCGCCTCACCGGAGACCGGGTCCGCGTCGGCGATGCTCGCGTGAGTGAACCGCCCCCTGCCCATGTGCCCGATCCACCGCGCGAGCAGCCGGAAGTCCAGCGGCTCGACCCCCGTCGTGCGCCGCACAACCTCGGCGCCGGCGTCCATGGTTGCCGTAGCGCCCAGGCCCAGCAACACCGACCTGCCCACCCACTGTCGCCGGCGACTCATCCCCGCCCCTTCCTCCGCGTCACCATCTCGGGGATAGCAGACCAGGAAGCCGGCGTCCGGGTCTGCGACCAGCGCGTCCACGGAGTCCTCTGGCACCGAGTACCAGGGAACCGTCCAGCCCATGAAGTTGCGATAGCGCGAACTCTCCTCGCGGGTATGGGCCTTCTCCTTGACGCGGAAGTCATCGATCCTCGCCTGCCACGTCGCCCTTCGTGTCCAGCCCTCTGGCCGTTTCGCTCGTGTGGACCGCCAGAACAGGGGAAGCGCATCGGTAGGGCACGCGAACCAGGATACGAAAGCCTCGGCGACCTCCAGAAGCTGTGGGTTCACTCGCTCTGACACCGCCGCCTGAGGGCCACCGCTCGCCAACGCTCTCTCTCAAAAAGCAGTGAGGAACAGGAGCTGCTGTGGGGTCCGCGGTCGACGCCCGCCCGGACCATGCCAGAGCGAGCCGCTTGCGGCGAGCGGTCCGGGCGGGCGTTGAACGCGGATCCCCTCCGGCCACCTCTGGGCCTATGTGAGCTCTCCCGGCGCCCCTACGTCCCTCCCCCACCCCCCACCACCACGACCCCGCAAACACGAAAGCCGCCCTTAGGGGGCGACTCACGAGCAGAGGGCGGCGGTCTTCACCGTCGCCCTCTTTGTCCCTGAACGCAACAAGGACCGCCTGAGCGGTCCTCGCTACGTGCTGTGCAGATGCTTAGGCCTGCGTGTGGTTCGTGCGAAGCGTGCGACGCAGAACCAGACCGGTTCCGAGAAGGCCGGCACCGACGATTGCGAACACGCCGAGCTCGAGTCCCGTGAAGGGCAGCTCGCCGCTCGTGTCGGCAGCGGTCGTCGCGGCCGGGCTTGTGGCCTGCTCGCCGCCGTTACCACCGGCCGGTCCCTGCGAGATCCCAGCGAGTCCGCCATAAGCGTCACCGGTGGGAGTCTGAGCGAAGGCCGAAACCGACATCAGAGCCAGCGCTGCGGTGACAACCGCAGCAAATATGAGAAGTCGCTTAGTCAAAATGTTTCAAGTCCCCTTGGATGAGAGTTACTCCCAGCCCGGTCCAACGTACCTCACCTCCCGGACGTTGTAAAGCGTGCATGAGCATCGCGCTGGATCGTCCGATTTTCCTCCATGGAATCTATTCTTTTGCGCTTTTTGATGGCCCGATTGAGCTGCGTAAGCACCGGATCACGCGCATTCATGGCGCGGGCCAGAGCCAGCTCTCGCGCGCCCGCGCGGAAGTGTCCGTCGCCGGTGGAGAGCAGCGCCAACTCGTAGTGCGCGAGCCAGTTGTCCTCCACGGTCAGGGAATGCTGGAAGGCCTTGAGGGCAGCGGGGTAGTCCCGCGCGGCGATGGCGATGCGGCCCTGGGCGAGGTCGGGCTCGAGCGAGACGGGGTTGAGCGAGCGAGCGCGGTCGAGGTCGTCGAAGGCGGCCGGGAGGTTGGAGGCGCCCACCTCCTGGGCCCGGTTCGAGTACCGCACCGACAGGTACGGCGGGACCAGGGACACGAGCGCCACGAGCCCAACCAGGCCCACGGCCGCCGCCGCGCCCGCGCCGATGCGCCGGCGGCCACCCCCCGGAGCGGGGTCGCCCTCCGGAGCCGGGTCGGCCTCGGCGGCCCCGCCGGCCAGCGTGGCCCCGGCGGCCACCAGGGCCACGATCGGCAGGGCGAAGGCCGGCGACGCCACGGCGGGTATCTCCTCCAGCCAGTCGAAGTTCAGGTGTACGGCGAAGTACGCGGCCATGGCAAGCGAGGTGGCGAGCACCAGCGCGGGACCACGCTCGAGGCGGCGCCGCAGCATTGCCCCCGCCGCGAACAGGGTTAGGAAGAAGCCCACCAGCAGCGCAGCTCCGACGGCGCCGCCCTCGCCCAGCGCCCGGAGGAACATGTTGTGCACGTAGCGCGAGTGCTTGGCCTCGTGGCGCCGAGCGGTGTACTCGCGCTCGAAGTTCCCCGTACCGATCCCGGCCACCGGGTTTTCCTGGAACAGGTCGATCGCCACGCGCCAGTAGTCAGGGCGCTCGTACGGGTCCAGGTTCGACACCCGCGCGCCCTCCACCGAGGAGTACTCGCCCCCGGTGAGCGTCGTCCACTGCGTGTGGACCGTGTCCGAGATCCGTCCCGAGCTGGCCACCGCCAGTGCCACCACGCCGAGCAGGGCCAGCACGGCCAGCGCCCCGGTGCCCCGTCGCGCGGCCCGGTGCAGGCCGTCGTTCCGGCGCACACCACGCTCGGCCAGCGCGAGCACCACGCCGAGCACGCCCGCCACCAGCGCCGAGGGCCACACCGCGGCCACCGCGTCGTCCAGCGCGGGTCCTATCCGCCCCCCCACCTCGCCCGTGGTGTACACGTCGAGCAGCGTCCCGGCCGCCAGGGCCACCGAGGCGGCAAGCGCCACCAGCCTCACGCCGATCCTCAGGCGGTCGGGGGCAAAGGCCAGGAAGACCACCAGGGCCACCGCCCCGCCGATCGCGGATGCCCGGCTCTGGGCCAGCATGGTGAAGTCCACCAGCAGCGCGGCCGCGGCCAGGAAGAGCCCGCTGAGCGCCGGGTGCAGATCGCGGTCGGACGAGATCCCAAAGGCCACCAGCGCGCCCAGGGCGCCGAGGGCGGCATTGCCGTTGGCGTAGCCAACCGGGTGCTGGTAGCGGATCTCGAACAGGTAGTTGCTCAGGTGATGGGTGCCCACAGCGCCCATCAGCGAGAAGGCGGCGATCACCGCTATTCCGAGCGCCCAGGCTCCGAACAGCCATTTGGCGGAGGTCGCGGTCCAGGGCAGCAGCGACAGGGCCCAGGCCGCGGCCAGGTACAGCAGCATCTTGTTTGCGGACTCCCAGGCGCTGCCCGTGGAATCGGCCCAGAGGAGCGAGGCGTAGGCCCACCCGACGTAGCCGGCGAGCAGCAGAAGCGCCGTGCGCGCCCCGCGCGCGGCGGGCAGGACCCTCCCGGTGGCCATCCCAACCACCAGAGCGACGGCCACCATCAGGATCGTGGCCGGGTACCACTCCTTGGGGAAGTAGCCGCCGCTGTTCGGGGCCAGGTAGATCCACAGCCCGAGGACCGGGACCGTCGGCAGCAGCGGTAAGACTGTCCGCGCGAACGCCGGGGAGATCCCGAAGGGCGACCGCTTGAGGTGATCCGATTGGTGCTCCAGAACGTCAGTAGACATCAGAGCCGGCTCTCGGAACACCCGCTGAACCGGCGGGTGGCGACGCGGTGATCGCTATACAAAAAACAGGGGTCGCGTGATGTGGCGAAATGAAAAGACCGAGGGTATGATCGGTCAAGACGAGCCGGAAAGCTGCCGGAAGCCGCTTGGGGTGAGTCGTTCTGTTCTGTCGTCGTAGGGGGCATCGTCGCGCCTCCAGCGGTGCTCCGCCTGCGCGGGGATTCAGCCTATTCGTCTTTTCGGCCGATGTAGAACCGGACTAAATGGACACGGCCACACAGAGATTCGAGACATCAGCCATTGACGGGGACCCGATCGGTGCCTCCAATGGCGCCACGGCCGATGTTCTGGCCCTCCCCGTTCGCAGCGCACCGGATCCCGCCGGACTCCTGGCGCTCGTGGACCGCGGCGCCAAGCGCACGCTCGACCTCACGGTCGCGGGCACGCTGCTGCTGATCACGCTTCCGATGACCCTGCTGGCTTGCGCGATGATCGTGATCGACTCGCCGGGCGGAGCCTTCTACCGCGCCGAGCGCGCCGGCTTCAGGGGCCGGCGGCTCCGGATGCTCAAGTTCCGCAAGATGGTGAACGGCGCCAGTGGGCGCGCGCTCACCACCGACGACGACGAGCGTTTCACCCGGGTGGGCGGCTGGCTGGCCAAGACGAAGCTCGACGAGCTTCCCCAGCTCTGGCACGTCCTCAAGGGCGAGATGAGCCTGGTGGGCCCCCGCCCCGAGGATCCCTCCTTCGTCGAGCGCCACGGCGGCGCGTACGACCACATCCTTTCCGTGCGCCCCGGGATCACCGGGTTGTCGCAGCTCGCCTTCGCTGAGGAGAGCCGCATCCTCGACGACGAGGATCCGCTCGGGCACTACGTGGATCGCCTCCTTCCGCAGAAGGTGAACCTCGACCGCCTCTACGCCAGCCAGCGCACGGTGCTGCTGGATCTCAAGATCCTGCTCTGGACCGTAATGGCCGTCATTCTGCGCCGCCAGGTGGCGGTGCACCGCGGCTCCGGCAGCATGAACCTGCGCAAACGCTAGGCGAGGAGCACAGCCCGATCGTTGATCGGGCGAGCACCGCCGCCATGCTTTCCGTCCGGCCCCGGGCCTAGCTTCCCTTCGCGTAAATCGCCGAGTCGCCCCGGTATCGGCCGGGACGAGCGGGGGACCCAGGTTTTTCGGGGCTAATCGCGTCCTAGGAAGGACGCGGCGCGCGAGCTCTTTCCGCGCGAGCCCGTCAGCTAACCCCGTAGGCCGTCGAGAGAGGGGTGCGCTTGCCGTCGCGGACTCGTAAGGCAGCTCATATGGCGTCGTGTTGCGCCGCGGTTTTGGCCGCGGCGCCCGCCACCGCCGAGGCCGGGATGGCCTCGCAGATGATTCAGCGTCTCAATGTCGAGCGAGCCCGCATTGGCCTGGGCCCGCTCAAGACCGACCGCGCGCTGAGCGCCAGCGCCGCCCGCCAGTCCCGGCGCCAGCTGCGCGTGGGGCGGTTCGAGCACGCCTCGAGCCTCGCTGGGCCGGGCCTGCGCCGCGTGGCCGAGCTCATCGCCCGCCAGCCGGGCTGGCGGCTGAGCACCCGCCCGGTGGCCCGGGGCTGGAAGCACTCCCCGGTACACGCCTCGCTGGTGGAGAGCGCGTCCTACCGGCTGGCCGGTGTGGGCTGGGCTCGCGGATGGCTGGGCGGCATGCCCACCACCATCTGGACCGTCAGGCTCGGCGAGCGCTAGAGCCGACCGCGCCGTCAGCCCTCGAGGCGGCGCGGCACGAGCACGGCCCGCTTGAACTCGGCCACCAGGGTCCCGTCCTGCTTGAACACCCGGGTGTGCACGCGCACCACGCCGCGGTCCGGCTTCGACTGGGAGGCCTTCACCTCGAGCACCTCGCTCTCGGCGAACAGCGTGTCCCCGTGGAACACCGGCGCGGGGTGTGAGAGGTCGTCGGTGGCGAGGTTGGCGATCGCCTTGCCCGACACGTCGGCCACCGACATGCCCAGCGCCAGCGAGTAGACCAGCGGCCCCACCACCACGTTCTGTCCCTGCTGCGACTCCGCCGCATAGACGTCATTGATGTGCAGGGGGTGGTGGTTCATGGTCAGCAGGCAGAAGAGGTGGTCGTCCGCCTCGGTGACCGTCTTGGCGGGCCAGTGCTTGTACACGGCCCCCAGCTCGAAGTCCTCCAGATAGCGGCCGTAGGGGCGCGCCCCCGAAGCCTCCCGGTCCGCCTGCTTGGTCTCGATTTCCTTTGTCCCGGTCTCGTTCATAGGGCGCGGAAGCCTACTGCCGTGCGCGAGGGGCCGGGCTCGGCCGGGCCCGGAGCGAGGCTGTCGGCCGCGCATCAGCGGGTAACCTCCCGCGCTCATGCGCAACCCACGTGACTTCTTCAAGCCGCTGGCCGTCGGGGCTCCGGAGCCGCTCCGCGAGGTCCCCTTCCCCCCGTCGCGGATGATCCACTTCCTCGACTTCTCGAACGAGAAGATGGCCGCCAAGGCCCCGGACATCGCGGCCAAGACCGACATCCTGCTCGGGAACCTCGAGGACGCCGTGCCGGTGGACCGTAAGGAGGCCGCGCGCCGGGGCCTGATCGACACCGCCCGGGACGCCGACTTCGGCGACACCGCGCTCTGGACCCGCGTCAACAGCCTCGAAAGCCCCTGGGTGCTCGACGACATAACCCAGCTCGTCACGGAGCTCGGCCACAGGCTGGACGTGATGATGGTGCCGAAGGTCGAGGGGGCGTGGGACATCCACTACGTGGACCGGCTCCTGTCCCAGCTGGAGGCGAAGGCGGGCCTCGACCGGCCGATCCTCGTGCACGCGATCCTGGAGACCGCTCAGGGCGTGGTGAACCTCGAGGAGATCGCCACCGCCAGCCCGCGCATGCAGGGCATGAGCTTCGGGCCGGCCGACCTGGCGGCCTCGCGCCGCATGAAGACCACCCGCGTCGGCGGTGGCCATCCGGGCTACCGGGTGATCGAGGATCCCGATCCCGACAACCCGGACGCTCCGCGGGCCACGGCCCAGCAGGACCCCTGGCACTACTCCATCGCGCGCATGGTGGACGCCTGCACGTCCGCGGGGATCCTCCCCTTCTACGGCCCCTATGGCGACATCAAGGACACCGCCGGCTGCGAGGCCCAGTTCCGCGCCGCCTTCCTGCTTGGCTGCGTGGGTGCGTGGTCCCTCCACCCGGTGCAGATCGACATCGCCAAGAAGGTCTTCTCCCCCGACCCGGAGGAGGTCAGGTTCGCCAAGAAGGTGATCGAGGCAATCCCGGACGGGCGCGGCGTGCACATGATCGACGGCAAGATGCAGGACGACGCCACCTGGAAGCAGTGCAAGGTGATGGTGGACCTCGCGGAGCAGCTTGCCGCCCGCGACCCGGGGCTGGCCGAGGCCTACGGGCTCGAGGCCGCCGGGGCCACCGCTTAGTGAAGAGGATCGCTCCTGTGCGGGCCGAGCCCGCCCCCTCGCGCACGGCGCCGCTGTAGGGTTCCGCGCCGCCCATGCGCTTCTACGAGTACGAGTCGCGCGCCATCGTGCGCGACGCCGGAATCCCGGTCACCGACTTCGGCTTCGCCAAGACGCCGGAGGAGGCGCGGGAGATCGCGGCCCGGATCGGCGGGCCCACGGTCATCAAGTCGCAGGTCCTGAGCGGCGGCCGGATGAAGGCGGGCGGCGTCCAGTTCGCGGACACCCCCGAAGAGGCCGCCAAGCACGCGGAAGACATTCTCAAGATCGAGATCGGCGGGGACATGCCGCGCGGCGTGCTCGTGGACCCCAAGGCCCAGGTCAAGCAGGAGTACTACGCGGGGGTGGTCTGGGACGGCACACGCAAGCAGCCGCTGATGCTCTTCTCGGACATGGGCGGCATCGACATCGAGCAGGTGGCGGAGGAGTACCCGGACCACGTCGGGCGGGGTCACTTCTCCAACCTGCTCCCGTTCTCGGACTACCGGGCCAAGCAGACCATCGCCGCCGCCGGAGTGACCGGGTCGGCGCTGAACCGCCTCACGCCGATCCTGGCCCGCCTTGCCGGCCTGTTCCAGGACCGGGACATGACGCTGGCGGAGATCAACCCGTTGGCCCAGCTCGAGGACGGCAGCTTCGTGGCGCTCGATGCCCACATGGAGATGGAGAACGAGGCCATGCCGCGCCAGAAGCCGGTGCTCGACGCGCTGGGCATCGCCGCGGACGAGGGCACTCGCGAGGCTCACTACCCCAGCCCCTTCGAGGTCGCGGTCAAGGCGATCGACGCCGCGGACCACCGCGGTGTGATCCAGGGCAAGGACACCGGGTTCCACGGGAACCTCGGCCTGGTGATCGGCGCGGGGGGCGGCTCGCTGACGCTCACCGATGCGGTGCGCGGACACGGCGGTCAGCCCGCCAACTACTCGGAGATCGGCGGCAACCCCTCGGTGGCCAAGGCCTGCGGGCTGGCCAAGCAGGTGCTTCAGAAGGACGGCGTCGAGAAGATCGCGGTGATGATGTCGATCGTGTCCAACACCCGGGTCGACATCGTGGCCCGCGGCGTGATCAAGGCCTGCCTCGAGCTGGGGAAGGACCCGGCCGACACGATCGCCATCTTCCGCATTCCGGGCGCCTGGGAGGAGGAGGGCTTCAAGATCCTCGACCGCTACGGCGTGGAGTACTGCGACCGCTCCGTCTCCATGCACGAAGCCGCGGGCCGGGCCGTGGCGAAGATCCAGGGGGGCTCATGAGCATCCTGATCGACGCCGACACGACGTTCATCGTCCAGGGCATCACCGGGCGCGAGGCCGTGAACCTGACGCGCGAGTGCCTCGACTACGGCTCGAAGATCGTCGGCGGGGTCACGCCCGGCCGCAAGGGCCGCGACGTGCACGGGGTGCCGGTGTTCGACACCGTTGAGCAGGTCGTGGACCACAACGGCGGACGGGTGCCGGACGGGTCGGTGGTCACCGTTCCGCCGGCCTTCACCAAGGACGCCGTGATGGAGGCCATCGACGCCGGCATCGGGCTGATCGTGATCGTCACGGAGCGCATTCCCCGCGGCGACGTGGCCCAGATGGTCGAGTTCGCCGACTCACGCGGCGCCCGCATCATCGGCCCCAACTGCCTCGGCCTGGTGGTGCCGGGCGTGGCCAAGATGGGCGGCATCGGTGGCCCGGCCAAGAACACCGAGCAGGCCTACCAGCCGGGCAGCGTCGGCGTGATGTCCCGCTCCGGAGGGATGACCACCGAGATCTCCTCCACCCTCACCGCCGCCGGCCTCGGGGTGTCCACCGCGGTCTCCATCGGCGGGGACGCCATCATCGGCTCCACCTATGCCGAGCTGATGCCGCTCTTCGAGGCCGACGAGCAGACCCAGGCGATCGTGATCTACACCGAGCCCGGCGGGCGCATGGAGGCCCAGCTCGCGGAATGGGTGGCGGACAACAAGTCACGGCTCCCGATCGTGGCCTTCATGGCCGGGCGGTTCATGGACGACGAGGAGATGAAGGGCATGTCCTTCGGCCACGCCGGGACGATCGTGGAGGGCAAGGAGGACACGGCGACGGAGAAGATCGCCCGTCTCGAGGCGGCGGGAATCCCGGTCGTGGAGCGGATCGACGCCATTCCGGACGCCGTGCAGGGCAAGCTCGGGACGGCCGCCTGATGGCCGGGATCTTCATCGACGTGGAGGTGGACGAGAGCGTCCGCGGCGACGCGGAGCTCGCCCGGAAGCTGGAGGAGGTCTGCCCCGTGGACATCTTCAAGGCCACCCCGGAGGGCGTCGAGATCGTGGAAAAGCAACTCGACGAGTGCGTGCTCTGCAAGCTCTGCCTCGAGGCCGCGCCGCCCGGAGCCGTGCGGGTGAAGAAGCTCTACGACGACGGCGCCCTCCTCGAACGCTGATCCCCCGGTTGACCTACCGCAGAAGTGGGTAGGCATTATTCGACGGCGGGCATGAAGCCGGTCGCCAGTGGGGTTTCGGGGCGCGGGAGCTCCGTACCCCGCTTCCTTACCGGGCCCGTGGGCCGTTGCGACGACGGCCCCGGTGCCCACCTCCCGGCCGTAGACTGCCCGGCCGGATGACCGGGAACAGCCTGATCACCCCGGAGCTCTACTGCGAGCGCATCGCCGGCTCCTTTCCCGGCGATCTCGGCATCGAGGTGACCTCGATCGAGGACGATCGCGTGGAGGCCCGGATGGCGGTGGACAAGCGCCACCTCCATCCCGGCGGCTACGTCCACGGCGGTGTGTGGGTGGCCTTCGCCGACACCGTGGCGGCCTGGGGCACCTTCCGCAACCTCCCGGCGGGGCACGACTTCACCACGATCGAGCTCAAGACCAACGTCTTCGCCCCGGCCACCACCGGGGATCTGCTCACCGCCGTGGGGGTGCCGCTGCACCGCGGCCGGCGCACCCAGGTGTGGGAGGTGCGCTGCGAGTCGAACGGCCGTAACGGGGCGTTCTTCGTCTGTACCCAGATGGTCGTAGCTCCCCCCGAAGCCTGAGCGCGCCCAGGGAGGAGCGGAGCCCGACCGGTGATCGGGCGAGCACCGGACCATGCCATCAGGCGCGAGCGCGCTGGCGCTCGATCACGTTCCCCAGCAGCTTCAGCACCGCCGAGTCGCCGGTGACCTTCACGTGGCCGTGCTCGTAGGCGTCCACCCAATCCTGGAGCCGGCCGTCTGTGGCCAGGTCGTTGAAGTTCGAGCGGATCACCGAGACGTCGATGCGCGCGTCGCGGGCCATGTCCTTGGTGATCTCCGGCCCCGGAACCTCCACCCGCCACACCGGCGAGTCGCCGCGAGCGCGCAGCTCCAGCCGGATCACGAGCTTCAGCCGCGTTAGCGACGGCACCTCGGCTCCCAGCCGCTCCACGGCCTGCGCGATCAAGGCCCTCGTGTCCCCCGACGACATCCCGGGCGATTGTGCCAGAACCGCCCGCGACGCTCCCCGTCTACGCACCTGAACGGACGGAACTAGACGACCGGGGAGCCTTTCTGGACGAATTTTTGACGAAATGCCTAACCGCGCCTACGTTGGATCACGGATCGCCGCTGCATGAGGCAGCCGGCCGGGTCCGCTTCCTACAACCTCGTCGATAGGGATGATCGTGCACAAGAACACGCGCCGCCGTGCGGGCCGCCCACTGGCGGCTCTTCTCTCAGTCCTAGTACTCACCGGCCTCATGGTCGTTGTGTTCGTCGTTCCGGCAACGGGCGCGGGCACCGGAAATGAGCTGCTGCCCGATCTCCAGGCGGACTCCGTCGGCGAGGCCGACTCCACCGCCACCTACACGGACGGCGGCGGGTCGCATCTGCTTCTTCGCTTCTCGAGCTACATCCGCAACGTGGGCCCCGGGCCGCTCGAGGTCACGGGCGTGAATCCCGTGAACCGGGGGATCTCCGGCGACGGCATTCGCCAGGTCGTCACCCATGACGATGGGACCAAGGTCGAGGAGCCCATCCCGGGCGCGTCACTCAAGTACGAGGAGACCGACGGCCACAACCACTGGCACTTCCAGAACGCGGCGCGCTACTCGCTCTGGAACAACGCCAAGACCCAAGAGGTCGGATTCTCGAGCAAGGTCGGGTTCTGCTTCCTCGACATCGGTCATGGCGACCCGAACTACAACCCGGCCGTCGACGACCCGAACCACTTCCTCTACAGCGGCACGGTGGCGCCCTACCCGACTCCGTTCGGGAGCAGCACCAACAACTGCCTCGCCTACGACCCCGACTTCCCCGATCCCCTCGACACCGTCGTGCCTCCGCGCTCGAAGGTGGACATGGGCATCAGCACCGGGTGGCGGGACGTGTACGAGAAGACCCTGCCCTTCCAGTACGTGGACGTGTCCGACGTGACCCCCGGCTACTACTGGATCCGGTCCCAGGTGGACCCCCAGAACCTGATCCGGGAGTCCAACGAGAGCAATGACCCCGCGTTCGCGGCGAAGCGCTCGACGGTGCCCGGGTACATCGCCCAGCCGGTGAACGCCGGCCAGATCGGCGGCGTGAAGGTAAACACCTCCACGATCACGCTGAACTCCACCAAGTTCGCCAACCCCGCTGACCCCGCCATCGGCGCGGTCCGGTACCGGATCACCGAGCAGCCCCAGCACGGGACGCTCGCGCCGGCCACCGGTGCGGCTGATGGCGACGGCTGGTTCGCCGCCACGAAGGTCGTGTACACCAAGGATCAGGGCTACAACGGCCCCGACACCTTCAAGTACGCCGCCAGGCAGGCCGGAAGCCAGTTCCCGCTGAGCCCCGCCAGCGCCTCGGTCACGATGCAGGTGGGCAGCGGCACCGGTGCCACCACGGTGGGCATCAGCGGCGCCCAGGCGCAGCTGTACACCTCCGCCGGAATCCAGCTGAGCGCGTTGGTGGTGCCGCAGGACATCACCGACCCGACCTGGCGCGTGGATGACGTCGTCGGCGGCAACGCCACGGTCGGCACCATCGACGCGCACGGGTTCTACAAGGCCCCGGCCACGGTTCCTACGGACGGCGTGGTTCGGATCACGGCCACGAGCGAAGACGGAACGTTTGACGCGGTGGAGATGACCATCGTCGCCCGGCCCGTGGTGAAGCCCAAGCCAGACGTGCCGGATCCGCCCAAGCCCCCGGTGATCGTGGACCCCAAGCCCCCGGTCAGCCCGGCGGTGAAGGCCCTGTCGAAGCCCACCATCGGGCGTGTGGGACGGCGACTGCTCGTCAAGTACATGCCGGGCAAGAGCGGCAAGCTGAGCGTGAGCATCTCGCGGAAGGGCAAGCGCCTGGCCACCTGCAAGGTGACCGTGCAGAAGGGCCGCGCCCTCACCTGCCGCTTCACCCTCAAGAAGTCCAAGGTGAAGAAGCTCAAGGGCAGCCTGACGGTCTACGCCAAGCTCACGAGCAAGGGCAAGACCCTGGCCACCCGTCGCACCACGGTGTCGCTCAGGGTCAAGGCGAGCAGCACCCGAATCGGACCCCTCTGCATCCTCACTCTGATCAAGTAGTGAGGTTGCCGCGGGCCCCGGTCGGCGCGACCGGGGCCCGCACCGTTATTCCGCAGTAGACGCGAAGCGGCCCTCCGGGGCCGCTTCGCCGTTTGCGGGCCGCCCCGCGCAACTTCCCGCCGGTGCCTGGGTTGGCCCGGTCAGGCGACCAACGGGGGACTCGATGCGCTCGACCGACTGCAGGGCGATCTTGATCAGCATGGGAACGGCCCTCGCACTCGCCACGGCGCCGTCACCGGCCGCCGCGGCGGCGCCCACCCGCGGCCCCTCGTGCGTCCCGAGCGCCCCAAAGACGATCGCCTACCGCAGCGTGGCCGGCGTGGCCCGCAACCTCACGAGCCTCGACCTGTATGTACCGCCGAAGCGCTGTCGCCGCCAGGGCGGGGCGCCGGTGGTCGTATGGGTCCACGGCGGCGGGTATCGCGTCGGTGACAAGGCCCAGCAGGTGGCCGCCAAGGTTGCCCTGTTCGCCTCGCGGGGCTGGGTCGTCGCGAGCGTCAACTACCGGCTGTCACGCCCGGGCGGGGGCGCGGCGCACTACCCCGACCACTACGACGACGTGGCCACCGCCGTGACCTGGCTGCGCCATCACCTTCGCCGGCACGGTGGGAATCCGCGCCGGATCGCCCTGCTGGGCCACTCGGCGGGAGCCGACATCGTGAGCAACGTGGCCGTGAACCCCGCCTACCTGGTCCGCCATGGGCAGCGGCTGAGTGCGTTGCGCTGCTTCGCGCCTCTCGACACCGCCGGCTTCGACAAGCCGCGTGCCAGCGCAAAGGAGCAGCAGCAGTGGGTGGTGGCACTGGGCAACCAGCCCGGCTACCGGATCCTCACCTCGGCCACGCGCATCGCGCGCGCCGGAGTGGGCATCCCGCCCGCGCTCACCGTCTACCGCGGCACGCCGAGCCGCCAGAGCATCGAGAAGGCCTTCACGGCCCGTCTGCGCTCACTCGGCGTATCCACCACGCTGGTGGACGCCCGCACCCTCACCCACGGGCAGGTGAACAACCGCATCGGCGCACCGGGGGACACGGTGATGACTCCCCCGCTGCTGCGCTTCCTGAAGCGCTGCCTGGCCAGCTGATGGCATGGTGCGGTGCTCGCCCGATGACATAAGGCTGCGGTGCTCGCCCGATCAACGATCGGGCTGCGCTCCTCCTAGATCTTGTTGCGCTCCAACAGCTTCTTGCCGATCACCATGCGCTGGATCTCGGATGTGCCCTCGCCGATCAGGAGCAGCGGCGCGTCGCGGTAGAGGCGCTCGATCTCGTACTCCTTCGAGTAGCCGTATCCACCGTGGATGCGGAACGAGTCCTCCACCACCTCCTTGCCCGTCTCGGAGGCGAACAGCTTGGCCATGCCCGCCTCGAGGTCGGACCTCTCCCCGGCGTCCTTCAGGCGCGCGGCCTTGAACGTGAGGAGCCGGGCGGCCTCCACCTTGGTGGCCATGTCGGCGAGCTTGAACTGGATCGCCTGGTGCTTCGCGATCGGGCGGCCGAACGTCTTGCGCTCCTGGGAGTAGCGCAGCGCGAGCTCGAGCGCGCGCTGAGCGATTCCGACGCCGCGGGCGGCCACGTTGACCCGTCCCACCTCGAGCGCGTCCATCATCTGGGAGAAGCCCTTGCCCAGTCCGGCCTCCTCGCCTCCGAGGATGCGGTCCGGCGGGCAGATGTAGCCGCTGTAGACGAGCTCCGTGGACTCCACGCCCTTGTAGCCCATCTTCTTGATCTGCGGGGGCACGGTGAGGCCGGGGTTCTCGGCCGCGCCGGGCTCCTTCTCGGTGATGAAGCAGGTCATGCCCCGGTGGGGCGGATCGGATTTCGGGTCGGTCTTCATGAGGACGAAGACGACGCCCGAACGCAGGCCGTTGGTAACCCACATCTTCTGGCCGTTCAGCTCCCAGTCCCCGTCGTCGAGCTTCTTGGCCGTGGACTTGATCCCCTGGACGTCCGAGCCCACCTCCGGCTCGGAGAGCGAGAAGGCCGCGCGGATCTCGCCGGTGGCCATGCGGGGCAGCCAGTCCTGCTTCTGCTCGTCGGTGCCGAACTTCATGAGCAGATAGGAGCCGATGAAGTGGGTGTTCACGATGCCGGACACCGAGATCCAGCCGCGCGAGAGCTCCTCGACGATCATCGCGTAGGTGGTGAGGTCAAGCCCCATCCCGCCGTACTCCTCGGGGATGGTGACCCCGAACAGGCCCAGCTCCCGCATCTGTTCGACCAGGTCGTCCGGGAACTTGTCCTCGTGGTCGTGTTCCTCCGCGATCGGGAGAACCTCGTTGTCCACGAACTGGCGGACCATCTCCGTGATGGCCTTCTGGTCGTCGGTCTTGTCGGTGTAGGGACTGGCGGCTACGGCCATATGGTCGGGGCTCCGGTGTCGAAAACTCTGTCGATTCTCTGTGAGGTCAGGATACCGGCGCTCCGGCCGCCGGTTACCGGTGCGAACGCAGATTGAGCGACCACGCGCCACCCGTGGGGCGGGCCACCACGTAGCGGGCGCCGCCGGGCGCCGGCAGCAGCCGCAGGCCGCGCAGGCCCCGGCTCCGAATCCGCAGGCAGCGCCGAGCCGTCACGCACGACGAGGGCAGGTATTGGTCCTGGTCACCGCCCGTGGTACGCACGCCGAGGGGCAAAAAAGCCACGAGCGAGCCGTCTCCGCGCGAGGCGCGGCCCCGCGCCGCGAGACCGGACCCCGGTCGCCAGCGGGCGGCCAGCAGCCGTCCCGGCGCCGCTCTGACGTATCCCCGCGTGAGCTCGCCGATCAGCGCGCGGCGCGGATGCGACACGCGGTTGGCCCGGCAGTTCACCTCGAACTCTCCCCACACTTCGGGCAGCCGGCCCGCCTGGAGATCGCCCGCCTTGTGTGGGTCGCCGCAGCTCTCCCGCCACGTCCAGAGGGTGGCGCTCACCCGGAAGCGGTCCTGAAGCGCCTGGTGGCGCAGGAAGTATCCGTCTCCTCGGGCGCCCGCGCGATTGGGATCCGATCCCCACTCCCCGGAGAGCACGGGCGCTCCCCCGAAGCTCCGGGCCTCCTCACGCGCGGTGGCGAAGGCGGCTGCGCCGATCGGCCCGCCGTCGAACCCGCCGGTGTAGATGTGCGGCGCGTAGACCACGTCGCGGTCGTGCCGGAAGGCGGGCGGCGCGCCCCTGCCGACCGCCGACCAGAGCACCGAGGGCTCGAACAGCACCAGGTGGCGCCGCCCCTTGCCCCGTCGCTCGCCGGCACGTACGGCCACGAGCGCGCGGGCGTACACGCGGGACAGGGCGGCCTGCTCCTCCGCGCCGAGGGCGTTCGGCTCGTTCATGAGGTCAAATCCGGCCACCGCCGAGGAACGGGCAAAATGCCGCGCCAGGCGGCCCACCATCCTCACATAGCGAGTGGCGATCCCGGCTCCGCCGGGCCCGGGAGCGTCGGCGAAGAACGCGCTCCATGCGGCCTCTACTGCCGGGCTGAACTCACGCGTGCCGGGGTCGCAGCGAGCCGCGTCCCCGGCGAGCGTGGCCCACTCGGGCGCGCCGTCCCAGCCGAGCGCGGGACCGGACCCCGCCGGGCACGTCTCTCCCGCCCGGGCCACGAGCGAGGGACCCCACGCGTCCTGGTGAAGGTCCACGATGGAGTAGATGCCCTCGTGGGCCAACCGCGCCACCGTCGCGTCGATCCGCTTCAGGTATGCCTTGTCATAGACGCCGGGACGCGGCTCGATCCGCGACCAGGACACGAGCAGGCGCACGGCATTCCAGCCGATGGCGGCCATGCGCCGTGGATCCTTGCGCGCGAGCGGGAACACCGTGCGAAAGCCACTTCCCTTCCAGTACTCGGCGAGAGCGTTCACGTTCACGCCGCGCAGGAGGACCTCCCGCCCGCGTGCGTCCACGATCCGGCCGCCGGAGCGCACATCGGGCTCGGCGTGGAGGGGTGAGAGGCGCAGCGAACGCGGGGTGGCCCCATGGGCCGCGGGAACGCAGCCGACGAGACAGACCAGCGCCGCGAGGGCGGCGACCGCGGCTGAGCGGGAGCCGAGCACGGCGGGGACCGTAGTCAAGCGGGCGCCCGCGGGAGCTAGTAGCCGCGCGGGTGGCGCGCCACAAATGCGGCGGAGCGGCGGAGGCTCTTGCTCCAGCGGGGCCCGGTGTTGGGGCCGGGAGCATCCGGATCCCGCATCGAGGTGTCGAAGCGGAGACCGGCCACCACCACGTAGACGTGGCTCGCGTGTGCGTACACCGTGATCCAGCGCCCGGTGCCGCTCTGCGCCCAGTTCATGAGCGATCCGGAGGGAAGCGGAGACCGGAGGAAGCGACCGCCGTAGAGGGCGTAGCTCACCGAGCCGGAGCAGTCGTAGCCCGTGTCGAGCCTGCGTCCGAAGGGCCTGTGCCCGCCGCCGTAGCGGTACGGCTTCTCGACGATGCGGTTGGCGGCCTCGATCACGCGCTTGATCCTGGTGGGGGCCGAGGCGGGCGCCAGGGCGCGGCCGTCCACGATCTTCGCCCTCTTAGGGGGAGGAGGCGGAGGCGTGAAGACCGCTCCGCCAGAGCTGTCGGCGGGGGTCTGGGCGCCTGCGGCGCCGGCGTAAGCAAGACCGCCAAGGCACGTGATGGCCACGACGACGTTTACCAACCTGTATCTGAAGGACTTAGGCATTCTCTTTCGAACGCCTACGGGGTTAGCTGACGGGCTCGCGCTGAAAGAGCTTGCGCGCCTCCTGATTCAGAAGGTTCGCCCCGGTGGCCTAGGCCACTCTGGTTCCCCCGCTCCACACGTGGCGTGGATTCGGCGTTCGGGCAACGTAGCAGATCCATTCGACGTGCACGACTCGTTTCCTCGTGCCGATCCACACGATTTGTTGCAGGACCGGGACCCCCCGTTCGGGGTAATCCAGTCGTACTACGCGCGGGTGGGGCGTCCCGCCACCACACGCGGTACGCGGCGGCCTCGGCCCGCATCTCCGCTCTCCAAGCGGATCAGCGCCCACCCGAGGAACCCGAACAGCGAGAGCGCGATGGCGAGCACGGTGAGGTACGCGCTTACCGACAGCGAGGCTGGAACTCCTTCCTTGCGCTCGCGCTGAAGAATTTCGCGATCCGACCGGAAATCACGAGTGAAGCTCGCCGCGGCCGGCACCTCGGCCGCCGGGATGGCCCGGTCGAGGGGCAGGAAGATGGGCACGGAAACGAGTGCCGTGCCCCGCTGAAGCCGCACCATCGCCTTCCAGCCGTCGTGCACGGGAATCGGCTTCGTGGTGCGGTAGACCCCGGGGGCCAGCCGCTCGAGCGGATCGAGCACGCTCCCGCCCCCCTGCCACGCGGTCACGTTCAGGAAGTCGGGGTCGCTCGCGGCCGACACCGGGCTGATCCGGATCGTGGCCGCCACCTCGCGGCCCGGCCCCGAGCCGGGTACGTCGTGCAGAGCCACGGTGGCCCGGTCGGGCCCGTTGCTGCCGAGCGGCAGCCCCCAGGCCAGCACCGCCATCAGGGCCACGCCCGCGGCGAGTGCTCCGAGGCGCTCCGCGCGCAGCGGCGGGAACGGGCGCGGGTTGACCAGAGCCGCGCCGATGAATCCGCCCACCGCACCCCCGGCCACGGCGGCGATCAGACCGGCCACGGCGGCCTCGGGCAGCAGCGCGGCGGGCCACGGGATCGGCATCCAGACGTGGGACCAGCCCCACTCCGCCCCCAGCCCGATCGTCCCGATGGCCACTCCGGCCAGAGCGCCGGCGGCCACCGGGCGCAGCGAGGTGGCGCGGAGGAACACCAGCTCAACCAGCGCGGCCTCCACTATGTAGAGGGGGAAGTGGGGCATGGTCTGGCCGAAGACCACGCCGACGATCAGGGCCAGGAGACCCCTGATGATGAGGAACCCGCCCACGGCCGAGAGTGCCCCGCCACGCCCGAGGTACACACGCGCGGTCACGAGTCCGATGCCGGCAGCGGCCATCTCGAGCGTCGGGTGCAGGACGAGCCGGAACTGGGGCACCCCGAAGTCGAACTCCCCCTGGAAGGTGGACAGCGCCACCAGGAAGCCGCCGACCAGCATCGCCCGCCGGATGCGCAGGATCACGGGCGGTCCCTTCTCCGAACCGCGCCCCGAGGCGGTCACACCCTCCGAGAGCAGGGCCATGGCGCCGAGGGTGGCGAGCGATCCGCCGCCGATCAGCATCAGGTGCGTGGGGCCCCAGAGGGTCACGTCCTGGCCGAAGAGCCGGTGCCAGATGTCGTCGAGCGGGAAGCCGGTGAGGGCGAACGCGCCGCAGGAGGCGATCATGAGACCGCCGGCGGGCGCCCACCAGCCATCGCCGAGGTGTATCGCCGACCGGCTGGGGCGCTCGGGCGCGAGTGCGATGCTCAGCGCCCCGGCGAGAAGCGTGCCGTAGAGGCCCACGAGGATCAGGTAGTGCGCCGGGTTGGCCAGCGGGCCCGGGTCGCGCCCGTTGTCGATGTGGAGCGAGATGTCCCAGTACATGCCCACCACCGCCACGAGAAGCGTCGCCCCGAGCAGGGCCGAGGGCAGCGCGGCCCAGCCGGGCAGCCCGGTCTGGCGCTCGAAGTAGGCGGAGAGCCGGCCTAGCCACTGGATCCGCCCGCTGCGGTGACCGGAGATCAGAACGGCGATCAGGGCCGTGACCACGAGCGCGGCCGCGGTGGCTCCCACGGCCTCCTTGGTGGCCGCCCCTCCGGCCGGCTCGTTGCCGGTGGCCGCCAGCGCGCCCACCGGACACGCCGCCAGTCCGGCGAGCGCTGTGAAGAGCGTCGTGGTCAGTGCGATCAGTCTCGGTCGCGCCATGTGCCAAGCTCCCTCGGTCGGTCTCTCGGGGGCGGTCGGGTACTGCCGATGCCCTCCCCCGCGGTCTGGTCGACAAACTAACTGAACAGTCAGTCAGCTAACTGTGCGTTACATCACACTCCGCGCCGCGGCCCGCCCACGCCCCGCCGCGTCCTCATGAGCAGCGGCCCTCCCCCGGTCCGCCGCCGGCTCACCGCCGAGGCCCGCCGGGCGGCCATCCTGGACTCCGCCCGGGCCGTGTTCTCGGCGCACGGCTACCACTCCGCGTCGATCGACGACATCGCTCGCGAGGCCGGGGTGTCCAAGGCCCTCATCTACGAGCACTTCGCCTCCAAGCAGGAGCTGTACGCCAACCTGCTCGAGTCCCACGCATCCGAGCTCTCCGACCGCCTGGCCGCCGCGGTGGCGGGCGTGGACGGCAGCGAGCAGCGTCTGGAGACCGGCCTGGACGCGTTCTTCCGCTTCGTCGAGGAACGGCGGGAGGCCTGGCGCATCCTCTTCCGCGAGGCCGCCGACCCGGAGGTGGTGGCCGTGCTCGACCGGGTACTGGCGCAGGTCACCACGTTGGTGGCTGCCATGATCGCCGCCGAGCCCGGCGTGCAGACCCAGGGCGAGAGCGAGAGCGAGCGCGACGAGGGCATCCGCCTGCTGGCCCAGATGCTCGTGGGGGCGATCCAATCCGTGGCCAACTGGTGGGCCGACCACCGCGAGGTACCGCGCGAGCGCCTGGTGGAGTCGGCCATGGAGTTCACCTGGCTCGGACTCGACCGCCTCAGCCGCGGGGAGCGAAGGCCGGGCCTTTCGTGAGCCCCGGCCGGTGAACTTCGCCCGCGACGTGGTGGACACCGCCGATCCGGGACGGCGGGCCCTGGTCGCCCTGAGCCGCGAGGGCGAGCGGCGCGAGATCGCGTTCGGAGAGGCGGCCGACCGCTCCGCGCGCCTTGCTGGGAGCCTTGCCGCAGCCGGCGTGCGCCGCGGGGACGTGGTGATGACGCTGGTGGGCAACCGGCCCGAGTGGGTGTACGCGATGGTGGCCGCCTGGCGCATCGGGGCCGTGGCCCAGCCGTGCACCGAGCAGCTCCGGCCGGCTGACCTTCGCGCGCGCATGGATGCCGTGGGCCCGCGCGTGGTGGTGGCGGACGAGCGCGACACGGACGCGGTGCGGGCCTCCGGGTTCGACGGACCGGTGCTGGTCATCCCCGATGAGCAGCTGTTCGCGGCCGCGCCGGCCCCTGCGGTGGACCTGGCGCCGGAGGATCCCGCCCTCGTGGTCTTCACCTCCGGCACGTCGGGCGAGGCCAAGCCCATCCGTCACGGGCACGGCTACCTCGGCGGCCAGGCCGTGCAGGCCGAGCACTGGTTCGGGGCCCGGCCCGGTGATCTGTGCTGGTGCACGGCGGCGAGTGGATGGTCGAAGTCGGCTCGCAACGTCTTCGTGGCCCCCTGGCTCCGCGGGGCCGCGGCGCTGATCCACGACGCCCGCTTCGATCCCGAGGAGCGCCTCGACCTGCTGGAGCGGGAGGGCGTGGACGTGCTCTGCATGGCCCCCACCGAGTACCGGGCGATAGCCAAGCGGGCGCGCCTCAGGCCCCTCCCCACCCTGCGCCACGCCGTGGCCGCCGGCGAGCCCCTGAACCCGGAGGTCGTGAACGAGTGGGCCCGCACCGCCGGCGTGGAGGTGCACGACGGCTACGGCCAGACCGAGACCGGCGCGCTCACCGGGATGCCGATCGGCCCGCCCGTCCGCGCCGGATCCATGGGCACGGCACTCCCCGGCTTCCGGCTGTGGATCGACGAGGGCGAGCTCTGCCTCGACCCGGCCACCGTGCCCACCTTCTTCCTCGACGGCCCGCGCGACCGGCCGTGGCGCACCGGCGATCGCGTGAGCGAGGACGACGACGGTTACCTCTGGTTCGAGGGCCGTACCGACGACGTGATCATCTCCGCGGGGTACCGGATCGGGCCGTTCGAGGTCGAGTCGGCGCTGATCTCCCACCCGGCTGTGGCCGAGGCGGCCGCGGTGGCGGCGCCCGACGAGGTCCGGGGGCAGGTGGTGCGCGCGGTGGTGGTGCTCCAGGCGGGCCACGAGCCCGCCGACCAGCTGGCGCGAGAGCTTCAGGAGCACGTCCGCGCGGCGACCGCGCCCTACAAGTACCCGCGCATCGTGGAGTTCGCCGAGTCGCTGCCGAAGACGCCGAGCGGGAAGATCAAGCGGGCGGAGCTGCGGGATAAGGCATAGCTGGAGAGGGCTCCGCCCGCGCGGCGGCGGGCGGAGCCCCATCCCGGCTTGCCTCCCTGGCAAATCTGAAGTTTCCTTCGCGGCACGAGGAAAAACGGATCACCGGGTAGCCTCGAACCCGTGTCGAACCGGCTCGCGGGCGAGACCTCGCCGTACCTCCTCCAGCACAAGGACAACCCCGTGGATTGGTACCCGTGGGGAGAGGAGGCGCTCGGGCGCTCGCGGGACGAGGACCGGCCGATCCTGGTGTCCATCGGATACTCGGCCTGCCACTGGTGTCACGTGATGGAGCGCGAGTCGTTCGAGGACGAGGACACCGCTCGGGTGATGAACGAGCACTTCGTGTGCATCAAGCTGGACCGCGAGGAGCGACCGGACGTGGACTCCATCTACATGGAGGCCTGCCAGGCGATGACCGGGAGCGGCGGCTGGCCCCTGAACGTCTTCCTCACCCCGGAGCAGGTGCCCTTCTACGCCGGCACCTACTTCCCGCCCGAGCCGCGGATGGGCGCGCCCAGCTGGCGCCAGGTGCTGGGCGCGGTGGCCGAAGCCTGGGACGAGCGCGCGGACGAGATCCGCGCGGACGCGGGGCGCGTGGCCGAGCGCCTGCGCGGAGGCGCGCTGCTGCGCCCCTCGGAGGAGCCGCTGCAGGAAAGCGCACTCGATGCGGCCGTGGACGGCCTGCGCAAGGGCTACGACCGGGTACACGGCGGCTTCGGCGGCGCGCCCAAGTTCCCGCCCGCATCCGCCGTGGAGCTGTTGCTGCGGCGCGGCGAGGTGGACCTGGCGCTGCACACGCTGCGGGCGATGGCGGCCGGCGGCATCCACGACCAGGTCGGCGGCGGCTTTCACCGCTACACAGTGGACGAACGCTGGCTGGTGCCCCACTTCGAGAAGATGCTCTACGACAACGCGCTCCTGGCCCGGGTCTACGTTCACGGCTGGCAGGTGAGTGCGGACCCGCTGTTGCGGGACGTGGCCGAGAACACGCTCGACTGGATGCTGAAGGAGATGCGCGGCCCCGAGGGCGGCTTCTACTCGGCGCTCGACGCGGACTCCGAGGGCGTGGAGGGCCGCTTCTACGTGTGGAGCCTCGACGAGCTGCGCGAGCTGCTGGGAGACGACGCGGACGAGGCCATCGCGTGGTTCGGCGCCACCCAGCACGGCAACTTCGAGGGCGCGAACATCCTGGTGCGCGGCGACGGTCCGGAGCCGGCGGCCCTCCCTGAGTGGCGTCGCCGCCTGTACGAGGCCCGCGCCGAGCGCGTCTGGCCCGGCCTCGACGACAAGCGGCTCACAGCCTGGAACGCTCTGGCCATCTCGGCGCTGGCCGACGCCGGTGCCGGCTTCGAACGCGAGGACTACCTGGACGCGGCGCGCGAGGCGGCCGGCTTCGTGCTCGCGGAGCTGCGCGAGGACGGCGAGGGCCGGCTGCTGCGCACGTGGAAGGATGGGCGTGGGCGGCTGAACGCCTACCTCGAGGATCACGCCTTTCTGCTCGAGGCGTTGCTGAGCCTGTACGAGGCGACCTTCCAGCCGCGCTGGTTCACCGCCGCCCGGGAGCTGGCCGACACGATGATCGCCCGCTTCGCCGACGAGGAGAACGGTGGGTTCTTCGAGACCTCGGACGACCACGAGCAGCTCGTGGCCCGGCGCAAGGACCTGGAGGACCACCCCATCCCCTCGGGCAACTCGAGCGCCGCCTACGGGCTGCTGCGCCTCGGCGCCCTCACCGGCGAGCACCAGTACGAACGACGAGCCGAGTCGGCGCTGCGGCTCCTCCACCAGATCGCGGCCAAGCACCCGCAGGCCTTCGCCCACCTGCTTCAGGCGCTCGACTTCCGGCTCGCCCCGGTGCGCGAGGTGGCGCTCGTGGGACCCGGACGCGAGCCACTCGAGCGCGTGCTGCGATCCGGCTTCCGCCCCCACCTTGTGCTCGCCGGGGGCGAGCCCGACGGCGTGCCCCTGCTCGAGGGCCGCACCGCGGTGGACGGCCGCGCGGCGGCCTACGTGTGCGAGCGGTTCGCCTGCCGCGCGCCGGTCACCGACCCGGAGGAGCTGGCACGGCTGCTCTCCTAGCGATGCTCGGCCTCCTGGTGCCGAGCACGCCCCCGGTGGACGCGTACTCCGTGGCCACCGGCATCTCCGCCCGCGGGCCGCGCCCGGCCGCGAGCACGGCCGAGGCCCGAGCTCACCGGCGCATGCGCCGCATCCTCCGCGGCGCCGGGCTGAGCGTGGCCGTCCAGGAGTTCGCCGTACCGGGACATGGGCGGTGGGCGTGACCGCCCCTTCTGGCTCCGGTCGCCCGTCCCGTCTCCCCGTCCCGGCGTCGAGGGGGCCCTGCCGGCAACTCCGACCACCGCGAGTTCGAGCTGCTCGGCCTGCCGGGGGCAAAGCTCGGGGTGGGCGCGGGCAGGGAGCCTTGCCGGCACTTGCCCTGCGACCGGCCCTCACGGCTCGACCGAACCTCCCTGCGGCTTGCCCGGAGGATGGTCGAGCGGGGCCTCCAGATGCCCTAGCACCTCCTATGTAAGAGTCCCGGCCGAATGAGCGCGCTACTCGCCCGCGCTGTCCGGCCACGGACCCGACTCGTGATCATCGGCCTGTGGCTGGTCGGTGTTTTCGCCTGCTTCGCCTTCAACCTGCCGGGCAAGTTCTCGGACGCGGAGCGCAACGAGTCCAGCTCGTACCTGCCGAGCGACGCCGAATCCACCCGCGCGCTCGACGCCACGAAGCGCCTGACGCACGGGGAACAGGCGGCGATGGTGATCGTGTACCGCCGCGAGGGCGGCCTCGCGCCCGCGGACCGGCGGCAGATCGCCGCGAACATCACGCGGCTCAACGCCCTTCACTACCCCCAGCTCCAGCGCACGCACGGGCGCGCCTTCCGCGTGGCCGCGGTGGCCCAGGACCGCACCGCCGCGCTGGTCACGGCCAGCATCACCTCCGACGGGGAGTCGGAGACGATCGCCGACCCGGTCAAGGACGCACGGGACATCGTGGGCACGGGCGAGGGCGGCCTGGAGATACGCGTGACCGGGCCGGCCGGCTACTCCGCCGACGCGATCAAGGTCTTCGAGCAGATCAACGGCTCGCTGATCGGCGCGGCCTTCCTGCTCGTCTTCGTCCTGCTGATCTTCATCTACCGGAGCCCCATCCTGCTCTGGTTCCCCCTCCTCACGGTGGGCTTCGCGGAGATCACCACACGCGGAATCGGCTATGGGCTGACTCAGGCCGGGGTGACGGTGAACGGCCAGTCCTCCTCGATCCTCTCGGTGCTCGTGCTCGGCGCGGGCACCGATTACGCCCTGCTACTCGTGGCTCGCTACCGGGAGGAGTTACGCAAGCACGAGGACAGAACCGAGGCCATGACCCTCGCCCTCCGGAGCGCCGGACCGGCGATCGTCGCCTCGGGCGCGACCGTGATCGCCGCCCTGCTCACCCTCTCCGTGGCCGAGCTCAACAGCACGGCGAGCCTCGGCCCAATCGGCGCACTCGGGATTGCCGTGGCCATGACCTCCATGCTCACGCTGCTTCCGGCGGCGCTCGTGATCGCGCCGCGCAGGGTGTTCTGGCCCCGGGTTCCCGTGGTCGGCGAGGAGGGCGACGACGCGACGCACGGCCGCTGGCGGCGCCTGGCCGAGCGCATCAGCCTTCGCCCCCGGCGCATCTGGGTGAGCGTGGCCGCCGTGCTCCTGCTGATGGCGCTGGGCAACCTGAACTACAACGACAGCCTCACCACCGGCAACAGCTTCCGGGGCGACGTGGACTCGGTGGAGGGCCAGAAGCTGATCAACCAGTCGTTCCCGGGCGGCGCCAACGCGCCCACCGAGGTGGTGGTCCGGGACCCGGCGGCCGCGACCCGGGTGGCGGCGGCGCTGAGCCAGACCGACGGTGTGTCCCGGGTGGTGCCCGTGGTCCGAGGGCCGGACGGCGCGCTCCTCGACGTGATCCTCGACAGCGACCCCTACGACTCGAGGACCTTCGGCGTGGTGCCCCGCATCCGGGAGGTGGCCCACGAGGCGGGCGGCCCGGACACGCTCGTGGGGGGCGCCACGGCGGTGGAGTACGACGTGCGCCAGGCCAACAAGCACGACGCCAAGCTGATCGTTCCCCTCACACTCGCCGTGGTGCTGATCGTGCTGATCCTGCTGCTGCGCGCGCTGGTGGCCCCGCTAATACTCACGGCCACCGTGGTCCTGTCCTTCTCCGCTTCACTCGGCGTGGGCTTCATCGTCTTCGACCTGATCTTCGGATTCCCGGGAAGCACCCCGGACCTGGCGTTGTTCGCCTTCGTGTTCCTCGTAGCGCTGGGCATCGACTACAACATCTTCCTGATGGCCCGTGTGCGGGAGGAGTCGTCCCAATACGGCGCGCGCGAGGGCATGACGCGGGGCCTGGCCGTCACCGGTGGCGTGATCACCTCGGCCGGCATCGTGCTCGCGGGCACATTCCTGGTGCTGGCGGTGCTGCCGCTCACGTTCCTCACCGAGCTGGGGTTCGTCGTCGCGTTCGGAGTGCTGCTCGACACCCTGATCGTCCGCTCGGTTCTCGTCCCGGCCCTCGTCTTCGACATCGGCCCGCGGATCTGGTGGCCGTCATCGCTGTCGTCGTCAATCGACCGCCGCGCCCGGCGCCGGCACTCCGAGTCGGCCCCCGAAACGCCCTAGGGAGTTACAGGACAGACAGGTAGCGGTCCAGCTCCCACTGGGAGACCTGGACGCGGTAGTCCTCCCACTCCTGCCGCTTGATCTCCACGTAGCGGTTGAAGATGTGCTCGCCGAAGGTGCGCAGCACCAGCTCGGACTCGGCCGTGAGCTCGATGGCCTCACCGAGCGTCTCCGGCAGCTGCTCGATCCCCAGACGGCGCCGCTCCTCGGGACTGATGTGGTAGAGGTTCTTCTCCATCGGCTCGGGCAGCTCGTAGCCCTTCTCGATGCCCTCGAGTCCCGCAGCCAGCAGGATCGCGAAGGTCAGGTAGGGGTTGCATGCCGGGTCCGGGCAGCGGAGCTCCATCCGCGTGGCCCGCTCCTTGCCGGGGTGGTAGAGCGGCACCCGCACGAGCGCCGAGCGGTTTCGGCGTGACCACGCGCAGTACACCGGCGCCTCGTAGCCCGGCACGAGCCGCTTATAGGAGTTGACCCACTGGGCGAACACCGAGGTGATCTCCCGCGCGTGCTTGAGCTGGCCGGCGATGAAGGCCTTGCCTATGTCGGACAGGAAGTACTGGTCGTCCGGGTCGTAGAACGCGTTGCTCGAATCGGTGAACAGCGACTGGTGGGTGTGCATCCCGGATCCGTTCTCGCCGAACAGCGGCTTCGGCATGAAGGTCGCGTGCCACCCGTACTTCATGGCGTACTCCTTGACCGTGATGCGGTAGGTCATGCAATCGTCCGCCATCTTCAGCGCGTCGGCGTAGCGCATGTCGATCTCGTGCTGCGAGGGGCCGACCTCGTGGTGGGTGTACTCCACGTGGATGCCGAGCTGCTCCAGGGCCAGCACGGTCTCGCGGCGCACGTCGGAGCCCGCGTCGAGCGTGGTTAGGTCGAAGTAGCCGCCCTCGTCCAGTACCTCGGGTATGCCGCCCTCTGGGCGGGCGCTGCGGAAGTAGAAGAACTCCAGCTCCGGCCCCACGTAGAAGTTCGTGAACCCGAGCCCCTCGGCGCGCTCGAGCGCGCGCCGCAGCACCTGGCGCGGGTCACCCTCGTAGGGCTCCCGGCTGGGCGTGACCACATCGCAAAACATGCGCGCCACGCCGCGGTCCTCCGGCCGCCACGGGAGGACGGCGAAGGTGGCCGGGTCGGGCATGGCGATCATGTCCGACTCCTCGATGGCGTTGAAGCCGGTGATCGAAGAGCCGTCGAAGCCCATGCCGCCCTCGAACGCGTCCTCCAGCTCTTGCGAGTTCACGGAGAAGCTCTTCAGCTGTCCCAGGATGTCCGTGAACCACAGCCGGATGAAGCGGATGTCACGGTCCTTGACGAAGGCGATGACGTCCTCGGCGGTCTTCGGCTGGTCAGCCATACGGCTCCTCGGGTTAGGGGGCTGTGGAGGAGCGCAGCAGGTTAACGCGAGCGGCCGCGGGCGTCCCCCGCGCGCGGCTCAGAGCCAGGACCGGGCCCAGGCCTTGAGCGCCGTGACGGCGGGCTCGAGCGCCTCGCCCTTCACGGTGAGCGAGTACTCGACGCGCACGGGCATGTCGTCGATCACCCGCCGCCTGACGATGCCCTCGGCCTCGAGCTCCTTCATCCGCTCCGAGAGCAGGCGGTCGGAGAGGTCAGGCACCAGCTGCTTGACCTCGGTGAAGCGGGCGGGGCCGTCCATGAGCACGATCAGGATCGCGCCGGTCCAGCGCTTTCCCACAAGCTCGACCGCTCGGTGGTAGGAGGAGCAGCAGGCCTCCCGCTGCCCCCCTGTGAGGTGGTCAGCCGTCCTCGAGGCGGACACCATGATCACCATCGTAGACGCACCTCGGACGACCTGCCTACGCGGCCTGCAACAGGCGCGAGCCCTCCGGGGATCCGTCCACGGGCAGGTCGGCGGCGCGCGTGACCAGATTGCCGAACGACGCCAGCCCGACGTGGGCCACGGCCTCGAGGATCTGCTCGTCGGTCCAGCCCGCCTCGCGCGCCTCCTCGAGGATATGGAGTGGCGGCGCGGTGTCCGAGGTGACCAGCGCCTTCACGAAGCGGAGCAGAACGGCCTCGTGCTCGTCGCGGGAGTCGAACTCACGCGCGAGCGCTATCTCGTCCACGCCCAGTCCGGCCTCGCGCCCCGTGCGCTGCAGCGTGGCGAGCGCGTACTCGCTGCCCTGGTGCTCGGCCACGGCGAGCGCGATCCGCTGCTGGGTTGCCCATTCGAGCGAGCCATTGCGAAGCTCGGACCGGAACCGTGCGTAGGCGCGCAGCGCGGCGGGAGCCCCTCCGAGTACCCCGAGGAAGTTCGGCAGCTGACCGCCGCCCGACAGGGCGCCCTTGAGCACCGGAACGCTCCGCTCGGGCGCCGTGAGCTCATCGTGGACCTGGAACCTGCTTTCCTTGATCTTCATCCCGTACTTCACTTTCTGCGTGCCGCTTACGAGCGGTAAGTATAGAAGGGGAAAGGCATACTCGGCACTCCAATAGGGAGTACGTCGAGCGCGCCCCTCCGGATCGCCCGCCAGGGCGCCGGCGGCGGAACGGATCGTCTAGGCGTGCGCGGTCCCGGCGGCCACGGCCACCAGGAAGAGCCCAAGGAAGAAAGCCCAGAGCGCGATTCGGTCAGGCTGCGCCAGCTGGCGCTGGGCGACGCTGGAGCGGCGCCGTGCGGGAGTCGGCTGGCCGGTGATGGTGATCGTGCGCCTCTCGTGCGGCACACCGGCGGGCACCAGCCCGGCGGCGGGATGGCGCAGTGGCTCGTGCGGAGTCGCCGTCGGGGCCGCCTCGGCCGGGCGCTCGAAGCGCCGGGGCTCGGGAGCGGTGGGGGTCTCCGTGAGCGCGGGGCGATCGAAGCGTCCGACGCGCTGCTCGGCGGCCTCGATCTTGCGTTCCCATTGAGACAACACATCCTCGCGGGAGAGGTCATCCATGTCCCCCCTCAGGGGGCGGGCTCCAGCTGCTGACATCTGCTCTCTTTCGTGTGCCTGCGGGGTTAGCTGACGGGCTCGCGCTGAAAGAGCTGCGCTACGCGGATCGCCGCGATTCGCCCCCGGCCGGGTGGCCTAATGGGTCCCCCGCGCCCTCCAATACCTGCAAGAGCCTCGGCTTGTTCGGACGCGGGCATGCTACCAGCAGACCGCACGCGCCGGACGGAAAAGCGCCGCAACCAGCGGGCTTATCTCTTACTGGCCCGCGACCTTGGCCACGTAGGTGGCCACGTCGTCGGCGTCCTGGCCGACCAGCAGTCCGGAGGGCATGCGCCCGTCCCCGGTGCCTCCCCGCTTGATCGCGTTCAGCACCCGTTGCTTGTCCACCCCGAGCGTGTCGAGATCGGGGCCGGTGACCCCACCGGCCTGCACCGCGTCCAGGTTGTGGCAGCTCGAGCAGGTCTCGAGGAAGAGGACCTTGCCGTTCTCGTCCTTCTTGGTGAGGGACTCGGAGCGCAGCTTTCCCACGCCCCCCTCGGACTCGCCTCGCGAGGCGATCACGGCGGCCGGGACCGCGACGCCGAGAGCCAGGTAGAGGAGCGGAATCGCCACCTTGACGAAGCGCCCGCCGCGCGTCAGGTAGGCCTCGCGAGCGGCCGCCGGGCCACCCGAGAAGGCGATGAAGAGGATGCCGATCCCGAAGACCAGGAAGGGCACGACGACGAGCAGGACTTCCATTGCGCGCGGGACTCTACCTTCCGTGCGCGATGCCCAGCGGCGCCTGGGTCAGCTCGGCGCGGCGGCGGCGCGCCGAGCCAGCTTCCAGCTCCCGAAGGCCGAGAACACGTCGCTCAGCGGCGGCAGGCTGCGGTCGTCCGCGGCGGTCTGCTGGTAGTCCACCATCAGCAGCCGCTCGGGCCGGGCTCCCGTCTCCGTGGCCACCCGGCGGATGGCGGAGCAGATGTCGCTCTCGGACACGTCGGAGCCGGATTCGGAGCGCCGTGCCTGCTGTGCGAACACCCCGGCGGCGCTCCCGCGCGCGCCGGGCTGGTCCGAGGGCTCCGTGCGCGCCCGGCCGGCGCCCACGAGCAGCCGGCAGTTGGGGCACTGGCAGGGTTGCGACGGCCAGCCCTCCCCCACCCCCGCCTCCATCTGCAGGTGGCAGTGGGGGCAGTACGCGTCGGCTTCCTCTCGAGACCGCTTCCCTGGGCCTGGCATCCGAACCTCCTGTCCAGGCTGTCGGGCAAACCCGGACCACTACTTTGTCACCCGAAAAGACGCCCCGTAAACCCGAGCTTGGTCAGTCCGCGAGCCGGCGGGCACCGGCGTACACGTTGAATCCGCCGTCCCGTACGAACCCGCACAGCAGCAGATCCCGCTCCTGGGCGAGGCGAATCGCGAGCGTCGTGGGCGCGCCGACGGACACCACGCCCGCCATCCCCCCCACGCTGGCCTTCTGCACCAGTTCGAAGGCGGCCCGCCCGCTCAGGCACGCGATCGTGCCCTCCAGCGGGTAGCGGCCGGCCAGGAGCAGCGCCCCCACCGCCTTGTCCATCGCGTTGTGGCGCCCCACGTCCTCACGCACCACCAGCAGCCGGCCGTTTGGCTCGAAGATCCCCGTGGCGTGCAGGGCGCCCGTCCGCTCGAAGCCGGTCTGCGCGGCGCGCGCGGCCTCGGGCAGGCTCAGCACCACCTCCGGCGCCACGTCCGCCCCGCGCGCCGACGGCGGAGCCTCGCGCTGAACGAAGTCCAGCGCCGCCTTGCCGCACACGCCGCAGGACGAGGTCATCGAGAAGCGGCGCTCGTCCGTCGGGTCGCGCCGGAGGCCCCGAGCGGTGCGAACGTCCACGACGTTCGCGGCAAGGTCGTCCGTGGGACCCACCGAGGCGACGTCGCCCGGGCCCGAGATCAGGGCCTCCCCTGCGAGGAAGCCCACCGCGAGCTCCTCGTCCTCGCCGGGCGTGCGCATGGCCACCGCCACCGGGCGCCCGTCGGCGCGGATCTCGAGCGGCTCCTCGACCGCGATCGCGTCTCTCGCGCGGGTGCGCGCGCGAGAGGCGTCCACCTGCTCGATCCACTCCAGCGCCACATGGGGCTCGACCGTCAGAGGCACGGAGCCAAAGCTAGCCCACACCGGCCTGGAGCCGCCCAGGGGGCTCCCTACCATCGTGGGCGATGGGTCATCTACTGCGCGCGGGGATCTGCGAAGACGACGACGAGCTTCGCGGCGTTCTGCGCGACGCGCTCGAGCGCGACGGGTTCGACGTCCGGGCGGTGGCAACCGGGGCAGGCGCCGTGGAGGCGTTCGGGAGCGACCCGCCCGACGTGCTGGTCCTGGACGTGGGCCTACCCGATGCGGACGGGCGCGACGTGTGCCAGGCGCTGCGGGCCCGCGGGGTCACGGTGCCGGTGCTCTTCCTCACCGCACGCGACGCGCTTCCGGATCGGTTGAGCGGCTTTCACGCGGGCGGCGACGACTACCTCACGAAGCCGTTCGCACTCGCGGAGCTCCTCGTCCGGGTTCAGGCGCTGGCCCGTCGAGGCCCGGCGGGCGGGGCGCGCCCCGAAGGCGCTGCCGGAGCACTGGTCCTGGATCCGGGAACGCACGCGATCGTCGGCAACGGCACGACGGTGGCGCTCACCCCCACGGAGTTCCGGTTGCTCGCCGCGCTGTCGGCGAAGCCCGAGCAGGTCCTGCGCCGGCGCGCGCTGGTGGCGGCGGGCTGGCCGGACGGCGCGATCGTGCACAACAACACGCTGGACGCCTACCTCGCGCGAATCCGCCGCAAGCTACGTGACGCGGGCGCGCCCGCGGTCATCGAGACGATGCGCGGCGTCGGGTACCGGCTGCGGGCGTGACCTTCCGGCAGCGGCTCATGCTCACATCGATGGCGACCCTCGCGGTC
>JBBQHI010000034.1:0-39281 GCA_038323835.1 Solirubrobacterales bacterium
CGGAGTTGATCTGGAGCGTGCGGCCGCTGTCGAGGAAAGTTATCGCGATCGCGCTCGTGATCGAGAGCGTGCCCCCGGAGGCGATCACGGTCGTGCCGGCATCGGCCTGGGTGCCGCCACTCCAGCTGAAGATGCCAGAGACCGTGAGCCTGTCCACTCCGCCGAGCGTGCCGCCGGACTGGGTGAGGTTGGCGGTGATCGAGCTGTTGACCAGATCGGTGTCTGCCAGATTGAGCGTGCCGGCCGAGAGCACGAGCGTCCCCTGGCTCTGGAGGGTCAGCACGGAGACCGTGTCCTGCGAGAACTCGACGGTGGTGTTCGCCGGGATGCAGACGTGATCACTCGGGCCGGGCAGGCTGTTGGCGCCTGCTCTGTTCCAGTTCGCGGCCACGTGCCACTCGTTCGTGCCCCCGCCGCCGTCCCAGCTGATCGTGCAGGCCGGCGCCGCGGAGGCCGGCGATGCCGTTACCAGCATCAGCAGGGCAACCAGGAAGGCGACCGCCGCCGCTCCAACGGACTTTGCTCTTGCCTCGACCCACCCGTACGACACGGAACGCCGTCCTTTGCCGGAAACCTTGCTGAGCAAACCTCCCGGCCTGTCCGCATTCAGGTCAAGGTCCGCGAGCCCGAAAACCCGCAATTTGGGTCCTAATCATGTGCCGAAAGGGACAAGCTCCCAGCGGTGGGTGGCTTCGCCCGCGCCAGCGCGTGCTCGACGGGGGGTATGGGCGGCTGCTCGCCTGGGCCGCTGGGCTCGCCGGCGGGCGCAGCTGGGCGTTCGAGGATTGTCGCCACGTCTCCGGGCGCCTGGAGCGCTGAAGCCTGCCTGCGAGGAAGCGGACGTGGGACGGGCGGGCTTCCATACCTTCAGGCACACCGTGGCCTCACGGCTGTTCGCGCCGCGGTGGCTCGGGCATCACGCCGCGAGTTTCTCGCTCGATACGTACGTCCACCTACTGGAGGGCGACATGGAGGGCCGGAACGTCAAGCAGGTCCAGGCGAGCCCTGACGGCGCTCCAGGTCACCACGGGGTCACGCAAGGCACCGACAACCACGACACGGGACCGGAAGTCGAACTGCTCCAGGCCGCAGCCTCGAGCCAGGACGACATCCCAGGACAAGCCCGACTTCGGCTTGGGAAGCCGACGCGCTACCAACTGAGCTACGTCCGCCTGGAGGGGCGAGTCTAGCCGCGGTCTATCTTTCGCAGCGCCCCATGAGGAGGGTCCTATCCCCCATTCCCCTGGCCGTCGTCGCCGTGCTCGTAGCGCTCGTGGTCCTGCTGGCCTACGGCCTCGCGTCGAACGAGCCCGATCGCTCGCTCGACAACGCGGCCGCGCGCGGTGAGCGTGAGCAGGCCCCATCCTTCGACCTCCCGAAGCTCGACGGGCCGGGCCGAACCAGCCTCGCCGACTACCGCGGGCGGGTGGTGGTGCTGAACTTCTGGGCCTCCTGGTGCGTGCCCTGCCGGACCGAGTCGCCACTGCTGGAGCGCTGGCACCGCCGCATCTCGAAGAACGGTCGCGGCACGGTGCTCGGGGTGGACGGCCAGGACGTGAGCTCCGACGCGCGCGACTTCGTGCGCGAGTTCGCCCTCACCTACCCCATGCTTCACGACGGACCCGGCAGCCTGCGCGAGCCGTTCGGGGTGCTCGGGTACCCCGAGACGTTCGTGATCGACCCGCGCGGGCGCGTGGCCGCCCTTCAGCGCGGTCCCGTGGACGACGAGTTCATGCGCCGCTCCGTGGCGCCGCTCCTGCGGGAGGCCGTGTGAGGCGCGCGCTCGCCGGCCTTCTGGCCGCCGCCGCCCTGCTCGCCGCCGCGCCGGCCGCGCTCGCGGCCGACTGCCCGAAGACCACCCTCGCGGACGTGGAGAACGAGGTGATGTGCCCGGTCTGCGGGACCCCGCTCGCGCTGGCCACCGAGGCTCCGCAGGCCAACCGCGAGCGCGCGTTCATCCAGCGCCAGGTGGCGAACTGCCGCACCAAAGACCAGATCAAGCGCACGCTGGTGGCCCAGTTCGGTGACAACGTGCTCGCCCTCCCCGGCGACGAGAACTCCGACTTCGGCGATGTGCTCGTGTACGTGATCCCGGGGCTCGGCGTGCTGCTCGCGCTCGGCGGGGTGCTCACGGCCACGCGCCGCTGGCGACGCCGGGGCGAGGACTCGCCCTCCCACACGGCCGCCCCCTCCCCCGCGGGCTCCGCCCGTCTCGACGCCGACCTCGAGCGCTACGACCTGTGATCGCCGCCGGCAGTGTCGACACGACCGTGGTGGCCGCCTTCGGGGTGGGTCTGATCTCCTTCGTCTCGCCCTGCGTGCTGCCCCTGGTGCCGGGCTACCTCTCCACGATCTCCGGCGTGTCCTTCGCCGACATACAGGAGGGCCGGGGGCGGATGCGGGTGCTCGGCCCGGCGCTGCTCTTCTGCCTCTCCTTCACCGCCATGTTCGTGGCCCTGGGGATGACGGCCACCGGCCTCGGGCAGACTCTCCAAGAGCACCGCACGCTCCTTCGCCAGATCTCCGGAATCGTGCTGATCGTCATGGGCGTGCTCTTCATCGCCATGCTCTTCGTGCCGCTCCTGAACCAGCAGTGGCGCCCGGAGAAGCTCATGCAGCGCGCCCACACCGGCGGTCCGGTGGTGGCGGGACTCGCCTTCGCGGTCGCCTGGCTGCCCTGCACCGGGCCCACGCTCGGGGCGATCCTCACCGCCGCATCGGGAGAGTCCACCGTGGGCCAGGGCGGGGTCCTGCTCGCCTTCTACTCGCTCGGCCTGGCCGTGCCCTTCATCCTCAGCGCCCTGGCCTTCACGTCCTTTGCCGGCTTCTTCCGGTTCTTCCGCGACCACTACGACGTGATCACCGTAGTGTCGGGCGTGGTGCTCGTGGTGATGGGCGTGCTGCTCTACACGAATGAGCTCACGCGGTTGAACTCCGACGCGCTCAACCTGATGGACAACCTCGGGATCAACTTCTTCAGCCAGCTCTGACCGGCGCGCGCACCGCGCTCGCCAGCACGGCGGCCGTGGCGCACAGCGCCACCACCAGGACCAGCGCGGCCCGCAGGCCCAGGGCCTCTGCGAGCAGACCCACCACGGGCGGTCCGGTGAGCAGCCCGAGGTAGCCCATGGCGGACACCGCGGCCACCGCCGGGCCGGGCACCTGTCCGGAGCCGGCCGCTGCGCGCAAGGCCAGCGGGAAGAGCGCGGCCAGGCCGAGGCCCATCACGGCGAAACCCGCGACAGCGGCAGCGGGGCGGCCCACGGCGAGGGCGAGGCCCATGCCCGTGGTGGCCAGGAGCGCCCCGCCGCGGGCGAGACGCGTCGGCCCGAGCCGCAGCGCCAGCGGGTCACCGGCCAGGCGGCCGATGCCCATGGTGAGCGAGAACGCGGCCAGCCCCGCCGCGGCCGCACCCTGGCCGGTCTCGAGATCTCCACTCAGGTAGACGGCGGCCCAGTCGTTCACCGCCCCCTCGGACAGCAGGACGCAGAACGCGAACAGGCCGGCCAGTGCCAGGGCCCTGCTGGGCCGGGCGAAGGACGGCCCCTCGGGTGCGGCATCCACGCCTCGGGGCAGCAGAAAGCGGGTGGCCGTAAGGGCCGTGACCGCACCCAGGGCGGCGGCGGACCAAAGGTGTGCCTCCACCCCCACTCCGGCGGACGCCACCAACCCGCCCACTGCCGCACCGCCCAGCGCTCCGAACGAGAAGGCGGCGTGCAGAGAGGCCAGGATCGGCCGCCCGAGCCGGCGTTCCACCGCCAGCCCGTGCACGTTCATCGACACATCGAGCACGCCGTTCATCAGCCCCACCAGCGCAAACGAGGCGGCCAGCGCCGCGAACGACCCCGCCAGCGACACCGGTATCAGCGCCGCCGCGTACCCGAGCGCCCCGGCCAGCACCAGCGGCCGGCTGCCCCACCGGGCCATCAGCGCGCCGGCGCCCAGCTGGGACACCAGCAGCCCGACCATCGAGCAGAGGAGCGCCAGGCCGAGCTCGCCGTCGCTCGCTCCGGTGCGCTCCTGGATCGCGGGGAGACGCGAGAAGATCGAGGCGAAGAGCGCGCCGTTCAGCGCGAACACCACGGTCACGGCGGCCCGGGGACGCGACATACCGCCTGAGCGGAGCTACATCTCCATCGGCGCCTCGACCCCGAGCAGGTCGAGCGACCGGGCCAGCACCCGCTGGGCGGCCACGCAGAGCGCCAGGCGCACGTCCTCGTCGCCGCCTTCCTCCGCCGCCCCCACCACCTTCACGTCGCGGTAGAAGGCGGAGAACTCCTGCGCGGCCTCGTGGGCGTAGGCCGTGATCCGGTGCGGCGCCCGCCGCTCGGCGGCGTCGCGCACCGCGTCCGGCAGCTCGAGCAGCTTCTTGACCAGCGACCGTGCCGACGGGTGGAGGCTCTCGGCGCTGGCCGCGAGGTCGGCCGCGAGGGCCGCGGCCACACGCTCGTCCCCCGCCTTGGCCAGAATGCCCGCGATCCGGGCGTGCGCGTACTGCACGTAGTACACGGGGTTGTCCTGAGATTGGCTGCGGGCCAGCGCGAGGTCCAGGTCGAGCTGGGTGTCATGGCTGCGCTGGACGAGGAACCAGCGAGCGGCATCCACACCGATGTCGTCGAGCAGGTCGTCCAGCGCCACCACCGTGCCGGCGCGCTTCGACATCTGCACCCGCTCGCCGCCCTCGGAGAGATTGACCAGCTGCATGATCACGATCTCGAGCCGGCCGTCGGTGCCGCCGAGCGCCTGCCAGCCCGCCTTCTCCCGCTCGACGTATCCGTGGTGGTCGGCGCCCCAGACGTCGATCGCGCGGTCGTAGCCGCGGGCGAGCTTGTCGGCGTGGTAGACGATGTCCCCGCCGAAGTAGGTGAGCTCCCCGCTGGAGCGCCGGATCACGCGGTCCTTGTCGTCCCCGTAGGCGGTGGTGCGCAGCCACGTGGCCCCCTCGCTCTCGTATACGCCGTCGAGACCGCCCAGTACCTCGTCCACGCGGTCGGCGAGGTCGTGCTCCGCCGAGAAGCGGTCCATGCGCACCCGCACCCGCTCAAGGGAGGCGCGCACACCTTCGAGGATCAGGTCGATCCCCCGCCGCGCCAGCTCGTCCGCGTCCATCTCGGCCGCGCCCTCGATCTGGGCCGCCAGCCCGGCCACGTAGTGGCCCTGGTAGCCGTCCTCGGGCGGCTCCTCGCCGCGGGCCCGCGCCCGGATCGACTCGCCGAAGCGCCGCACCTGGCCACCGGTGTCGTTCACGTAGTACTCGCGCTCCACCCGGTGCCCGGCGTATTCGAGGATCCGGCAGAGCGAATCGCCGTAGGCGGCGTGACGTCCCGAGGCCGCAGTGATCGGGCCCGTGGGGTTGGCGCTCACGAACTCGACGTTCACGTACTCGCGCTCGGTCGCGACACCAGCTCCGAACTGCTCCCCGGCGCCCATGATCGCGCCGAGGGCGTCCAAATACCAGGCGTCGCTCATGAACAGGTTGAGGAACCCCGGCCCGGCCACCTCCACCCGGTCCACGCTCGCGCCCAGCCGCAGGCCGAGGTCCTGCCCGAGCCGCTCGGCGATGGAGCGCGGGGCGTCCCCGAGCGCAGGAGCCAGCAGCATCGCCGCGTTCGTGGAGTAGTCCCCGTAGTCCGCCTTCGGGGGCCGGTCGAGCGCGGGCGCCTTGGTGCCGTCGCCCAGGGCGCTGGCCGATTCGCCGACGGCGTCGCGAAGCTGTTCGAGGGGATCCGGGGTCATCTCAGTAGTGGTAGGGCTCGCGGGCAAGGATCTTGTGTGCACGGTAGAGCTGCTCGAGGAGAACCACCCGGGCGAGCTGGTGCGGCAGCGTCATCGGGCCGAGCGACATGCGCGACTCGGCCTCCAGCTCGAGCCCGCGGGGGCCGCCCACGATGAAGCACACGTCGCGCCCGTCCCGCCTCCGCTCCTCCAGCCAATCGCTGAAATCCACCGAGTCGCGCTGCTTACCGTCACTCGCCAGCAGCACGGTGTGACACCGCTCGGGGATGCGCGGCCTCACCTGATCGCCCTCGCGCACATCGATCAGCTCCACGCGCGCATGGCCGCCCAGGAGCTTGCGGTAGTGCTCCACGTCGTCCTGGTAGGGCGGGCGCAAGCGACCGACCGCAATTACGGAGATGCGCATGGCGCTGCGATACTACGCGCGTGCAAGAGGACTCAGAGCGGCATTTCAACATCCACACGGATCCCGACACGATGGCGGGTCACTACGCCAACTTCGCCAACGTGTCCCACTCCGACTACGAGTTCACAATCACGTTCGCGCGCGTGGACCACGAGGTCGACGAGGGCGAGGTGCCCGGGGTCGTGGTCTCCCGGATCAGCCTCTCCCCCCGCTTCATGCGGGAGCTGATCGACGCCATGGAGGACAACTTCTCCAAGTGGCAGACGCGAGAGGGCATCCGCGACCTGCCCGAGCTCGACGGCGGCGACGAGAAGTCCGAGTCCTAAGCGATGGCATGGTCCGGTGCTCGCCCGATGACGTCGGGTTGTGGTGCTCGCCCGATCATCGATCGGGCTGCGCTCCTCGCCTCCGATCGGGCTCCGCTCCTCCCCCGGTGAGGATCTCCGCGCTTCAGACCGGCACCGTCGCGGTCAAGGAGGCGCAGCGCGAGGGCCAGGGACGCGGCCCGGCCCGCATCGTCAACGTGCTGCGGGCGAAGGAGTGGACCGACCCGCTCCCGATTCTCGTTTGGGTGGTGGAGCACCCCGAGGGCGTGATCGTGGTGGACACGGGCGAGAACGCGCACGTGACCGAGCCCGGTTATTTCCCGCGCTGGAACCCGTACTTCAGCCGGGCGGTGCGCTTTGCGGTGCGCCCGGAACAGGAGGTCGGCCCGCAGCTCGAGCGTCTCGGGCTCTCGCCCGATGACGTGCGCTGGGTGGTGCTCACGCATATGCACACCGACCACGCCGGAGGGCTCTCCCACTTCCCGAAGGCCGAGGTTCTCGTGACAGGCACGGAGTTCAGGAGGGCGAGTGGCGCCCGAGGCAAGGTGAACGGATATCTCCCGGAGCGCCGGCCGGACTGGCTCTCGCCCGCCCTGGTGGACTTCGCGGACGAGCCCTTCGGGCCGTTTCCGGCAAGCCGGGCGCTGACCAGCGCGGGCGACGTGCGCCTGCTGCCCACCGAGGGCCACACCCCGGGGCACATGTCGGTGGTGCTGCGCGACCCCGACGGCAGGCTGATCTTCTTCGCCGGAGACACGTCCTACACGCAGGAGCTGATGCGGCGCGGGGCGGTGGACGGGATCTCGCCCGACGTGGGTGCCGCCACCACCACGCTCGACAGGATCCGCGAGCTGGCCTCCACCGAGGAGCTGGTTTACCTCCCCACTCACGATCCCGAATCCGCTCGCCGGCTGGCCGCGCGCGAAGCGGTGCTGCGAACGTAGGCCTCGCAGACCGCCGCCGCCCCCTCCACCGACTCCCAGGTGAGGTTGTCCGGCACGTCGCTGGGCCAGTGGTAGTTGCATGCCCTCCATGAAGGACTCCTCCGACCCGGTGGAGGGGAGGATCACGCGAACGCCGGGCACCGGGCGCTCGCGGAGAGCGTGCGCCAGGGCCACGATCGCCCCGACGGAGCTGAGGTTGTCGTTGGCCCCGGGCACCACGCCGCGGCTGCCGATGTCGGCCATCGCCGCCGTGGCGCCGGCCGAGAAGAGCCGGGCGAGGCGGCGGAGTCCCCTCCGCCCGAAGAGCCCTCCCACTGGTCGGCCTTCTCGTGCAACCGGGGCGTGAAGCGCATCCCGAGCCGAGGCAGCGCGGGATGGAATACGAGCCCGCTGTGGGCGGCGTCGTGGTGGGCGATGAACACCAGCGTCCGCCCCGCCTCGCGGTCACCGCTCTCGGCCGCCACGTTCCAGGTGGTGCGATGGGGCAGCACGGCTCGTCTGAACCACAGCCGCCCGCCCCCCGAGTCGCCCCGCACGGCGGCGGCCGCGAACGCGCCCACCAGGGCCGCGATCGCGCGGCGCCGCGCGAGCGAGGCCAGCAGGCATGCGGCATTCAGGAGCCCGATCGGCCACCAGTAGCCCCCGTGGGCCGGCTCGGGCTCGATCCGGGCCTCGCATCCCGCGGCGACCAGCTCCGCGGCCACGATCTCCGCCCCGCGGCGCTCCCCCGCCGACGCCGACGGGCGCTCGAACGAGGCGAGCTCGCGGACGACCCGCTCGATCAGGGCGCGGCGCGTAGGCGGCGGCAGCCTAATGCTCGCGCGCCCACGCCTCCCCTATCCCGATTCGCTCGCGGGTGGTGGGATGGGTGCCGAACAGCAGCTGAAGGGCTCGCGGGGGATCGGGGTCGGCGAGGTTGGTGATCGCCAGGCGACGCTCCAGCGCGATGTGGGCCGCGGGGTCGCGAGTCAGGTCGAGCGAGAAGCCGTCGGCGCTGGCCTCCACCTCACGCGAGAGCGCGTTGGAGGCCACGCCGAGGCCGAAGGACACGATCGCCACGGCCAGGGCGATCGCGGGGAGCGCGGCGGCCGTGGGCGCCGTGCCCGGGTCCCCCAGGCCCTCCCGGCGCCCGATGCTCTCAGAGAGGCGCTGGGCCAGGAGCGTGCCCGCGGGAGCCACGAGCGCGAGCCAGAGGAGTCCTCGCAGCAGGTCGTCGTGGTGCTGGTGCCCGAGCTCGTGGGCCACCACCTGGAGCACCTGATCGCGCGGGAGGTCGTTGATCAGGTTGTCGTAGAGCACCACGCGCTTGCTGTGCCCGAGCCCGTTCACGTAGGCGTTCAGGGCGGTGGTCCGGCGGCTCGCGTCCACCCGGTAGACCTCGCCCACGTCCACGTGGGCCCGCCGGGCCAGCTCGAGCACCTGGCTGCGCAGCTCGCCGCGAGGGAGCTTGTCGAAGTTGTTGAAGAGTGGGTCGATGACCACCGGGAAGAGCCAGATGGTGATCGCGCCGATCCCTACCACCACGGCCGACCCGGGGATCCACCAGCGGCGGCGGAAGCGGCGCACGAGCGCGAGCGCCAACGCCCCGCCCACGCCGGCGAAGACAGCCGACACCCCGGCCGACTTCACCACGTCCACGGCCCACGGTCCCCAGGTCTGGGTCGAGAGGCCCACATCGCGGGCGCGCTGCTCCCCGACCGCGTCGAGGGGCAGGCTCACCGCGGCGAGCACGATCGAGATCCCGGCCCCGGCGGCGGCACCGCCCAGGATCGGCCGCCGGGCGAGGCGGTCGAAGACGCGGCGCGGCGGGCGCACGGCGATCAGCGTGAGCGTGGCCACGCCCAGCGCCATGCCGCCGAGACCGAGCAGCCTCTGCGTGGTGCGGAAATCCTTGGCCCGGTCGATCTGCGCGGGGCTGAAGTACGCTTCCACGTCCACCGAGGTGGGCTCGATGACGTTGCTACGCGGCCGGAGCAGGACGGTGGCCGTCCCGGCAGCGACGACCGCGACGAGAATCGCCAGCGGAAGTCGCGAGCTCCTGGCCTCCATCGTCCGTCACTGTAGAAGCCACCAGATGCGCATCGCCCTGCTCTCAGACGTTCATGGCAATCTGCCGGCACTCCGGTCCGTGCTCGAGGACGTGGATTCCACGAACGCGGACCAGGTCTGGTGCCTCGGAGACCTGGTGGGATACGGGGCCGAGCCCGACGGATGCGTGGCGCTCGCCCGCGAGCGCTGCGATCTCGTCCTGGCCGGCAACCACGATCTCGTGGTCACGGGCTCTGAGAAAGTACAGATTTCGGACTTCTCCGATATCGCTGCGGAGGCCGCGCGCTGGACCCGCGAGCACATCGCTCCCGAGTCGCTCAAGTTCCTCTCCGGGCTCGAACCCGAGGCGTTCGGGCGCGAGATTGGCCTCTTTCATGCAAGCGCGCGCGACCCGGTCTGGGAGTACGTGCTCGCCGACTGGCAGGCCGAAGATTGCATGAATCGGATGAAGCCTCGGGTGGGAGCGGTGGGCCACTCGCATGTGGCACTCTGGTTCCACCGCAACGGCGACGCCGAAATGGACGGCTCAAGAGCCCCCGCCGGCACCGAGATCGACATATCCGCCGGCGAGTGGCTGCTCAACCCCGGCGGAGCGGGCCAGCCACGCGACGGCGACCCCCGCGCGGCCTGGCTCCTGCTCGACACCGAGCGGTGGACGGCCGAGTGGAGGCGCGTGGAGTACCCGATCGAAGAGGCCGCCAGGGCAATCGAAGAGGCCGGGCTGCCGACCGTCCTGGCCGAGCGGCTGTACGCCGGCCAGTGAGGATCCGGGCCCTAGCCGCAGCCGGCCTTGCGCTCGCGGCACTCGCCGCGGGGTGCGGAGGCGACTCCGAGGGCGCCCCGATCCCCGCGGCCAAGGCCTCCGACCTCCAGCGCCAGCTCGACTCGGTGGCCGGCCGGATCAGCAACGGGAGCGTGGGCGCCTGTCGGGACGCCATCCAGGACAGCGCGGGCGGGGACAACGTGACGGAGGTGGACCAGATAATCGGCTCCCTCCCGGCGGACGTGGACCAGAACGTGAAGGACGCGCTGCAACGCAGCTTCGACCACCTCTTCGATCTCGTGAGCCGGCGCTGCGACGAGCTCCAGCAGACCGAGACTACGCCGCCGAAGACCACCGAGACGCAGACCGTCGAGACGGTCCCGCCCGAGACCACGCCCACGACCACCGAGCCGCAGACCACTCCCACCACCCCCACAGCCCCGGACACGACCACCCCCACGGTCCCGGACCTGGGCAACAACGGCGACGGCAGCGGCGGCGCCGGCGCACCCGGGGCGGGCCGATGACCGCGCCGGCCGAGGTGGCGGGCCGGTACCACCTGGAGCGGCGCCTGGGAGCGGGCGGCATGTCCACGGTCTTCCTGGCCTCCGACATCGTGCTCGAGCGGTCGGTGGCGGTGAAGCTGCTGGCCGAGCATCTGGCCCACGACGACGCGTTCGTGGCCCGCTTCCGCCGCGAGGCCCTGGCGGCGGCCCGGCTCCAGCACCCCAACGTGGTGCAGGTCTTCGACTCCGGCCAGGACGCGGAGAGCGGGCGGCACTACATCGTCATGGAGTTCGTGGACGGGCCGTCGTGCGCCGACCTCCTGCGCGAGCAGAGCCAGCTCGGCGTGGATGAGTCCGTGCACATCCTGCGCGACGCCTGCCAGGGCCTCGACTACGCCCATCGCGCCGGCGTGGTGCACCGGGACGTAAAGCCCGGGAACCTCCTCATCACCAAGGAGATGAACACCACAAAGATCGCGGACTTCGGGATCGCGAAAGCAGCCGAGCTCACGCGCATCACCCAGGTGGGCTCGGTGCTGGGCACCGCGGCCTACCTGTCACCCGAGCAGGCCCACGGCGACGAGGCGGGGCCCTCCTCGGACATCTATTCGCTCGGCGTGTGCGCCTACCAGTTCCTCACCGGGCGACTCCCCCACGAGTACGGGTCGCTCACCGAGCTGGCGCTGAAGCAGCAGCAGGACTCGGTCACGCCGATCACCAGCCTGCGCCCGGAGGTCCCGCGGGAGCTGGACGAGGCGGTGCGCCTGTGCCTCGAGCGCGAGCCCGAGGGGCGCTACGGGTCGGCGCTGCAGTTCGCGCACGCGCTGGACGCCGGCCTCGAGGGAGAGACCACGGACGTGACCCGGCGCCTGAGCCTCGAGGACCAGGACGCCACCCGCTCCATGCGCCAGGACGAGCTGGACACGGCGGCCACCCGCGCGCTGCGAGCCCGGCCCATCCCGGTGCCGCCGTCACGCGCCACCCCGCCGCCCCAGCCGCGCGAGCGGGCCGAGCGCGAGGACCCCCGAAAGGCGGACCGCCGGCGCAACCTCACCACGTTCCTGGCACTACTGGGGCTGATCGCCGCCGTGGCCGCCATCGGCCTGGTGCTCCTCTCCTCCACGAGCAGCAACAGCGTGCAGTCGGTGGATCGCACCGACGTGCAGGAACAGATTCAGGGCCTGCGCGACTTCATCAACGAGCACTCGCGCTGAGGCTCGCCGCGTGCGCGGCGTACTCGCCGCGCACCACGGCCTCGCGCAGGCCGCGCATCAGGCGCTCCATGAAGGTGAGGTTGTGGAGGGTGAGCAGGCGCATCCCGGTGAGCTCGCCGGCGCGCAGGAGGTAGTGGAGGTAGGCCCGCGTGTGATCGCGGCAGGCCGGGCAGTCGCAGTCCTCGGCAATCGGCTCCCGGCTCATCCGGTGGGCGCTCTTCGTGAGGTCCACCCGCCAGCGGTGCTCGGGGTCCTGCACCAGGGCGGTGCCGTGGCGGGCCAGGCGAGTGGGCGTGGCGCAGTCGAAGAGATCCACCCCCTCCCCGACCGCGTGGAGGATGTCGTCAACGTCCCCGATCCCCAGCAGGTGGCGAGGGCGCTCGTCTCCCTCCAGTGCCCGCAGCGACCACTGCACCACCTCGCGCATCTGCTCCTTCGACCGGCCGAGCGACCCCCCGATCGCGATGCCGTCCACGTCCGAGCCGGTCACGTAGGCGGTGGCCTCGGCGCGCAGGTCCTCGTAGACGCCGCCCTGAACGATGCCGAAGATCATCTGGTGGGCCGGCGCGTGCTCGCCGTGCCACGCGATGCAGCGGTCGAGCCAGCGGTGGGTGCGCTCCATCGAGCGGGCGGTGTAGTCGCGCTCGACGTGGAACGGGGTGCACTCGTCGAACGCGAGGGCCAGGTCGGACCCGAGCACGGCCTGCACCTCCATCGAGGTCTCCGGGCCCATGAAGCGCTCGTCGCCGCCCAGGTAGGAGCGGAAGCGCACCCCCTCCTCCTCGATCGAGATGACCATCGAGCGGCGCTCGCCGCGCGATCGCTTGATCTCCTCGGCCACCGACCCGTGGCCCATGGAGAACACCTGGTAGCCCCCGGAGTCCGTCACGATCGCGCCGTCCCAGCCCATGAACTCGTGGAGGCCGCCCAGCTCGCCGATGCGCTCGTGGCCGGGCTGGATGAAGAGGTGGAAGGTGTTGCCCAGCACCATGCCGTAGCCCAGGCCGGCCACCTCGCTCGACTGGAGCGTCTTGACCGTGGCCGTGGAGGCAAGCGGTACGAACGCCGGCGTGGCCACATCTCCGTGGGCGGTGTGAAGCACGCCCGCCCGGGCCGAGCTGTCGCGCGCGTCGATCGTGAAGCGGGCGCTCACCGGCGGCTTCTCAGACGAGCGACTGACCCGTCATCTCCGGCGGCTGCGGCTCTCCCAGCAGCTTCAGCACGGTCGGCGCCACGTCCGGGAGCGCCCCTCCGTCCCGCACGGACACGCCCGCGCTGGTGACCACCACCGGCACCGGGTTCATGGAGTGCTGGGTGTTCGTGCTGCCGTCCTCGTTCAGCATCTGATCCGCGTTTCCGTGGTCCGCGGTGACGATGCACGCCCCGCCGCTGCGATGCACCAGATCCACCACGCGGGCGAGACAGCGGTCGACGGTCTCGATCGCGCTCACCGCCGCGGGGATGACCCCGGTGTGGCCGACCATGTCGGGGTTGGCGAAGTTGATGACGCCGAAGCGGGTGTCCCCGGCCTCCCAGACCTCCACGAAGGCGGAGGCTGCCGCCTCGGCCGACATCTCGGGCTTCTGGTCGTAGGTGGCCACGTCACGCGGGGAGTCCACCAGGCGCCGGTCCTCGCCCTCGTACGGGTGCTCCTCGCCGCCGTTGAAGAAGTAGGTCACGTGGGCGTACTTCTCCGTCTCGGCCACGTGAAGCTGGCGGAAGCCGCGCTCGGCCAGGACCGACGCGAGCGTGACCGAGGGGCGGTCGGGCGGGAAGGCCACCGGGTAGTCCCAGTCCTCCTGGTAGCTGGTGAGCGTGGCCAGCGCCACCCTCGGGCGGGAGCCGCGGTCGAACTCCGAGAAGTCCTCCTCCCCCAGCGCGCGCGTCATCTCCCGGGCGCGGTCGGGGCGGAAGTTGAACAGCACCACGCTGTCGCCGTCGCGGATCCGGCCCTCGGCGCCCACCAGCGTCGGCCGGATGAACTCGTCGGTCTCGCCGCGCTCGTAGGCCGCCCGCACCGCGGCCTCGCCGCTGTCCGCCGGGGGCATGTCGGCCCGGCCGTGCACGATCGCGTCCCAGGCCCGCTTCACGCGGTCCCAGCGACGGTCGCGGTCCATCGCGAAGTAGCGCCCGATGACGGTGGCCACCCTCAGCCCGCCCCAGGACTCGGCCTCCGCGAGGTACCCCGCGCCGGAGTCGGGGCTGGTGTCGCGGCCGTCGGTGAAGGCGTGCAGCACCACGTCGCCCACGCCCTCGCGGCCGGCGAGCTCGACGATCGCGCGCAGGTGTTCCATGCTCGCGTGCACGCCTCCCGCCGAGACCAGCCCGAGGAGGTGGAGGCGCCCGTCGGCACCGGCGGCGCGGCAGGCCTCCCGGAGCACGGCGTTCTCGGCGAAACCGCCGTCGGCCACCTCGTCGTCGATGCGCGTTATGTCCTGCTTCACCACCGCGCCCGCGCCCAGGTTGAGGTGCCCCACCTCCGAGTTGCCCATCTGGCCCTCGGGCAGTCCCACCGCGGGTCCCCAGGCCGTCATGGTGGAATGCGGGTAGGTCTCCCAGAGCTCGTCGAACACCGGCGTGCCGGCCAGCTCAACCGCGTTCCCGGGGCCGGGCTCGGCCAGGCCGAAGCCGTCCAGGATCACCAGGCACACGCTCCTCACCGGCGGCCGCGCCGGCCCGGGAGCGACGCTCACGGCTGAGCCGCGGCCACTATCTGCGCCAGGGACGCGGGATCGAGGCTCGCCCCGCCCACCAGCGCGCCGTCCACGTCCTCCTGGGCCAGGATCTCCGCCGCGTTGTCCGGCTTCACGCTGCCGCCGTAGAGCACCTGCGTGAGCTCGGCGGCCTCCTTCGAGCGGTCGCCCACCAGCGCCCGCACGAAGCCGATCGCCTCCTGGGCCTGCTGGGGGGTGGCCACGCGGCCGGTGCCGATCGCCCAGATCGGCTCGTAGGCCACCACCACCTCGGCCAGCCGCTCGTCGGGCACCTTCTCGAGCCCCTCCTGCACCTGGTGGCGAAGCTTGCGCTCGGTCTCGCCGCGCTCGCGCTCCTCCTCCGTCTCGCCCACGCACAGAATGGGACGCAGCCCGGCCTCAAGAGCGGCGGGCACCTTGGCCTGGAGGGCGCGGTCGGTCTCGCCGAAGAGCTGGCGCCGCTCGGAGTGGCCGAGCACCACCCCGTCCGCGCCCAGCTCGGTGAGCATCGGCGGCGAGATCTCCCCGGTGAATGCTCCCTGTGGCTCGTGGTGCATGGTCTGGGCGAACACCTGTACCCCGCTGCCGCGGAGCTTGTCGGCGGCGAGCCAAACCGCGGTGAAGGGCACGCACACCGCCACCTCCGCCACGCGGCTCGCGGGGTCGGGCAGGAGCCCGGGAAGGCGGTCGCAGTAGTCCGCGGCCTGAGCGTGGGTGCCCCACATCTTCCAGTTGCCGGCCACGAAGGGGCGTCTGGGAGGACCGGAGGGCGATCGTTGATCGCCCGAGGACCGCACCATGGCATCAGGACCGGAGGGCGATCGTTGATCGCCCGAGGACCGCACCATGCCTTCATCAGGCATCGTCGAGGGCCTCCACCCCGGGCAGCTCGCTTCCCTCCAGCAGCTCGAGCGCCGCCCCGCCGCCCGTGGACAGGTGATCCACGCGGTCGGCCAGCCCGAACGAGGCCAGCGCCGCGGCGGAGTCGCCGCCGCCCACCACGGTGGTGCCGGGCGCGGTGGCCACGGCCTCGGCCACGGCGCGGGTGCCGCTCGCGAAGGGCTCCAGCTCGAACGCCCCCATCGGCCCGTTCCAGAACACGGTGCCCGCCCGCTCGATCACGGCCGTGTACGCCGCCACGGTGCGCGGTCCCACGTCCAGGCCCATCCAGCCCTCGGGCACGTTGATGCTCTCCAGAGAGCGCCGCTCGGCGTCGCCGGCGAAGCGGTCTCCCAGCTCGAGGTCCACCGGCAGCAGCAGGCGGCAGCTGCTGCGCTCGGCCTTGGCCAGCGCAGCACGGGCCAGCTCCACGCCCTCGTCCTCCACCAGCGAGTCCCCGGTGGGGTGCCCCTGGGCCCGGAAGAAGCTGAAGCACATGGCGCCGCCGATCAGCAGCGTGTCGGCGATGTCCAGGAAGCGGTCGATCAGCGCGACCTTGCCGCTCACCTTCGCGCCTCCCAGCACCACCACGAGCGGATGCTCGGGAGCCTCCACCACCGACCGCAGGGCCACCACCTCGCGCTCCAGGAGCAGTCCCGCCACCGCCGGCAGCCGCTCGGCCACGCCCACGGTGGAGGCGTGCGCCCGGTGCGCCGAGCCGAAGGCATCGTTCACGTAGGTGTCGGCAAGCGCGGCCAGCTCGTCCGCCAGGCCCGGGTCGTTCTTCTTCTCCCCCGGCTCCCAGCGCGTGTTCTCCAGCACCAGGATCTCGCCGGGCTCAAGCGCCTCGGCCATGCGGCGAGCCTCGGGGCCCACCACCTCGGGAGCCTGCGCCACCGCCGCGTCGATCAGCTCGGACAGGCGCTCTGAAGCCGGTTTCATCGAGGTCTCCGGCTCGCGGTCCTTGGGCCGCCCCAGGTGTGAGCAGAGCACCACGCGCGCGCCCTGGCCGACCAGCAGCTCGATCGTTGGCAGCGCCCCGCGGATCCGGGCGTCGTCGGTGACCCGGCCGTCGTCCAGGGGCACGTTGAAGTCCACCCGCACGAGAACACGCGAACCCTCGTCCAGCTCCAGGTCGCGAACGGTGCGCTTGCCCAGCGTGGCCACCCCTGCCGGCGACTCGCCGCTAGGCAACCGGCGCCCCGGCGAGCACGCGCTCGGCCAGGTCCACCACCCGGTTCGAATAGCCCCACTCGTTGTCGTACCAGGACACCACCTTCACCAGGCGGCCGTCCACCACCATCGTCAGCGGTGCGTCGAACACCGACGAGTAGGGCGAGGTGACGATGTCGGTGGAGACGATCGGGTCGTCGTTGTACTTGAGGATGCCCTCCAGCGGCCCGGTGTCGGCTCGCTCGGCGAACGCCGCCGTGACCTCCTCGACGCTCGTGTCGCGCGACACCTCGCACACCAGGTCCACCACCGAGCCGGTGATCACCGGCGCGCGGACCGCGATGCCGTTCAGCTTGCCGTCCAGCTCGGGGATAACGAGCCCGATCGCCTTGGCCGCACCCGTGGAGGTGGGGATCAGGTTCACCGCGGCCGCCCGGGCACGCCGGAGGTCGGTGTGAGGCGCGTCCTGGAGGCGCTGATCCGAGGTGTAGGCGTGGATCGTGGTCATGATCCCGCGCTCGATTCCCACCGTGTCGTGCAGAACCCGCGCCACCGGGCCGAGGCAGTTGGTGGTGCACGACGCGTTCGAGATCACGTGGTGGTTCTCGGGGTCGTAGGCGTCGTCGTTCACGCCCAGCACGAGCGTCACGTCCGGGTCGCCGGCCGGCGCCGAGATGATCACCTTCCGGGCGCCCGCAGCCAGGTGCTTGGCCGCGTCGGGGCGCTTGGTGAAGAAGCCGGTGGACTCGATCACCACGTCCGCGCCCACGTCGCCCCAGGGGAGGGCCGCCGGGTCGCGCTCCTCGAATACGCGCAGTTCCTTGCCGTCCACCACGAGGCCCTCGTCGGTGGCCTCCACCTCGCCCGGGAAGGGGCCGAGGATCGAGTCGTACTTCAGGAGGTGGGCGAGCGTCTTGTTGTCGGTGATGTCGTTCACCCCGACCCAGTCGATGTCCGCGCCACGGGCGTGGGCCGCGCGAAACACGTTACGGCCGATGCGCCCGAAGCCGTTGATGCCTGCCTGCAGGGGCATTTGCCGCTCCTTTTCTAGCTCGTTTGCCACGGGGGCGAGATCTCCCGGCCGCCACCCGGCGCGAGTGCCTTCTCCGCCGGGGGCCGAGAGCCGGAGGCCCCCTCACGTGCGCTGAATCTACCGAACCGACCGTTCACCTGCGGCGGTGGTCCGATCTCCCGATGGGGTACTCAGGCCCTGCGGGGCGGCTTCTCGACGTCGCGGTGCACCACATCCACCATCAGGTCCTCGCGCTGCTCGTACACGCGCGCGAGGTGCTCCGCCACTACCACGGAACGGTGCCGCCCACCGGTGCAGCCGATGCACACCGTGAGGTGTGACTTGCCCTCGTGCTCGTACGCGGGAAGCAGGTAGTCCAGCAGCGGCACGAGCTTCGCGTAGAACTCGCCGATGCCGTCGGACCGCTCGACGTAGGCGATCACTTCGGCGTCCATCCCCGTCTGCTCGCGCAGCTCGGCCTCGTAGTGGGGGTTGGGGAGGAAGCGCACGTCGAAGGTGAGGTCAGCGTCGCGCGGGCTGCCGTGCTTGAACCCGAAGGTCATGAAGGTCACCGCCAGCCGGCCCTCACCGACGTGCGCGAGCATCTTGTCCGCCACCACCCGGCGGAGCCGCGACGCGCTGAGGTCGGTGGTGTCGATGGACACGTCGGCGCGCTCCTTCAGCGGCGCGAGCAGCACACGCTCCTGGCGGATGGCCCCGTCCACCGATCCGCCGTTGGCCAGCGGGTGGCGCCGGCGCGTCTCCTTGAAGCGGTTGATGAGCGTCTCCTCGCCCGCCTCCAGATAGAGCACGCGGTACGGCACCCGGCGCGTGTCCAGATCGTCGATCACCTTGACCAGGCCGTCGAAGTACTCGCCTCCGCGTACGTCCGACGCCACGGCCGCGCGCTCCACCTTGCTGCCGTCGTGGCCGAAGAGATCGGCCAGCGACCCGATCATCTCGGGGGGCAGGTTGTCCACGCAGAAGTACCCGGCGTCCTCGAAGGTCGCCATGGCCTGTGATTTCCCGGCGCCCGAGAAGCCCGTGATCACGACGAAATCGCGCAGGTGACCTTTGTAGCGCTCGTTCATCGAACTTTGTGAACGTATTCGTGAACTTCCCGGGCGACCTTCCCGGGAAGGCCCGGCACGGCCTCGAGCTCTTCCGCGCTGGCGGTGAGGAAGCGCTCGGGGGTGCCGAAGTGCTGGAGGATGCTGCGCTTGCGGACGGGGCCGACCCCGGGCAGGTCGTCCAGGATCGAGCGCGTCATGGCGCGATCGCGCCGCCCGCGGTGGAAGTCGATCGCGAAGCGATGCGCCTCGTCGCGAATGCGCTGGAGCAACTGCAGCTCGGGAGTGTCGTGAGCCATCACGAGCGGAGCCTGGCGGCCCGGGATGAAGACCTCCTCAACGCGCTTGGCCAGGCTGATCACGGTCACGCCGAGGTCCCGGAACGGGCCCAGCTCCGCCAGGCCGGCGGAGAGCTGGCCCTTTCCTCCGTCGATCACGATCACCGCGGGCATGGAGGCAAAACTCTCATCGAACTCCGGATCATGCGGCGATCGCTCCCGCTGGGTCACGAACTGGGCCATACGGCGTGACAGCACCTCGGCCATGGCCGCGAAGTCATCCTGAACCGAGCCCCGGATGCCGAAGCGCCGGTAGTCGGCCTTCTTGGGCGCCCCGCCCTCGAACACCACCATCGACGCGACGGTGTGGTCGCCCATCAGATTTGAGATGTCGAAGCACTCGATCCGCATCGGGATCGACTCCAGTCCGAGCCTGTTCTGGAGTCCCGCGAGCGCCTCTATCCGCTGGCTGCGGCGGTGCTCGGAGCGCAGGCGGTCCTGGTCCAGCGCGAAGCGCGCGTTGCGCTCGGCCAGTTGGAGGATGCGCCGCTTGTCGCCCCGCTCGGCGTGGCGGACTTCCACCGGCGCGCCGCGACGCTCGGTGAGCGCCTCGCCGAGGGTCTCGGTGTTCTCCACGTCTAGCGGGACGATCACCTGGGGGGGCACCGAGAGGGCGCTCGCGTAGTACTGGAGCACGAACTCCTCCGCCACCTCGCCCTCGTCCCGGCGTGCGGCGTTCTCCAGGTAGAAGCTCTGGCGGTCGGCCAGCACGCCGTCGCGCACCTGGAAGACCTGAGCGTTGGCGTCGGTGCCCTCGGCCGCCACGGCGATCGCGTCGAGCGTGCCCACGGCGGCGTTCGAGACCCGCTGCCGCTCGAGCAGCGAGCGCACCGCGTTCAGGCGGTTGCGGAAGTTCGCGGCCTGCTCGAACTCCTGCTCCTCCGACGCGCGCTTCATCCCCTGCTCCAGCGCCCGCTCGATCTGCCGGTAGCGGCCCGAGAGGAAGTCGATGATTGTGTCGATGTTCCTCCGGTACTCCTCCTTCGAGATGTAGCCGACACAGGGTGCCTGGCAGCGCTTGATGTAGTAGTCGAGGCAGGGGCTGCCCGACGCGCGGCCGGGCTCCGGGCCGTCGCATGTGCGGTGCTGGAAGATCTTCCCGAGCAGGTCCAGCGTCTCGCGAACGCGCTTGGCGTTGCTGAACGGCCCGAAGTAGGCGCGGCCGCGCCGGTGCCGCTCGCGGGTGAAGTAGACGCGCGGGAAATCCTCGTCCAGGGAGATCGCGATGAAGGGGTACGACTTGTCGTCCCGGAGGCGCACGTTGAAGAGCGGCCGGTGCTGCCGGATGAAGCGCTGCTCGGTGAGCAGGGCCTCGGCCTCCGTCTCGGTGGCGATGAAGTCCACCTCCGCGATCTGCGAGACCATGTCCGCCGAGCCGCGGGCTCCCCCGGGCTTGGAGAAGTGGCCGGCCACGCGCTTCCTGATCGAGCGCGCCTTGCCGACGTAGATGACCTTGCCCTTGGCGTCCTTGAACAGGTAGACCCCCGGGGAGTCCGGGAGGGTCCTGCGTTGTGCCATGAGCGTGTCGGCGGCGTTCATCCGGCTTCCACCGAGGATAGAAACGGCTTCGGGCGAGGTCGGGCGGGGCTAAACGAGGGCGCGGCCGACGGACTCGGCCACGCACACGGGCTTCTCGGAGCCGTCGAGCTCGACCGTGAACTTGGTGGCCACCTGCCACCAGCCGCCGCCCACATCCTCGACCGACACCACCTCGGAGCTGGCCCGAACGCGCCCGCCGGCGGGCACCGGGGCCGGGAAGCGGACCTTGTTCCACCCGTAGTTCACGCCGAGGCGGAAGCCGGTGGACTCCACGAGGTCCTTGCGGAAGCCGTCGATCAGCGACAGCGTGAGGTTCCCGTGGGCAACCGTGGTCCCGAACGGGCTCTCGGTCTTCGCGCGCTCCACGTCCACGTGGATCCACTGGTCGTCGCCGGAGATCTCAGCGAACGTGTTGATCATCTCCTGCGTGACCGTGCGCCACTCGGAGGGGCCCACGGTCTGCCCGAGGAGGGCCTTCAGCTCATCGATGCCGTTGACGGTGATCGCCACCGCTCGGAGCCTAGCTCACGTCTTGCGGGTGGTGGCGGGATCCTGGTTCTCGTCCTCGCCGGAGAGCGAGTCCTTGAAGGTCCGCATGCCGCTGCCGAGAGACTTGCCGAGCTCGGGGAGGCGCTTCGGGCCGAACACCGGGAGGGCCACCACCATCAGGACCACCAGTTCGATCGGGCCGGGCATCATCGTTTCGGACCTGCCTTGCCGGGAGTGCGGACGCACACGGATCACCGATAAGAATGTCAGTCCCGCCAAGACGACCGACAGGAGCACCGCTTGGACTTCCAGGAGATCCGCTACGAGGTGGACGGCCCGCTTCTCACGATCACCCTCAACCGGCCCGAGCGTCTGAACGCCTATACGGGCACGATGCACGACGAGCTGATGCAGGCGTTCGACCTCGCCGACGCCGACGACGCTCTGCGGGCGATCGTGGTCACGGGCGAGGGCCGCGGGTTCTGCGCGGGCGCGGACCTGGAGCGCGGAGGGAAGACCTTCGACTGGCGTGAACGCCAGGCGCGCGGCCAGATGGCACAGGACAGCGGCGAGGAGGTGCCACGGGACGGTGGCGGGATACTCACGCTGCGCATCTTCGAGAGCAAGAAGTTCGTGATCGCGGCGATCAACGGGCCCGCCGTCGGCGTGGGCATCACCATGACCCTCCCGATGGACGTGCGTCTGGCCGCGGACAGCGCCCGGATGGGCTTCGTGTTCGCCCGCCGCGGGATCGTGACCGAGGCCTACTCGAGCTGGTTCCTCCCCAGGGTGGCCGGTATCTCGCAGGCCATGGAGTGGGTGGGAACCGGTCGCGTCTTCAGCGCGGGCGAGGCGCTGGCCGGGGGGCTCGTGCGCAGCATCCACCCGCCGGACGAGCTGCTGCCCGCGGCGCGCGAGCTGGCGGCCGAGATCGCCGAGAACACCGCCCCGGTGTCGGTGGCGCTCTCGCGCAAGCTGCTGTGGAACATGCTCGGCGCGAGCCATCCGATGGAGGCGCACCGCGCGGACTCGCGCGGCATGTTCGCCCGGGGCCAGTCGGCGGACGCCCAGGAGGGCATCGCCTCGTTCCTGGAGAAGCGTTCTCCGAGCTTCCCCGACCGCGTGAGCGATGGGCTCCCAGAGGTGTTCCCCGGGCGCGAGCAGCCGGTATTCAGCTAACCGCGCGTGGCGTCCAGCGCCCGCTGGCGAACGATCGACATGGACCAGTCGACGAAGGACGCCGCCGCCGGCTCATACGCGAACCGGCCGCGCCACACGCCCACGAACGCCTCCTGTACGGCGTCCTCCGCGCGGTCGCGGCCGTGGCAGATGGCGAGGGCCTCTCGCAGCGCGCAAGCGGCATGGCGCTCGTAGAGCTCCTCGAGCGCCCCGGGGTCGTTGCCCTGAACCCGTCGCATCAGTGCGCCATCGCTCTCCCCGCCGCCGGGATCGATCCGCATCGACGTTCGGGTGCTCATGCTCGGGGTATCGGAGCCCGGCGGCGCTCCGATAGACGCCGAATGACGCTTCTTAGGCATACGTCGAACGGGGGATGGGTCGTGTGGACCCGTTGGTTAGGGCGAACGCCCGGGTCGGCCCGGCCTAGTCGATGATGCCGTCGCGCAGCGCCTTGGCCACGGCGGAGGCCCGATCCGATACGCCGTACTTCTCGTAAATGTGCTCGAAGTGGGTCCTAACCGTGGCGGGACTCACCACCAGGCGCTCGGCGATCTGCCTGCCGCCAAAGCCCTGGGCCGCGAGTTGCAGCACCTCGAGCTCACGCGGGGTCAATGAGCATGGCTTGAGCTCCCCGCGGCGGTGAATAAGGAACTCACCCAGCTCGTGTCCGATGCTGGTCAGCGAGCGCAGCAACCTGTCGGTCGCGGCCTCCCCCAGCGGCTCGCACAGGTGCAGCTCCACCACGGCCAGGACCTCCTGGCCGTGAAGCGCGGGCAGGGCCACCGCCCCGCCCAGCCCGGCCACCGCCTCCGGCGGGTAACGGGTATCCCCATTGAGGCTCGGGACGTGTCGCGGCGTGCCCCTCTCCCACACCTCCCCTGCGAGTGCCACCCCGCGCGGGAGCCGCAGCCCGCGGATCGCGGTCTCGAGGGCCGGGACGTCGGTGGAGCCGGAGCGCCAGATGACCTGTGCCACCAGGAGGTCGCTCTCTGGTACCCACAGCACCCCGAGCGCGCAGTCCAGCGCCACGACAAGCTCACGGAGCAGGCCCGTGCCCCCCTGTTCCAGCGTTCGCCACTCCGACAGCGCGTTGGCCACCGCGAGGTGAGCGGCGATCACCCGCTCCGCGCGCCGGCCCTCGGTGATGTCCTGCACGGAGCCCACCATCCGCCGGGGCTGGCCCGCGGTCTTCTCCACGACCGTCTGGGTGGCGCGTAAGTGGCGCACGGTCCCGTCCGGGCGCCTGATCCGGAACTCCATGGGCGGAATCAGGCCCTCCTCCCGGGCTATCTCCGCAGCGCGCTCAACGAGCCCGCGATCACCGGGATGCACCCGTTCGATCACGTACCGGCGTGTGGGCACGATCTCTCCTGGCTCCAGCCCGAAGAGCCGGTACAGGTTGTCCGACCACCGCATGCGGTCCACATCGAGGTCCCAGTCCCAGCTACCGATCAGCGCCAGCCCCTCGGCGCGCTCGAGCAGCGCCTCCAGCGCCGGCTCCACCTCGGGATCGCCCTCCTGCGGCACCTCCTGCACCCTGACCGGGGAGATCGCGTCTACCGGCTCGACACGCCCGATCGCCAGCTCGACGTGAGGGCTGTCGACGTTGGCGGCCCCTACGGATTGGGTCTCCTCCTGCCGGCTGAACCTCCGCCTGGGCTCGTCGGGCGCCAGGCGCCGAGCCCGGATCCAGCGAGGGGACCCGAGGGCTTCCGGGCGGAAGAGCTCGGACAGCGGCCGCCCGCGCACCGCCTCGTTCCGGACGCCGAAGACCTCCTCCGCCTCGGAATCGAGCTCGACGATCCTGCCGTGCTCGTCGAGCGTGACCAGACCCGCCGGAGGGTCCGAGCCCGCGCGCTTCATCGCACGCGCCCGTGAAGGCACGAGGTTTCCGGCGAAGGCTTCCGGGCGGGCGCGAGAACGAGGAGACCCTACAGTTTCAGGCCCCTCCGGACCCTCCCCCGGTTTCCCGACTTATTGCAGCGGTGGGAGCGGAGCGAGTGCGAACGGGCGAGTCCCCGACCTGCCGTTTCGGCCGGCTTCCCACTCGGGCACCGCCGGCGTCCTGGGGGCGGCGTCGATCTGGCCGTCCCTCAGTGAGATCGCCACGGCATGGGCGCGGGTGTGCGCGCCGAGCTTCGTCATCGCGTTCTGAACGTGCGACTTGATGGTCTCGGGCGACACCACCAGCTGCTGCGCGATCTCGCCGCCGGTGAGACCCCCGGCCACGAGTCCGAGCACCTCGCGCTCACGGTCGGTGAGCGCGGGCTTGGCCGCCGCGGGCGTGGCCCAGCCGGCATCTTGGCCGGCCATCACCATCCGGCCGCGCTTGAAGCGCACGGCGCTGTAGCCGTCGGGGTCCCTCGTGCCACCGGGCTGGGGCATGACCACCGACAGGTGGCGGCCGGGAAGCACGTTGGCGGTGGCGCTGAACTCCACCGGCAGGACCCTCCCGTCGGGAAGGGGCAGGTGGTACCAGCCCTCGATCGCGCCCTCGGCGAGGAACGTCTCCCAGTGCTGGTCCAGGCGCCCAACGTCGTCAGCGGGCGTGAAGTCGTCGATCCGGTGCCACGGAACCTCCTCGGGCTGGATCCCGAGCAGGCCGCAGGCCGGCGCGTTCGCGGTCACACAGCGGCGCTGGTCATCCACGATGAGCATGGGGTTCCAGACCCGCTCGAATGCCGTCTTCAGGCGCTCCGCCGCCTCGGACTCCGTTTCTGGCGTGTCGATTGCCGCTCCAAAAATGGTCATGGGCTGGATATCGATACCCCCTCGAGTTCTCCGTAGACGGAAAACGACTGCACTTTCAAGTCGGCCAAGCAACCGGCCTCGGCCGTAGGGCAAACGACGCCCGACTTCCGTGAGACGAATGGCGTAGGGCGGGCAATCCGCATGCCGTGGCCTACTCGATCAGGCCGTCCCGCAGGGCTTTCGCCACGGCGGCGGCACGATCGGAGACTCCGTACTTGTCGTAGATGCGCCCGAAGTGAGTCCGGACGGTGGCGGGACTGACCATGAGACGCTCGGCAATCTCCCGCCCGCCGCATCCCTGGGCGGCCAGCTGGAGCACCTGGAACTCGCGCGGGGTCAGGTCGAGAGGCTTCAGCTCGCCTCGGCGATGCGCCAGGAACTCGCCGAGCTCGTAGCCGATGCTGGTCAGCGATCGCAGAAGCTCGGGGGTCACGTCGATGCTCACGGGCTCGCAGCAGAACTCGAGCACGGCCAGCACCTCGCGCGCGTGGATGGCCGGCACCGCCACCGCCCCGCGCAGTCCGGCCACCGCCTCTGCCGGAAAGCGGGGGTCGTCCGCGAGGCTCAGGACGTTCCTGGGCTCGCCGAACTCCCACACCTGCCCCGCCAGGCCGACGCCGCGGGGCAAACGGAGCTGCCGGATCACCGACTCGAGCCCGGAGACGTCGAGCGTGCCCGAGCGCCAGACCACCTGAGCCACGAGCACATCCCCCTCGGGGACCCAGAGCACGCCGGCCACACAGTCGAGGGCTTCGGCAAGGTTGGACAGCAGGCCCGTGGCTCCCTCCTCGAACGTCCGCCACTCCGACAGCGCCTCAGCCACCGCCAGGTGGGCGGCGATGGTGCGCTCCGCCCGGAGCCGGTCCGTCACGTCCTGCACCGAGCCCACGATCCGCCGGGCCTGGCCCGCGGCCTGGTCCACCACCGTCTGCGTCCAACGAAGGTGCCGAACCGCGCCGTCGCCACGCACGATCCGGTACTCCAACGGCCGCGGGCGGCCCGGCAGCCGGGATCTCAGTGCCCGCGAGACGCGCTCGTGGTCACCTGAGTGGACTCGCTCGATCACCCACTCGTGCGTCGGCGTGATCGCACCCGGCTCGAGTCCGAAGAGGCGATAGAGGTTGTCCGACCAGACCAGCCGGCCGGTGTCGAGGCGCCAGTCCCAGCTGCCCGTCTGCGCGTCCGCCTCGCCGCAATCGAGCAGCGCCTGCAGCGCGCCGTCCACCTCAGGGCCATCAAGGCTGGACGAACCGAGAATCGATGCCACGAAAGGTGCAGAACCTCCGCCGGCGCGCTTCGTATGCGCAATCACATCGACACGTCCTCACTGTCGTAGTCATCACGCTGCCGCGTGGCCCCCGCTCCCGCCCGGCCGCATTGCGTCCGGGCATGCTCAGGGAACCGCGCCAACACAGCGCGAATCCAACTCCCAGCTATGGTCAATCATCGTCAAGCTATTCGGGGCCGCCCATACGTCGAACGCCCGATATTGCAGGTGGCGCAAAAAAGCCCGCTACGTGCGAGAAGTTGCCCCGAACCCCGCTCCGGGACTGGCGTTTAACCGGCTGGGTGGGGCTAGTCGGCTTCCGCGCCGGCCGTGGCCGGAGTGCCCTCGGGCCGCTCGATGGCCAGGTGCGGCAGGACGCGATCCAGGCCCGCCGGCAGCCACCACGCCCGCCGGCCCATCAGCTCCATGATCGCGGGCACGAGGAGGCAGCGGATGATCACGGCGTCGAGTAAGACCGCCGAGGCCAGGCCGATCCCGAACAGCTTGATGATCCGGTCGTCGCCGATGGCGAACGAGCCGAAGACCACGACCATGATGGCCGCCGCCGCAGTGATCACCCGACCCGTGGCCGCCAGCCCGTGGCGCACCGCGTGGTGGGCGTCGCCGGTGTGCTCCCACTCCTCGTGCACGCGCGAGAGCAGGAACACCTCGTAGTCCATGGAGAGCCCGAACACGATGGCGAAGAGCATCACCGGCAGGAATGACTCGATCGGCCCGGTCTGGATGCCGAGCAGACCCGCCCCCACCCCGTGCTGGAACACGAGCGTGACGAAGCCGAGCGCCGCGCCGATCGACAACAGGTTCATGGCCGCCGCCTTGATCGGCAGGAGGATCGAGCGGAACACCGCCATCAGCAGCAGCGCCGACAGGAGCACGACGATGCCCACGAAGTACGGCAGCTTGTCGGCGATCGTGCGGGTGAAGTCCTCCTGGACCGCGGTGAAGCCCCCGATCGACACCGTGGCGTTCGTCTGGCGCTCGACGGGAGGGATCACGTCGTTGCGAAGCCGCCGCAGGACCGTGGTGGTCTTCTTGTCCTGGGGCGAGGTGCTCGGGACCGCCGTGAGTGTGGCCACCGAGCCATCGGGCGACAGCCGCGGCTCCGACACCGAAACGATCCCCGGGTCGGCCTTGAGGCTTTCCCGCAGGGGGACCAGCGCGGCCCGGTCGCCCTTGCGCGGGAGCTCGGTTACGACGAGGAAGGTGCCGTTCACGCCCTTGCCGAAGCCGTCGGAGATCAGGTCATAGGCCTTGCGGGTGGTGGACCCGGTGGGGTCGGTCCCGGCGTCGCTCGACCCGAGGCGCATCCCGAGGGCGGGCGCGGCGAGCCCGAGCAGGATGATGAGCGACACCACGATCGCGGGCCACGGGTGGTTCTGAACGCCGCGGCTCCACGCCAGCCAGCGCCGGCCCTCGTCGGACGGGGGTCGCGCGGCGAACTTCTCACGCGTGCGGCGGCGCAGGCCGTCGATGCGCCCACCGGAGATGCGCAGGAGCGCGGGCAACAGCGTGAGCGCCGCGAGCATGGTGAGCAACACGGCCAGCGCGGCGCCGAGCGCCACGCCGTTCAGGAAGGAGAGCCCGAGGGCGAACATGCCCAGCAGGGCAATGATCACGGTGGCGGCGGCGAACACCACCGTGCGGCCGGCCGTGTCGATCGCCCGAACCACCGCCTCCGACCGCTCCGCGCCGCGACTGACCTCGGAGCGGTAGCGGGTGAGCACGAGGAGCGCGTAGTCGATCCCGACGCCCAGGCCGATCAGCTCGGCGAGCTGGGTGGCGAAGTCGGGCGTGTCGATCACGTGCGAGCCCAGCGCGATCAGGCCGATGGCCGACCCGAGGGCGAAGACGGCCGAGAGGATCGGGACGCCTGCCGCGACGATCGAACCGAAAGTGAAGAGCAGGACGATCATGGCCGCAAGCAGGCCGATGAATCCCGAGGCGCCCGGACCCTCCTGGCGCGCGAACTCGGCCCCCTGACCGCCAACCTCCACCTGGAGCGCACTTGTGGACCCGTCGCGCGCGGTGTTGACCACCTTCTTGAGGTCGGTGAGCTCGAGCTTGTCCACGGTGTTGTCGTAGGTCACGGGCGCCACGGCGACGCGGCCGTCCCGAGAAGGCGTGACGGCGCCGACGGTGGCGACGTGCGGGAGCGCCTTGACCTTGGCGAGCGTTGCGCGGGCCTGGGCCGCGAGCGCGGGGTCGCGCAGCGTGCCCTGGGAGCCGCGCACAGCGAAGACGACCTGATCGGTATCGCCCTTCTGGGCAGGGAAGCGCTCCGCGAGCAGGTCGAACGCGCGCTGGCTGTCGGTGCCGGACAGCCGGAAGTTCGAGGAGTCCACCTTGCCGATCGCGCCGGCGGCCGCGCTGACCACCACCAGGATCAGGACCCAGGTCCCCACGATTCGCCAGGGGTGCTGGTAACAGACCCGTGCGAGGCGGGCAAACCGGCTCTGCGCCGGAGGCTTGAGTGTGGATTGACTCATGGAATTCCCGGTGGTCGAGTGCGGCGAGCGAGGCTAGAGCATCGGCAAATAGGCCTCCCCCGGCCGGGTCCCGGACCACCCGCCGGCGGGGTCACTGCACCAGTTCCAGCTCGAAGGATGGCGCCGACGGCAGGTCCCCCGCGCCGCCCAGCAACCCGAGAATGCGGGCCACGTAGGCGCGCGTCTCGGCGTAGGGCGGCACCCCGCCGTAGCGCGCCACCGCCCCCGCCCCCGCGTTGTAAGCGGCCAGCGCCAGCGCGGCACTGCCGTGGAACTGGCCGAGCAGGTCGCTCATCAGGTGAGCCTGGGCGTCGATCGCCGCGTCCGGGTCGTAGGGATTGCCGAGGCCGTAGGCCCGCGCGGTGCCCGGCGTGAACTGGGCGATCCCCTCGGCCCCCGCCCCACTCTGGGCGAAGGGGTTGAACCCGGACTCCGCGTACAGCTGCGCGGCGAGGAGGTCCTCGGGCACGTTCCACCGCAGGGCGGCCCGGGCCAGCGGATCCTCGTACCGGGGCGGAACGAACGAGGGCAGCCGGTGGGTTATCCGGCCCGGATCGCCGCCGGGCGGCTCCCATGACCCGCGCTCGTACCGCGCCGGGTGACCGCGATCCCGCGGGTTGGCCCCGAAGCCGTAGTGTTATCGCTTCTCTTTGATATGTATTGAAGGATGACTCCTTGGGTCGGCTACGTTCGCGTCTCCCACGTCGGTGGACGCGACGGCGATGCGTTTCGCTCGCCCCAGGAGCAAGCGGAGCGCATCGAGGCTTGGGCGCGGTCGCGTGGCGAGGAGATCGTGGTGCTCGACCCCGAGCTCGACGAGTCCGGCGGGCGTGCCGACCGACCGATCCTGACCCAGGCCGTGGAGGGCATCGAGGCCGGCCGCTACCGAGGACTCGTTGTGGCGTACCTGTCGCGGGCCTCCCGCTCGGTCAGGCACCTGCTCGAGATGTGGGAGCGCATCGAGAACGCGGGTGGCGAGGTGGTTGCCGTCGCCGAGTCGATCGACACGTCCACCCCGACCGGCCGGCTCACCCGGACCGTCCTGGCGGCCATTGCCGAGCACGAACTCGACCTGCACCGCGAGCGCTTCGAGGAGCTTCGACGCGTGGCCACCGCTCAAGGCATCTGGCAGCGCAGGCAGACGCCGCTCGGCTACAGACGCGACCCAGCCACACGCAAGCTGGTTCCGAGCGCCGACGCCGAAAAGATTCCCACCGCGTTCCGCGAGCGGGCGGCTGGGACGCCACTGGTGCGGATCGCGGAAACCCTCGGGATCACGCCGTCGGGGGCGCGCGCCGTCCTCCGCAACCGCGTCTACCTCGGCGAGCTCAGCGTGGGGGTCCATGTGAACCCCGCCGCCCATCCCGCGCTTATCGACGAGGACGCCTGGCTCGCCGCCCAGGGCACGACGCCTGCGCGAGCGGCCCGGTCGGGCCGCGAGATCAGCCTGCTCGCGGGTCTCGCCCGCTGCGCGTCCTGCGGGCATGTGATGAGCCCCGGGGCCACACGCGGCTACCGCGTCTACACCTGCCACCGCTACCACTCGGCCGGTCGATGCCCGGTCCCCGCGGGCATTGCCGGTCGCAACCTCGACACGCACGTCGAGTCAATCGCGCTCGGCGAGCTCGCCAAACTCACCGCTACCGCCGCCGAGAGCGACGATGAGCTCAAGCGAATCCGTTCCGAGGTCGACGCCGCAGAGCGCGAGCTTGCCGCATACCTGGAGGGGGTAAGCGCCGCTGGCCTGCGGCCCGACCAGTACGCCAAGGGGGCGCGGCTGCGCCGCGACGAAGTCGACCGCGTTCGCCAGCAGCTCGCGAAGGCGCTCACTCGCCTGCGTCCCCAGGTCGACGGCGATCCGCTACGTGCCTGGGAGAGTTTCGATGCCCGCGAGCGGAACCACGTCCTACGCGGCCTTATCGAATGCGTCCTGGTCGCCCCGGTCGGACGGGGCAAGCGCGTCCCGATCGAAGTGCGCACCCGAGTCGTCGCCCACGGCGCCGGCGTCGTCGAGACCTACCGAGGTGGCGGTCGGCCCGTGCCCGTGGAGGCCGTCCCCCTCCCTGACCGTGACGATCCAGTCGTACTCGGGATGCCGCGCTGAGAGCACTCGCTCGAGCGCGCGAGCCGCTGAGTCGAGGTGGTCAGTCATGGGGTCATCCCTTGCATCAATGGTGGTCGCGGGCCAGACAGAGCAAGGGCCGACCGACACCGAAGGTCTTTGAGGCGCTCCGTCCGCGTGGACCCGCCTCTATGAGGGCTTCCGTCTTCCCGAAGGTGTCTCGTTCGGCGTCGCTAGCAGCCGAGTCTGGGGCTCGGGCTGCACACTGCGGACGGGTGGCGCCGCGCGGTAGGCATGGGACGCTCGGGAACGGCGGCAGCTCGCTTCAATCAGGGGGTCGCGGTTACGGACACAGCACCCGTGTCTTACGGTTCCGAGGTCCGCGATCCCGCGACACGGAGTCAGCGCCTTTGCCAGGATTCGCGAGAATCGAAGGAGTGCTCCCTCATCAGGCCGTGCGCTGGGTGACCGACGTGTTCGGTCGCGGGAGCCGGGTTGCGCGGGCTCGGCGGGTGCGGTTGGGCGGCTGGCACGTCAACCACGTGCTCGACGTCATCGACGCCGACGGTCGCCCCCACCGCCTAGTGCTTCGACGCTGGGCTCGGCCGGGCTGGGAGGTAGACGACCCCGATTACACGGTGGAGCGCGAGACCCGGGTGCTCGAGCTGCTTCGGTCGGCGAGGGTTCCCGCACCGGAGATGGTGGCAGCCGACCTCGAGGGCGCGCGCTGTGACGTGCCGGCGATGCTGCTCACCCGCCTGCCCGGTCACACGCCGCGCGCGGCGGACGCCGACGCAGGCGGGTTCTGCCATCAGCTGGCCGAGACCCTCGCCCAGATCCACGACGTCGACGGCACGGCGGAAGCTCAGCTCGACCCCTATCGGCTCTATTACGATCGCCCCCGCGCGACCCCGGCCCGCTGGATGCCGGCCACGCCAGTGTGGAGGCAGGCGACCGCGGCCGTGCACGAGCCGCCGCCACCGACCACCATGACGCTCATCCACCGCGACTACCACCCGGAGAACACGCTGTGGTCGCGGCGCCGCCTCACCGGGGTGGTGGACTGGACCCAAGCCTCGTGGGGCCCACCCGCGCTCGACCTTGGCCACATGCGCTGGAACCTCGTCGCCGACCACGGCCAGGCCGTCGCCGATCGGTTCCTGGCCTGCTACTGGGCAAAGGTCGGCGCAGTCTTCGACGACCAGCCCTACTGGGACCTCGTGAGCCTCCTCGACCTGCTGCTCGACGGCGACGACCCCGGCGACATCGAGCCCCACGACCTGCAGCGCTTCGAAGACTACGCCGCGACGCTGCTCGCCCAGGCGAAGTAACGGGCGACAAATCTGCGCCGGTGAGCGACCGGTCGCCGAACTCTCCGGTCGGATTCGCACGTCTTATCGAGGCGGAGCCGTTATCCCCAGTGCACCGGCCGGGCTGCCGGGGTCGATCGGGATCTTCGCGTGCGTGTCGGGGTCGTCGAGGGCAGCGAAAGCGCCTTCAACGCCCTTGCGACACACGGTCCCGGTGACGATGGGACCGGCGTTCACCTTGCCCTCGGCGAGCCAGTGGAGAGTGTCGCGGAACTCCAGCGGCGTAGAGCCGACCACGAAGCGCAGGTCGATCTCCTTGTTGATCGCCGTCGCCGGGCGGATCCTGTCGGGCGACATGCACACCCCGGCCACCACCACCCGCGAGTGCAGCGGTGCGTCCGTGATGATGCTGTCGATCACACCTGGAACGCCGACGCACTCGAAAATTAGGGGACGTTTCGACCGGGAGGCGCTCCGGGTCCGGGTCGGCGCGCGTGTCCAGCAGGAGCGGCGGGAGCGGCGCGTCAGCCGCTCGCGGTGGAGCTGGTCGGCGAGATCGACGCGACGCCCGTCAGATGGGCAGGGTGAAGCTGATCCGCTCCGAGGTCAAGCGGGCGGCGCCGGCGTAGCCGCGCTGGCTCAGCGGGGCCGGAACAGGTAGGGCGCCACGTTCGTGGTGAGCGCCTGGTCGGGGCCTTCGTGGATGTAGAGCCGCCGTCCGGATGCGGACACCGTGACCACGGCGATATTCTCGGCGCCGTCGCTCCAGTAGCCGATCTTGCCGGGGGGCGGGCTGTCGCCCGGAGCCGCGAGCGCCACCAGGTGCTCCGCGTCCGCTGTCAGGAAGGAAGTCTTGCTCAGGGCGGCGATCAGATCGTCCCCAGTGGGGAACCCTCGGAGATCCTCGAGGGCGGCGGTGAGGCTCGCAAGCGCGAGGATTGCGCTCATGCGGAAGGTCGCGGCCTGCTCATCGACGAAGATCGCTCCACGCTGGGTCAGCGGCACGTTGACGGTGCGGGTTCGGTGCGGTCCGAGGCGGACCCGGAGGCTGCAGTAGTCGAACCTCCGTCCTCCCTTGAAGATCCGGATCGGCCGCCGGCGCTTGGGAACCGGAACAGACCCGGAGTCCTGGCGCTCGACGTGCACGCCCAACTCGAAGCGGTGGGCCAGCCCATAGCAGGAGTAGGAAAGCGACTCTCCGGCGATTCCCCGGTAGAGGCGGGCCGCCCGGCGGGTGAAGCGGACCACGAGATGCCCGTGCTCGCGGTCGATCCTGATGCCGTCGGCCTGCCCGACCGGGAGCCGCGGCGGGGTCTGCGCCGCGGACGGTCCGGCTCCGAGCGTGAGGCTCAGCAGCCCGAGCGCCACGGCGACCGCGAGGGCGCGGGTTGCGGACGGGCGGGGCGGCCGGGGCGGCCGCCCCGCTCCCTCGTCCCTGGTCACTCCGGGCCTTGGAGTGAGCACGTCACCCCTGTGGAGGTCGATGCCGTGCCCGGACTCGGGCTCAGCCCTTGCGAACGACAGCATTTGGACGCTCCCTCATGGTGAATCGCTGACGGAGAGGTGTGGGCTTAGCCCTTTCGGAACTCGGGCATTGCGGCGCTCCTTTCGAATCGGTCGATGGTGCACGGGTGGGACGCTCAGTAACGCTGGGCGTCGGGGACGGTCCGAGACTCAGTGCTTCCAGCACATGAGCGCCTCCTCTGGGATTGCGGTGCGCCCGGTGGGGGCTAGACCGGTGCTTAGCGGTGATAGCCGCTGCAGAAGCCCATGCTGGGCTCCTTTCCGTGTCGGGGGGGCGACTTGCATGGGAGCAGCATCGCCACCCCGGCGCCCCTCCACAACCGGGGACACCCCCAAGACAACCCCTGAACTTTTGTCAGGAGGTCTCGGAGATCCCAGGCCGGGGCCGACTCCGGCCGGCGCATGAGCGCCTTCGGCAGCTCCGCGCGCGAGCGGATATCGAGCTTCCGGTAGCCCTGGCCCAGCGGCTCTCCACCGTCGAAAACGCCCCGCGATGGTGCGGAACTGAAGTCGGGTGGGAGGCCATGTCCACCTTCGCTCGGGCCCCGGTGCCGTCCTCGGACAGGGGCCATTCGCGCGTGCGGCCAGGTCGGCGAAGCTCACTTGGCGAAGCAGGCTCGCCCAATGCCCTCAACAGCAGTCTTTCGGCTGTGCTATTGGGGGTCGCCGGGGACGATGGACCCCACTAAATCGCGATCGCCGAGCAGGTAGGCGGCGAGGTTGGTGCTCAGCACGTTGCCGGCCGAATGCTCTATGAACAAGCGCTTGCCCGACGCGGAGAGGATCGCCAGCGCGGTGTGTTCGTGGCCGTCGCTGTAGTAGCCGATCCGCTTCGGCGGCGGGGTGTCGCCCGGGGCGGACAGCGCCACCACGACCTTGGCGAGCTTCGGGTACCCCTGGATGAGCTGGGCGTAGGTTGGATTCCCGGGGAGCTTCTGGTCGTGCTTGACGAGAGAGGAGAGGAGGCCGATCGTGAACAGGTTCGCCGTCTTCGACTCCTCGTCGAGGTATACCGCTCCGGCTTGGGTCAGCGGGATGGAGAGGAGCACGCGGCGCGAGACACGGTGGCTGGTATGCCGGTGTCTGACCGTGTGCGACCTGAGGAAGAAGCGGCAGAAGTCCGCCTTGTCGACGCTGAAACCGGTTCGGACCCTGCGACCGTGCCGTGGGATGTCCAGGTTGCCGCTGCCGACGCCGTCGAACAGGTCGCCGAGACTCGTGCACGAGATCCAGGCATAGCGGCTGTTGATGCGCTCTCGCAGCTTGGCCGACCGGTGGCTGAAGATCAGCACAAACCCCGCGCGACCATCCACGAGGCGCACGCCGTGGGCGCTGCCTACCGGAAGGTTGGTGTGTTCTTGTGCGAGCGCGGTCGGAGCCGGTAGCAGCGCCAGGGCCAGGCCCGTCGTGGCGAGCAGCCTCCCCAGCGAGTTCATCATGGCGCGGACACTACGTCGCGCGACAAGTCCTGCGCAATAGGTACTTCCCCCGACCTGACGCGTGGAGTCGAAGAACGCCAGCGAAACTGCGCCCAGCGAGGAGCGCGCCAGGCTTGGCGGAGGCAAGGCCGCGCGGCCCCAGGCCCCGGAGGCTTGTGGGCTCAGATCGCCCATCGGGCTACGGCGCGAGCAGCACGGAGTCGTGGGCGGGGATCGAGGTCGCGGGCGCGTACCCGGCGCCGGCGAGGTTCACCGTGCCCCCGGACTGCACGCTGCCGCCGGCCATCGTGATCTTGTGCCCGTACGAGCCCGTGAGCCAGCCCGTTTGGGTCGTGACCGGGTTGTCGGTCCAGTTGACGATCACGGCGCAGCGCCCGAAGGCGATGCCCTGGTTGTAGCAATTGGCGAACTCGCGCCGGTAGACGCCGGGCGCGACCTGGAGGGCGTTATGGCCGCCGGTGGTGCAGTTGGACCCGTCGCCGCTCAGGCAGCCGGAGCCGCCCGGCGTGGGCATCGACTGGACAGGCTGGGTGGGGTAGATCCCCTGCTCGGGCCAGATCGACAGCTGGGGGTTGTCATGGGTTAGGTCCGCCCAGCTCACCACGTGACCCGGGCTGTAGCCCAGCAGCACCGTGGCGGTATGGTCGCGGCGGGCCTGAAGCGTGCCGTTCTTGCCGTTGCTGGCGATGAGCATGAAGCCGGACGTCTGCGTGCCGGCATATGCCATCTGGTCGAGCAGGTTCGCGTAGTAGTTGGTGAAGTTGTCGTCGTCCGACACGGGGTTCCCCTCCGACATCAGACCCCTCGTGGCCGTGTTGCCCAAGCGCTGGAAGCCGGGCTTCACGTACTGATTCGGATTGATGCCATTGTCCACCTGGAGGAACGGCGTGCCGTTCCGGTGTGTGAACGCCGCCGCGAGCTGGGCGTTGCCCGAGTCCACCTGCTCTGGCGTCTTGAGCTCCTCGCTCGTGTCGTAGCCGGACGGATCTTCCGAGAAGAGCGCTCCCTTGAGGTCTCCCGGGCTGTCGTCCACGAGCAGGCCGTCGTAGTCGTCGTAGTTGTCGCGGGCGTAGCCTGCCACCCAGTCCCGGACGGCCTGGTTCCTGACATTCGTGAGCCACCCGTGGGCTGAGTCGGCGCCGTAGCTCACCACCAGGCGGTGGGCCGCGTCGGAATGTCCGGCTTCGTGGAGCCACCAGTCCTCCGTGGGCGGTGGCGAGGTGGGCAGCGGAATGCTGCAGTCGCACGAGTAGTAGTTGCGGTAGGCGTCGAGGTAGGCCAGCGCCTTGCAGGTGGCGCCCGGAGAGTGGCAGTCCTTGACGGACTTGCCCCATCCGTCCTGGGTTCGGGAGAAGCCCTCGGCATAGTCGACCCATTTGGCCACCAGCGACGCGGGCGCGTCCTTGCCCTGCGGCCAGTTGTCGTCGTAGGCCCACGTCTCGACGTGCTGCGGGATGCCGGCCGCGGGAGTGTCGAACGAGTCGTATTCGTAGGGCGGGTCCTTGTCGGACTGGCTCGCCCAGTTCGAGTCCCCATAGACGACATCTGACCCACAGAGCGTGGCGGCCATACGGAACACGTAGTGACTTCCGGGCGCCAGGCCGCTCACGGCCTCACGAATCGGGGCCGGGTTGCTCTCGGACCCGGAGAGGTCGCAGCTGCCGGGGGTCCCGAAGGAGTGATGGGACGTCTGTGCCCAGGTCGTCCCGTCATCGCGCGAGTACTCAAACCAGAACTCGCCGTAGCTCTTTGACCCGGACACCGTGAGCGCACCGCGAAGCGTTGCGCCGGTCGACGTGATGTTCGTCGCCGGCTCGGTCTGCTCCGTGCAACCGGCCAGGATGAGTCCGCCGACAGCCAGTACGGCGAGGACGAAGAGCTTTGGTGATCGCATCTGGGGTTCCTTGTCCTCGAGGTGGCCGGGCCTCACGGCCGCAGCGTCCGCCGGCAGGACGCGGTCGTGAAGCTCACGTTGGCCCGCTGCTGACGACACGGCAGCGTCAGGAAGGGCCCCGGCAGGGCATCCGTGACCCGTAGGTCCCCGGACACGATGGCGGTGAGCTGTCCGGTGGCGAACGGAGAGCAGTCCGTCGGACCCTCTCGGGTCGTGATCGCGTCGAAGGTGTCGGGCTTGCCGGTACCGGCGTTGTCCACGATCTGCACACCGATGGGGTTCGGGAAGAGGCTGGTGGGCACGGCCATCGTTGCCCGGTTGCGCCGGACCGACAGACAGGTGACCGGCCCACCGAATGGGTCCGAGCCGTTGTCTCCGTCGATCCTGAAGAAGACCGTTCCGCTCGGGTTCTCGCCGTGAGGTCCGCTGCGAACGTCGATCCGGATGTCACCGAAGAACCCCGAGCCGCCGAGCGCGTGGCCGGTCACGGAATCCTGGGGCCCTGTGGGAGCGGCCGTGGCGGACGTACAGAAGAGCATTGCCATGCATCCCCCCAGGCCGACGAGCTGCTTGATCCTCATGCGTGTTCCTTTCGTGCTGGGCGGCAGCCCGTGCCGCGAGAGTCAGTGTCTGCGCCGGACATCTACCACGCCTGCCCCACGGCCGGCTCTGTGGGGGTGGCAAAGCTGGGAGCGACGGTCCAGGCGCTGCGGAGGGCGGCGGTGGCTAGCGCCCAGACCACCAGTGCGCCTCCGCCTGCGATCAGGAACAGCGCGCGGGGGCCGAGCAGCGAGGCCAGCAGGCCCGCGGCGGCGAAGCCTGGGGCGAAGGCCCAGGACTGGAGCGTGTCCTTGAGCGAGAACACCCGGCCCAGCAGCCGCTCAGGGACGAGCGCCTGGAAGAGCAGCCGCTCGTGAACGACGATCAGGCCGTTGCCGATCCCGCCCACGGAGAACGCGATCAGAGCGGTCGCGAAGTCTGGGGCGATGCCGCAGCAGACGAAGGCGCCGGCCGTCATTCCGAGGCCGGCGAGGTAACGCCGCTTGAGCTGCTCCGGCCGCCCGCCGCGCGACCCGGCCAGGGAGCCGGCGGCGATCCCCAGGCCCCAGGCCGCCACCAGCAGCGCGTAGCCCGAGCCGCCAGCGTGAAGCGCGTCCGTGGCCAGCAACAGCTCACCCACGTTGATGAGACCGGCGAAGAGGACGATTCCGCTCGAGGCGAAGATCAGCGCCGGGATCCCGGCCGTGGACGTCGCGGCCCGGAGGCCGTCGGCGACGTCGCGGAACAGGGAGCTCCGCTTCTCACGGGACTCGTCCGCGGACGGCGCCGGGCGGCCGCCGAAGGGCAGCCGAGCGAGCAGCAGCGCGGACAGCGCGAAGCTGCCCGCGTTGACGAGGCACACCAACTCCGGGCGACCCACGAGCAGGGCGACCGCGCAGAGCGCCGGGCCGAGCGTGTAGCCGAGATCGTCGACCGCGCCGAACAGCGAGGTGGCCGCCGGCAGCCGGCGTCCCGTGAAGAGAGTGGGCAGCGCGGCCTGGACCGCCGGGCGGAAGAGCGCGCCGCCGAGACCGGCGAGCAGGGCGAACGCCACCGTAAACGCGAAACCGCCCACCAGCGCGATCCCGGCGAACGCCAGCGCGCGGACGCAGTCCGCGGCAACCGCGCAGGAGCGCCGCGACCAGCGGTCTGCGGCGGCACCGCAGAGCGGGCCGAGCAGCATCGGCGGCACCATGTCCGCCGCGAGCACCAGCACGATCGCCCAGGGCGACACGAACCGCTCGTGCGCCAACATCAACAGCGCCACGCACGCGGCCCCCGTGCCGAGCGAGGACTGGGCCTGGGCGGCGAAAAAGCGCCGCGCACGCCGGTCCTCCCGAAGCAGGCCAGCCACCGGGGCGAGCGTCGAGGCAAGCGCCACGGTCAGGCCCTCGCCAGTGGATGGGAGGCGAGAGCACGCCCGCTCCCGCCCCGCGGATGGAGTGTGTAGATCACTTGTGGAAGCCCATGGGTGTCTCCTTTGGGGCTGTGGGTGCGGTCAGCGGCGGTCAGGCCGGTGCTCAGTGGCGGTAGGCCATGGGTGTCTCCTTCGGGGGTATGGGTGCGGTCAGAAGCGATCAGCCCGGTGCTCAGTGGTGATAGCCGTGGCGGAAGCTCATACTCGGCTCCTTTAGCTGTCGGGGGTGCGATCTGCATGGGAGCAGCATCGCC
>JBBQHI010000035.1:0-37853 GCA_038323835.1 Solirubrobacterales bacterium
GTCCGCCCGCTTGGCGATCAGCCCCTCCCAGCCCTTGCGGCAGCCCTCCGCGAAGAACCTCTCCCCCTCACGGTTGCGGTGCGTCGTGAAGCGCAGCGGATCCTCGAACTCGAGCGCCTCGCGCAGCAGCCGCTTGCGCGCGCGCAGGGGCAGGGGGCGCACGTCGTAGCCGTCGAGCCAGAGCACGTCGAACATGTAGTAGAAGACCCTCACCCCCCGCTCACCGCGACGGGCGAGGGTCTCGAAGCTGGTCCGGCCCCCGGAGAAGGCCACCACCTCCCCGTCCACCACGAAGCGGGTCTGCCTCTGGGCGGCCAGGGCCGCGGCCACCTCGGGGTAGCGCTCGGTCATGCTCAGGTCGTTGCGCGAGAGGAGCCGCAGCTCGCGCCCCGAGCGGATGGCCACGCCCCTGATGCCGTCGAGCTTGCGCTCGTAGATCCATTCCGGGTCCGAGAAGCGCTCATCCGTGAGCACGGCCCTCATGGCCCCGGCGTCCTTGGGCGGGGGCTCCCGGCGCACCAGCCGCCGCTCGTCCGCGCTCAGCGAGTCGAGCACTGAGCTCACGGGTCGGCCTCGCCGGCCACCTCTTCGACCGTTCGCCCGCTGAGCACGGACTCCGGCTCCGTGCTCACCGGGTTGCGCCGGGCGTCGGCCTCGTCGTCCCTGCGCTTCACGAGCAGCCAGCGGGCCTTGTCCCCGCCGCCGGTGCGCTGGAGCGTGTAGCCGCCGCGCAGCTTCTGCCCGTGGAGCAAGAGGGACAGGTGGCCGCGCTCCCGGGCCTCCGCCACCGACCCCTCCCCCAGGTGCTCGTAGGGCCCGGTGTCCCAGACGATCACCGATCCCGCTCCGTAGAGGCCCGCCCCGATCGTGCCCTCGAACCCGCCGTAGTCCAGCGGGTGATCCTCCACCTCGATGGCCAGGCGCTTGATGCGCGGGTCGGTGGAGGGTCCCTTGGGCACCGCCCAGGAGGCGAGCACGCCGTCGATCTCCACCCGGAAGTCGTAATGGAGGCTGCTGGCGGCGTGCTTCTGGATCACGAACACGGGTCCCGGCCGGTTGCTGCCGCGGGCGCCGCCGGACGGCTCGCCGGAGCGCTCGAGGTCGCGTTTCGCGCGGTAGCCGGCCAGCTTCTTCTCCGCCATGGACCGACCTATATCCAGCCGCGGTCAGGCGTGCGCGCCGGCGAGGTTCTGCTCGGCCGCGGCGCTCAGCGCGTCGAGGAATCCCGGGGGCGACTCGGCCAGCACAGGGCCGTCGGCCAGCACGCTCTCGAAGAGCCGCTCCCGCGACTCCTCCACCAGGCGACGGCCACGTGCTGCGTCGCCGGTGAGCACTCCGTGACGCTTCACGATGCGACCGGCCACCAGCACGTCGCGCACGTCGGCGGCCCCGGCCTGAAGCACCATCGCCCCCACCGGGTCGGCCAGCGCGGTCATGGTCGGGCGCTCCCCGCCGACCACGATCACGTCGGCCTGCTTGCCTGGGCTGAGGGAGCCGATCCGGTCGGCCAGGCCGAGCGCCTCGGCGCCTCCCATCGTGGCCCACTCGAGGGCGTCGCGTGTCTTCAGCTCCATCGTCTCCGGGTTCTCCCCGCGGGCGTTGAAGGCGTCGTTGTCCATGCAGCGCTGGAACTGGAGTCCGAGGCGCATCTGGGCGAACATGTCCCCGGAGCAGCACGAGATCACGTCGCATCCCAGCGACGGGCGCCCGCCCAGGTCGAGCCAGCGGCGTATCACCGGCCGGCCCATGCCCATCTGCATCTCCGTCTCGGGCGTGGAGGACACCGCGGCCCCGGCGCGCGCGAGCATTCCGAGCTCCTCGTCCGAGAGGGCGTTGCAGTGCACGTGGACCTGGCCCGGGCCCAACAGCCCGTGCGACTCCATCTCCCGCACTCCCATGCAGAGCTGGGAGCCCCAGACGCACCCGGTGTGCGCGGTGAGGAGCGCGTCGAGCTCACGGGCCGACTCGATCTCCGCCCGCGTGGCCGCGAACGGGAGCAGTCCGGTCTCGGTGAGGGCCACGCCCATGGTGAGCAGGGCGTCGGGCGACGAGAAGTGGCGCTCGCGTATGCGGTGCGCGTCCCGGATCCGGTCCTCGGGGGTCTCGAACGCCGGCTCGGGACCCGCCGTCGGGAAGTAGCCGTAGGCGAAGACGGCACGGCCGCCGGCGTCGAGGAGACCCTCCACGGCAGCGTCGGCGTGCTCAGGGGTGTTCATGCAGTGGGAGAAGTCGAGGATCGTGGTCACGCCGGCATCGAGCGCCTCGAGTGCTCCCGCGAGGTTCCCGGCGTGGACGTCGGCCGCCGAGTAGCGGGGCGAGAACGTGAGGCGCACGCCGCGGAAGTAGTCGGTGAGCGTCCAGTCGGCGCAGAGCGCGCGCAGCGCCGTCTGCCAGGTGTGCCGGTGCGTGTCCACGAAGCCGGGCATCACCACGCATCCCGTGGCGTCGATGCGCTCGGCGTCCGCGGCCTCGACCGCCGGGCCGACCTCGGCGATGCGACCGTCCTCCACCAGCACGGTTCCCCGCTCGAGGTCCCCCACCGCGGGGTCGAACGAGAGGATGCGCCCCCCTTCGATCAGCAAGCGGCTCACGGGGCGACCCTACCGTCCGCGCCCCGGGGCTTCCAGGCGGGGCGGGCACCGGTTAGGGTCTCCTGTGTGGAGCTTGCCTCGTCCGGCGCCTCGCCCGCACCGCCGCCCGAGCTGCCCTCCTGGTGGGGCACGATCGTCGCGGTGATCGCCGGGAGCATCGCGGCCTGGGCGCTGCTGATCGTGGTGGCGCTGCCGCTCGCGCTACTGAACGTGATCCCGGTCGGCCCATCCAAGGGCCACCGGGGATGGCCGTGGCGGATCGACGGCGCCTGGTCGATCGCGGCCGACCTGGGTCCGACGCTGGCGGCGGGCATCGTCGTGGCCTCGTGCGTGGCCTTCTACATGGAGTCGCGCACCGGGGTGCGCCCTCGCCGCTGGCCGCTGGCGCTGGTGGCCGTGGCCGTCGGGTGGCTTCCCGTGACCGGCGGGGCGCGCGGCCTGCTCGCCGTGAGCGGCACCGTGGCGTTCGTGGCCATCGTCTTCACCGCCAGGCGCTGGGCGCTCGCCGAGCGCCGGCCGCTGCACTGGACCCGCCCGGCGGCGCTGGCCACGCTCGCGGCGGGGCTCCTACTGGCGGCAGTATCGGTGTCGTACGGCGCCCTGCATCCGCTCACCGCGGAGGGAGCTGCCAACGGCCCGCACGGCCACTGGAACGTCGCCCTCAAGGACGGGCGTTCCGGACCCGTGACCCTCAGCCTGCGCAATCGGGGGCCGCTCAACGCCCGGATCGTCGGTGTGAGCGTTCCCGGCGCTCCCGACCTCCGGGTGGGACCCGCTCCCCAAGCCACGACGATCAAACCCGGAACGGACCTCACCTGGGCTCAGTTCAGTCTCCACACGCCCTGGTGCTCGCGGGTGAGCAAGGGCTCATTGCGAACGGTTCAGGACCTCGATTTCCGCCTCCGGGTGGCCGGGGTGACGCGCACCCAGAGGGTGCACCTCTCGCCGCCGCTGCGAGTGATCTGCCGGTAGGCGGGGTCCGGTGCTCGCCCGATCGCCGATCGGGGCTCCGCTCCGGTAGAGGGAGCGGGTACAGTCGAAGCGGGGACGGCTCAGACGGAGAGGCGCGGCGACGAGCACCCGGGGTCGTCGCACACAGCCGGATGTCCCTCCGGCCCGCCGTGGAAATGCACGTGGGCGTCGTCCCTTGGGGGAGCGACGACGAACGTAATGAGCTTCTGAATCCTGGTCATCATTTGGAACTCCAAATGGAGGTCGGGTGCCGGTCGTTCTCCTCCCTCCCCTGTTCACGCTAGAGGTCTCGCGCACAAACGCCTGTAGCCCATATGGGGGGTTGTGACGTCGGGTGCGCGGGCCACCGCCTTGCCTACGATGGCGCGGTGACCTCTCCCTGGCCCCGGAGCGAGCCCACCCCAGCCCACCGCGACGCCTACGCCGACGCCCAGGTGCGGCCCTTCTGGCTCGACGGTCTTCCGCCGGGCCCGGAGGCGCCGCCGCCGGCGGGCGTGGCCGAGGCCGATCTCTGCATCGTGGGCGGCGGCTTCACCGGACTCTGGGCCGCTCTCCACGCAAAGGCGGCCGACCCGGCACGCGAGGTGGCGCTGCTCGAGGCGGACACCTGCGGGTACGGGGCCAGCGGCCGCAACGGCGGGTTCCTCCAGTCCTCACTCACCCACGGGCTGGCCAACGGGCAGGCCCGCTTCCCCGACGAGATGACCACCCTCGAGCGCCTCGGGGACGAGAACTACGCCGGCCTGCGGTCCGACCTCGCCGCCCACCGCATCGACTGCGAGCTCGAGGAGACCGGCGACCTCACCGTGGCACTCCAGGACCACGAGCTGGACGCCATGCGCGAGGAGGCGGACGAGATGCGCGGCTTCGGGCACACCGTGGAGCTGTTCGGCCCGGAGGAGATGCGCGCCGAGGTGACGTCACCCACCTACCTCGGCGGCCTCTGGGACCACACCGGGGCCGCGCTCGTGCATCCCGGCCGGCTGGCGCGCGGGCTCCGCGATGCGGCCATCGGGGCCGGCGTCCGGGTGTTCGAGCACAGCCCGGTCACACGCCTGGAGCGCCGCAACGCCGGCGTGGACGTGCACCTGGCCGGCGCCACCGTGCGCGCCCGGCGCGTGCTGCTGGCCACCAGCGCCTACCCGTCGCTGCTGCGCCCGGTCCGCCGCTACGTGCTGCCGGTCTACGACTACGTGCTCGTCACCGAGCCGCTGGATCGTGCCCGCCGCGAGTCGATCGGCTGGCGCCGGCGCCAGGGAGTCGGTGACGCCGCCAACCGCTTCCACTACTACCGGCTCACGGCCGACGACCGCATCCTGTGGGGCGGCTACGACGCGGTGTACCGCTACGGCGGGCCGGTGGGCGGCCACCTGGACGACCACGACCCCACCTTCGCGAAGCTCTCCCAGCACTTCTTCACCACCTTCCCCCAACTGGAGGGCGTCCGCTTCACCCACCGCTGGGGCGGCGCGATCGACACGTGCAGCCGCTTCTCGGTGTTCTTCGGCACCGCCCACCGCGGCCGGGTGGCCTATGCCACCGGGTACACCGGGCTGGGCGTGGCCGCCTCTCGCTTCGGCGCGCGCGTGGCACTCGACCTGCTGGACGGCCGCTCGACGGAGGCCACCCGGCTGCGCTACGTCCGGCGGCGGCCGGTGCCCTTCCCGCCCGAGCCGCTGCGCTCAGGCGTGGTGCGCCTCACGCAGAATCGCCTCGCGGCGGCCGACGCGAACGCCGGCCGCCGTGGGCTCTGGCTCCGCGCGCTGGACCGCGCGGGGCTCGGCTTCGACTCCTAGCGAGGAGCGCAGCCCGATCGCCGATCGGGCGAGCACCGCAGCTATGCCATTAGTGGTGCGGATGGTGGTGGTGGTGGTGGTGGCCGTGGCGCTTCCCGATCTTCCCGAGGAACGGCAGCAGGTTCTTCAGGAAGTCGTTCTTCGGGCTGGCCGTGTTGGGGTCGTTGTGTGAGTAGGTGGTGTGGCGGTCCACCAGCACCAGGTTGCGCTTCGGGATGCCCGACTGCGACGCCAGGTTGCTGGCCGCGTCCAGCACCCGCTGTCCGCCGAGGGCGGCCCCGAACGCGTAGATGCGGAGCTTCCTCGACAGATCGTGGCCGTGCGTGGCGTGCACGTCGAGGACCTGCTGGGCCGGGTTGGCGTTGCCCGCGGCCACGGCGCCCGAGTCGATCGTCAGGCGCAGTGGGTGGTACCACGCGGTGCCGTCCAGGCCCTTGAGGCCCCAGCCGGCGAAGGCGCGCGCGTAGCGCCCGATCGGGGTGATCTCGCCCGCTTGGTCCCAGCCCCGCGGGTCCCCGCTGGCGGCCAGGTGGCCGAGGTGCGCCTGCGCGGCCACGAGGCCGGGGGGGGAGGTCTCGGTGTCGAGGGCGTATCCGTACAGGCCCAGGTTCGTAACCGGAATCGGGGGCTTCAGGTTCGCCGGCAGCAGCGTGAAGGCCTGGCCCAATGACGGCGCGTTCGGCGACCTGATGGCGCCGAGCGCTCCGCTGGTGTTGAACAGCCCGGTGAAGGGCGCGGGGATGCCGCCGAAGGTGAGCCACGGGCTGCCCGCGTTGAGGCCTGCCAGGGACTTGTTGGCGTCGGCCACGGACACCGGCGTGGGACCGCTGCCGCCGTCGATGAACACGAGCCCGGACAGGCCGTCGGCCCCCGCCTTGCCCTTGAAGTCCCAGGTGGCGTAGGCGGTGGTGATCGAGCCGCCGAGCGAATGGCCGCCCACCACGACCCGGCGCCCCTTCCGCCCGGCCTCCTTGACCACGCGGCGCAGGTCCTGGATCTCCGTGTTCATGCCCCACTGCTTTGCAAAGGCCACGGTGGGCTCCGAGATCAGCTTGAAGTGATCGGTGATCGAAGAGTTGGTGAGCCAGCCGAGGTAGTAGTCGAAGGTCTGCTGGTCCGTGGCCTTTCCGGCCTTCGCCTTGTCGAACACGGACTGGTCCTCGAGCAGGTTCTCGCGGCGCTCGACCGACCACACCTGCCAGCCGGGCGCGCGGGAGGCCACGTCACGGGCCAGCGGCGCGAAGTAGGCCGCGCTGGCCGAGGTACCGGGGTTCAGCACCAGCACGTTCTTGGCCCTCGGGGAGCCGATCTTCAGGATCCCGACCTTGTTGTACTTCGCCGGGGTGCCCGGTGACGGGTAGCCCTTGATGCGCTCGAACGAGACGGCGACCTTCGCCGATGCCACCGGAGCCAGCACCGCGATACCAGCGGCGAGCACGCCGACCATCGTTGCGAGCCGCGCGGCCCGGATCTTCCTCGAACCCATCTATATCTCTCCTCCTCGGACGACTGATACCGGGATCATGCACCACGGGACGCCCGGGCGCACAGGACGACCACCTGCCTCCACTGCTGCTCCGCCGCGCTCCCCGTGCACGGAACAGGCTCAACCGCATCACCGCGATCCGGCCTGGACGTGGACAGCGTCGACGGCCGCGGGCTCCTCTGGCTCGCGTGGCTCGGCCGGCGCTGACCAGCCCGGATCGCTCCCTCAGACCGCCCCTACTTCTGGAACTCCAGCACCTGCTGGAAGGTCGGCCGGTTCGTCCCCCGCATCGTGTTCGGGAGCAGTCCCGGCACGAACGAGGTCCTCGGGGCCGTGGTGAGCCACTTGGTCGGGTCGGGACCGAGCCGGGCGGCGAGGTCCTTGACCGACGTGTCGAACGATGTCCAGAGCGACGTGCGGCAGGCCTTCAGGTTGCCCTTCCCGCAGTAGCGGAGGTGGAACTTGCCCCGCACCTTCGCGCGGAGGAGGGTGCGCAGGTCCTTGTCCACGTAGGACTCGCCGACCGCCGTGCTGAGGCTCCTGACCTGCTCGAGGTCGCCGAGCAGGTTTCCGTACACCGGGCGCATGACCGTCCTGACGAGCGGCGTCCAGGCGGTGTCCATGATCTCCGGCCCCGGATCGTCGTAGTTGCCGTCGTTGTCCGCGTCAAGCTTCGGCGCGTCCCGGGTCACCCACTCGTCGAGGATGTTCACCACCTGCTGGTCCAGCGCGTTCGGCGCCGGGCTGCGGTGGAGCACCCTGCTCACCACCGGCCACACGAGCGCGCGGTCGTCCTCGGTGGCGGCGCGGTTCATGATGCTCACCACGTCGGGCAGGCGCGTCTTGGCCGGGAAGCGGCTGAACAGGCTCACGTGCTGGATCGAGCCGTAGGGCTCGTCATCACCGTGCATGAAGCCCGGAGCCGAGTGGTTGTTCCAGTTGCGGAGCACCCCGCCGGGCCCGCTCACGCCGTGCGGGTGCTGGCGCTCGGAGAGGTATCCGCGCCACTCGTACCTGCCGGTGCCGAGCGTGGGCAGGCGCCGGTCGAGACCGCGGGCGCGCTTCGGCAGATAGCCGGACGAGAAGTTCGACGTGGCCTTGCGCGACGCGTAGGCCCAGTTGAACGTGAACCCGAACTGGTTGGCCGCCTTCCAGAACTTCTTGGGCGTGGAGGCCTTGCCCCCGGTCAGGTCGTGGAGAGCGCCGAGGTTCAGGCCGTCGCGCCCGAAGGTCGAGCGCTTGCGCGACAGCGCGTATGGGCGGCCGTGGACGGTGGCCGTGCCGATGATCGGGCCGTGCACCGAGCCCTGGTACTTGAGCGCCTTCCCGGCGAGCAGGCCGGCGTTGAAGTTCTTCAGCGCCCGGCACCTGCCCCTGTACAGGTAGTGGGTCGATGCCCGGGTGGGCTTGCTTCCGTTCTTGTTGCAGAGACGCTCCGCGAACACGTCACGCACGTCGTGACCGGCGGAGGTGAGGCTCCAGGCGTAGTTCTGGGTCCGCCCGATCAGGATGTACATGGCCAAGCCGGGCACGGCCACGCCCTGAGCCTTGATGCCGGGGCCCTCCAGGTGGATCTGCTGGACGATCTCGGGGTAGTAGTAGCCCAGCTGCGGGCCCATCACCGCGAGCGAGTTCCCGGTGGCCGAGCGCGACGGCGCCACGACCTGGAAGTTGGACGCGTGGAGACGCGGGGGCGCCGCCGCCGCGTTCGCCTTGATCGAGGCCGGGGCCGCGTCACCGGCGAGCGGGTCGAAGGCCTCCACCGAGCCCGGGTCGACGACCACCGAGCCGGTGACCCTGCCGCCGGTCCGCGGCGGGTAGTTGAAGCGCTTCTTGATCGTGGTCGGCGCCTCGGGATCGTCGGACAGCATCGCGTCGTCCCACGCCCGGTGCCCGCGCACCCGCCCGAGCCCGCGCTGCAGCTTCGCGAGCAGGTCCGCGTTGCTGGCCTCTGCACCACCACCGGCGCCGAAGATCGAGCCGATGAACGCGGTCACGGCGATCACGTCGTTGACCGTGGCCGGGGGCAGGTCCTGCATCTGGTTCGTGGCCTTGTAGTAGCCGTTGATGCCGTCTGCGTAGGCCTGGGCGTCGGCAATGATCTGCCTGCCCTTGGCCCCGTAGGTCTTCACGAGCAGCTTGCGCTGCTTCGTGATCAGAGCCTCGGCCTGCGGGCTCGGAACGAAGGGCTTGCCGCTCGTCACGAGTCCGAAGGCGTTGACGCCGGGCACGTCGGCCGCCGCCACGCGGGCGGGGCCGCGCCCGAGCGTCACCAGCAACGCGCGGTCTCGCGCCGTGGTCCAGCCGGCCCCGTAGGCCATGTCCGCGCGAGTCTTGCCGTACACGTGGGGCACCCCGTAGGCGTCGTACACCAGCCGCAACCCGGGCCGGCCGGTGTTCTCCGTGTGAGTCGCGCCGATCGGGGTGAAGTTCTCGTTCAGGAAGTTCTTGTCGATGTCCGCCATCGTCACGTTCCCGCGCAACGGCGTGAGCGCGTCGTAGAGCGGGAGCTGGTCGGTCGAGTTCGGCGTGAAGCGGACTCCGCCGTAGTTCCCGGGCGGCAGGATGTACTTCGCCACGTCGCCGGGGGCGGCGACGGCGGACGGCGCGAACGCCAGCCCGGCCACGAGGGCTACGACAATCCAAACGGAACGACCTGCGCGCAAGACTCTCCTCCTCAGAAGACATGCTCCCGGCTGACACCGGGCAGCAGGCTGTACTTTTTCACATCGGGAGGCCGTCCCGCGACACGGACGCCGTTCACGCGTCGCTGGAGGACGCCCAGAGGTTGATGCCGCCCTCGCGTGCGTGGCGGTCGATCTCCTCCAGCTCTTCGTCGCCGAAGTCGAGCCGGGCCAGCGCGCCGACGTTGTCCTCGAGCTGCCTGACGCTGCTGGCTCCGATCAGGGTGGAGGTCACGCGCTCGTCCCGCAGCGTCCACGCCACCGCGAGCTGAGCGAGGCTCTGGCCCCGCCGGCCGGCGATCTCGTTCAGTGCCCGCACGTGCTCGAGGTTGGTGTCGGTGAGCAGATCCGGCGACAGCGAGCTGTCGCGAGCGGCACGGGAGTCCTCGGGAACGCCGTCCAGGTAGCGGTCGGTGAGCATCCCCTGAGCCAGGGGCGAGAACACGATGCAGCCGACTCCCTCGCGGCCGATCACGTCCAACAGGTCCTCCTCGATCCAGCGGTTCAGCATCGAGTACGACGGCTGGTGGATGAGCAGCGGCGTGCCCAGGTCCCGCAGGATGCGCACGGCCTCCTCGGTGCGCTCGGCCGAGTACGACGAGATGCCGGCGTAGAGCGCCTTGCCCTGGCGCACCGCGGTGTCCACCGCCCCCAGTGTCTCCTCCATGGGCGTGTCCGGGTCGAAGCGGTGCGAGTAGAAGATGTCCACGTAGTCGAGCCCCATCCGCGAGAGGCTCTGGTCGAGGCTGGCGAGGAGGTACTTGCGCGAGCCCCGGTCGCCGTACGGGCCGGGCCACATGTCGTAGCCCGCCTTCGTGGAGATCACCAGCTCGTCGCGGTAGGGCCGGAGGTCCTCGGCCATGATCCGCCCGAAGTTCTCCTCGGCCGAGCCGTACGGCGGGCCGTAGTTGTTGGCCAGGTCGAAGTGGGTGATGCCGAGGTCGAAGGCCCTCCGCAGCACCGCGCGGGAGCTCTCGATCGGAACCTCCCCGCCGAAGTTGTGCCACAGGCCGAGGGACACGGCCGGAAGCTGCACGCCGCTGTTCCCGCAGCGGCGGTAGAGCATCTCGTCGTAGCGGCCGGGCGCGGCGTCGTAGGGCATCGGCCGCAGTATTCCAACAGCTCGCTTACGATTCACCGGCTCGTTCGTCCTCCCCCGCGAAGAGAAGGGAACTGCGATGAAGCGTTTCTTGATGGCGGCCGCCACACTGGCGATGGCGATCGCGGGCCTCACGGCCGGTCCCGCGGCCGCGGGGGGCTCGCACGGCCGCGACCTCTGGAGCCTCTACGACGCCGGCCTCAGCGGAGCGAAGTACATCGACCTGTCGCACACGCTCGCTCCGGACATCCCGGTGTGGAAGGGCTTCGGCCCGTCGGTCTTCTCGCCCACGCTGAACCCCGAGACCGGGCAGCCCTACACCTACGCGACCGACGGCTTCGAGGCCACCTCGTACCAGCTGTCCACGGACCAGTTCGGCACGCAGCTCGACCCGCCGGCCCACTGGGCGCCGGAGTACGCGGCCATCGACGAGATCCCGCCCACCTTCGCCACGCGCAAGCTCGTGGTCATCTCGGTCGCGAGGCAGGTGCGAAAGAACTTCAACTACGCGCTCCAGGTCTCCGACATCAGGCGCTTCGAGCAGCGTCACGGGCGCATCCCGGAGGGGAGCGTGGTGTTCGTGCGCTCGGACTGGTCGAGGGGCTGGCCGGACCCCGCGCTGGCCGCGCTCACCGAGTTCCCGGGCGTGTCGCTGGCCGCGCTCCAGTACCTGCACCTGAAGCGCCACATCCTGTTCCACGGACATGAGCCGCTGGACACCGACTCCACCCCCACCCTCGAGGGCGAGTCCTGGCTCATGCACCACGGGTTCGCCCAGGCCGAGGGCGTGGCCGACCTGTCGGGCGTGCCCGCCACGGGCTGTCTCGTGAACATCGGCTTCCCGCGCTTCCAGGGCGGGCTCGGCGGCTACGCCAGCTTCGTGGCCATATGCCCGCCCGGCACCACGCGCGGCGTGCGGATCGCCGACGTGGAGGAGGCGCCGCTGCCGCGGTACGACTCGCCACTCCACTGGGATCCGGCCCAGGGAGTGCGGGTCCGCTGAGGCCACCGGGATAGGCTGGCGCCGTGGACTTCCTGGTGCGGCGTGACGACATCCGGCAGTGCCGGTTCGACGAGCAGGCGCCCGGCGAGCTGGACGCGGGCCAGGTGCTGCTCGAGGTGGAGTCCTTCGGGCTGACGTCGAACAACGTGACCTACGCCGTGATGGGCGACGCGATGTCCTACTGGCGCTTCTTCCCCGCCGAGGAGGGCTGGGGCAAGGTGCCGGTCTGGGGCTTCGCCCGCGTCGTGTCGAGCGCCCATGACGACGTGCCCGAGGGCGTGCGGGTGTACGGATACCTGCCCCCGTCCACGCACCTTGTGGTGGCCCCGGAGCGCGTGCAGGACGGCGGCTTCGTGGACGGCTCGCCCCACCGCGCGGACCTGCCGGCCGTGTACAACGACTACGCCCCGGCCGCGGCCACGCCGAGGGGCGCGGAGGATGACCGGCAGGTCCTGTTCAGCCCGCTGTTCGGGACCTCGTTCCTGATCGACGACTTCCTCGAGGACCGCGGGTTCCTGAACGACGCGCAGGTCGTGATCTCGAGCGCCTCCAGCAAGACCGCGCTGGGCCTGGCGTTCCTCCTCTCCCGCAGGGACGGCGTGCCGGTCATCGGGCTCACCTCGCCGTCGCGCAGGGAGTTCGTGGAGGGCCTCGGGGTGTACGGGCAGGTGGCCACCTACGACGACCTCGGCACGCTGCCGGACGCTCGCACGGTGTACGTGGACATCTCCGGAGACGGCGCGGTGCGCGCCTCGCTGCACGAGCGCTTCGGCGAGTCGCTGGTGTACGACTGCCTGGTGGGCGCATCGCACTGGGACCAGCTGGGTGTGGACGCGGGACCCGTGTCCGGACCGGCGCCTGAGCTCTTCTTCGCCCCCGACCGCTTCGCCAAGCGCGCCACCGACTGGGGGCCCGATGGCCTGCGGTCACGGGTCCGCGACTCCTGGAACCCATTCGGCGAGTGGCTGGCGGGATGGCTGCGCGTGATCCACGGCAGCGGACCGGAGGAGGTGGAACGGGCCTTCCTCGAGGTGCTGGACGGCGAGAACGACCCGGCCACCGGCTACGTGATGTCGCTGAGCGCAGGTTCTGACGACGCCTAGCGAGGTGAACGAGCCGCTCGGCGCGGGCGTCGAGGAGGTCATGGACCGCAGCGGCGCCTTTCCGCGCCTGGACGAGGCGCAGCGCAGGACGCTGCGGGCGATGGGGACGGTGCGCAGGGTGAAGAGCGGCGACGTGCTCTTCCGCGAGGGCGACGAGGGCTACGACTTCTTCGTCGTGGAGGAGGGCGCCGTGACGATCGTTCAGGGCTTCGGTGCCGAGAACCGGGTGATCGCAGTGCACGGTCACCACCGCTTCGTCGGCGAGCTGAACCTCGTGACGGGAGGCCACGTGTACCTCACGGCCGTGGTGCGCGATCCGGGCGAGGTGATCCAGGTGCGGGCGGAGCGCATCCGCAATCTGGTGTCCTCGGACCCGGAGCTCGGCAACGTGATCCTGGGCGCCTTCGTGGAGCGCCGCTCGATCCTGATCGGGATGGGCGCAGGCCTCAAGCTCATCGGCTCGCGGTACTCCCCCGACACCCGGCGGCTGCGCGAGTTCATCGCCCGCAACCGCCAGCCCTACAAGTGGATGGACCTCGAGGCCGACCCGGAGGTGGAGACCTTCCTCGCCCACATGGGCGTGGCGCCGTCGGAGACCCCGGTGGTGGTGTGGGAGGGCACCGAGGTGATGCGCAACCCGAGCAACGGCGAGCTGGCGGCGCGCATAGGCATGGGCACGCGGGGAGCCCCGCCGGCGATCTGCGACGTGGTGGTGGTGGGCGGCGGGCCGGCCGGACTCGCGGCGGCGCTGTACGGCGCCTCGGAGGGGTTGGACACCCAGGCCGTGGAGTCGATCGCCTTCGGCGGCCAGGCCAGCACGTCCTCGCGGATCGAGAACTACCTCGGCTTTCCGGCGGGCATATCCGGCAGCGAGCTGGCCGAGCGGGCCTCGATCCAGGCGGCCAAGTTCGGCGCACGGCTGGTGGTTCCCGGGGAGGCCGTGGGGCTCGAGGGCGAGGAGGGCTACCACGTGGTCCGCCTGGCCTCCGGCGACACGGCCACCGGCCGCACGGTGATCGTGGCCACCGGCGCCCAGTACAACAAGCCCGCCGTGCCCCGCCTGAGCGAATACGAGGGGCTGGGCGTGTACTACGCCGCCACGCAGGCCGAGGCGCTCCTGTGCGCGGACGAGCCGGTGCTGATCGTGGGGGGCGGCAACTCGGCCGGCCAGGCCGCGGTGTACCTGTCCCAGCACGCCCGCCGCTGCCACCTCATGATCCGGGGCCCCGATCTCGGCAAGTCGATGTCGCGCTACCTGGTGGACCAGATCGAGCGGGACGACCGCGTCGAGGTGATGCACAACTCCGAGCTCGTGACCGTTCAGGGCGAGCGCCAGCTCGAGAGCGTGGGGGTGCGCGACACCGTGTCGGGCGCGGAGTCCGAGCACGAGGTGAGGGCGCTGTTCATCTTCATCGGGGCGTCGCCGCACACGGACTGGCTGCGCGGGCAGGTGGCCATGGACGAGCGCTGCTTCCTACTAACCGGGCGAGACGTGGATGGTGACGATCTCGCCGCCTACCCCAGCGGGGAGGTGCCCTACTTCCTGGAGACCAGCCGCCCCGGCCTGTTCGCTGTCGGCGACGTGCATTCCGGGTCGATCAAGCGCGTGGCCTCGGCCGTGGGCGAGGGCTCGATGGCCGTCCGCCTGGTGCACCAGCGGCTCGCCGTTCCGATCCACCCCTCGGGATGAGCCTCGAGCCGAACGCTCAGTCCGAGCCGCCCTCGCCGTCGTAGTAGCCCACTCCGCTCGAGCGCCGGACCATCAGGTTGTCCTCGCGGTTGCCGGTGTGGATCGCGATCTTGTCACTGTCGGGGTACACGGTGGCCGCGGGCGCCGCGCGGTTGGAGAACATCAGCACCCGGACCGTCTCGCCGGTGGCGTTGCGCACCTGGTGGGCTCCCTCCGGCCCCGGGGGGAAGCAGGTCACGTCCCACGGACAGAGCTCCTCGGAGCCCTCGGGGGTGCGCACCGTCGCCGTTCCGCGCAGCACGAGAAGCCACTCCTCCTCGCCGTACTCGTAGTGGTAGGGACAGAGGTCCTGGCCCGGCGGCAGCTCGTACACGGTGGCCCCGAGCATGGACGCTCCCAGGTCGGGCCCGGGCCGGAACATGCCCGCCCGGAAGCCCTCCGGATCCTCGGGGTCGTACTCGAACTCGGGCTCTTCGATGTTTGCTCGGCGCATGCGCGGGAGCCTTGCACGCGGCGTGGAATCGGTGTGCCCTAGGCTCAGTCCCTGGCGGAGACCGAACACGAGCAGGAGGACGCGCGATGGAAACGTGCACGCATCTCGACCAGGTGGAGATCCTCGACCCCCCCGCGGAGATCGCCGGCTGCGAGGAGTGCCACAAGACTGGGGACCAGTGGGTTCACCTGAGGATGTGCCAGACCTGCGGCAAGATCGGCTGCTGCGACTCCTCCCCGAACCGGCACGCGAGCAGGCACGCCCGCGAGGACGGGCATCCGATCCTCCGCTCCGTGCAGCCCGGCGAGGACTGGTCGTGGTGCGCCGTGGACGACGTGAGCTTCGTCCTCCGGGCCACCTGAGCGGTGCGCCGGCGCTGGTTTGAGGGCCCGCCTGCCGGGCATGGCTAGGACATGAGCTCGTCCACCGAGAGTGTCCCCAGCATCCCCCTCCGCGGCGGCGAGGAGATCCCGCAGCTCGGCTTCGGGGTCTTCCAGATACCGCCCGAAGACACCGCGGAGGTCACCACTCGAGCGCTGCTGGCGGGCTACCGCCACATCGACACCGCCGCCGCGTACCGAAACGAGGCCGCCGTCGGACAGGCGGTGAGGGCGTCCGCCCTGCCGCGCGAGGACGTGTTCGTCACCACCAAGTGCTTCAACGACGACCACGGGTTCGAGCAGGCCAAGCGCGCCCTGCGCGCCAGCCTCGACCGGCTCGAGATGGCGCACGTGGACCTCTACCTGATCCACTGGCCGGTGCCCGCCCACGACAATTACGTGGACACCTGGCGCGCGCTCGTGGAGCTCCAGGAGGAGGGGCTGGCCCGCTCGATCGGCGTGTCGAACTTCCAGCCCGCCCACCTGGAGCGCGTGATAGCGGAGACCGGAGTGACCCCCGCCGTGAACCAGGTGGAGCTCCATCCGCGGTTCCAGCAGGCCGGACTGCGCCGCGAGCACGAGGAGCTGGGGATCGTCACCGAAGCCTGGAGCCCCCTGGCCCAGGGAGCGGTGCTCGACGACCCGGTGATCGGCGCGATCGCCGCCAATCACGACCGCACCCCGGGGCAGGTGGTGCTCCGGTGGCATCTCCAGCTCGGCAACGTCGTGTTCCCCAAGTCGGTCACCCCGGCGCGGATCGAGGAGAACTTCGACCTCTTCGGCTTCCACCTGAGCGAGGGCGAGATGGCCGAGATCGAGACTCTCGACGCCGGTGATCGCATCGGGCCCGATCCGGACACCTTCGTACGCCCCTGAGGGGCCTCGAAGGTCGCGTCAGCTCCGCGACGCGACCTCGTCCAGGCCGGCCAGCCCGGCCAGACGCCCCAGCGCCTTGGTGAGCGCGGCGTCCAGCGCCACCGAGTCGCGCACCCCCGGCTCGCGGTGGAAGGTGAGCAGCCGCAGGAGCCCGGCCGCCCGGTCGGACTTCACATCCGCGCGCCCGACGATGCGGTCGCCGCGCAGCAGCGGCAGCACGTAGTACCCATACACCCGCTGAGGGGCGGGCTTGTAGATCTCCATCACGTGATCGAAGCCGAACAGCCGCCGGGCGAACGGCCGGTCCCAGAGCAGATTGTCGAACGGAGAGAGCAGCGTCGCTCCCGCGGACACCGACTCGAGCAGCGGCGCCTCGCCGGCAACCAATACCGCCGGCCCGCCGTCGTCCACCTTCAGCCTGCGAAGGGCCCCCTCCGCCGTGAGCGCCTCCACGTGCGGCCGCACGCTCGCGGTGCGGCCGGGCAGGCGGTAGTGCTCGGCGATGCCGCTCTCGGTGAGGGCGCCGCGCGCCCGCACGGCGCGAAGCACGAGCGCCCGCAATGCCTCCTCCTCGCTCGGGTCGGGAGCCTCGAGCACCTCGCGCGGAATCACGCGCTCGGTCAGGTCGTAGAGGCGCTGGAAGCCCTGCCGGCCGGCGATCGACAGGTCGCCCCGGTCCCAGAGCGAATCGAGCACCCGCTTCGCCGGCTTCCAATCCCACATGCCGCCGCCCGAGGGTCCCTCGAAGTGCCGAGAGCCCAGCGGCCCGCGCGCGCGGATCTCCGCCAGCACGTGCTCGGCCACCTCGGGGTGATCGCCCAGCGCGCGTTCGTGGCTGTCCCAGTGCCCGCGCCCGCGCATGCGCCAGCGGAAGAGGGGGAAGTCCTGCACCGGGAGCAGGCAGGCCTCGTGGGCCCAGTACTCGAACACTCGGCCCTCCTTGAGGAGGCGCGACACGGTGCGCTCCGGGTACACCCCCACGCGCGAGCCGAGCACAATCCGGTGGCTGCGCTCCACGGTGCTGATCGAGTCCAGCTGCACGCATGACAGGCGCCTGATGCCCGCCTCCACGTCGGCTGACCGGGCTCGCCGCGCACGCCCGCGAAATCCCTGGTGGGCCACCACGTGGCGGCGCAGAGCGGCCAGAGAGATCGTGTCGGAGCTCACGGGGGCGGACAACCTAGCTGCTCGGGTGGAAGCCACCCAGGGTGGCCTGCGCGCCGAGATATCGCTACATTTGCGGCGTTCGGGTTGGGCGTGCGCCCAGCCACGTAGTGCCAGCGCCCGTAGTCGTTGCCTTCAAAGCACCTCCGCGAACGCAGCACGAAAAAACACTGGAGGACCAAATATGGCAACAGGAACCGTGAAGTGGTTCAACGACGACAAGGGTTTCGGCTTCGTCACCCCTGACGAGACCGGCAAGGACCTTTTCGTCCACCACAGCGGAATCTCAGGCGACGGCTTCAAGTCCCTCGCCGAAGGTGCTCGCGTCGAGTACGACGCCGAGGCTGGCGACAAGGGCCCCAAGGCCGTCAACGTGCGCCCCATCTCTTAAGCGAGATTGCCCTTCGACAGGAAGGCCGCCCTCGGGCGGCCTTCCTGCGTTTTAGGGACGTCGCGCCCTTCTAGTCGCCCAGGCGCGCGCGCACCCAGTCCATGATCGCCGCGTTGAAGTCCGCCGGCTCGGCAGGATCGGTGTTCACCTTGTCCCCGGCCGTGACCACGTGAACAGTGCACTGTCCGGGCGCGTCGGTGGTGCTCACACACACCCGCATGTCCCGGTCCTTGGTGGCCGCGCCCTTGGCCAGGATCTCCGTGCGCAGGGGCCCGTGGGCGCATTCCGCGGCACCCAGCCTCTGCGTGGTGCCGTCGCGCAGCGGGCAGTCCATCTGGACTGACCCGCAGGTGTTCATGTCCGCCCGGTTCCACACGTGGAGGATGGGCACGGTCAGGCGGTCGCTCTTCACCAGCTTGTCGGGCTCGTTGCCGGCGTCGGCCAGCTCGAACTGAGTCCTCGCCTTGATGGCCACGAGCGCGGCGTCGTCACGCTTCTCGGTACAGACCCCCTGCTCGTTCGTGGCCTTCTCCCACTCGAAGTTCACCACCCCGGAATCGGACACCACGCCCGCGGGCGGTATGCCCTGGCGCTGCAGGCCCCAGGCCACGCCGAACGTCCCGGCTCCGCCGGCGCTCGTGCCGTGCAGGAACACCTTGCCCGTGGGGTACTTCGCCTTGGCGAACTGGATCGCGGCCTTGGTGGCGAACAGCCCGTTGGTGGTGCGCGGGCTACCGTCAGGCTGCTTGTTGGGGTTGTTTGGATCGGGCTCGTCCCCCCCGGCGTAGATGTCGTGGTCGCACATCGAGACCGACACGAGCCGGAAGCCCGCGGCGTCGGCCTTCACGTCCTTCACGAGCCCGGTGTCGGCGAGGAAGCTGGTCAGGCCGCTGGCGGTCTCCTCGACCTTGTTGCCGGCCGTGGGCTGTGGCTTGCCCGCCGCGTCGAACCAGCCGACGCCGCCCCCGCGCATCCTGATCCACAGCGGGCGGGTGGCGCTGTCATCGGAACCGACCTTGGTGCCGATGACGACGGTCTGGTAGCCCGAGATCGAGCAGGGATACGCGAGGTTGCGGTAGTAGTCGTACTTGTAGCCACCGACCGTGGACGAGCTCACCCACTCGATCCTGTCGGTCTTTCCGGGCACCCCGACGGGCGTGCAGCCGGTGAGGAGCGCGACCGCCGCTCCCACCAGGCACACCGCCGCCAGCCGGCGAGCCCTAGAACGAACGAACCGCCTCACGCTTCCCCCTTGGTCGCCCTGACGGGGGGCGATCGGCCCCCACCTGGTGCCCGGTCGAACACACGTCCAGAGCGGAAGTTGCGCCGGCGGGACCCTCAGGGCTGGTACGGCGGAGCCACTCCCCAGCCCCAGCGGGGCACGGGGGCGTGCGGCGCGGCCTGCGCTCCGGGCTGGGAGTTGTGCCGGGCCAGGCGCGTGCCCCACTCGGCGTAGCCCATGATCGCCGCCCGGAACTCCGGGTCGGCGGGGAGGTCCACGTCGTCGGCCGCTCGGCTCAGGAGGGTCACGAAGCGCAGGCGCTGGTCGGCGTCGATACCGAGGTCGTGGTGCTTGGCCAGCATGTGCTCGTAGCCGCCGTGGCGCTCGGTGTACACGGCCGGCCCGCCCATCACCTCGCTCCACCAGTCGGTCACGTGCTCGCGGTGCGAGACCGACACGGTGCCACCGAACACGGGCGCCAGCAGCTCGTCGCCCTCCACCAGGTCGTAGAAGCGGCCGAGCCAGCGGGCGAAGGCCTCACGCCCACCGGCCCACTCGTAGATCGTCGGCGGCATGGCCTCGCCTCTCCGGCCCGCTCGGTCTCAGCCCCCGAAGCGCGCTCTGAGGGCCAGGACGTCGTCCACATAGCGCTGCGTCTCGGGCAGGACGCCGATCCGCTGCACCGATCCGAGGCCCTGGTAGTAAGAGGCCACGGCGAGGGCGCTGTCTCCGCCCGTGTCGCGCAGGAGCTGGCCGAGGTAGAGCACCCCGGCCTCCACGTTGTCCTGCGCCGAGCTCGCGTCGAGCGGCCCCGACGAGAGGTTGCCGTTGATCCAGGTCCAGGTGCCGGGGAGGATCTGCATCACGCCGCGCGCGTTCGCGTCGGAGACCATGGAGTTGTCGAAGCCGCTCTCCTGCCAGGCGATCGCCGCGGCCAGCGAGCCGGGCACGCCGTGGGACGCCGCGATCTGACCGATCGTCGCCGAGCTCACGACCTCCGAGGTGGGGTAGGGCGCCGCGTCGGGCACGATGCGCTGGTCCGGCGCCGGCGCGGACGGCTGGATCGTCGCGCCCGTCGGCAGCTTCAGGACGGTCCCGGCCAGCAGCACGCCCGACGGGTCGAGCCCGTTCATGGCGGCCACGGAGTCCGTGGCCACTCCCGATCGCGCGGCGATGTTGATGAGCGTGTCGCCCTGGCGCACGACATAGGAGCCGAGCGGCTGAGGGGCGCCCCCCGGCGGAGGTCCGCTCACCGACTCGCCCACGGCGGGGATCACGATGTCCGTGCCCTCGATCACGAAGGCGTCCGGGGCCAGGCCGTTCGCGGCGGCAAGCGTCGCCGGCGACAGGCCGTTGGCCGTGGCGATCGACCACAGGCTCTCCCCCGCCAGCACCGTGCGGGTGACGCTCGCGCTCGCGGGTGCGCACACGAGCAGGGCCACCGCCGCGGACAGCACGAGGAGGCGTTTGAGCGTGGTGGCGGGATCAGTCGATCTTGAGAGCATGAACGGACCGGCTTCTCCGGCCTCCGCCCGCTCTCCTTCGCTCAGGGGTTCTTATGTATCCATGCAACGGATGCTGCGGCGGCCCACGCGCCGGGCCGAACAACTTCAGGGCGCCGGCAGGTGGTAGCCCGCTGGACGGCGCCGCCGTCCGGCCCCGCCTCCCGCCAAGATGGGGGGATGGCCGCCGCACCCGGTACCCGCGGACCCGTGCTCGGCGACGACGGCCTGGCGCGCTGCCCGTGGGCCGTAGACCATCCGCTGAACCTCGAGTACCACGACCGTGAGTGGGGGGTGCCCGTCCACGGTGAGCGCGAGCTGCTCGAGCGGGTCTCGCTCGAGGCCTTCCAATCGGGGCTCAGCTGGTTGACCATCCTCGCCAAGCGCCCGGCGTTCCGGACCGCGTTCGCCGACTTCGATCCCGATGCCGTGGCGACGTTCGGGGACTCCGACGTGAAGCGCCTTATGGCCAACGCCGGCATCGTCCGCAACCAGGCCAAGATCAACGCGACGCTCGCCAACGCCCGCGCCACCGTGGGCCTGCGCGACGAGGGCGGACTCGACCGGCTGATCTGGTCTCACCGGCCCGCTCCCGGTCCCGCGCCGCGCAGCCTGGAAGACGTGCCGCCCACGAGCGCGGGCTCCAAGGAGTTGGCCCGTGACCTGAAAGCGCACGGGTTCGCGTTCGTGGGGCCCACCACCGCCTACGCCGCGATGCAGGCCATCGGACTGGTGGACGATCATCTCGCGGGCTGCCATCGCCGGGGAGCCTCCTCCTGAGACGGAGACGGGCGGCGCTCCTGCTCGCCGCCGCGGCCCTGGCGCTCGGCGGCCCGGCGCTGTCACGGTGCCCGCCCGCGGCGGCCGCGGCGCCGGTGCGGCCGCCCGTGGTCCTGCTGATCGTCGACGAGCTCCCCGTGGACACGCTGACCCGCCCCGGCGGTCAGATCGACGCCGACCGCTATCCCGGCTTCGCCTCCCTTGCGCGAACGTCCACCTGGTTCCGGGGCGGTCACGCCGTGTACGACTCCACCACCAAGGCCGTGCCGGCGATCCTGGACGGCAAGTCGCCGCGAGCTGGCACCGAGCCGGGCTACGCCGGGCATCCCGACAACATCTTCACCCTGCTCGCCGGTCTGGGGTACGAGGTGATCGCCGACGAGTCCGTCTCCCCCCTGTGCCCGCCGGCGGTGTGCCCCGACCAGGCCGAGTCCACGCAGCACGTGCTGGCCGAGCTGCGAGCGGCGGAGCGGCCTGTGCGGCTGCGCGCGTGGATCGACTCCATCCGGCCGCGCGAGCGCCCGACGCTCTACGTGCATCACGCGCTCCTCCCCCACGAGCCCTGGATCTACCTGCCGTCGGGACGGCCGGTGCGGCCTCCGGGCATCGATCCGATCGGGGCCATCAACCGGCCGAACGGCTTCGGCAACCGCGACCTCACCGCTCACAACCAGCTCCGGCACCTGCTTCAGGTGGGCTTCGTGGACCGCGAGGTCGGCGAGCTGGTCCGGCACCTGCGCGGGGTACAACTGCTGCGGCGCGCGCTGGTGATCGTGGTGGCCGACCACGGCTACGCGTTCGAGGTGGGCGTGAGGGACCGGCGCAAGGTCACGGCGTCGAACGTCGACCAGATCGCGCCCGTCCCCTTCTTCGTCAAGACGCCGGGACAGGAGCGCGGCCGGGTGAGCGACGCGCTGGTGGCGAACTTCGACGTGGTGCCCACGGTCGCGGACGTGCTCGGCGTCCGCGTCCCCTGGCGGCACAAGAGCCGCTCCGCTTTCTCCGAGGCGCGCGAGGACGTGCAGCGGATGCGCATCACCACCCGCGACCTCGGCGACGTGATCGAGATCGACCGGGACGAGCTCGAACACCGCCGCGCGCTGATCCGGCTGCAGCGGGCGCAGAGGTACGGGACCGGATTGGAGAGCCGCCTGTTCCTGGGGGACGCATGGGCCTCCGCCTACCGCATCGGCCCCCATCCCGAGCTCATCGGCCGCTACGCGCGCTCAGAGACCGGCGCGGTGCGCTCAGGCCTCCGCGCCGCACCCGCCAACGCCGCGCTGCTGGCGAATGTGACCAGCACCGCGCCAGTCTTCCCCGCCCGCCTGACCGGGCAGATCGAGGGTGGCGGGGGCACCGACCGTGACCTGACGGTGGCGGTCAACGGCCGCATCTGGGCGGTGGGACGCAGCTTCCACCTCGAGAACCAGCGTCCCGAGTACTTCTCGCTGATGGTGCCGGACAGGGCGCTTCGCGGGGGACGCAACGAGGCCGAGCTGTTCGAGGTGCAGAGCGGCGAGCTCACATCCCTCGGCCGCTGGTAGGGGCGACGGGTCAGGCGGGGCGGCGGGCCAGGAAGCTGAACGAGTCCCTCCCCGTCCTGACCGACACGTCCTCGAAGCCCGCGGCCTCGAGTCGACGCCCGAGGTCGCTCGGGTCGATAACCACCCTGGTGTCTCCGATATGGATGAGCGCGAACCCCACGCCGCGCCCGGTGGTGTCGGTGCCCGCGAACGGGGCGCCGGGACGGAGCACCCTCCGGACCTCCGCGAAGAGGCGATCCTGCGCCTCCTCGGAGGGCACGTGGTGGAGCATCGTGAAGCAGGCGGCGCCGCTGAAGCTGGAGTCCTCGAACGGCATCTCCGTACCGTCGCCCTCCACGACCTCCACTCCCCCGCCCAGGCGGTCGCGCAGCGGGCCGGCCACCAGCGGGTCGATCTCCAAAGCCGTGAGCCGGCGGGCGCGCGTGGCCAGTACCTCCGTCGCGGGCCCGAAGCCCGGGCCCACCTCGAGCACGTCCGGGCCGAGGTCCACGTCGGCGGTCGCCTCGGGCACGAGGTCCTCACGCACGTGGCGCTTCCAGGCCTCGCGGTTGCAGTACCAGTGATGCAGGCGATTCACGCACCCGATCGTGACACCTCGGGGTAGGCTCCGCGCTCGTGAGCACCGACGAGCTGCGTGAAACACTCCGGGTCATGTGGGGCTCGGTGGCCGGGTCCTGGGAGGAGCACGCCGCTTTCGTGGACGAGCGCGGGGCGGCCGCCACCGCGCGGATGCTCGAGCTGGCCGCCCCGGGTCCGGGAGATCGCGTGCTCGAGCTGGCCTGCGGTCCGGGCGGCGCCGGGCTGGCGGCGGCGCGGCGGGTGGAGCCCGGGGGTAGCGTCGTGATGTCCGACCTGGCCGCGGAGATGACGGCCATCGCCGCGGCACGCGCCCGCGACCTCGGCCTCGAGAACGTGAGGACGCGCGAGCTCGACCTCGAGAGCATCGACCAGCCCGACGACACCTACGACGTGGTGCTCTGCCGCGAGGGCCTGATGCTCGTGCCCGAGCCGGACCGGGCCGCGTCGGAGATCGCCCGCGTGCTGGCGCCGGGCGGGCGCTTCGCGGTCGCGGTGTGGGGCCCGCGCGAGCGCAACCCGTGGCTCGGCCTCCTCTTCGACGCGGTGAGCGCCCAGATCGGCGCCCCGATCCCACCGCCCGGTCGCCCCGGGCCCTTCTCCCTCTCGGATGCGGATGCACTGACCGCGCTCCTGTCGGACGCCGGGCTGGCCGGCGTCACGGTGACGGAGGAGCCGCTTCCGATGCCCGCCGCCTCATTCGAGGAATGGTGGTCGGTGGTGCCGGCGCTGGCGGGGCCGCTCGGGAACGTGCTGGCGGCGCTTCCCGAGGACGCCCGCGAGGGGATCCGCGCGAGGGCGGAGGAGGGCCTGCGGGAGTACGAGACCCCGGCCGGCCTCGAGATCCCGGGGGTGTCGCTCCTGGCCTCCGGCCACAGCCGCTGAGAAAACGACAGGCCGAGGGACCGGCCCCGCCCGGGCCGGCCCCTCGACGGACGCAGCGGCGCGGCCGGTGCCTACCGGACGCCCATCGTGTTCACGGCGGTCACGTGGAAGTCGCTGTTGACCAGGACCTCCAGCTCGGTGCCGTTCGCCTTCCTCACGTGCGCCTCGTAGGGCGACCCGTGGTCCACGTCCGTCTCGACCCGCTCCACGGTGCCGCCCGGGACCTTGGCCTCGGCCGCGGCCTTCACCTTCGCGGCCACATCCGAGGGCAGAGCGTTCTCGGTCTTGCCGTTCTTGCCCACGTGGCCGCCGAGCTTGGTCGGGTCGGGCCTCGAGCCGTTCGGCGGCTTGCCCTGGACGGGCCCTCCGTAGCCCTGGGCCTGGCCGGCCTGGGTGCCCGAACCGGTGGACCCGGAGTTGTTCGACGTCGCGGCGTTAGCGAGTGCGGACCCGCCGAGGGCCAGCGCCCCGAGGGCACCCACCGTCAGCGCGCCCTTGCGTATCGACTGGGAATAGGACATCTGCACAACCTCCTCTTGGGGATGACTTGACGCTCGTCACCGTGCGGGGCGGCCCTGGGGGGACGCTCCCGAAGCACTGAGAGGACGCTGGGAGGACATCCCCTAGCTGTGGGGGGCGCGGGCGGCCCAGCGCTCGGCCCACTCGTCAAGCGGCGAGTACGCCTCCAGAAGGAGCCGTCCCTCGGGGGTGAGGACGTAGCCGCCCTTGCCGTTGTCGAGGATGCCAGCCGAACGCAGCTCTCCCAGGCGTTGGTTGAGGACGCTCGAGGAGACACCCCCGCAGCGGTCCTGGAGCGCGCGGAAGAGGAGCGGCCCGTCGCGCAGCTCCCAGATCGCGCGCAGCGCCCAGCGGCGCCCCAGCAGATCGAGCAGGGCCATGATCGGGCGGCCGCTCGCCGAGCCGCGGACGGGGGCGCCGGGGACGGGCACCCCGGACGGATCCCGGCGGGGGCTCATCCGCTTGCGCCTCGGAAATCGAAGCAATACCATCGCTGCTTTGAAAAGAGAAGCACGACCGACAGGAGCGTAGCCCATGCTCGTCCCCAGTCCCCGCATCGCCCCGCTCGAGCCGCCATACGATGCCGACACCGAGGCCGCGCTCGCCAAGTGGATGCCACCCGGCAGCGCCGTCGAGCCGCTGCGGCTGTTCCGCACGCTCTCGGTGCACCGCGAGCTTGCCGACCGCATGCGCCCGCTCGGCGCCGGCATTCTGGGACGGAGCGCGATCGTGCCTGCACTCCTGCGGGAGGTGATGATCCACCGCACGTGCGCGCTGGTGGGCGCCGAGTACGAGTGGGGCGTGCACGTTGCCGCGTTCGGCAAGCCGCTCGGCTTCAGCAACGACCAACTGGCCTCGACGGTGCACGGCTCGTGGCGCGATCCGTGCTGGGATCCGGCGCAGGCGTCGGTTTTTCGGCTGGCCGACGAGCTGCACGAGACCGGCAAGGTCTCGGACGAGGGCTGGACGGAGCTGCGGGAGCACCTCAACGAGCCTCAGGTGATCGAGCTGCTCGTGACCGCGGGCTGGTACCACGTGATCGGGTTCGTCTGCAATGGCGCCCGCGTGGCGCGCGAGGACTGGGCGCCGGGCTTCGCGCAGGCGGCATCGGCGTAGCCGCGGGCGCTTCTGGGCAGGTAGGGAGGAGTGGAGCCCGATTGGGGAGGAAGCAGATGACGGGGAGACGCATCGCGCTCGTGATGGGTTTGGCGGCGCTGCTGGCGGCGGGGAGCATCTCGGCCTGCGGAAGCGACGACTCCGGAGGCGGCGGAAGGGGCGGCGGCAAGACGATCGCGTTGCTCCTGCCCGAGACCAAGACCGCACGCTATGAGGCTCACGACCGGCCAGATTTCGAGGCCAAGGTGAAGGAGCTCTGCCCAGACTGCGAGGTGACCTACGCGAACGCCACCCAGGACGCCACCAAGCAGCAGGCCCAGGCCGAGGCCGCGATCACCAAGGGCGCCGACGCCGTGGTGCTCGACGCCGTGGACGCCAAGTCGGCCGTGGTGATGGTGGAGCGCGCGAAGCAGTCCGACGTGCCCGTACTGGCCTACGACCGCCTGATCTCGGATGCCGACCTGGACTACTACGTGTCCTTCGACAACGTGCGACAGGGACGGATCCAGGCGCAGTCGCTCCTCGACGGCCTGGGGTCCGGCAAGGAGAACGGATCGATCGTGATGATTAACGGGTCTCCCACCGACCCGAGCGCCGGCGACTACAAGAAGGGCGCCCACCAGGTCTTCGACAAGAGCGGCGTGAAGATCGCGAAGGAGTACGACACGCCGGACTGGAGTCCCGACAAGGCGGAGCGCGAAACCGAGCAGGCGCTCACCGCGGTGGGCAAGGAGAACGTGGCCGGCGTGTACTCCGCGAACGACGGCATGGCCGCTGGGGCGATCGCGGCGATGAAGAGCGCGGGGATCGACCCGGCCGACCTGCCGATCAGCGGCGGTGACGCCGAGGTGGCCGCCCTGCAGCGGATCCTCATGGGCGAGCAGTACGCCACGATCTACCTCACGATCCGCAAGCAGGCCGAGACGGCGGCCGAGTTGGCTGTGGCCATGGCGCGGGGCGAGAAGGCGCCCCCGGGACTGGTGAACACGAAGATCGACAACGGCAAGGAGGACGTGCCGTCGGTGCTCCTCACTCCGGTGGCGGTCACGAAGGGCAACATCGCCGGAACGGTGATCAAGGACGAGTTCTACAAGCCGTCCGAGATCTGCACCGGCGAGTACAAGAAGGCCTGCTCAGCCGCCGGCATTGGCTGATAGGAGCGCCGCCCGATCGCCGACTGGGCGACCACCGAATCCATTCATTGGGTCAGCCACTCCGTCTCCATCCGGGCCACGTGGCTCAGGAGGAACGACACCTGCGCGCCGTGCGCGTGGCCGTCGAACGTGCCGGCGTTCTCTCCCGCCGGAAGGTCATCGACACTGATCAGGTGCTCGGACCGGCTGTTCATGCCCGCATCGTGGCGCGTCTTCGGCTCTCGGTGGTGGACGGCTGACGTGCGAGCGGGCGCGCCGGGTCCCCCTCTCCGAGATCGCTCGCGGGTGGGGGCGCATCGGTTGCGTCGGCTTCGGCGGACCGCCGGCGCACATCGCTCTTCTCCGCAGCCTCTGCGTTGAGCGTCGCTCCTGGCTGAGCCCGGCCGAGTTCGAGGACGCGATCGCCGCCACCAACCTCCTGCCCGGCCCGGCCTCCACGCAGCTGGCCATCTTCTGCGCGTGGCGGGTCGGCGGCGTGCCCGGCGCGCTCGTGGGAGGCGCGGGATTCATCCTGCCGGGGCTGGTGATGATCATCGCGCTCGCTGCGCTTTTTCTGGCGGGGTCTCCGCCCGACGTGACCCTGGGCGCGGGCGCGGGCGCCGGGGCGGCCGTGGCAGCCGTGGCCGTGCACGCGGGCACCAGTCTGATCCCGGCCAGTCGCTCGCGCCGCGCCGGCGGGGGCGGGCCCCGGTGGCTCGCGTACGCTGTGGCGGGCGCCCTCGCCGCCGCGCTCCTCGGACCGTGGCTCGTGGCCGTGCTGCTGGCGTGCGGGGTGGTGGAGGCGATCCTGCGCCGCCCGGGCCGCACCGCCCGGCCGCTCCACCTCCACCTCTGGCCCGCGCTCGTTCCGCTCGCCGCCGCCACGGGGGGTCTCGGCGCGCTGGCCTGGACGGCGCTCAAGGTCGGGGCGCTGTCCTACGGCGGCGGCTTCGTGATCGTGCCGCTGATGCAGGCCGACGCGGTGAACCAGCACTGGATGACCGACGGGCAGTTCCTGAACGCGGTGGCGCTGGGCCAGGTCACCCCCGGGCCGGTGGTACACACGGTGGCCGTGGTGGGCTACGCGGCAGCCGGCGTGGGCGGCGCGCTGCTGGCTGCGGGCGTCGCGTTCGCGCCTTCGTTCTCGTTCGTCCTCCTCGGGGCCGATCGCTTCGACCGGCTGAAGGGCAACCCGGGCGTGCGGGCGTTCCTGGCCGGGGCGGGCCCCGCGGCGATCGGCGCGATCATCGGCTCGGCCATCCCGCTCGCGCTCGCCCTGAGCGAGGCGTGGCAGTACGCCGTGCTTGCCCTCGCCGCGGTGTTGCTGTTGGCGCTGGGCCGCGGCGTGGTGCTCACCCTGCTGGCGGCGGGAGGCGCCGGAGCGCTGGTGGCGCTGGCCGGCGGACCGCTGCCCGGCTAGGGCTTCACGTCGCCGGGCTCACCGGCCTCGCGGAGATAGCCGAGAAAGCGCGGGTCACGGGACTCGAGCCGCTCGACGGGCTCCCCCGTGCACGTGCACAGCAGCACGATCGCCGCCTCGTCCGACAGGTGCAGGATGCGATAGGTGGCGCCGGAGCCGGTCCAGCGCTGGAGCACGTCCACAGGGTCCTCGGGACTCACCGCCCGCTCACCGCCCGCCGGCAGCCATCGCCCCGAACGCCGCTGCCGCGCGTGATCGTGAGACTCACCCGGCCGGCGCCCTCGCAGCGGATCAGCCGTAGGTGCGACACACCCGGCCGGGACACGATCACCGCGCCGGACACGCGCGCCCGGTAGCCGCCGGGGAAGTCGCTGCGCGGGATGAACACCTCGCTGCGCAGCCCCGGCGCCGCCCGTTGCCCGCCGGGGAGCCGCGTGGAGAAGGTGAGATCGAAGCGGTGCGCCGCGGGGCGGAAGCGGAACCGGGTCGGCGTACCGGCCACGATGCGCGGGTAGGGCCGGACCAGGGCGCCGAGCTGGGCACGGTCCACGTTGTGACCCGTCGGAGGCAGCCTCGGGTCGAGCACGAGCTGGGGCGTGCCCGGGGAGTCGGTGATCCCGTTCGAGTGATAGGTCCATTCCTGCCAGCTCACCCGCGCCCGGTCGGCCGCGTCGGCCACGCGGGTGATCAGGCCGAGGTCGGAGGTGGAGCCGAACTCGCTGAGAATCTGCGGAGCCCGGTCGCGGCGGGCCTGTTTCGCCGCTCGCCCGAACGCGTGCCGCTCGTAGGCCGGGCAGTCCTCGATCTTCTGCGCCCCGGCCAGGCTCAGGCCCTTGAAGCAGTAGAGGTGCCACGAGAAGGCCACGGCCGGATCCCGCAGCGGCCGGTGGAGGCTCGGCGCCGTGCCCAGGAACCCGAAGCTCGTGGCCGGCTCGTAGTGCACGAGGCCGGTGCGGTCGGCGCTTCGGATCGCCCGCAGCATCCGGCGCGAGAACTCGGACAGCCTCCCGCGCTCGAAGCGCCGGCAGCCCGCGGCCGCGAAGCACTCACGGAAGTCGCTGCCGGGAAACGGCTCGTTCATCAGGTCGTAGCCCATCACCCCGCGCCGGTCGCGAAAGCGAGCGGCCACGTGGTGCCAGGCCGACGCGTAACGGGTCTGCACCCCCACCCCACCGGGCCCGCGCCGGTTGGCCCAGAAGTTGTCGTAGGTCCGCTGGAGCGCGGGCATGAAGTAGTAGTTGAGCGGGAACCCCGACTGCGGCTCCGCGGGCAGCCCGTCGTCGAGCACGGCCCAGTCGGGGAACCCCTGGCCCTGGAAGCGCTCGTTGTACTGGTCCTGGTGGAAGTCGAGGAGCGAGTAGATGCCGTGGCGCCGGAAGGTCCGCACCGTCTTCGCGATCTGGCCGAGGTAGCCGTCGTCGTACACGCCGGGACGCGGCTCCACCGCGGTGTAGATCACGCCGAGGCGGATCGTGTTGAACCCCTGACGGGCCATGAATGCGGCGTCGTCATCGCCGATGCCGATCGACGAGGGCAGGTATGGCGCTCGCTTGGCCACGACGTTCAGCCCGTGCAGGATGCGGACGCGCCCGTAATCGTCGGTGTACCAGCGACCCTCGTGGCCGAGCTGCCCGGGGCGGACCGCGGCCGCGGCCGGCACGGCGGCGACCGCAGCGGCCACGGCGATCGCCGCGAGGGCCGCGAGAGTGCGGCCGCCCGTCCGGAGCGCGTTCACGCGCGCACGCTCAGGAGAGCGCGAGCGTGATCTTGCCGCCCTTGCCGTCACAGGCCGCGGGGAGATAGAGCTTGGCCGTGGCCTTCTTGCTCGAGGAGAACTTGCCCTGAAGGCGCCAGACGAGCAGCGAGCCGGTGGTCTTCTTGGCGGTGAACTTGCCCTTGCTGATCGAGAACTTGGAGCTCACGCCGATGCGCGTGCCGCCACACTCGAGCCGCACCTTGCCGGTGGTGCCCTTGCTCGAGACCTTCAGCACCACCCGTTTGGAGATGCGACTGCCGTTGTCGGGCAGCTGGCCGACATAGCTCGCCCCCTTCTTCGGGGCTGCCGCCGCGACGACGGACGGGAGGACGAGGGCCGCAAGGGCCAGGAAGGCCAGGACGGCCGGCAGTGAGGCGTGTCGCCGCATGTGGGTGGATCTCCTTAGAGGTGAGTGGCTTGGGCGGGCGGGTCGCCGGCGACCCTAAGTCACTTGCGACGGACGCGCAACGGGGGACGGGGCGAGGGCCCGCCCCTTGGTTGAACCCGCACAAGCCGGGTAGTCGTCATCCAGGTCAAACGGAGAGGGAGATCTGACATGAGCACCGGACTGATAATCGTGATCGTGCTGGCCGTGCTGGTTGTGCTTGCACTGCTGGCCGTGTTCGCCGGCCGCGGGAGGCAGCGGCGCCTCGACCAGCGCCGTGAGCAGGCGGGAGAGATCAGGCGCGAAGCCGAGGTTCACGATGCCCGCGCGCAGGGTGCCCGGGCCGAGGCCCAGGAGCGCGCCGCCCGCGCGGAGCGCGAGCAGGCCATCGCCCGCGAGCAGGCCGTGCGCGCCGAGGAGCACGGGCGCGAGGCTGAGAGCCGCCACCTGGAGGCTGCGGAGCTCGACCCGGACGCGGATCCGAAGGATCTGGACCGGTCCTCCTCCTAGCGCTGACGTACGCCATGACCGGCAGGGAGCGGGCGGAGCGTGAGCGAAAGCTGGCGGTGGCCGCCCATCGCCGGGCGGCGAAGGTCCGGCGCTGGTCGCTGCGCGAATTGCGCCTGGACGCTGCGCTCCGGTACGCCCGCGAGGCCGAGGCACTCGAGCAGGAAGCACTGGGCCATCTGGGCGCCGGTCGCCGGTTCGAACGTACCGCGGGGGAGTCCCGCCCCGGGCCTGCTTCTCTTGATTACGACATCTGAACCGAAAGGCCTGACCCGTGAGCAACCGTCTACGCCAGATCGAGGCCCTCGGGCAGTCGATCTGGATCGACAACCTGAACCGCCGGCTTCTGGATGACGGCGAGCTTCGCGACCTGATCGAGCAGGACGGCATCTCGGGGGTCACCTCGAACCCGAGCATCTTCGAGAAGGGCATGGGCCATTCCGACCGCTACGACGACGCCCTCCGGGCCGCGGCGGAGGACACCGACGATCCGCAGGAGATCTTCGAGCGCCTGGCGTACGCCGACGTGCGCGACGCCGCCGAAGTCCTGAGGCCGATCTTCGACTCCACCGAGGGGGTGGACGGCTATGTGTCGTTCGAGCTTCCCGCCTCCCTCGCGCACGACGCGGACGGATCGGTCGAGGCCGCGCGCCGCCACCGCGAGGCGATCGACCGCGCGAACCTGCTGATCAAGGTGCCGGGCACGGACGCCGGCGTCCGAGCATTCGAGGAGCTCACGGCGCTGGGCGTGAACGTGAACGTGACGCTGCTGTTCTCGGTCGCCCGCTACCGCGAGGTCGCGGAGGCCTACATCCGGGGAGTCGAGCGGCGGGTGGAGAATGGTGAGCCCGTGGACCGCGCGGCATCGGTGGCGAGCTTCTTCGTCTCCCGCGTGGACTCGAAGGTGGATGCAGCACTCGAGAAGCTGGGACGAGACGACCTCCGCGGCCGCACCGCGGTGGCCAACGCCAAGCTCGCCTACGAGGCCTTCGGCGAACTCTTCAGCGGCGAGCTCTGGGACGCCCTGGCCGCCGCCGGGGCGGCCAAGCAGCGGCCGCTCTGGGGCTCGACCTCCACCAAGAACCCCGACTACCCGGACACGCTCTACGTGGACGAGCTGATCGGCCCGGACACGGTGAACACCATGCCCGACGCCACGATCGAGGCGTCGCGTGAGCGCGCCACCGCAGAGCGCACGATCGACCGCGATGTGGACCGCGCCCACCAGGACATCAAGGCGGTGGAGGACGCGGGCGTGGACGTGGAGGACATCGTCATGAACCAGCTGCCGGCCGAGGGCGTGAAGGCGTTCGCGGACGCCTACGAGTCGCTGATCGAGACCCTCGACGAGAAGGCACGCCGCCTGAATGCCGTCGCCGGCTGAGCCGGGCCACCCACGTGACACGGTCCACGAGCTCGTGGCCGCGCTCGACTACCCGATGTTCATCGTCACCGTGGCCACCGCTCGGGGACAGGCCGGCTGCCTGGTCCGGTTCACCACCCAGTGCAGCATCGATCCATCGCGCATTCCTCGTATGCCTCTCGGACAAGAACCGCACATACCGGGTGGCACGCCGCCGGATGCGGGCAGTCGACCGCTCCGGTGAACCGAGTGGTCGACGGCTTCCAGGGCGCGCTCGCCCGCGGCGACGGGCGCGGAGCGTGCCGAGAGATCGCGGCCCCCGTGGGCGCGGCGCTGTCCAAGCAGGAGAACCCGCTCGGACTGGCCCTCGGGGCCGTCGGCGTCGGCCTCCTGGCCGGCCTGCTGGTCCCGTCCACGCGGATCGAGGACGAGAAGCTCGGCCCCGTGGCCGACGACGTCAAGGACAAGGTCCGAGAAACCGGCGAAGAAGCCCTCGAGCACGGCAAGCAGGTCGCCCAAGAGGCCGCCGGCGCGGCCAAGGAAACCGCCCAAGAAAAGAGCCAGCAACACGCCGACGAGCTGCGCGACAGCGCAACCAACAAAGCCGACGAAGCCCGCCAGACGGCGGGCGCCTAGGGCTCGCCGCTCCGCGACGGCGCCTCCCGCGCGGGAGGCGCCGTCAGGCTGTCGCGCTCAGCCGCGCTGGAGGTGACGATCAGTCGAGCGGCCTGCGCTCGAAGACGGTGCACCGCCGGTCCGTGGAGCACTTCGCCGGTGGGTGCGAAACGTGACTCCCTGGCAGGGACAGTCCCAGCTGCGCTCCGCGCTATTCCAGTTGACCTGGCAGCCGAGGTGGGTGCAGCGCGTGGACACGGCCACCAGATCCCCCTGCTCGTCGCGATACGCGGGGAGCTCATCCCCGGTGCGGCGGTGGCGGACGCATGAACGGATGATGGAGGTCAACACACCTGAGGTCGCGGACATAGGCGAGCGCGCAGGAGAGAAATAACGATGCAATTGGATCTCTTCAGCGGACTGGTCTCAATCGCTGCGAGCTCCGGGCCTGGACGGGGCCACAATCATCCCAGCGGGGTGGGCGGGGTACTCATCGCCGTGGGGATCGCCGTCGTCGTTCTGGTCCTCGCCGCTCTGGGACTCTGGGCCGCTTCGAACCGGGCCCGCCCCGAGGGGTAGGATCGCTCTGTGGGTGACGACGGGCGCGAGGAGGAGGCGGATCGGCAGACCGCTGAGGAAGCGGACCGGCTCACCGAACCCGACTGGAGCCCAGGCGTTCGGATGGACTCCTCGCCGTCGATGCACGCCCGCATCGCGAACGCGATGGTCGGCTTGAAGAAGCAGTTCTACGGCAAGGGTCCGACACAGGCGAAGACCTACATCAACGACGAGTATGTCTTCTGCGTAATGAAGGGTGGCCTCACCCGCAACGAGGAAACGCTTATCGAAAGGGGCGAGGCCGAGCTGGTGCGGACATACCGGCTGCGCTTCCAGGAGGCCATGGCCGGCCCCACCACCGAGGCCATCGAGCGCCTCACGGGGCGCAAGGTGCTCGCGTACCACAGTCAGATCGTGTTCGACCCCGAACATGCGGTCGAGTTCTTCGTGCTGGACGAGCCTCCCGAGCCGGGTAGCTAAGTCGCCGCGGGGCGCGGTTTCGTGCTCCCTGTTTGGGAACAGGACCTGCGAGCTCCCGGCCTTTAGGGCATTAGGTTCGCCCGGCCGGGCACCTCTAGGGACGCGGGGACGCGCGCTGCCTTTCAGCGAGGCGGTGCGTGGACCGGCGTTCCGCTTTCGCCGTGATGTTTGGCCCCTCATCGGTCGGGCATAAGAAGGCGGTCCGGTGAGCCCGTGAAGTTCGCTCATTGACCCGGAGGGCTGACGGCCTCGATCTAGGGGCACGCTCGGAACACCGGTACTCGTAAGTACCAACCACAAGGAGTCCCTCCATGGCAGCAACTGACGTAACTACCGGGTCGACCGGTGTCCAGAGCCGAGATTCCGGCCGGGGTCGTGCCGCCGCCCGCCGCCTCGCGACCGAAACGAAGTCGTTCTTCAAGACGAGCGAGTTCGCCGCTTTCGTGCTGATGACGATCGCCATCCTGATCGCCGGCAACACGATCGAGGGCAAGGACGGCGGTTCGGACTACTTCGCCGGTGACAAGGTGTGGCTCTACATCACCATCCTCACCGTCGGCTACATGATCAGCCGCGGCATCGCCAAGTCCGGCGTGCGCGATCCCTACTGGGACGAGCGGGGCGACCGCAACGCCAGCCACTAGGGCCGGCTTCTAGAGCGAGATGTTCCTGTTCACCAAGCGGCCGGGCGCGCGGGCCAACGTTCGGTTCATGCCCGGCTGCCTAGTGACCTCGCTGATCCTCTCGATCGGGCTGACCATCGTGGTCAATCTGATCATCCACATCTTCTAAGTCCTCGACGCGTTCAACGGGAGTTCATATCGTGACCAAGCAGCAAGAGCAGAAGATCGTGCAGTACCTGAACGAGGCCCACGGGGCTGAGTCGACGCTGGTGCGCCAGCTCCAGGCGCAGATCGCCATGACACCCAGTGGCCAGTACCGCGACGGGCTCGAAACTCACCTCGGCGAGACCCGCCGTCACGCGGCGCGCATACAGCGACGCCTGAGCGAACTCGATCAGGGCGGCAATCCCATTCAGGTCGGCCTCGGGCTGGTTCAGACAGTGATCGGACAGGCGTTGGCGTTGAGCAAGACGCCGCTGGACCTCGTTCGCGGCAGCGGGGGCGAGGAGAAGGTGCTCAAGAACGCCAAGGACTCGTGCGCCGCTGAGGCGCAGGAGATCGCCACCTACACGTCTCTCGCCCGGCTCGCGCGGATCGCCGGCGACACGGGGACCGAGCGCTTGGCCAACTCGGTGCTCGGAGACGAGCAGCGCATGCTGGACCGGCTGCTCAAGGAGCTTCCGCGCCTGACGGATGCGGTGGCGCGCGCCGAGTTCGACGGCGATGGCTCATACGACGTGACCGAGACCGGCGCGGCCGACGCCGTCCGCGAGGTCGGCAAGACGGCCAAGCGCACCGCGCGTCAGAGCACCACGCGAGCGAAGCGCAGTGCACGCCAGGCCCGCAAGGTGCCGGGCGTCGCCCGGGCCGAGGGAACGGTCAAGGGCGCGATGGCCTCCGAGTCGGATCTGGCCATCTCGAGCTACGACTCCCTGAGCGTGGATGAGGTGCTCGGCAAGCTCACGGAGCTCTCGCAGGTCGACCTGGCGAAGGTCAACGCCTATGAGCGCAAGAACCAGAATCGCTCCACCGTCACCAGCCGAATCGACTCACTCCAAGCCGACGAGCCGTGGGCCGGATACGACGAGCTGTCCGTGGACGAGGTCCGGGCCGTGCTCTCGGAGGGTGACGAGACGCGCATCAAGTCCGTCCGCACCTATGAGCGCAAGCACAAGAACCGTGCGGGCGTGCTTCAGGCCACCGAGCGCCAGCTCAACAACGCCTAGCGCCAGAGTGGTTCGGGCAGGGCGCGCATTCCGCTAAGCCTGCTCGAACTCTCGAAGCGCCTGGCGCCGCGGGTCCCCGCCGACGTACTCGGCGGGGACCTCGTGGCCACCGGTGATGCGGTGACTCGGAGCGAGGATCGCCACGGGATTGGCGCCGAGCGCGACCGCGGGCAGCCGCCCCGGCCGTTGGCCGCTCGTAGCGTGACCGCTCCGTCGAGGCTGTCCCAATCGATTGCGCACTCCGGCACCGGCCGGTTCGCGAAGTACTCGGCCACCGCGGACTTGGCAGTTGCGATGTGCTCGCGCGCCGCCCGGCCGCTGCGACGTTCACGGTACTCGGCCTGACCGCCCGGCACCTGGCCGTAAAGCTTCGTGTGACCCAGAAGCGAGGCGCCGGTTCCGTACTCGCGCACCTGGGTCGTCTCGCACTGGGACATGAGCCCGTGGTCGCACATGAAGCAGTGGCCACAGGAGATGTTGAGGGGAATGACCACGCGGTCGCCCTTCTCGAGGCCGGTGACCTCCGAGCCGGTCTCCTCGACCACGCCCATCGGCTCATGGCCGAGGATGTCGCCCTGTCGATGAAGGCACCGAGAACCTCGTAGAGGTGGACGTCCGAGCCGACCGGCGTCCGCGCCGGTCAACCCAGGCCTGCTCAGGCGCCGTCCGGGGCGTGGTGGTCGTGCCACCCGTCCCCGGGCCAGGGCGCGAGCGACAGCACTAGCCGGGCGTCGGCGGTGGCCCGCACCTCGTGACGCTCGGCCGGGTCGAAGCGGAACAGCGCCGGAGCGCCCACCTCCGCATGCGTGTCCCCCGCGCTGACCGCAAGGGACCCCTCCAGCAAGAACAGGAGAGCGTGCTCTCGCACCTCGTGCTCCTGCAGCAACTCGCCCTCGGGCAGGCCCAGGAGGATCACTCTGCTGGCCCCCTCCTCGGAGTGCAGCACGCGGGGGGCGTGCGGCTCCAGCTCCTCCTCGTTCAGCGTCCAGACGTCCAAGGGGGCCTATTGTGCCTCACCCTCGGGCGCACTGGTCAGGAAGGTCGCGCTCATGTCCTTTTCGCCGTGCTCGGGAACAGCCTCGTCGAGCCGGCGGCGGACCACCGAGAGCATCGGCAGGTCGAGCTCGTGGCGCTCGGCCGCCTCCTCCACCAACGCCGCGTCCTTGGCCGCGAGCGCGAGCCGGAACGAAGGATCCAGCTACCCACATCGAGCGCTGGGCCACCGCATCGAAGATCGGCTCGAGCCGCTCGCGGAGCGCCGCCGGGCCCGACGCGAGCACCACGAGCTTGCCCTGCTCGCGGGTTCCTTGTTGCCCAGCACGGGCGCGTCCAAGAAGCTCAGCCCCGAGCGCTCGGCCAGGCCCGCGCAGCTCTCGGTGAGGGCGAGGCCCACAGTGCTCATCTGGAGCAGACCGTGCCCTCGGCCGCGCCGGCCAGCGCCCCGGGGTCCCCCTCCATCGCCTCGAGCACGGCGCGGGTGTCGCTCAGCATCGTGATCACCACGTCCGCCCCGCCGGCGGCCTCCTCGGGCGTGGCGGCAATGGTCGCGGCGTCACCTGCCGGCGGCTCGGCTCGCTCGCGGGTCCGGTTCCAGGCCCGAACCTCGAACCCGGCCCGCGCCAGGTTCCTCGCCATCGCGAACCCCATGGTGCCGGCGGCGCCGAGAAGGGCCAGGCGGTCGTTGCGGGTAGCCGTGCCTCTCTCTTGCCCGCTCCTCGTTGTTTGCACTCCGCCGTTCCCGGACAACAGGGCGCGGTGAGCATCGACACGAACCACGACCACGCTGACGGCGGGGAGAAGCGGGCGGGGCGGCGTCCGGAGGGTCCTGCGCATCCGCGTGAGGTGGGGCTGGTGGCGACGTTGAAGCGGACGGTGGCGGAGTTCAAGGAGGACAACCTCACCGACTGGGCCGCGG
>JBBQHI010000036.1:0-36679 GCA_038323835.1 Solirubrobacterales bacterium
CCGTCGGGGCTCTATGACGGGCGCGGCATCCAGGAGTCCCTGGAGAACGTGCTGAGCGATCCCGACCGCGTCAACGACTTCCGCCTGCTCGAGAACGAGCTGTTCCTCACGGCGACCGACCTCGACACCTGCGAGCGGATCGTGCTGGGCGGCCGGGAGTGGGACGACGTGCCGATCGCGCGGGCAGTGGCGGCGTCGACGGCGCTGCCGATGGTCTACAAGCCGGTCGAGATCAAGGGTCGCCACCTGGTCGACGGTGGGCTGCGGTCGACGACGAACGTAGACGTCGCCGTGGAGGCCGGCGCGACCTTCGTGATCGTCGTGAATCCGCTGGTCCCCTACGTGAACGACTTCCAGAAGGTGATCCCGACGATGTGGGGGAGCCGCGTGCGGCGCGTGCGCGACATGGGGTTCCCGCAGATCGGCTACCAGGCCTTCAAGCTGCTGGCCCACCAGCGGCTGCACGAGGCCGTCAGCCACTGGAAGGAGCGCTACCCGGGCGTCGACATCATCCTGATCGAGCCCGACCCGAACGACGAGCTGATGTTCGAGACGAACATCCTGAACTTCACCCGGCGCATGGAGATCGCGCGGCACGGCTTCGAGTCCGTGACGCTGAAGCTGGCCTCGGACTACGACGAGCTGAAGGCGGTGTGCGCCAAGCACGGGATCGAGATCTCGGCCACCCGCGTGCGCAAGGTGGTGCGGCGCTTCGCCAAGGAGCGCGAGCGCGCGGCGGGCTGGCGCCGGATCTTCGAGCAGACCACGGGCGCCCTCCTACGTCAGTCCGAGGACGCCTAGGGAGGAGCGCAGCCCGGGCGCGCGAGGAGCGGAGCCCGATCGGTGATCGGGCGAGCACCGGACCATGCCTAGGGAGGAGCGGAGCCCGATCGGTGATCGGGCGAGCACCGGACCATGCCTAGCCGGGCTTCGGGCCCAGCGCGTTCTCCAGCGCGCGCATGAGCCGATCGGTGGCCGGTGCGTCGCGCACGGTCGCCCGCACGTGGTCGTCCGCCCCGAGCGGTCCGCCGGCGGCCACGATCACGCCCTGGCGCCGCAGACGGTTGGCCAGGTCGGCGCCCTCCACGCCCTTGGCGCTCAGCCAGATGAAGTTAGCCTGGCTGGGATCGGCGTCCACCTTCAGGGCGCGTAGCGCCTCCAGCAGCCGCGCACGCTCCAGTGACACGGATTCGCGCCTGCGGCCCACCTCGTCGTCGCCGGTGCGCAGCGCATGCTCCACCGCGGCCTGGCTGAGCGCGTTCACCCCGAGCACGGGCGCGATGGTGCCCAGGAGGTCCGCGTCCGTGCCCACGGCGTAGCCGGTGCGCAGGCCGGAGAGCCCGTACACCTTCGAGAAGGTGCGCACCACCAGCAGTCGCGGGAAGGCGTCCACCAGGCGCAGGCAGGCGTCCTGTGCCTCGGCGTCCTGGAAGTGGACCAGCGCCTCGTCCAGGAGCACGTAGACGCGCTCGGGCAGCACCGCCAGCAGGCGCCCGAGCTCGGCCGCCGGGAGGTAGTGGCCGGTGGGGTCGTTCGGGTTGCAGATCACGAGCGCGCGGGTGCGCTCGGTGACCGCGCCCGCCAGCGACGCGCAGTGGTGGGCGTCGTCCCCCTTGGTGCTCACGGACACCGGCTTGGCTCGCGCGCGGGCCGCCATCAGCGGGTAGAGCGGGTAGGACGGCCAGGGCATCACCACCTCGTCGCCCGCGGAGAGCAGGGCGAGCCCCGCCACCTGGAGCAGCTCAGCCGCGCCGTTGCCCAGCACCACCTGCTCCGGGGCCACCCCATGGCGCTCAGCGAGCAGGCGCCTGATCCCTCCGGCATGCCGGTCCGGGTAGCCGTTCACCCGTCCGCGCGCCCGGGCGATCGCGGCGTTCACCACCTCGGAGTGGGGCATGTCCGGCCACTCGGTGCCCGAGAGGTCGAGGTCCGGGACCTGGGCCAGCGCGACCGCACGCTCGCGGGCGCGCCGCTCGCGCCGCCCGCGGTTCATCTCCACCTCGTCGATGTCGTCGAATTGGCGGTAGTAGCCGAAGAGGTCCACGCCGCTAGCGCGACGGAGCCAGGCTCGGCGCCGGTCCCTGTATGAAGAGGAACCAGATTCCGAACACCACCACCGCCACGCCCACGCTCCCCGCGAAGATGCGCTCGAGCGCTCCTCGCTCCTGCCGGTGTCCGGCCGCGCGCCGCACCAGCTTCCACGCGTGGTCCACGCGCTTGGCCCCCGCCATCGTGATCATGAGCGAGGCGAGGCAGCCGAGCATGATCGTGGAGATGCCGGCGGTCACGTAGCCCGTCACGTACTGCACCTGTGAGCCCACCCAGAGCCACGCTGCCGGCTGCGGCCCGAAGAGGCTCAGGCACATGGTCAGCTCGAGCGCGAGAAGAGCGTGGGCCAGAAGAGCGTCGGAGCGCTGCCGCGAGGGGCTGACGTCCGGCGGGACGTCGGGGAAGCGCACGGGCGCGGTGCCCGGGCGGCGCCCTACGAAGAGTCCGCCCGTATCGGTGGGGTCGTTGCTGGCCATGGCGGCTAAGGCGCCCTGAGGCGCCACTTTCAGGCTAGCGGGAGTAGACCCCGTCAATGGTGCCGGCGAACTTCTCCTGCACCACGTTGCGCTTCACCTTGAGCGTGGGGGTGAGCTCGCCGGTCTCCTGCGCGAGGTCGGCCGGGAGGATCTCGAAGCGCTTGATCTGCTCCACGGGGCCCACGTGCGAGTTCACCTCGTCCACGGTCTTCTGGATCTCCTCGTGCACCCGCTCGTCCTGTGCCAGGGCCGGCACGTCCGCTCCCCCCACGCCGAGCTTCTCGGCCAGGGCGGGCGCCTCCTCGGGATCGAGCGTCACGAGCGCCACCAGGTAGGGACGGCGATCGCCCACCACCACCGCCTGGGAGATCCAGCGGCTCTGCTTGAGGCCGTTCTCCAGGTTGGCGGGCGTGATGTTCTTCCCGCCCGCCGTGATGATGATGTCCTTCTTGCGGCCCGTGATGTAGAGGAAGCCGTCCTCGTCCAGCCGGCCGAGGTCTCCGGTGTGGAGCCAGCGATCCTCGAGCGCCTCGCTGGTGGCGGCCTCGTTCTTGTAGTAGCCCTGGAAGATGTTCGGGCCCTTGATCAGCACCTCGCCGTCCTCGGCGACGCGGACCTCCACGCCGTCGAGCGGCTGCCCCACGGAGCCGAAGCGGAAGCCGTCCCCGGTGGTCCGGTTCACGGTGGCGCTGGTGGCGGTCTCGGTCATGCCGTACCCCTCCATCACCGGCACGCCGCATGCGTAGAAGAAGCGGAGAATCTCCGAGGCGATCGGGGCCGCGCCGGTGACGCACTCCCGGATCCGGCCGCCGAACAGCGCACGAACGTTCTTGTAGAGCGCCTCGTCGGCCGCGGCGAACGCGGTCTCGAGCTCGGCCGGCACCTCCTCGCCCGCCGCCCGCGCGGTACGGACCTTCACGCCCAGCTCCACCGCCTGGTCGAGCTTCTCCCGGTCGGGCGCCACCGATGTGGCCATCGTGTAGATCTTCTCGAAGATCCGCGGGACCGACGGGAAGTAGGTGGGCTGGACCTGGGCGAGGTCGGGAATGATCTGCTTCGGGTCGCGCGACCAGTAGGCGAGTGTGGTGCCGAGGTCGAACACCACGAACTGGATCAGGATCGCGAAGGCGTGCGCCAGCGGGAGGAAGAGGTACGCGGAGTCGCCGTCGTCCAGCACGCTGTTCTTCACGGCGGCATCCGTGATCGAGCGGTAGTTGCCGTGCGAGAGCAGGCATCCCTTTGGCGGGCCGGTGGTACCGGACGTGTAGATGAACAGGCAGATGTCGTCGGGCCCGACGGCCTCGTAGCGCCGGCGCCACTCCGCCTCGTCGTGTGCGCGGCCACGCTCGCGGAGGCTGTCGAGAGTGAGCTCATCGCCGAGCTCGACGCCAGCGGGGTCCATCACCACCACGTGGCTAAGCGCCGGGCACTCGGAGCGCACCTCGCGCACCTTCGCCAGCTGGGCGCCGTCCTCCACGAACACGGCCTTCGAGTCCGAGTGGGCCAGCACGTACTGGCACTCCTCGGCGGAGTTGGTCTGGTAGATCGTGACCAGCGCGCCGCCCGCGGTGAGGATCCCGAAGCACGCATGCGTCCACTCCGGCCGGGTGTTGGCCAGGATTGCGACCTTGTCGCCGGGCTGGATCCCGAGATCCACGAGCCCGAGGGAGATCTCGCGCACGGTCGAGCCGAGCTCCGTATAGGAGATGTCGACCCACGACTCGCCGACCTTGTGGCGCTGCGCGGGTGCTGCGCCGTATCGCTCAGCCGCCATCGGCAGCAGATCGGCGATCGTCTTCGAGCCGGTACCCGTGCCACCCGCCGCCGCCGCATTGGCGGTCACTGCTTCCATTGGCCCTCCCTCGTAATCCTGACTCAGGGGGCCGATTCTAAGCGGACCCGGCGTCGGCCGGGTCGGGGGCTACGCCTGGGCAAGCTCCTTGGTCGTCTTGACCTGCTTGAGGTTGGAGAGGAACAGGGTCTTATCGATCCTGCCCTGGAAGATCGGGACGCCCATCTCCATGCACTTGGAGATGACCTCGCGCCGGTGCATTCCTGCCTCCCGACCGAGCTCGGTGGGCGTCAAATGGATCGCCATCTAGCAGTGCCTCCTCGTTGCGTGGGCTGCTGCTACGCAGGGTAACGCCTGCTCGGGACGGCGCAAGCCGATTATCGAAATTTGCGCTGGCCGCACGGCCGGAACACGCGCGAAGGCGGCCCACCCGCCCCGAGCGGCTCCGGGGTAACCTCCGCCCGGTGAGTGCGAAGCGTCCAGTGAGCGACGATCCGGACACGTTCCTCGAGTCCCTGATGGACACGAGCCTGTACTCGATGGGCGCCTACTTCAGCGACGAGCACCCCGACCTGATCGGCGAGGTGATCGCCCAGAGCGAGGCCATCGAGGCGGCCGGGCTGCGGGCCTATGCCGAGCGCAACGACATGAGCCTCTCGGCCTGCTTCGAGACCCTGCTCACCGGCCTGGCCGTGCGCTACTACAACGCCGTCGCGGCATAGGCGCCCCCCGGTCGGGGGGCGCCTACCCGTCGCGTCCCGGTCCGGCTAGCAGCCGGTGCCGGTGTTCGGTCCGGTGACGACGTTCGAGGACGACTGGGCCTCGTTCACCACCGGCCTGCCGAGCTGGTTCCCGGCGATCTTGTAGTTCACCGCCGAGTCGATGTGCGGAGCGACCATCACCGTGTAGTACGCGGGGCCCACCGGGCCGTTCACGGACTTGCACAGCGTGTTGCCCGTGATGCTCACGTTCCGGGGCGGGCTGCCCTCGAACTGGGTCAGGAAGATGTTGAAGTAGGTGCACCGGTCGAAGCGGTTGCCCTTCATCGTCAGCCCGTCCGTCCACGCGATCCAGGCGCACTCCGTGTGGGCCTCCCCCGTGGCGGTGGCGTCATGGAAGTGGTTGCCCGTGAAGTTGAGCCCGGCCGACTTCTGCGAGCCGTTCACCAGCAGGGGCGGCGAGTTGTTGGAGGGGCCGAAGTCGCTCTTCGCGAAGCCGAGGCCCTGCGCGCCCTGCACGTAGACCTGGCCGTCGAAGTCGCAGCCGGTGAAGGCCACCTTGTCGCCGTAGACCTCGAGTCCCTTGATCTTCGCCCCGGGCTGGCAGTTCACGACGGTGAGCTTGTGGCCGTTCACCTGGGGCAGGTTCTGGCCCGAGTAGGTCCCGGCCTTCAGGTTGATGAAGTCGGCGCCGGAGCGGTACGCGGAGTCGAGCGTACGGCCCCCGGGGGCGATCGAGGTCGGGGTGCACCCCGCGAGCAGAGCCAGGAGCCCGACGGCGGAGGCGACCAGGGCCAACTTCCGGCGGGGCCGGGTGCGCCTGGGCTCGATGGGGTAGAACTCCGGTACCCCGTAGCGCTCGCTGAGCGTGCGGAGGCGATCAGCAGGGATGGACCCCGACGCCTCCCAACGGGCAACCGTGCCCTCGTCCACGCCGAGTTCGAGGGCCAGAGATTCAAGCGAATCGCCGGCGGCTTCGCGTGCTTCGCGGAGCCCGTTCGGTGGCAGGGCGGTTACGGCATTAAGCATGATGGGGCGGCACTCTTTCTGTAGAACACAATTCGGCGGACGGCAAAAGTAGCTGGAAACGGGCCCGAATGTCCGCCAGCCGATCTGCGGAGCCCGGGATCGGGTCGTTGTGGGAGCCGGAACCCGCCCGCCGAGACGACCCACGCTGCTGGTTCAATGCGTGCCCATGGCGGCTCCACCGACGCAGCGCTACGAGTACTGGCTGGGGGCCACGGCGCGGCGCTGCCGGGAGGACGCCGGGCTGACGCTCGAGGACATGGCCTCGCACATGCGGGTGAGCAAGGAGAAGATCGATCGCTTCGAGAAGGGCCGCACGCGGCCCCACGACGAGGGCGCAGTGGTGGCCACCTTCGCGTCGGTATGCGGAGTCTCCGACCCCCGCGACCTCTACGAGGTGGCCCTGCGCGATTGGTACGAGCACGGCGAGCCGCCCGTGCCCGGCCCGGACACGAACGGGCACACCAGGGGCCGGCGGGCCGCCGTGGAGCCCCGCCCGCTGGGCGGGCGCCCTGCGGCGCCGTCTGCGACTCCCTCCGCCTGAGCACCCACCGCCTGGTGCGGGGATCCTGCCGGGCGTCCTGCGGAGGGAGCGGGTAATCGGGCTGCCCAGATTTGAACTGGGGACCTCTCCGACCCGAACGGAGCGCGCTACCAGGCTGCGCCACAGCCCGAAGGGCCCAAGCCTAGCGTTGCCATACTGCCGCTGCGTGGCCCTCCGCGCACTCCGCGTCCTGCCGGTGCTCGCCCTCTTCGCGGCGCTGCCGGGATGCTCGTCCGGCGGCGGCGACGACAGCGCCTCCTCGTCGTCGGCCACGGTTACCGACGAGCGGCCCGTATCGGCCGAGGTCAGGACAGCGGTCCCGGCCGCTCCGCGCGGCGTCCGCCTTGCGCTCCTGGGGCGCTTCGACCAGCCCACCTACCTCACCGCGCCGCGGGGCGACCGCCGGCGCTTCGTGGTGGAGCGCCCCGGGCGCATACGGGTGGTGAGCGGACGGCGGGTGCTGAAGACGCCGTTCCTCGACATCAGCAGCCTCGTGACCACCGGCGGAGAGAGCGGGCTGTTGTCGATGGCCTTCCCGAAGGACTACGCGCGCTCGGGCCGGTTCTACATCTACTACACCGACTCCGCCGGCTACCCCCACATCGACCAGCTCCGCCGCTCGGCCTCCAATCCGAACCGCGCCGACCCGGCGTCGCGCCGGCTGGTGCTGCGCGTGCCGCACCACCGCTTCAACCACAAGGGCGGCCAGCTGCAGATCGGCCCGGACGGCTACCTCTACGCGGGCTTCGGGGACGGAGGCGGCGGAGGCGACCCGGACCTGAACGGCCAGAACCGCGGTCGCCAGCTGGCCAAGCTGATCCGGATCTCGCCCCGTCCCGGCGGCGGCTACGCCGTGCCGCGGGACAACCCCTTCCGGGGCCGGGCGGGCGCCCTCCCGGACATCTATGCCTACGGCCTGCGCAACCCGTACCGCTTCTCGTTCGACCGCAGGACCGGAGGCCTCACGATCGGCGACGTGGGCCAGGACGCGGTGGAGGAGATCGACTACGTTCCGAACTCGCGCGGCCGCGGCCATGCTCCGCGCGGGGGCTACAACTTCGGCTGGAGCGTGTTCGAGGGCAACAGCCGCTACCGGCAGGGAAGCGCCGCCCATGCCCGCCCGCCGGCCCTGACGCACTCGCACAGCGACGGCTACTGCTCGATCACCGGTGGGTATGTGATCCGCGATCGCGCCCTCGGCAGCGCGCTGTACGGGAAGTACGTGTACGGCGACTACTGCCACGGCGGCCTTCGGGTTGCTGCCCTGCGGCCGCGCGGGGCCCGCTCGAGGGCGCTGGGATCGACCGTCAAGAGCCTGGTGTCCTTCGGCGAGGACGGCAGCGGACGGGTCTACGCGGTCTCGCTCGACGGGCCTGTGTACCGCCTGGCCGCGGGCTGAGCAGCATCGCGGGCCGCCAATATGCTGCGCGCGTGGCGCTCATCCCACGCGTACGGCGGGCCGTGGCTGCGGCACGCCGGGATTCCCCGGGCCCCGGGGAGCCCCTCTCGGCCGAGGTGCTAGGGCGCCTCGAGGACGTCTCGTCGGCCGTGGGCAGGATGGAGACCGGCCTGACCGAGCTCGCCCGGCGGGTGGACGAGGTGCAGCAGCTCACCGGCCGCGTGTACGAGCAGGCCTTCGACTACCGCGGCCGGCTGGCGGCTCTCCGGGCCGACGATTCCTACGCGCGGGCGTACGAGCCGGAGCCGCTCGTGTCTGTGGTGATCCCCACCTTCAACCGCGCGGAGCTCCTCTGCGAGCGCGGGCTCGCCTCGGTGCTGCGCCAGTCGTACCGGAAGCTCGAGGTGATTGTGGTGGGCAACGCGTGCACCGACGACACGGTGGAGCGGGTCAACGCGATCGACGACCTGCGGGTGCAGGTGGTGAACCTCGCGTTCCAGGAGCCGGAGCCCGACGACGACACCAGGCGATGGCACAACTCCGGGACGGTGCCCTTCAACCACGGGCTGACCCTGGCGTCGGGCTCGTGGATCGCCATGCAGCACGACGACGACGAATGGGACCCCGACTATCTGGAGCGGATGCTCGCCGGGGCCCGCGAGACGCACGCCGAGATCGCCTACTGCCGGGCCCGCGTGCTCGACGCGCCGACCACGGAGTCGCTCGAGGTCGAGTTCGGCGAGTTCCCGCCGCGCCTGACCCAGTTCGGCACCCAGTTCTCGATCTTCCACGCCGGACTCCGCTACTTCGGCTACGACCGCGTCTGTGCGCTGATGAACGAGCCGAACGACTGGAACTTCGCGCGCCGCCTCTGGGAGGCCGGCGTGAGCTTCCACTTCCTCCCCGACACCCTGGGCTCCTACCACTTCAGGCATCGCTCGGAGGAGACCCGCAAGTGGGCCGCCGAGCGGCTCGAGTGGCTGCGTAGCCGCTAGGCGAAGGACAGCTCGACGGCACCCAGCCCGTCGAGCTCGAGCCGGACGCGGTCCCCGGCGCCGACGCTCGGCGGCGGGGCGAGCACACCGGTGATGATCCGGTCGCCCGGGCGAAGCTGCTCCCCGGCCGCGGCCAGGCGATCGCCCACCGCGGCCACCATCGCCTCCAGGTGGGCCGAGGTGCGCTCGGCCGGAACGCGCTCGCGCTCCTCCCCGTTCACCAGCACGCGCGCCTCGCCCGGGACCACGCTCTCGGTGCGCGGGCCGAAGGCCACGGCGCGATGGAAGATGTTCCCCGCGAGGATGGTCTCCACGTCCCACGAGAGGTCGGGCGGGTCCGCCAGCTCGAGCGCGGGCAGCAGGGCAACGATCGTTCGCGCGTCGTCGCCGAGCTCAACGGCCACCTCCGGCTCGGCCACCAGCCGGCCGTCCCCCACGGAGAAGGTGGCGCCGTCCTCGAGCAGCCCGGCGCTGGTGAGAAAGCCCGCGAGCGGAGCCGAGATGCCGAGCTTCTCCTGAATCGCCGGCACGTTGAAGCCGACCTTCCAGCCGATCGCCTCGGCTCCATCACCCACCACCTCGGCGCGCCGCGCCAGCATCGCCCTCGTTCCCGGCAACACGCCCTGGTCGCTCATGGGCGCATCACGATCTTGAGCGCTTCCCGGCGGTCGTAGGCCTCGTAGGCCTGGGGGGCCTCGTCGAGGGTCATGTGGCGGCTGACGAGCGGTGTGGGGTCGAGCACGCCGGCGGCCATCATCGAGAGCACACGGTCCACGTGCCCGATCACGTTCGCGTGCCCCGACGTGAGGGTGAGCGCCTTGATCCAGACGATCCCCATGTGCAACTGGATGCGCTCCGTGTAGACGCCGGTGGCCGACACGGTCCCGGCCTTGCGGGCCAGGCGGCAGGCCAGCTCGAGCGCCTCGGGGTGTCCCACGGCGTCCACGGCCACGTCCACCCCGCGCCCCTCGGTGGCCGCCTTCACCGCTCCCCGCGGGTCGCCCTCGGTCAGGTGCACAGGCTGGGCGCCGAAGGACTCGGCCATGGCCAGGCGGTCCTCCACCGAGTCGATCGCCACCACGTACGACGCTCCGGCGGCCCTCGCCGCCTGCACCGCGCACAGGCCCACCGGGCCGAGCCCGAGCACGGCCACCGCGTCGCCCGGCTCCATGCCCGCCGCGGCCACCGCGTGGTAGCCGGTGCCCATCACGTCCCCGGCGAACAGGGCGGAGTCGTCCGACATGCCCTCGGGCACCCGGCGCAGGGTCAGGTTCGCGTGGGGCACGAGCACCTGCTCGGCCTGGGCGCCCTGGAGCGAGCCCAGCGTCTTGCCGTGGCCGAACACCCGGCCCTCGTCACACTTGTGGAAGTCGCCCCGGCGGCAGAAGAAGCACTTACCGCAGGCCGAGCAGTAGCACCCCAGCACGCGGTCCCCCTCGGCCACCTCGGTCACGGCGTCGCCCGCCGCGATCACCGTGCCCACGAACTCGTGCCCGATGGTGAACCCGGGCTCGATCGAGACCCGGCCGTGGTAGATGTGCAGGTCCGACCCGCAGATGCCGGTGGCCTCCACCCGCACCACAGCGTCGTCGCGCTCCACGAGCTGCGGCTCGGGGCGCTCGTCCACCCGCACCTCGCCCGGCGCCTGGAATGTGACCGCCTTCATCGGCGCGCAGGCTACCTGCTTAGGATCACCCGCCGTGAGCCACGACGCCTTCTTCGTTCCCGACGGGGACACCTTGGTGCCGTCGGAGCTCACGCGTGGCCCCTGGGACCCCGGCGCCCAGCACGCGGGGCCTCCGTCGGCGCTCCTGGGGCGGGCGATCAAGCGTTGCGAGCCACGCGACGACGTTCAGGTGGGGCGCATCACCGTGGACATCCTCGGGCCCGTGCCGCTTGCTCCGCTCACCACGTCAGCGGCGGTGGTCAGGCCCGGGCGCGGAGTGGAGCTGCTCGAGGCCACCCTCACCGGACCCGACGGGGATGTGATGCGGGCGCGGGCCTGGCGGCTGCGTGTGTCCGAACAGGTCCTGGAACCTCCGCCCCCGCCGGATCCGCCTCCGCCCGGTCCGGACGTTGGTGAGCCGCGCGACTTCTTCCCCACCGGCCACGAGATCGGCTACCACACCGCGATGGAGCTCAGGTTCGTGAGCGGCGCCTTTCTCGAACCGGGTCCGGCGATGGTGTGGATGCGTTCGAGGGTGCCGCTCGTGGAGGGCGAGGAGACCAGTCCGCTCGAGCGGGTGCTGATCGCCGCCGACGCCGGGAACGGGGTGAGCGCCGCCCTCGACTGGAAGCGCTACCTGTTCATCAACACCGACCTGAGCGTGCACCTGAAGCGCCTGCCCGCGGGCGAGTGGGTGGGCGTGGACGCCGTCACCTACCCGGAGCCGCACGGCTTGGGCCTGGCCGACGCGGTGCTCTGGGATGAGCGCGGGCGCCTGGGACGGGGCGTGCAGACGCTGGTGGTGCGCGCCCGCTGAGCGCGGGCGGGCTCCCGGGCATATCCTCCGCCTCCTGGCCTGTAACTGATCGGAGGGGACCATGGCGGACACCTCGGGAGCCGTGCTCATCACGGGTTGCTCGACGGGCATCGGCCGGGCCACGGCCGAGCTGCTGGCGCGTGACGGTCACGCCGTCTACGCCACGGCGCGCCGGCTCGAGTCGATCGCCGACCTGCGCGAGAGCGGCTGCCGCACGCTGGCGCTCGACGTGACCGACGAGGCGTCGATGAGCGCTGCCGTGAAGGCGGTGGAGGAGGCCGAGGGCTCGGTGGGCGCGCTGGTGAACAACGCCGGCTACAGCCAGAGCGGCGCGGTGGAGACGATCGCCCTCGACGACCTGCGGGCACAGTTCGAGACGAACGTGTACGGGCTCGTGCGGATGGCCCAGCTCGTGCTGCCGGGCATGCGCCGCGCGGGGCGCGGGCGCATCGTGAACGTGAGCTCGATGGGCGGCAAGCTCACCTTCCCGGGCGGCGGCGCGTACCACGCCACGAAGTACGCCGTGGAGGCGATCTCGGACGCGCTGCGCTTCGAGGTCCGGGGCTTCGGCGTGCAGGTGGTGGTGATCGAGCCTGGGCTGATCAAGACGAACTTCGCCGAGACGGCGGTGGGCTCCATGGGCCCGACCGCGTCCGAGGAGGGCCCGTACGCCGGCTTCAACCAGGCCGTGGCCGCCGCCACCGCCGGCGCATACGACGGCGCCATCGGCCGGCTCGGCGGAGGGCCGGAGGCGGTGGCCAAGGCCATCCGCAGGGCGATCACGGCGAGGCGGCCGCGCACGCGCTATCCCGTTACGCCCTCGGCCCGGATCCTGCTGACCCAGCGCAAGCTCTCACCGGACCGCGTCTGGGACGCCGTGGTCGGTTCGTCGTTCCCACGACCCGGGGCCTGAGACAATGCCGGGCACGTAATCCTGAGAGGAGCACGAACTTGCCGTACTTCAAGGACGCCGATGAGGTCTACGCCTACATCGGGAAGCTGTTCAGCGAGCTCGCCGAGGACGAGGAGCTCGCCCCGAAGTTCCGCCGCGCCAACACCATCGTGCAGTACCGCTACCGCCAGCCCGAGTCGCAGATCACCGTGAGCCTGCTCGAGGGCGAGGACGGGCGCGTGGACTGCGGGCCCACCGACATGCAGCCCGAGGTGGTCATGACCATGGACGCGGACACGGCCCACCGCTTCTGGCTGGGCAAGGTGAACGTGACCGTGGCCCTGGCGCGCGGCCAGATGAAGGCCAAGGGCCCGGTGGCCAAGATCCTGAAGCTCGTGCCGCTCACCAAGCCGATCTTCCCCCGCTACAGGGCGATCCTCGAGCAGTCCGAGCGGCCGGACCTGCTCGAAGCGGCTTGATGGAGGCCGCGGCCGACCCCTTCGCCCGTCAGCTCACGGGCTTCAAGGACTTCTACCAGTACGCCTCCACCACCCGGGTGATCTCCGGCCGGGACCTGCTGGGGTCCACCGGCTTCGAGCTCCAGAAGGAGGGGGCGCGCCGGGTCTTCATCGTCACCGACGTCGTGGTGAGGGGCACCGGACTCGTGGACCGGGTGCAGGCCGGCGTGGAGGACGGCGGCCTCGAGGTGGCCGGTGTGTTCGACGCCGTGCCGCAGGACTCGTCCACCGACGTGGTGGAGCAGTGCGCGGCCGCCGCCAAGGAGGCGGGCGCCGACTCGTTCCTCGCCGTGGGCGGGGGGTCCGTGATGGACACCGCCAAGGTGGCCGACGCAGTGTTCACCCACGGGGGCAGCGCGCGCGAGCAGGAGGGCTTCTTTCTCATGCCGCGCGAGGACGACGGCATGGGCCGGCCGCTCGATGTGGTGCCGCTGGCCTGCATACCCACCACCGCGGGCACCGGCAGCGAGGTGTCGATGGCCGCCGTGATCAAGGATCACGAGGAGAAGGTCAAGCTGGAGATCGCGGACTTCCCGCTCTTCCCGCGGCTGGCCATCCTCGATCCCGAGACCACCCGCACACTGCCTCCCGCGGTGGCCGCGTCCACGGGAATGGATGCGGTCACCCATGCGGTCGAGGGATACGTGTCGATGGACTGGAGCCCCCACCAGGACGCCCGCTCGATGCAGGCGCTGCGGATGATCCGCGACAACCTGGAGCGCGCCGTGCAGACTCCGGAGGACGACACCGCGCGCGGGAACATGCTGATCGCAGCGAACCTGGCCATCACCCTCGCGCTGGGCTCGGTACACGCCATGTCGCATCCGTGCGGAGCGCACTTCGGCGTGCCCCACGGAGTGGCCAACTCGATCAACCTCCCTCACGTCGTGCGCTTCAACGCCGAGGGGGGCGACGACATCGCCGACCGCTACCGCGACCTGGCCGACCTGTTCGGCGCGGAGAGCGGCGGCTCCGGCCCCGAGGTGGGGGACGCCCTGGCCGCATACCTCTCCGGTCTCGCGGAGGGTCTCGGGCTGCCCACCCGCCTCTCACAGGTGGGCGTGCCGGAGTCGGGCATCCCCGCATTGGTGGAGGGGGCGATGGGCGACGGCACCAGCCTGCTGAACCCGCGCGAGCCGAGCGAGAGCGACTACGAGGAGCTGTACCGCCGCGCCCTGTAGCGACGCCGGCGAGCACCGCAGCCATGTCATCGTGCCGCGGTGTCGGCGCGCTGCGCGCGGGCCATCTCCGCGAGGGTGGCCCTGGCGGTGTGCTGGGGCCGCCAGCGCAGCTGGCGGCGGGCACGGTCGGTCTTCATCAGCACCGGCTTGCGCACCGAGTGGATCCAGTCCACGCTCGGAGGCATCAGGGGCAGCCGGCTGACGATCTCCGCGGTGGCCTCCACGGCCAGGCGGGGCACGGGGAAGGAGTACCAGCCGAGTGCGTCGGCCAGGTCGGACATGGTGAGCGTGCCACCCGCGGCCAGGTTGTAGGGCCCGGGCTCGCCCACCCCGCGGACTCCGGCCACGAAGGCCCGGGCCACGTCGTCCTCGTGCACGAGCTGGAAACGGGTACCCGGATCGGGGATCACCGGCCGCAGCGCGGGCATGGAGGAGAGCAGGCGGGTGACGGCGGAGGGCATGGCCTCGCCGAGCCGGAAGTACGGGATCTCCTGGAGCATGGTGCGCGCGTCCGGGCCGGCCACGATGCAGGGACGGAACGCGTAGGCCACCGTGCGACGGCGCCCCTGCAGCACCTCGGCGAGCACGCGCTCCACCTCGGCCTTCTGGTCCGAGTAGGGGTGCTCCGGCGAGCCGCGCACGGGAACTTCCTCGGTGAGCCAGTCCGGGTTGTCGTCGTGGAACCCGTAGGCGGCGACGCTCGAGGCGTAACAGATGCGCTTGGCGCCGTGCTTGGCCGCCGCCGTGAAGACCATGCGCGAGCCGTCGATGTTCAGCTGCCGCGTGGCGTCGCTCGCGCTCAGGATCGCGAAGGCCAGGTGGACCACCACGTCCGCGCCCTTGGCCAGGGCGTCGACGCTGGAGGCGTCGGTCACGTCGCCCTGGCGGTACTCCGTCTTCCGCCAGCCCTGCTCGCCCGGGTCGAACGGCCGCCGGGCCATGCCCACGATGCGCTTCACCGCGCGGGAGCGCTCCAAAGCGTTCACGATCGATATCCCGAGATCCCCGGTGGGACCTGTGACTGCCACCGTCAGGGCCGGGCTGGCCATCGTGCCTGTTCTACCCGATCCGTACGGGCACGCGCTAGGCCTCGTCGTACCCGGGCTCGCCGGGAAGCAGCACCTCGGGCATGCCGTCGCGCGAGACGATCCGGGGCTGAACCGCATCCACGGTGCGGCCCTCGGCGTTCTCGAGCGCAACGGCCACCGATCCGAACTGGGCCAGCCGCTCGAGGTGCTTGATCGTGGGGAACACCAGCATCATCTCGTCACGGCGGCCGGCCTCCAGGGCGTCCGAGGGCCGTACCCAGCGGACGTCCACGCACTCCTGGCCGTCCACCCGCGGCTCGGCCCCTTCCGGTGAGCGAGCCACGTAGAACCAGGTGTCGAAGCGGACCTTCACCTCCGCCGGGGTGATCCAGCGAGAGAACAGCATCAGCGCCTCGGCCCCGACGCTCACCTCGGCCTCCTCCGCCATCTCGCGCGCGGCTGCCGCAGCGAGGTCGGCGTCCTCCTCGTGCAGCGCGCCGCCGGGGAAGACCCACGCCCCGCCCATGAACCTCTGCTCGGGATTGCGCTGAACGAGGAGCACCTCGAGGCCGTCCGCGCCGTCACGGAGGAGCATCAGCGTGGCCGCCTGGCGCGGTTCGGTGACCGGGCCGTCGTTGATCTCCTCCCCGGGCGGGGGCCGGTCGAACCGCACGGCGCCAGCCTAACGCGCAGGACCGACCGCTAGGCTTCCCGCGCCGTGGCCGAGCCCCAGCTCTACATCTGCAGCTCCTGCGGGTTCATCTATGACCCCGCCGAGGGCGATCCCGACGGCGGCATCCCGCCCGGAACGTCGTTCGGCGACATCCCCGACGACTGGTTCTGCCCGGTCTGCGGGGCACGCAAGAGGGACTTCGAGCTCTACGAGGGGTAGGCCGGACCGTCCCCGGCTGGTCCCGGAGCTGATCTGCAGCGACCTCGGTCGCAGTCTCGGCTTCTACACCGGCGTTCTCGGCTTCCGCGTGCTTCACGAGCGGCCGGCCGAGCGCTTCGCCCACCTGGAGCGCGAGGGCGCGGAGATCATGATCGAGCAGCCGCTCGCCCGGGACCGCCTGTTCCCGAGCACGGACCTCAGCCACCCCTACGGCCGCGGGGTGAACCTGGAGATCGACGTGGACGACGTGGGTCCGCTGCACGACGCCGCGCTCGCGGCCGGGGCGGAGATCGTGCTCGAGCTGGAGGAGCGCTGGTACGAGCGCCAGCGGGAATCGCTCGGAGTCCGCCAGTTCGCCCTGGCCGATCCCGACGGCTACGTGATCAGGCTCTCGCAGCGCGTGGGCACGCGTCAGCTCTGATCGAGCACGCGCTCCGCGTCGAAGCGTTCACGCGTGCGTTTGGCCGCCGTCATTCGCCAGGCCTCGGTGAGGAGCTCGGCCAGCTCGTCCGGGTCCACCGACGCGAGACGCACGATCACCCACGGGTGGTTCTCGTAATGCGGCGTGACCACGAACGTGCCGGGTTGCATCGCCACCAGCGCATCGCGCTCGCCGCGGTCGATCTTCACCGCGATGGTCTCCCCATCCTCGCGCTCCCGCGCGAACATGGTCCGGCTCTTCACCCGAAAGCTCGCCGTGCCGTTGTAGGACGGTCGCTCCTCCGTGGCCGGCAGAGCGCGCGCGAGGCGCCGGACCGTTTCCAGGTCGGCTGCTATCCGCCCACCTGAGGACGGTAGGTACCGAAGGTCCAGACGTTGCCGTCGGGATCCCTGATCGCGTACTCGCGGGAGCCGTAGTCCTGGTCGGTGAGCTCCATCACCACCTGGGCGCCCGCGGCGACGGCGCGGGCATGATGGGCGTCGACGTCGTCGTGGGCCACGTAGATGGTGATCGGGCCTCCAGGGAAGGCATGGTCCGGGTCCTCCTCCGCCCGCTTCGTGCCCAGCATGATCACGCCGCCCTCGAACACCAGCTCGGCGTGCGCGATCGTCCCGTCCTCGTTCTCCATCACCGCCAGCTCCTCGAAGCCGGCGACGCTCTTCAGGAAGTCGATCGCTCCGCGCGCGTCGGTGTACCGGAGGGCGGGGAAGATGCTCTGTGCCATTAGGCCGCGGAGGGTAGCGGCACGGCGGCGGTGGCCGCGTCGATCGACTCGAGCGTCACGCCCACGAGCGCGGTGAGCTCGGCTTCGCTGATGGAGAGCGGCGGCATCAGCACCACCACGTCGCCGAGCGGCCGGATAATCGCGCCGCGGCGGCGGGCCTCGAGCGTCACTCGTTGGCCCATGCGCAGTTCGGTGGGGTGATCCCGGAGCTGGATGCCGGTCATGGTCCCGCGGCGCCGCACCTCGGCCACGTCCGGGTGGGCGGCCACCGGCTCCAGCATGCGGCCAAGCAGCTCGAGCTTCGGCTGGAGCCGCTCGATGGTGCGCTCCTCATCGAAGACGTCGAGGGTGGCCAGTGCCGCTGCGCAGGCGAGCGGGTTGCCCGTGTAGGTGTGCCCGTGGAAGAAGGTGCGGAACTCCTCGAACTCACCCAGGAAGCCCTCGTAGATCCGCTCGGTGGCGAGCGTGGCGGCCAGCGGGATGTACCCGCCCGTGATGCCCTTGGCCAGGCACATCAGGTCGGGCGCCACGCCCTCGTGCTCGCAGGCGAACATCCGACCCGTTCGCCCGAAGCCGGTGGCCACCTCGTCGAGGATCAGCAGCACGTCGTAGCGGTCGCAGAGGTTGCGCACCCCGCGCAGGTAGCCCTCCGGGTGCACCAGGATCCCGGCGGCGCCCTGGACCAGCGGCTCCATCATCACGGCAGCCACCTCGCCCTCGTTCTCGCGCAGGATGCGCTCCATGCCGGCGAGGTCCCCGGGCTCGGCCTTCAGCGTGTCGAAGAGCAGCGGGCGGTACATCGAATGGAAGAGGTCGATGCCGCCCGCGGACACGGATCCGATCGTGTCCCCGTGGTAGGCGTCGCGCAGGCAGACGAAGCGGGTGCGCCGCTCCTCTCCGGCCTGGCGCCAGTACTGGAACGCCATCTTGAGCGCGATCTCGGTGGCGGTGGAGCCGCTGTCGGAGTAGAAGACGCGGGTGAGGCCCTCGGGGGCGATCTCCACCAGGCGCCGCGCCAGCTCGATGGCCGGCGGGTGGGAGAGGCCGAGCATCGTGGAGTGAGCCACCCGGCCGAGCTGATCGCGCACCGCCGCGTCGATGCGCGGGTGCGCGTGCCCGTGGACGTTGCACCAGAGCGAGGACACGCCGTCGATGTAGCTCCGGCCCTCGGTGTCGATCAGCATGGATCCCTCGGCGCGCTCCACGATCAGCGGCTCCTCCTCGCACCACCCACGCTGCTGGGTGAACGGATGCCAGAGGTGCGCGCGATCCGCTGAGGCCAGGTCCACGATGGGCGAGGCTAGCTAGCTTTCCGGTCGGAAATGCCACCTCTCCGATTGCTCGTGTTCGCCGTGGGAGCGGGCTCCCTCGGCGCCGAGATCGCCGCCGTACGCCTGCTCGCCCCGTACTTCGGCGCCTCAACCGTGGTGTGGGCCAACACGATCGGGGTGGTGCTGGTGGCGCTGTCGATCGGGTACTGGCTCGGGGGGCGGCTGGCGGACCGCAATCCCCACATGCGCGGCCTCTGCCTCCTGGCGCTCACCGCGGCGGGCCTCCTGGCCCTGGTGCCGTTCGCCGCCGGGCCGCTGCTCCACGTGGCCGTGAAGGCACTGGACTCGATCTCGGCCGGTGCGTTCGCGGGCTCGCTCCTGGGCGTGCTCGGCCTGGTGGCCGTGCCGGTACTCCTGCTGGGCGCGGTCTCGCCCTACGCGATCCGCCTCTCGGTGACCACGGTGGAGGAGGCGGGCACGGTGGCCGGGCGCCTGTACGCGATCTCCACCGCCGGATCCCTGGTGGGCACCCTGGTCTCCGCCCTGCTCCTCATCCCGCTGGTGGGCACGCGCCGCACCTTCCTGATCTTCGCCCTCTCCATCGCGCTGGTGGCGGTGTGGGGGCTGCGTCCGGTGAGGCGGTGGGCCCTGGCTCCCGCGGCCATCGCCGCGCTCATGGCCGTGCCGGTGGGCACGCTCAAGGCGGAGGCGGGCGACGGCCATGTGATCTACGAGAAGGAGACCGAGTACCAGTACGCGCGCGTGGTGGAGCGCACCGGCGGCGTACGGATCCTGGAGCTGAACGAGGGCCAGGCCCAGCACTCCCACTACGACCCGCGCACCGTGCTCACCGGCGCCTACTGGGACGGCTATCTCGTGCTGCCGCTCGCCGTGCGCGGCGCGCCGCCACGGCAGATGGCGGTGCTGGGCAACGCGGCGGGCACCACCGCCCGCGCGTACGGGCGCTTCTTCCCGCGCACCTGGATCGACGGCGTGGAGATCGACCCGGAGCTGTCCCGCATCGGACGCCGGTTCTTCGGCATGACCAATCCGCGGCTGCGCCTCCATCACGAGGACGCGCGCCCCTGGCTGCGTCGTAGCGACGATCGCTACGACCTGATCGAGGTGGACGCCTACCGCCAGCCCTACATCCCCTTCTACCTGACCACCAAGGAGTTCTTCGAGAGCGTGCGCGACCACCTGACGCCGGGCGGCGTGGTGATCGTGAACGCAGGCCACCCCAAGGGCCAGCACGATCTGGAGAAGGTGCTCTCGGCCACGATGGGCGCAGTGTTCCCCCACGTGGCGCGCGATCCGATCGAGTCCACCAACACGCTGCTGCTCGGCTCCCGGCGGGCGCCCTCCTCGGAGCGCCTGACCCGTGCGGCGGCCGGCCTGCCCGCCGGACTCCGGCCGCTGGCCCGCGGCTCCGCCCGGCGCCTGGCACCTCCGCTCACCGGCGGAAGCATCTACACCGACGACCGCGCTCCCGTGGAGTGGCTGATCGACAGGTCGATCGTGGACTACGCCGCCGGCGATTGAGCGGGCGGCCGTTCAGCCCGGCGTGATCCGCACCACCAGGGCCTCGTGCGGGCGGAGGGCGCCCACCCGCACGGGCACCGACTCGGCGGCCTCGACCACCGCGGTGCTCACCGGTCGCAGCGCGGGGAGCGGGGCCTCGCCGCTATCCGGGAGGAGACTCACGTCCACCCGCACCCGCCTGGCCCCCCCCAGCGCGGGCGCGCGCGGCAGACCCTTCAGCGTCAGCTCCACCTCGAGCGGGCGGGCGCCGGGATGGACGCGGTCGAGACGGGCGAGCACCACCTGCGCCTCACCTCCGGAGCCGGTTCGGCCGCCGGCCAGCACGGCCACCGCCTCCGGATCGCTCGAGCGGGCGGGCACGCGCCCGTCCACGCCGTCGGCGTAGGCGCGGTAGGCCCACCAGGCGCTGCGCGGCTGACCGTCGGGCGCGACCAGGCCCTCGAGCGTGCCGTTGCGGCAGTTGTCGGTGCCGTTGAGCGCCGGCCAGCAGGAGCGCGCGGCGGCCGCGGCACCGCCCGCCTCCATGCTGTGCAGGAAGCCGAGGATCTCGCCCGGCCGGTACTGGTCGGCGGGACCCACCGACTCGTTCACCTCGAGGCGCTCGAGGCCCACGTCGCGGTAGCGCGGGAGCACCCGCGCCCGGACGCGCTGCAGCGCGTCCGTGATCGAGGTGATTCGCTCGTAGGGCTGGAGGTTGGCGTGCCAGGACAGGAAACCGACCCGGCAGCCGGACCCGCGGCAGTGGCTCAGCAGACCCTCGAGCCACTCGGGCCGCGCCTTCGTGGTGCTGGGACCTCCGACCACCACGTCGCGGCCGAGCACCCGCCTCAGCACGCGGTCGGCCACGTCGTAGAGACGGAGGTACTGGTCTCGCGTGCCGGTGAAGAAGGCGGGGTTGTCGGGCTCGTTCCACACGTCCCATTCCACCGGGAGCCCGCGCACCGACTGCGTGGCGGCGCGCACCGTCCGTCCCCAGCCGGCGAGGTCGCGCCAGGGCGGGCCCTTCCCGTTCCAGTCGTTGCCGGGATAGCCCCACAGGTCGCTGAGCACGAGCTGGTAGCGCGCTCCGAGCGCGATCGCACGGGCGGGCGGCGCCAGGTCGGGGACGCTTCGCCACAGGCGGGGACGGAGCGGCCTGATGGTCGCGTCGGCGGGAGTGGGCTGCGCGAGCGAGTGCAGGAATCCGCTCATCGACGGCGCGGGGGCCGGGGTCGCGCCGAGGTCGGCCGCGGCCCGCACGTCCACCGGAGGGCGCGGCGCGGGGGCCGTGGCGGTGGGCGGCGTGGTGGTGGCCGGAGGCCGGGGGCCCTTCGGCTCGGGCGATCCGCCCGTGAGCACCACGAGGGCCAGCGCCGCCGCGCCCGCGATCACGGCGGCGAGAACCAGCGCGCGTCGGCGGGCGCCTCCCATCGCCCGAAGCATGACCGGAGGCGTCAGACTGCGCCGGGCTGGGAACCACCGGCAGGAGGAGGACGCGATGAGCTTCAGGAAGTACGAGCTGGGCAGCTACGAGGAAATGTGCGCGCGGCACCGCTGGGAGGTGCCCGAGCGCTACAACATCGCGCAGGACGTGTGCGACAAGCACGAGCCCGATCGCCTGGCGATGATCTGGGAGGACTGGGAGGGCCACGAGCGGCGGGTGAGCTTCGGCGAGCTGCGCGCGCTATCGAACCGCTTCGCCCACCTGCTGGAGGACGTCGGGGTGGAGCGCGGCGACCGCGTGGCCACGCTGCTGCCCTCGCTGCCTGAGACGGCCGCCGTGTTCATCGGCACCTACAAGCGCGGCGCGATCCTGCTCTCGCTGTCCGTGCTCTACGGCGACGACGGGATCCACCACCGGCTGAGCGACTCGGGCGCCACGGTGGTGGTCACGGACGCCGCCAACCGCCATCGCATTCCCGACGGCATGGTCGAAAAGGTCCTGGTGATGGGGGGCGAGGTGCGCGAGGGGGACGTGGACTTCGACGCCGAAATGGAGCGCGCGAGCGACGAGTACGAGATCGCCGACACGCTGGCGGACGACCCGGCCCAGCTCTACTACTCGTCGGGCACCACGGGCAAGGCCAAGGGCATTCTCCACGCCCACCGCTACCTGCTCGCCCACGAGGAGTTCGAGTTCTGCCACGACGTTCGCGACGGGGAGCTCTTCCACGGTTCCGGCGAGTGGGCCTGGGCGGCCGGGATCGCGCCCCTGCTCGGACCGTGGCGCTACGGAGCGGTGGCCCTGGTGCAGGCGCGCCAGGGTGGCTACGACCCGGAGGAGCACCTGCGCTTCCTGGCCAAGCAAGGCGTGGAGAACATGTTCACCACCCCCACCGCGCTGCGGGCCATGACCGGGGTGAAGGACGCGGGCAAGCGATACCCGCTCGACCGGCTGCGCGTCACCTGCTCGGCAGGAGAGCCCCTGAACCCCGAGGTGATCCGCTGGTTCCGCGACCAGTTCGGCATCACGGTGCTCGACTTCTACGGGCTCACGGAGAGCTATCCGCTGTGCGCGAACTTCCCCACCGTCGAGGTCCGCGAGGGGTCGATGGGCCGGCCGATGCCCGGGTGGGACGTGGCCATCCTGGACGAGGACGAGCGGCCGGTGGAGCAGGGTGCGCGCGGCGAGATCTGCCTACGCGCGCGCTCGAACCCGCATTTCCCGATCGGCTACTGGAACCGGCCCGAGGACACCGAGGAGGTGTTTGGTGGCGACTGGTTCCACACCAAGGACGCGGCCAGCATGGATGAGGACGGATACGTCTGGTACGCGGGGCGAGCGGACGACGTGATCATCTCCGCCGGGTACCGGATCGGCCCCTTCGAGGTGGAGTCGGCCTGCGTCGAGCACGAGGCGGTGCAGGAGGCCGCGGCGGTGGCCTCGCCGGACGAGCGGCGCGGGAACATCGTCAAGGCGTTCATCGTCCTCGCCGGCGGCCGCGAGCCTTCTGATGAGCTGGCCGACTCGATCAAGCGCTTCGTGCGCGAGCGCCACTCGGCCTACGCCTATCCACGCGAGATCGAGTTCGTGGACGACCTGCCTAAGACGCTGACCGGGAAGATCCGGCGGGTGGAGCTGCGCGAGCAGGAGCGCGAGCGGAAATCCGTCGGTGCGCAGCCGGCCGAGCCGGCTGCTTCCGCTAAGCGTCCCTCTACGCCGGCCTAGAGGACCGGCAGAAGGGGAATGTCCCAGAGCACCGCGCCGGCGACGAACGCGGAAAGCGCGAGTACACCCAGGATCCCGGCCACGAGGCGCTGACGGGGGGTGCTCTCCTCGGCCCGCCGGGCCGCGCGCTCGCCCCAGAGGATCACCCGCTCGAGCAGCCGCTCCGCGCGGTCGAACTCGAGCGCCAAAAACGTGAGGCCGACGATGATCACCGCGATCCCCGGGCCCGGGACGCCGGGGCCGGACATGACGATGCCGAGAAGCACGAGCACGGCGCCCAGGACGACCACGCCCGCGCGGTGCACCGGGTGGCGCTGCTTGTGGCGCACCTTGCGCTCCTGGAGCTTCCTCAGGAGCTCGGGGCGGTCGCCCGGCGGCCCGGTGAGCTCGGATTCCTCGGCGGCCATCGACCGAGCTTAGGGGGCGCTAGGTTGCCATCGTGCTCCGTTCCGCCGAACTCGTGGCCTTTGTGGCGACCACCGACCGCACCCGGGCGCGGCGCTTCTACGAGGACGCCCTGGATCTCCGGCTGATGGAAGAGACCCCCTACGCGCTCGTCTTCGACGCCGCCGGCACGACGCTTCGAGTGACCTTCGCGGACCAGATGATGCCGGCGCCATATACGGTCGTCGGCTGGAGCGTGGACGACATTCACGCGATCGTGGCGGACCTGGTGGCCCGGGGCGTCGGCTTCGAGCGCTACGCCGGCCTCGATCAGGATGAGGCGGGCGTATGGCGGTCCCCCGGTGGTGCGCGCGTGGCCTGGTTCAAGGACCCGGACGGCAACGTCCTGTCGCTCACCCAGGGCTGAGCGGCCGAGCTAGGAGAGCCAGTCGGCCAGCGGCAGCGCCGAGCCGGCCTCGGCCAGGCGCTCCGGCGTGGTCCGGGGCAGGCCGGTGACCTGCACCCCGGAGAGCCGTGACACCGTCTCCACGTTCGAGACCTCGATCGGCTCGGGCGTGGGCGGCCACGGAGTCATCACGATGCCGCAGACGTTCAGTCCAGCGGCCCGGGCGGCCTCGACGGTGAGAAGCGTGTGGCTGATGGTGCCGAGGCCTGTTCGGGCGGCCACCACCACCGGCAGGCCGAGGTCCACCGCGAGGTCGCGCACCAGGTATCCGGTGGTGAGCGGAACCAGCAGCCCGCCCACGCCCTCGGCCACCAGCACCCGGCCGGCGGCCGCCGCGCGCGCGACCGACACGAGCTCCGCGGGCTCGATGGTCACGCCGGCCATGTGCGCCGCGTAGTGGGGGGACACCGCCGGCCCGAAGCGATAGGGCGCCACCTCCGCGGGAGTGCGCCCGCCGCCGGCGGCCTCGGCCAGCAGCTCGTGGTCAGGCGGCCACTCGCCCGGCGGCTCGTCGAGGCCGGTGACCACCGGCTTGAAGGCCGCCACCGCCTCCCCGCCCTCCACCAGCGCGGCGCACACGGCCGCGCTCACCACCGACTTGCCCACCCCGGTGTCCGTTCCGGTGACGAAGAGACCGCGCAAGCGCGGATCAGGCGACGTCGAGCAGGCCGTCGAACACGGCCGGGCGAGCCGAGGCGTGAGCGGCCTCGGCGGGACGGCGGTCACGCACGGAGGCGGGCACCGCCGCGGCCAGGGTGGCCGCGGCCGCGCGCAGCTCCGTCTTGGTGTGCGAGGCCATGACCGCGAGGCGCAGGCGCGAGGTGGCGGCGGGCACGGTCGGCGGCCGGATGGCCTGTGCGAACACACCCATCTCGAGCGCTCGCTCGCTCGCCCGCACCGCCTCCTCGGCGTCTCCGATCACCACCGGCAAGATCTGGGTCTCCGAGTCCCCGGTGTGGAGCCCGTGCGCGGCGAGCGCGTCGCGCAACACGCCCGCGTTGCGGTGGAGCTTGTCCACGCGCCGGGGCTGCTCGCGCAGTAGGCGAAGGGCCGCCATCGCGGCGGCCACCGCGGGCGGAGGGAGCGCGGTGGAGAAGATCAGCGTCCTGGCCGTGTTCACCAGGTACTTGGCCATCGTCCGCTCGCAGCAGACGAATGCCCCGTAGGAGCCGAGCGCCTTGCCCAGCGTCCCGACGATCACGTCCACCTCGTTCTCCAGGCCGGCGTCGGCCACCGCGCCTCGTCCCTCCGGCCCGAGCGTGCCCGTGCCGTGGGCCTCGTCCACCATCACGCGGGCGTCGAAGCGCAGGCCCAGCTCCACGATCTCCTCCAGCGGCGCGATGTCCCCGTCCATCGAGAACACGCCGTCGGTGACGATCAGCGACCCACGTCCGTCGGCCTGGCGCAGGCCCCACTCGAGGTGGTCCGGGTCGGCATGGTCGTACACGAAGGTCTCGGCCCGGGCGAGGCGGCAGCCGTCCACGATGCTGGCGTGGTTCAGCTCGTCGGAGAACACCACGTCGCCCTCGCGTGCGAGGGCGGACACCACGCCGGCGTTGGCCAGGTAGCCGGAGCCGAACAGGAGGCAGGCCTCGGCCCGCTTGAAGTCCGCGAGCTGCTCCTCGAGCCGCCGGTGGATCGTCATGTTCCCGGACACGAGGCGCGACGCGCCCGCCCCGGCGCCGTATCGCATCGCCGCCTCCGCGGCGGCCTCGCGCACCCGCGGGTGATCGGCCAGGCCGAGGTAGTTGTTGGAGCAGAGGAGGAGCACCGGCCGGCCGTCCACGAGCACGCTCGGGCCCTGGGGGCCCGAGACCACGCGCATGCGCCGGTAGAGGCCGCTGTCGCGGATGTCGTCTAGCTGGGCCTCGATGTCGCTCACGCCGCCCTCGGGTCCACCTGGACGAGTGCGGGCAGCTCCTCCGTGGGTTGCTCGCCCGGATCCCGGCCGCCGCGGTTGGCCGCCCCGTCGGGCCGGGGAGGGACCGAGCGCTTGGGCCGGTGGCGGAGCTGGGTGGCGGGATCCCAGAAGTTGGCCTCGGCCTGGCTGTCCACCAGCTCGTCGATGGGAGTCTCCGGGCTCTCGCCCTCCAGCCAACCGGAGCGGTTGTCGGGCCGCGGGTTGGCGCCGTTGTCCGGCTGGCGGGCCACGTTCAGCCCCAGGCCCTCGAACATCGCGCGGTCCCACTCGGGCTCGGAGCCGAGCGTGGTGAGGAAGTTCCCCATCATCACGCCGTTCAGGCCGGCGCGCACGGCGAGCTGCTGGAGCTCCTCGGTCTCGAGGTTCTCGTTGCGCCCGCCGCAGAGGCGGAAGAGCGCGTCCGGAATGACGAGGCGGAAGATGGCCACCCACTTCACCACCTCGAGCGGGTCCATCATCTCGCGGTCCCCGAACTTGGTGCCCGGGCGCGGGTTCAGCAGGTTGATCGGCACGCTGGTGGGCTCGAGCGCGGCCAGCTCGAACGCCATCTCCACGCGCTGCTCGCGCGTCTCGCCCAGGTTGAGGATGCCGCCCACGCAGGTCTCGAGGCCGGCCTCGCGCACGGCGTCGATCGTGCGTATCCGGCCCTCGTAGCGAACCGTGGTGGACACCTCCGGGTAATGGCTCTCGGCGGTCTCCACGTTGTGGTGAACCCGCTGGATGCCCGCCTCCTTCAGTGCCATGGCCCGGTCCGTGGACATGTGGCCGATGGAGGCGCAGCGCTTGAGGTTGGTGTGCTCGGCTACCAGCCGGGCGCCCTCCAGCACGTTCTGGAAGTCCCTCTTGGAGAGCCCCTGGCCCTGCGTGACCATGCAGAAGCGGTGAGCTCCCGCCGCCTCGGCAGCCCGGGCGTGCTCCAGGATCTGCTCCGGGCTCATCATCGCGTGCATCGGGGTGTCCGCCTCCGCGAAGCGCGACTGGGCGCAGAACCCGCAGTCTTCGGCACAGCCGCCAGACTTGGCGTTCACCAGCGAGCACATGTCGGTGGAGTCGCCGAAGCGCTCCATGCGGACACGCCAAGAGCGGTCCACTAGGGCATCGATCTCGGCGCGGTCCTCGATGGCCCCGAGACGGAGCGCTTCTTCTCTGGTGATCAGCGGCGGCAAGCTGTAGGTCCCACGGGTTCGGGGCGCCACGGAAGGTATGCAGGGCTGCGGACGGACGGAGGGCATGGTCCGGTGCTCGCCCGATCGACGGCATGGTCCGGTGCTCGCCCGATCAACGATCGGGCTCCGCTCCTCCCTTGGCCCGCGGTCGACGGTGCCCTTGGTCAGTGTGCGACGGCCGGGCCCTGCTCCGGCAGGACGCAGAACCCGCTTGCGGTGAACCCCTGCGAGCCCAGGCCGAACGCGTGGTTGAAGCGCCCGCGGTAGTTCTCCACCGCGATCTCCGACGCGAGCTCCACGAGCTGGGCGTCGTCGAAGCGCGCGCGGAGTCGCCCGAACAGCTCGTCGGGCACGTCCACGGGCGTGGCGGTCATCCCGGCGGCCAGGTCCAGCACCAGCTTCTCGTCCTCCGAGAACAGCGGGCTGTCCGCGTACTCGGGCAGCGCGCGGAGCTGCGCCTCGGTGATCCCGGCATCGCCGGAGATCATGGAGCCGATGTCCATGCAGTACTCGCAGCCTGAGAGCGCGGCCGCCTTGGTGGCGGCCAGGGCCTTCAGCCCCTCCGGAAGGCGGTCCGCCCTGGCCGTGGCGTACTCGAGGGCGGCGTAGCCCGAGAGCACCGTGGGGTGGTGGGCGTACACGCGCAGCGGGTCGGGCACGGTGCCGAGCTCGCGCTTCGAGTAGCGGTAGGCGCCTCGGGCCAGGATCCCGGCGCGGGCGTCGGGCACGCCCTCGATCCGCGTCCCCGTCTCGCGATCGGGAACCACCACGGCGCGCGGGGCGCGCATCAGAGCCAGAATCAGCACGCCGCCGATCACGGTCCAGGCGAGGCTCACGGTGTTGGCCACCGCATCCGCCGTCGTGTAGGGCCCGAGGTTGAACACGTGCCACAGGAAGTGGGGGACCGAGAAGACGAGCCAGGCGGCCGTGGCCGCCAGAACGGCGCTGCGGCGCAGGGTGAAGGCGGCCACCCCGAGCGCCACCCCGAGCGCTATGAACAGCGCGCCCACGTCGGTCACGAGATGCTCGTCGAACGGCCCGAGCACCTTGACCCAGCCGTCCGTGCCCGCCGGGAAGCCGGTGTAGAAGGAGTGGGGAGCGAAGAGCGCCCACGCGCCGATCAGGGCCTGGGGTACGCCGAGCGCGAGCAGAAGGAACCGGATCGCACCCCGGTGCCGGGTGATGTGATCGCCGTGACTCATTCGCTTGCCTCCTGTTTCGTGGCCCCCGGAATGAGGCCGTGTCCTTCGAGCAGGCTCGACGCCGAGCGCGTCCAGGTGTCCAGATAGCGCTCCTCGTCCACGTCCCCCGGCGGACGGCCGAAGACCGTCTCGAGCGCCCGGTAGCTGATGATCGGCGCGAGCAGCACGGCGGCGAGGGCGTCGAGGTCGAGGTCCCGCACGCCGGCCGCCTCGGCCAGCAGCCGGAGGCGCTCGGCCGCCTGCGCGTGGCCGCGCCGCACGATCCGGTCGTAGAAGCGGTCGCGCAGCTGCGGGAAGTTGTCGCCCTCGCGCATCACGATCCGGAACAGCTGCTGGTCGCGGCCGATCTCCCGGAAGGCGATGTGGATGAGCGCGGCCACCTCGTCGCGCGGATCCGCCAGCGGCGTGACCGCGACCAGCGCCTCGAGCTCGTCCACCACCCGGCTGCGTCCCTCCATGGCCGCCTCGAGCAGCGCCGCCTTGCTGGGAAAGTGCTTGTAGAGGGCGCCCGAGCGGGGAGTGAGACCGGCCGCCTCCTCGATCTCGCCCACCGAGGTGCCGTGGTACCCCTGGCGGCCGAAGAGCTCGACCGCCGCGTCGAGGATCCGGTCTCGGGTGGGAGCGGGCCGCGTGGTAATCAAGCGATTACCGATGGTAAACGGTCGTTTACCTCAACGCAAGGATGGCATAGTCCGGTGCTCGCCCGATCAAGGGCATGGTCCGGTGCTCGCCCGATCACCGATCGGGCTCCGCTCCTCCCTCGGCGGGCTCCGCTCCTCCCTCGGCGGGGGGGGGGGGGGGGGGGTTACTTGCCGCGCCAGACCGGCTTACGCTTCTCCGCGAAGGCGCGCACGCCCTCGCGGAAGTCCTCGGAGCGGAAGCAGGACTCCCGCAGCTCGATCAGCTCGCGCTCCACGTCCTCGGGCAGGCGCGGCTCGCGCAGCGCGCGCATCACGCGCTTGTTGCCGGCGAGGGAGAGTGGCGCGTTGCCGGCGATCTCCGTCGCGATCTCCAGCACCCGCTCCTCCAGGAGCTCGGGCTCCACCACCTCGTTCACCAGGCCCCAGCTCTCCGCCCGCCCGGCATCCACGGCGTGCCCGGTGAAGAACAGCTCGGCCGTGCGCGCGACCCCGCAGACCTCGATGAAGCGCCCCAGCCCGGTGTGGGAGTAGATCAACCCGAGCTTTGCCGGGGGCATCGAGACCTTGATGCCCGCCGCCGCGATCCGAAGGTCGCAGGTCAGGGCGAGCTCGAGCCCGCCGCCGATCGCGTGGCCGCCGAGCTGCGCCACCACCGGGTAGGGGTACGCGTCCAGCGCCTCGATCGCGTCGTGGAAGGGATGGGCCACCAGCCGCTCGGCGGCCTCCTCGAAGCGGCCCTCCTCGAGGTTGCCGATGTCGTACCCGGCCGAGAACACGCCGCCGCTGCCCCGGATCACGAGGCAGCGTGCGTCGAGCGTGCGCGCGGCCTCGGCCAGCGCGTCCAGGATCTCGTGGTCGAGCGCCCCCCGGCGTTCGGGATTGGCGATGGTGAGCCGCGCGATCGAGTCGCCGGGCTCGTCCAACAACAGCCTTCCCGAGGCGAGCTCCCTCACTCGAGAACGACGAGCGTGTCGCCCTCCGACACCGACTGGCCCTCCTGGCAGACGATCTCCTTCACCACGCCATCGTCCTCGGCCTCGACGGGCATCTCCATCTTCATCGACTCGAGGATCACCATCGTGTCCCCCTCGGTCACCTCCTGGCCGACCTGACACTCGATCTTCCAGACCGTTCCCGTGATGTGAGCCTCGACGTCGGGCAAAGGTTCGTCCTCCTGGTGGGCTTCGCGAGCGCGCCACGATATCCGGCCCGGCGCCGCACGGGGAGGAGCGGAGCGCGATCGGCGGAGCCCCATGTCATCGCGCGAGCACCGGACCATGGCATCCTGCCGTTCGTGATCCTGGCCATCGACCAGGGGACGACGGGCACGACCTGCATCGTCTTCGACGAGCAGGGGCGCCCCGCGGGCCGCGCGTACCGGGAGTTCGGCCAGCACTTCCCCCGCCCCGGCTGGGTGGAGCACGACGCCAACGAGATCTGGGAGGTGACCCGGGCGGTGGCGCGCGAGGCCCGCGACGACGCCGGCGGCCCGGAGCTGAAGGCCATCGGCATCACGAACCAGCGCGAGACCGTGGTGGCGTGGGATCCGCGCACCGGCGAGCCGCTCCACCGCGCGATCGTGTGGCAGGACAGGCGCACCGCCGCGCGCTGCGACGAGCTGCGCGAGGCCGGCCGCGAGCCCCTGTTCCGCGAGCGCACCGGGCTCGTGCTCGACCCCTACTTCTCGGGCACGAAGATCGAGTGGCTGCTCCGCCAGGGCGGCGTGGGACCGGGCGCGGTGTTCGGCACGATCGACTCCTGGATCGTCTTCAAGCTCACGGGACGGCACGTGACCGACTACTCCAACGCGTCGCGCACCCTGCTCTTCGACATCCGCACCCTGAGCTGGGACCCCGAGCTGTGCGACGTCCTGGGGGTGGACCCCGCCTCGCTGCCAGAGCCCGCTCCGAGCGCCTCGGTGCTCGGGACCACCACGGAGCTTGGCGGCTCGGTGCCGGTGGCCGGGATCGCCGGTGACCAGCAGGCGGCGCTCTACGGCCAGGCCTGTCACGCGCCCGGGATGGGCAAGAACACCTACGGCACCGGCAGCTTCCTGCTCCAGAACGCGGGCGCCGAGGCACCGCCTCCGGCGGAGGGCCTGCTCACCACGGTGGCGTGGGGGGTGGAGGGCCGGGTGGACTACGCCTTGGAGGCGGCGATCTTCGTCACCGGGGCGTCGGTGCAGTGGCTCCGTGACGCGCTCGGCGTAATCCAGACCGCCGCCGAGACCGAGGGCCTCGCGCGCTCGCTGGACGGCAACGACGGCGTGTACCTCGTGCCCGCGTTCACCGGTCTCGGCTCGCCGCACTGGGACCCCTATGCGCGAGGCACGATCGTGGGCCTTACGAGGGGAACGGGCACGGCGCATCTCGCCCGCGCCGCACTCGAGGCGATCGCCTACCAGACCGTGGACGCGGTGCGGGCGATGGAGACCGCGGCGGGGGTGCGCCTCGAGGAGCTGAAGGCCGACGGCGGGGCGGTGCAGAACGCGTGGCTGATGCAGTTCCAGGCGGACGTGCTCGGGGTGCCGGTGGTGGTGCCCGAGGTGTCCGAGACCACGGCGCTGGGGGCTGGCTACCTGGCCGGGGTGGCCACCGGCGTGTGGACGGAGGCGGAGGTGCGCGAGATGTGGCGCGAGGCGGCGCGCTACGAGCCCGCGATGGGGGACTCCGAACGCGCCGAGCTGCTGCACGGATGGGCCCGTGCCCTGGAGCGTTCCCGGGGCTGGGCGGCGGATGCGTAACGAACGCGCACGACGCGGGTAGGGACGGGTCAGTGAAGGAACAGGTGTACAAGGATCCGCGGCCCGCGGAGCACTTCGCGCGGTTCCACGAGCGGGTGCGCCGCGGTCGACCGGACTGGGCGTACGAGTTCGTCCGGCTGGTGCTCACGCCCTACCTGTTGTTCTTCTACCGCGGGCGCTGCATCGACTCGGACATGGTCCCCGCGGACGGCGCGGCCATCATCGCGCCCAACCACTTCTCGTTCCTCGACCACTTCTTCGTGGCCGTGTACCTGCGGCGCAAGGTGCACTTCATGGCCAAGTCGCAGCTCTTCAACGGGCCGATTCAGTTCATCTACACCCACGGCGGCGTGTTCCCCGTGCGCCGCGGCCAGCGTGACGAAGAGGCCTTCAAGACCGCCGACGCGATCCTGAAGCGCGGAGGCCTGATCGTGATGTACGCCGAGGGCGGGCGCTCGCGCAGCGGCGAGCTCGGCCAGGTGCGGCCGGGCATCGGGCGGCTGGCGCTGCAGTACGGCGTGCCGGTCGTGCCCACGGCCATCGCCGGAACCGAGCGGGTGCGCAACTGGAAGCGCTTCCAGTTCCCCAAGGTCACCGTCCAGTTCGGCGATCCGCTTCGCTACGAGCAGGTGGACGAGCCGACCAAGGAGCAGTCGCAGGCCGCCGCGGAGACGGTGTTCGCCGACGTTCGCGTGCTCCACTCGCGGCTCCTGAAGGACGGCCGCCGCCGCGTGGTCAAGGCCGCCCGCGCCGCGCGCCGCGCCGCTCAGGCCGCGGGTCGGCGCCCCGTCCGGGGCTAGGCCCGGCTCACTCGTAGTACGGCGCGAGGCGCCGCCACTGCTGCAGGTCGTGACCGGTGATCACGACGGCGTCCGGATGCTCGCGGGAGTACAGCTGGATCTCGCGCAGCGATCGCCGGAAGCGATGCTCGTCCTCCATCCGGTAGGGGAGGGCGGTCTCCGCGATCGTGCGCTCGGTGTAGGCCGCGTCGCCCGTGAGCAGCGCCTCGCGGTCGCTCAGGCGGAGGATCACGGACATGTGGCCCGGGGTGTGACCGGGCGTGAACACCACCCGCACGCTGCCGTCGCCGAAGAGGTCGAACGAGCGGCCGAAGGTGGAGAAGGAGCCCGCCTCGGGGGAATCGAAGTCGAGCGTCCGCCAGTCGAAGGCGTGGTCGTACTGACGGTCCCAGTAGCCCTTGGTGCGCCCACCGGAGCCTGCCGCGGCCCACTCCGTGCCGGAGACCACGAACCGCGCGTCGGGGAATTCGGAGATGCCGCTCGCGTGGTCGGAGTGGAGGTGGGTCATCACCACGTTGCTCACCTGAGAGGGCTGGATCCCCATCGCGCGCAGCTGAGCCGACACGGCCTCGCCCGGCTCCATGGTCACGTCCTTGATCACAACGCCCGCCAGCCTCCCGAACGCCTCGTGCGGCGCCATGGCCACGGAGGGGTGGAACCCCGTGTCCACGAGCAGCCGGCCGGCGCCCGGGTGCTCCACGAGGAACGAGATCACCGGGGCCTCCACCCAGCGGTCGCGGGGCACACCCAGCCCGAGTGCCCGGACGGCGCCGAGGCGCCCCTTCTCACGATGGAACGCGGCCGGGGGTGACGACAGGCGGCCGCTCATCAGCGGGCGGACGCGCACCGTGGCGCCCTTCCTTCCACCGGGCAATGGGAGCTCGGCGGGCCGGGGCTCGGCGGCGTTGGCCATCGCCGTCACGATATCCATCGGTGCGCACCCTCCCGGGTGCTTCCGCGAAAGCCTTCGGACGGTTCCCACTTGGCAACTGTCCTCCGGATGACTTAGGTTAGGCGCCGCCGTGTCGGACCGCCCCCAGCCCGGCTTCATCGAGCGCCTCCTACGGCGTTCCCTTCCCGTCGCGGTCGTGCTCGTCGCACTGGGCGCGTTCCCGAGCCTCGGGTCAGCCTCCGGCGGCGCTCCGGCCGGAGTGGACCTCACGAACGCCGATCGATGCGACTTCCTCGATCCGGCCGTTTGCCTCTTCCCCTGGCCCAACGACTACTTCACGGTCCCCGACCGGCACAGCGAGACGGGCCGGCGGGTGAACCTCTCCGCGGCCTCCACGCCTCGCAACAAGAACGGCCTGCCGCTCGACGTGACCGAGTACAACCGCGCCGACGGCTTCAGCCCGGGACAGCTGATCCTCGCCAAGGTGCCGGGCCTGGACACGCCCGCGGCCTTCCAGCGCACCGGCTCGGTGCCGATCACGGACATCGGGCGCACCTACGACCGCAGGGCGCCGGTGGTGGTCATCGACGCGCGCACCGGGCGGCGCCAGCTGATCTGGACCGAGCTCGATTCCAACGCCACCACGCCGAAGGATGTCTCGCTGCTGATCCATCCCGCGGTGAACTTCAAGGAAGGCCACCGCTACATCGTGGCGCTGCGCAAGCTGAAGGACGCGGCCGGCAAGACGATCCCCGCGGGTCCGGCGTTCCAGCTCTACCGCGATCGCCGTCGCACCGACATTCCGCTGATCGAGCGCCGGCGCTGGCACATGGAGTCGATCTTCTGGTCGCTCCGCCGGGCGGGCATCGACCGCCACCATCTCTACCTCGCCTGGGACTTCACCGTGGCTTCGGAGAAGAACCTGACCCAGCGCGCGCTCGGCATTCGCAACGACGCCTTCGGCCAGCTCGGCGACCGCAACCTGCGCGACGTGAAGGTGCAGGGTGCCGCTCCGAAGTACACCGTCAACACGGTCACGAACTTCAAGCCCTGCGGCACCGACGGCTGTGCGGCGGACGAGGACGACGAGATCGCCCGGCGCGTGGAGGGCACGCTCGAGGTGCCCTGCTACCTCGACAAGCCCGGCTGCCCGCCGGGGGCGAAGTTCCACTTCGAGCACCCGTGGGACAAGGTGCCCACGCAGATTCCCGGGAACACCCAGACCACAACCTTCATCTGCAACATCCCGCGGGTGGCCGTGGATGGGGCGGGCGTGAAGCCCGGGCGGCCCTCGCTCTACGGACACGGCCTGCTCGGCGACCCCGGCGAGGTGAACGCGGGCAACGTCGAGGACATGTCGAACGAGCACGACTTCGTGTTCTGCGCCACGCGCTGGAGCGGCATGGCGGATGAGGACATTGGGAACGCCATCGCGATCCTCGGCAACTTCGCGCTCTTCCCGAGCCTCACGGACCGGCTCCAGCAGGGCTTCGTCGCGCAGCTCTTCCTCGGCCGGCTGATGATCCACCCGAACGGCTTCAGCGCCAATCCCGCGTTCCAGGACGAGGGGCGCAGCGTGATCGACACGCGCCGGCTCTTCTACGACGGCAACAGCCAGGGCGGGATCTTCGGCGGCGCGCTCACCGCGCTCGCCCCGGACTTCACCCACGCTGTGCTGGGCGTGCCGGGAATGAACTACTCCACGCTCCTGACCCGGAGCACCGACTTCGACACCTACGCGATCATCCTGGCGCCCGCGTACCCCAACCTTCAGGAGCGCCCGCTGCTGCTCTCGATGGTGCAGATGCTCTGGGATCGCAGCGACCCCGACGGCTACGCGGCCCACATCACGGACGACCCGCTGCCCGGGACGCCCGCGCACAAGGTGCTGATGCACGTGGCCCTGGGCGACCACCAGGTGGCCAACGTGACGGCCGAGGTGGAGGCGCGAACGCTCGGCGCCTACCTGCGCCGGCCCGCCCAGGACGCCGGCCGCAGCTTCGACCGCATCCCGCAGTTCGGCATCCCGTCCATCCGCAACTTCCCGTTCGACGGGTCGGCGATGGTGGTCTGGGACGTGGGCCCGCTGCGCTCCGACGGCGCCGGTGGCTTCATCGGAACGCCGCCCGCGCCGACCACGAACACCCCGCCGCGTGAAGGGAAGGATCCGCACTCGGCGCCGCGCAGCGACATCAACGCCCGCATCCAGAAGTCGGAGTTCCTGAAGATTGACGGCCAGGTGATCAACGTCTGCGGCGCCCGCCCGTGCTACGCCGCGGGCTGGACCGGCCCCTAAGCGGTCTCGCCGACTCGTTCCCAGAAGGCGATCCAGCCCTTCTCGCCACCGATGCCCGCCTCGAGCGCGAGCCACGGGCCGCGTGGGTCGTCGCCGGTGTCTCGCGACCGGAGCTCCTCGTACTCGGCCAGCTTGCGGCGGTGGGCCTCCAGCTGAACCGGTGCGAGGGTGGCGGGATCGGCTCCGAAGAAGAGCTTCAGGAGACCCTGGTCGCGTAGCTCGGAGAGCACGGCGGCGGGGGTCTGGCGCCACTCGCGCAGCACCGCGCGACCCTCGCCGGTAATCGTATAGCGCTTGCGCCGGCGGCCGCCCTCCTCGCGCTCCTCGGTCACGTAGCCCAGAGCCGCGAGCCGCTCGGGCTCGCTGTAGAGCTGCGCGTGCTGAAGCGTCCAGAAGTTCCCGATCGACTCCTTCACGAACCGCTTCAGCTCGTAGGGGGTGGAGGTGCCGAACCACTCGAGCAGCCCGAGCACGATGAACGAGATCGGCGATAGGCGCGGCTCTTGCATCAGTCCAATCTAGACGGTACAGTCTCGACCATGGCTACCGCACTCTCGCAGCTTCCCTCGACAGATCCCCGGCTCGGGTTCCAGTCCCAGGAGGAGGAGACCGCGATGGACCGCCTCCCGGTGAAGGGTCAGGTCCCTCCGTGGCTCACGGGCGCGCTGGTGCGCGTTACCCCCGCGAAGCTCGAGGTCGGCGACCGCCGCCTGGGCCACTGGTTCGACGGCCTCGCCGCGCTCAACCGCTTCGGGTTCGCCGACGGCCGCGTTTCGTACCGCAGCCGCTTCCTCGACACCAAGGCGTACCGCTCGGCCAAGCGCGGCGAGCCGGCCGGGACGGGCTTCGGCACCGATCCGTGCCGCTCGATCTTCAAGCGCGTCCAGTCGGTGTTCTCCCCCGAGCCCACCGACAACGCGAACGTGAACCTGGTCCGGATCGGCGAGCGCTACATCGCCATGACGGAGACCCCGCTGCCGATCGAGTTCGATCCCGAGACGCTGGCCACCCGCGGCCCGCTGCGCTTCTCGGACAAGAACGGCGGGC
>JBBQHI010000037.1:0-36489 GCA_038323835.1 Solirubrobacterales bacterium
ACCGCCACATCGTGCAGCGCACGGTGACCATCGCCGCCGCGGTGACGGTCACCGACGCGGTGCTCGCCTTCCCGATCGCGTTCTACATGGCCAAGGTGGCCTCGCCCAGGGTGCGTGCGCTGCTGGTGGTGGCGGTGCTCATGCCGCTGTGGTCGAGCTACCTGGTGAAGGTCTACTCGTGGCGAATCATGCTGGGCGAGTCGGGGATCGTGAACTGGGCGCTCGACCCGTTCGGCATCAGCGGCCCGGGCTTCGGCAACGTGGCCACCTGGCTCGTGTTCTCCTATCTCTGGCTGCCGTTCATGGTGCTGCCGATCTACGCCGGGCTCGAGCGGATACCCGACTCGCTCCTGGACGCGTCGGGCGACCTGGGCGGCCACCCGTGGATGACCTTCCGGCGGGTGGTGCTCCCGCTCGCGCTGCCCGCGGTGGCCGCCGGATCGATCTTCACGTTCTCGCTCACGCTGGGCGACTACATCACCCCGACGCTCGTGTCCAGCACCCAGTTCATCGGCAACGTCGTGTACAGCAACGTGGGCATCGCCAACAACCTCCCGCTGGCCGCGGCGTTCGCCACGGTGCCGGTGGCGATCATGCTCGTCTACCTCCTGATAGCCCGCCGCCTGGGCGCGTTCGAGTCGCTGTAGACATGCACCTCTCGAACGGCACACGCTGGATGCTCCGGATCGGCACCGGGATCACGCTCGCGTTCATCTACATCCCGCTGATCGTGATCGCCGCCTACGCATTCAACGAGTCGCGCTCTCAGAGCTGGCCGATCGAGGGGCTGACCACGAAGTGGTTCTCCAAGGCACTGGACAACCCCGGCGTGCGGGACGCTCTCTTGACCTCGGTCAAGGCCGGCCTGGGGGCCACGGCCCTCGCGCTCGTGCTGGGCACGATGGCGGCGCTCGCCGTGTCGCGCTACCGCTTCTTCGGGCGCGACGCCATCTCGTTTCTGGTGGTGCTCCCGCTCGCGCTGCCGGGAATCGTGACCGGGATGGCACTCAACGCGACCTTCACCCAGGTCCTGAGCGTGAACCTCACCCTGTTCACGGTGATCGTGGGTCACGCCACCTTCTGCATCGTCGTGGTCTACAACAACGCGGTGGCCCGGCTGCGGCGAACGGGGACCTCGCTGGAGGAGGCCTCGCAGGATCTGGGGGCCGACGGCTGGCAGACCTTCCGCCACATCACGATGCCCTCACTGCGCTCGGCCCTGGTGGCCGGCGGCCTGCTGGCGTTCGCTCTCTCCTTCGACGAGATCATCGTCACCACGTTCACCGCCGGGTCCCAGGAGACCCTCCCGATCTGGATCTTCACCAACTACTCGCGGCCGAACCAGCTGCCGATCGTGAACGTGGTGGGCCTTCTGGTGATCCTGTTGTCGCTGATCCCGGTGTACCTGGCCAACCGCCTGAGCCAGGATCCCTCCGGTCCGGCCGGGGCGCCCGCGGCCACGGCCGGCGCGCCCGCCGCGGCGATGGCCCGCTAGCGCCGGCGCCCGCCGAGCGCGGCGAGCACGCGCAGCACGCCCCCCACCACCACGGGGGGACCCACCGCCAGCCGCATCACGTCGTCGTACTCGCGCAGTCGCGCGGCCAGGCGCGGCGGGCTCGGGATGCCGAACCGGCCCGGGGGGTGGTGGCGGTTCAGGTCGTCGATCGAGCGCCACCAGTCGAGCGTGCGCCCGGCGGGCTTCGTCTGCCACACGGCGCGGGTGGGCGACGCGCCCGGGTTCCACATCTTGTGCACCGTTCCGCGCGGGATGTCGAGCGTCTCGCCGGGGCCGAGGGTGAGCGCCCGTCCGTCCACCACCGCGCGAAGCTCCCCCTCCAGCACCTCGAAGCGCTCGTCCTGGGCGGGGTGGAGGTGAGGTGGCGGGGGCGACCCGTGGGGATCCCAGCGACCCTCCACCTCGAGCACGTCCGGGGCGTTGCGGCGGACGGTCACGGTCTCGTGGGGAGTCAGGCGGTACATATCGGCCACGAATCTATTGTGACGCAAACAGATCTGCGGTATATTGACTTAGATTTTATGCAGGCGGACCGCTTCACCATCAAGTCGCAGGAAGCTCTGGCCGCGGCTCAGCGCCTGGCCGGAGCGCGCCGCAACCCCGAGGTGTCACCCCACCACCTCCTGCTTGCCCTCCTCGAGCAGGAGGGCGGGATCGTGGCCCCCGTCCTGCGACGCGCCGGAGCGGACCCGGAGCGCGTGCGCAGCCTTGCCAACGCGGCACTGGACGCTCTGCCGACCGTCACGGGCGACTCCGCCTCGGCTCCCGCATTGGGAAGCGAGCTCATCGACCTGCTCCAGCGCGCCGACGACGAGGCGCGCCGCATGGGCGACGAGTACGTGTCCACCGAGCACCTGTTGCTGGCCCTCGCGGGCCATGCCTCCGTGGACGTGGGCGCCACGCGCGACCAACTGGCCGCCGCCGTGGAGGAGGTCCGTGGCCCGCATCGCGTGACCGATCAGAACCCGGAGGACAGGTACCAGGCGCTGGAGCGCTTCGGGCGCGACCTCACCGACGCGGCCGAGCAGGGCAAGCTCGACCCGGTGATCGGTCGCGACGACGAGGTGCGGCGCGTGATGCAGGTGCTCTCCCGGCGTACGAAGAACAACCCCGTCCTGATCGGCGAGCCCGGCGTGGGCAAGACCGCGATCGTCGAGGGCCTCGCCCAGCGCATCGTGTCCGGCGACGTGCCCTCGTCGCTGCGCGACCGGCGGGTGATCGCTCTCGACATCGGCGCGCTGATCGCCGGGTCCAAGTACCGCGGTGAGTTCGAGGACCGGCTGAAGGCAGTGCTCAAGGAGATCTCCGAGGCCCAGGGCCAGGTGATCCTCTTCATGGACGAGCTGCACACGATCGTGGGCGCCGGCGCGGCGGAGGGGGCGGTGGATGCCGCCAACCTGCTGAAGCCGATGCTCGCCCGGGGCGAGCTTCGCGCCGTGGGCGCCACCACCCTCGACGAGTACCGCAAGTACATCGAGAAGGACGCCGCACTGGAGCGGCGCTTCCAGCCCGTGATGGTGGGCGAGCCCTCCGTGGAGGACACGATCGCCATCCTGCGCGGGCTCAAGGAGCGCTACGAGGTGCACCACGGCGTGCGCATCCAGGACGCGGCGATCATCGCCGCGGCCACCCTCTCCGAGCGTTACATCGCCGACCGCTTTCTCCCCGACAAGGCCATCGACCTGATCGACGAGGCCGGCTCGCGGCTGCGCATCGAGATCGACTCGCTGCCCACCGAGATCGACGAGGTGGACCGGCGCCTCCAGCAGCTCGAGATCGAGCTCCAGGCGCTGAAGAAGGAGAAGGACGAGGCCTCCGTGGCCCGCCGCGAGGCGATCGAGCGCGAGCTGGCCGACCTGCGCGAGCAGTCGAGCGAGATGAAGGCCCACTGGAGCGGGGAGAAGGCCGCCATCGAGGCCATCCGCGACGCCAAGGAGCGGCTCGAGCAGGCCCACCGCGAGGCCGAGCGCGCCGAGCGCGACGCGGACCTCCAGCGGGCGGCCGAGCTCCGCTACGGCGAGATCCCCGAGCTCGAGCAGCTGGTGAAGGACCAGGAGGCGCGCCTGCGCGAGCTCCAGTCCGACACCACCTTCCTCAAGGAGGAGGTGGACGACGAGGACGTGGCCGAGGTGGTGGGCCGCTGGACCGGCATCCCCGTGTCGCGCCTGATGGAGGGCGAGGTGGAGAAGCTGATCCACATGGAGCAGCGCCTGCACGAGCGGGTGGTGGGCCAGGACGAGGCCGTGGAGGCCGTTTCCGCAGCGCTTCGCCGCTCCCGCGCGGGCCTCCAGGATCCCGACCGCCCAATCGGCACCTTCCTCTTCATCGGCCCCACCGGCGTGGGCAAGACGGAGCTGGCCCGCGCCCTGGCCGAGTTCATGTTCGACTCCGAGCAGGCCATGGTCCGGATCGACATGTCCGAGTACATGGAGAAGCACTCGGTGTCCCGGCTGGTGGGCGCGCCTCCGGGCTACGTCGGCTACGAGGAGGGTGGCCAGCTCACCGAGGCCGTGCGCCGCCGCCCCTACTCGGTGGTGCTCCTCGACGAGATCGAGAAGGCGCACTCCGACGTGTTCAACGTGCTGCTCCAGCTGATGGACGACGGCCGGCTCACGGACGGCCAGGGCCGCACCGTGAGCTTCAAGAACACCGTGGTGATCATGACTTCGAACGTGGCCGGCGGCCTCGACGGCGTGCGCGCGCTCTTCAAGCCCGAGTTCGTGAACCGGCTGGACGAGATCGTGGAGTTCCACCAGCTCTCGCGCGAGGAGATCGCGCAGATCGTGGAGTTCCAGGTGGCCAACCTCGCCCGCCGCCTGCGCGAGCGCGGAGTGGAGATCGAGCTCACCGAGGAGGCCCGGACCCTGATCGGGAACCTGGGCTACGACCCCACCTACGGCGCCCGGCCACTGAAACGGGTGATCCAGAAGCGCCTGGTGGACCGGCTGGCGCTGAAGCTCCTCGAGGGCGAGTTCGAGACCGGCGACCGCGTGCTGGTGGGCGCGGCGGACGGCGACCTGACGTTCGAGAAGGCCGCAGCCGTGGAGCCGGTCCCCGCCTCCGCCTAACCTGCGCGCATGGGCCGACGCTCACGAAGGCGCGCCCAGGGCGGCGGCGACACCGCCGCCGAGGCGGCGAGCACGACCGATCACACGCTGGAGGACGGCTCGGTGCTGACCATGCGGGACTCGCTGTCCGCGGGCACGCTGCAAAAGCTCGCGGACCTGGATGCGCGGCCCGCGGCCTCGGCCGAGGACCGCTGGCAGCGTCGCCTCGAGTTCCTCTTCGAGCGCCTCGCGGTGAGCTGGGAGATCGCGGGACTGCCGCTCGAGGGCCAGAAGGAGCTGCTGGGACGCCTACGCCTGGCGAGCGCCGAGGAGCGCCGCGCGGTCGCGCGCGCGCTGGGCGATCACCTGCGCGAGCGGTACCCGTCCGTCGATCTCTGAAGATGACATGGTCCGGTGCTCGCCCGATCACCGATCGGGCTCCGCTCCTCCCGGGGCGTGCCTACGGGTTGCTGCGCCAGCCGCTGGCCGACGCCTTGGCGGAGGCCTTCGGCTGCAGTGAGATCTCGACGGTGAAGGCGAAGCGCACCTCCGTGTCGGCGACGTAGCGCCGGTGGGTGTCGAACTGCACCCGGTAGCTCCCGACCTTCGTCTTCTTGGAGAACAGGCGCTTGCGGGCCACGAGCTTGGAGCAGGCCCCCCTCAGCCGGCCGACGCGCTCGTTGCGCGACTTCCCCTTGCGCACGATGTGGGCGTAGAGCGTCTTTCCCGTGGTGAAGCCGCGAGCGCCGATGCGCAGGAGCTTGCCCGGCGTGCCCGTGTCCGGGCGCACCTTCACCTCGATCGCGCTGACCACGAGCGGCGTGGATGCGCTGACCGCCGGATTGGCCACGTCGGTGGCCGTATAGCGGCGCTTCGTCTGCCCGGTGCCCTGGCGCAGCGTCAGCTGGCCGATGAACTCGCCCAGCGGGCTCGTGGTGAGCTTCTGGGCGAACACCATCCCGTCGCGCGAGATGCTCACCTGGTTGTTCGCGGTGAAACCGGTCCCGTTCAGGTTCACGGCCTCGCCGTCGCGGTAGCACTTCTTTGCCGGTTCCGGGGCGACGGTGGCCGCGGACGCCGCCGAGGCGCCGGTGGCCAAAAGGGCCGTTGCCGCACAGGCGGCGAGGCACAGCTTCATCTGAGTCCTCCTGACTCGCATGGGACGGGCACGGTAGCGAACACGTGTCCCTGCAACACCGGCGTGACGGCGGCGGAGCGGTCCGCCAGGCTAGATTCCGAGCCGACGGGCCAACGACCGAAAGGACCCAGCGTGCCCACCTACGTGATGCTGAGCACCCTCACGCCCGAGGGCGTTCAGACGCTGAAGAGCAATCCGCAGCGCCTGCGCGAGGTCAACAAGGAGATCGAGCAGCTCGGGGTGACGGTCACAGCCCAGTGGGCGGTGCTCGGTCGCTTCGACTTCGTGAACGTGGTGGAGGCCCCCGACGAGCAGACGGTGGCGCGCGTGTCGATGGAGCTCGGCTCCCGCGGCACGAGCCACTACGAGACGCTGACCGCCATCCCGATCGACGACTTCATAGCGGCGTTGTAGTGGGGCGTCGGGTCCTAGTGGTCGGCCAGGGGGGCCGCGAGCACGCGCTCGTCCGCACCCTCCTGCGCAGTCCACAGCGCCCCGCGGTGGCCTGCGTTCCCGGCAACGCGGGCATCGCCCGCGACGGCGTGGTCTGCCTGGATGCCGGATCCGGTGACGTGGACGCTCTCGTGGAGGCGGCCCGCGGCTTCGGCCCGGACCTGGTGGTGGTGGGACCCGAGGTGCCGCTGGTGGACGGGCTGGTGGACCGGCTCGGCGAGGAGGGCATCCGCGCCTTCGGCCCCTCGGCGGCCGCGGCCCGGATCGAGGGGTCGAAGACCTACGCCAAGCAGCTGATGAGCGACTGCGGAGTGTCCACCGCCGGGCACGTGGTGCTCCGCGACCGCGACGAGGCCGCCGCCCACCTGGCCTGCGCCTCCTACCCCGCCGTGCTGAAGGCCGACGTGCTGGCCGCGGGCAAGGGCGTGATCATCGCCGCCGGCGAGGCCGAGGCCCGCGCCTCCCTGGACGTCTTCTTCGCCGAGAAGCGCTTCGGTGAGACCGAGGTGGTGCTGGAGGAGTTCCTCGAGGGCGAGGAGCTGTCGCTGCTGGCCATCTGCGACGGCGAGCGCGCCCTGCCGCTGGCCCCGGCCCAGGACTACAAGCGCGCGTTCGACGGCGATGCCGGTCCCAACACGGGCGGCATGGGCAGCTATTCGCCGGTGCCGGGCGTGGACGCCGAGCTGGCGGCGGAGATCGTGCGGATCGCCCACCAGCCCGTGGTGGACGAGCTGCGCCGGCGTGGCACCCCCTACCACGGGATTCTCTACGCCGGGATGATGCTCACCTCCGCCGGACCGCGCGTGCTCGAGTTCAACTGCCGCTTCGGCGACCCCGAGACCCAGGCCGTGCTGCCCCGCCTGCGCAGCGACCTGCTCGAGCTCCTGGACGCCGCCTGCGATCCGGGCGGCCTCGCCGGGGTGGAGCCGGAGTGGGCGCCGGACTGGGCCGTGACCGTGGTGCTCGCGTCCCGTGGGTACCCCGAGTCCTCGTCGAGCGGTGACGAGATCACCGGCCTCGACGGGCTGGACGCGGACGTGTTCCACGCGGGGACGGCCGACCGCGACGGCAGGATCGTTACCGCCGGTGGGCGGGTGCTGAACGTGACCGGCCTCGGGCCGAGCGCGGCCGCGGCCCGGGACCGCGCCTACGCGGCGGCGGAGCGAATCAGGTTCGACGGCAAGCAGATGAGAACGGACATTGCGGCGCGAGCCGTGGAGAGGGTGGGCGTTTGATGCACAGCGAAGAGAGCGCCCCCGCCCCGGCCCCGGTCACCGAGACCGAGGTGGAGCACCAGTTCGACGAGCTCGACGTGGACGCTCCGCGGGTGGGGATCGTGATGGGGTCGAAGAGCGACATGCCGGTGATGGAGAAGGCCGGGGCGGTACTCGAGGAGCAGGGCATCCGGTACGAGATCCGTGTCATGAGCGCCCACCGCGATCCGGACACCGTGGCCGACTACGCGAAGAACGCGAAGTTTCGCGGGCTCCGGGTGATCATCGCCGGCGCGGGTCTCGCCGCGGCCCTTCCCGGCGTGGTGGCGGCGCACACCGAGCTTCCCGTGATCGGGGTGCCCCTCACCTCCAAGACCTCGATCGCCGGGGGCCTCGACGCGCTGCTGGCCATCGCCCAGATGCCCCCGGGAGTGCCCGTGGCCACGGTCGGCGTGGACAACGCCCGCAACGCCGCCGTGCTGGCGGCCAAGATCCTCGACGCCTGAGCGCCGCATCGTGATCGAGCGCTACACGCGTCCGGCCATGCGGTCGGTGTGGTCCGAGCCGCGCAAGCTCGAGACCTGGCTCCAGGTGGAGCTGGCCGTGGTGGACGTCTTGGCCGAGGCCGGCTCGATCCCGGCGGGCGACGCCGCCACCATCCGCGAGCGGGCCGCCTTCACCCCGGAGGCCGTGAGCGAGCGCGAGAAGGTGACCGACCACGACGTGGCCGCCTTCGTGGACGTGGTGGCCGAGTCGGTGGGGAAGGCCGGGCGCTGGGTGCACCACGGGCTCACCTCCTCGGACGTGCTGGACACGGCGCTGGCGCTCCAGCTCGCCCAGGCGGGCGCCGTGCTGGTGGAGGGCGCGCACGCATACCGCGACGCGCTGATCCGGCGCGCGCGCGAGCACGTGGACACGCTATGCGTGGGCCGCACGCACGGGGTCCACGCCGAGCCCACGACCTTCGGGCTGAAGCTGGCCGGGTTCGCGTTCGAGGCCGATCGCAACCTGCGGCGCCTCGAGCGGGCCGTGGAGGGGGTGTCCGTGGGGGCGCTCTCGGGAGCGGTGGGCACCTACGCCGCCAACGGCCCCGAGGTGGAGGCGTCCGTGCTCGAGCGGCTCGGGCTGATGCCGGAGCAGGTCTCCACCCAGGTGGTGCCGCGCGACCGTCACGCCGAGCTGCTGTTGGCGGTGGCCCTCGCGGGGGCGGGTCTCGAGCGCTTTGCCACCGAGGTGCGCCACCTCCAGCGCACCGAGGTGCGGGAGGTGGAGGAGCCGTTCCGGGCCGGCGCCCAGAAGGGCTCCTCGGCCATGCCCCACAAGCGCAACCCGATCGTGAGCGAGCGCGTGACGGGCATCGCCCGGCTCCTGCGCGGCTACGCGCAGGCCGGGCTCGAGAACGTGGCCCTCTGGCACGAGCGCGACATCTCCCACTCCTCGGTGGAGCGGGTGGCGCTGCCGGACGCCACCACTCTGCTCGACTACGCCCAGCACCTGGCCACCCGGGTGGCGGACGGCATGGTGGTGAACACCGAGCGGATGGCGGACAACCTGGAGCTCACGCACGGCGCGCTGTACTCGCAGCGGGCGCTGCTCGCCCTGGTGGAGTCGGGGCGCTCACGCGACGAGGCATACCGGGTGGTGCAGGAGGCGGCACAGCGCGCCTTTGGCGGGGGACCCCATCTCCGGGAGCTGCTGGCGGAGTCGGCCCCCGAGCTCGATCTGGACGCCGTGTTCGATCCCACGTCGTTCGTGCGCCACGCCCGTGCGCTGGTGGCGCGCCTGGACGAGCTTCCGGCTTAACGGCGGGGCGCCTGGACACCCGTTCCATCAGCACCCCTGGCCGGTCAAGGCCGGACCCCCGGCGCCGATGGCCGAAGGGTGGATCTCGGCCACGCCAGCGCCGCCGCCCGGCGAAAGCGCCGTAAGCGGAAGACGAAGCTCCGCTGCCGGGCCGCCCCCAAGCGGAAGACGCACCGGTCGAGCGCCGATCACCCATTCGCGCAAGACGCCACCGCGCGCAAGCGCAAGCGCACGAAGGCCCGCTGCCGGCCGGTCAAGCACCACCGCAAGCCCAAGAGGAAGAAGACCCCGCCGAAGCACCGCCGTCCGCCGGCCCGCAGCGCGCCCAAGCCGCAGCCGGTGCCGAAGCCCCCGGTGGTCCCGCCGCGGCCGTCACCGCCGGTGGCCACTCCGCTCGGCGCCTACACCGGTCCCTTCGGCGTGCGCCAGGCCGAGCGTCTCCTGTGGCGCGCGGGGTTCGGGCCCTCGCCCGGTCATGCCCAGGCCCTGGCGGCCATGGGGGTGAAGGGGGCGGTGGCATCGCTCACCCGCCCGGTCGGTCCCGCGGTGCTCACGGGCGCGGAGCCCACCGACGACGACGGCAACCCGCTGGCCCCGGAGGACGTGTGGGGCCACGACCACCTCTGGTGGCTCGACCGCATGGTGCGCACCAACCAGCCGCTCGTGGAGCGGATGACCCTCGTCTGGCACGACTGGTTCGCCGCCTCGCTGGACGGGGTGGGCCAGCAGAACCTGATGCTCGACCAGAATGCGCTGTTCCGGGGCTCGGCCCTCGGCTCCTTCGACCCTCTCCTGCGCGACGTGACGCAGGACCCGGCGATGATCGTGTGGCTCAACCTCGCCGACAACACGCGCTCGAGCCCGAACGAGAACTACGCGCGAGAGGTGATGGAGCTGTTCACCCTCGGAGCGGACCGCGGGGCGTACACGGAGGACGACGTGCGCGAGCTCGCGCGCGCCCTCACCGGCTTCCGCTACGACTGGAGCTCTCAGCTGGGCGCCCACAACTTCCGCATGGACCCGGCCCGGCACGACCCCGGCACAAAGACGATCTTCGGCAACAGCGGCGCATATGCCTGGGACGAGGCGGTGGCCATGATCGTGCGCCACCGGCTGCACGCGTCGTACTTCGTGAGCAAGCTCTGGGGCTACTTCATCCCCACCCCGCCGCCGGCTAACCACCTGGCCGAGCTGGCGAGCCTCTACGTGTCGAGCGGGTGGCAGGTGCGCCCCGTGCTGGAGGCGATCCTGCTCCATCCGGCGCTGCACACCGGCCCGCGGATGGTGAAGCCGCCGGTGGTGTACGTCGCCGGGATGCTGCGGATGCTCCGGCGTCCCGTGGACGTCGCGAGCTGGTCGTGGCTGTCCCAGCTCACCGGCCAGCGGCTCTTCCAGCCCCCCGACGTGTCCGGATGGGACGACTCGCGCTGGCTCGACACGGGCACGGTGCGAGGCCGCTGGGAGTGCGTGCGCTACGGCATCGACCCGTACCACCTCCAGGACGCCGCCTTCAACGAGTACGACCCAACCGAGACGGCCGCGCAGGCCGTGACCACGGCGCGCGCGTTCTGGGGCAATCCCGACCTGACCGCGGAGACCGTGGGCGGCCTCACCTCCTTCGCGGCCGCGTGCGTGAACGCGGGCCTGCCGACGTGGCAGCAGAAGCAGTACCGCGCCGCCCGCCAGAACGCCCTCCGCCAGCTCATCTACTGCTCCCCCGACCTCCAGGTGGCCTGACTCGTGACCTGCAGCTGCTCCGGCTATTCCCGCTCGGCCATGCTGCGCGGCGCCGCCGCCCAGGCGGGCCGCGGACTGCCCGCGATCGAGCCGGGCATGCCGATGCCGGCCGGAACCGGGCTGACCCGGCGCACCTTCATGTCCCGCGCCGCGGGGATGGCGTTCGCGGTGTACGGGGCGGCCAGCCTCGGCCCGAAGGCCTTCGAGGCCGGGATCGCCCAGGCCGCCGCCGCCACGCCCGACCAGCGCATCCTGGTGTCGGTGTTCCTCTCCGGCGGGGCCGACGCACTCAGTGTGCTCGCCCCCACGGGCGACCCGCGCTACGCGTCCCTGCGGCCCACGCTGAAGCTGAGCCCCGACGACGGCACGCAGTTCGCCGGAGATTCACGCCTGCGATGGCACCCGGCGGCGGGCGACCTGGCCACCCTCCACGGCGAGGGCAAGCTCACGGTGATGCCGGCGATCGGGTACACCGGCGCCAACCAGTCGCACTTCACCAGCCGCCACTACTACGAGGTGGGGGAGACCAATCCCGCCGGCCGATGGGGCTGGCTCGGCCGGTTCCTGGACCAGCACGGCGCCCCCGACAACCCGCTCCAGGGGCTGACGCTCGGCTACGAGCTTCAGCCCGCCCTGGCGGCGCGCGATGTGCCCGTGGCCACGGTCTCCCGGCCCGACGACTACGACATGTACGCGCCCGGGGTGTGGAACGCCGTGGCCACGCCGATGCTCGACGCCTTCGGCGCCCTCGGCGAGCTGCCCACAGCCGACACCGGCCTGGCCTACGCGCGCGGGGCCGTGGCGGCGACGGGGACCCTCCGTCGTCAGCTCGCGCCCTTCCAGGGCGGCTTCACCGCGCCGGTGACCTATCCCGACACAGGCTTCGGCGCGCGTCTCTCGGCCCTGGCCGCGATGATCGAGGGGAACCTCCCTCTGCGGGTGGTGGCGATCGAGGCCGACGGCAGCTACGACACGCATTCGAACCAGGCGCAGGACCTCCCGTCGCAGATCGGCGACACCGGCGCCGGGCTGCTGGCCTTCCAGCGCGACCTCGAAGCGCGAGGCCTCGCGGACCGCGTGCTCGTGCACGTGTGGAGCGAGTTCGGCCGGCGACCGGAGGAGAACGGCTCGGGCACCGACCATGGGGCTGCCGGGCTGGGGCTCGTGATGGGCCAGCACGCTTCGGGCGAGACGGTGGGCGTCTTCCCCGGCCTGGCCCAGCTCGACGAGCACGACAACCTGCGCTCGACCTCTGACTTTCGCGGCGTCTACGCGGCGCTGATGGAGCAGTGGATGGGCGTGGACGCCGCTCCGATCGTGCCCGGGGCGAGCTCCACCTCCGGCGTGTTCGCACGCCCGCACCTGGTGACGTGACCGCCGCGCCCGCGGCCGTGCTGGCCGTCGTGCTCGCCGTGGGTGTCCTGCTCGGGGCGCCCGCGGGTCCGCAGGATCGAGACGTGCAGGCCGCATCGCTCAGCCCGCCCAGCGCCCATGCCGGCGCCCGCACGCGCCGCTGCGCGCTCCCCCACCGCCGCACCCGCCGGGAGCGGGCTCGCTGCGCGCGCCTGACCCCCCGGCGCGCCGCACGCACGCGCGAGACCCTGGCCGACATGCTCAGGCCGGCCGCGCCCGGTGGCCGTTCCTCCACCCCGGGCCCGGTCACGCCGCCCGCGAGCCCGCCGCCCGCGCCCACCCCGCAGCGCAACGTGTCCGTGACCACGCGCGAGTTCTCGCTGCAGCTCTCACGCCCGGTGGTGGACCACGGACGCGTGGGAGTCCAGCTCCGCAACGCGGGGGAGGATCCTCACAACCTCCAGATCGCGCCGGAGGACTCGCCGCTCGACCTGGCGTTCAGCTTCCCCACCCTGCTCTCCGATGAGAGCGACCGCCGCTTCCAGGATCTTGCCCCCGGGCGCTACGTGCTCTGGTGCTCGCTCGAGGGCCACGAGGCGCTCGGCATGCACACCACGCTCGACGTGAGGTAGTCCCAGCCGGGCGACCTGACCGATTAGTTCGGCGCGTCCCCCTCGACTGAACGTGCATGACGATCTCCACGACACCCAGGACGAACCCCGGGTGCAGGCGATGAGGCGGGTGATGGTCCGCTACACCGTCACGCCCGAGTTCGCGGACGAGAACGTGCGCCTGGTGCGCGCGGTTACGAGGAGCTCGCCTCCAGCCGGCCGCCCGGCTTCCGCTACGCCACCTTCCGGCTGGACGACGGACGGAGCTTCGTGCACCTTGCGCTCGAGGACGCGCCGGGCGCGAGCCCGCTGCCGAAGCTGGCCGCCTTCCAGGACTTCCAGCGCGGCATCCGCGAGCGCTCCGAGGAGCCGCCCGTGGTCACCGAGCTGAGCGAGGTCGGGTCCTACGGCTTCGATCCGGGCGCGACGGGCTAGGCCCGGACCCCGAAGAGCGTCGCCAGGTCCGGGTCGAGAAATACGTCGAGGGCGGCGATGCCGTGCTTGTCCACGTCGAGGACCATCACTCCGTGCGGCGTGACCCGGCCCTGCTCGTCGCGCTTGCGCATCGCCACCGCGGGCCGGCCGTTGGCGCGCGTGGGCACGAGCTCGGTGGTGGCGAGCCGGCCGTCCGCTGCCCCGTCCTGGTGGAAGAAGCCGACGATGTCCGCTGCGCCGCGGACCGTGCGCTGGGGTGGCATGCGCAGGACGGCGTCCTCGCGCAGGAGGGACACGAGCCCGTCGATGTCCACCCGTTCCCAGGCGTCCACATAGCGGCGCAGCAGCTCGAGATCGGGTCCGGCGGCGGGGGTGCGCGCCGCGGGCATGGCCTGGTCCACGGTCGCCCGCGCGCGCTGGAGCGCGCTGTTCACCGAGGCCACGGTGGAGTCCAGGAGGTCGGCGGCCTCGGAGGCCTGCCAGCCCAGCACGTCGCGGAGGATCAGCACGGCCCACTGGCGGCCGGGTAGCCGCTGGATGGCCGTAAGGAACGCGAGCTCCATCCCCTCCCGCATCGCGTAGCGGGCGGCCGGGTCCACGACGGGCGAGGCCGCCTGCTCGAGACGGTCGTCCGGGAACGGCTGGACGGGCTCGGGAATGCGCGGCCGGCGCTCCAGCTCGTCCAGGCAGGCATTGGTGGCGATGCGGTAGAGCCAGGTCTCCACCGACGCCCGCCGCTCGAAGCGGTCGAGTGCCCTCCAGGCCCGGAGCAGCGTCTCCTGCACCAGATCCTCCGCGTCGTGCGCCGAGCCGAGCATCCGGTAGCAGTGCACCTCGAGAGTCCTGCGGTAGGGCTCCACCAGCGCCCGGAACGCCCGCTCGTCACCCGCCCGGGCGGCCGCGATGAGCCCGTGTTGATCGTCGGTGTCGAGGCGCATCGGCACAGGAGTCTCCACCACGTAAGACGAAGCCCGGCCCGGAAACTCATCGGTGAGATCGCGCGGCCGCATTCGTCCAATCCCATATGGACAAGAACGGGAGCAGTTCCAGTCGCGCATGGGTCCTGGGTCTCACCGGGATCGGGTCTCTGATGGCGGCCCTCGACACCCTCGTGGTGGCCGCCGCGCTGAGCACGATCCGGGTGGACCTCGGGGCCTCGGTAGAGCAGCTCGAGTGGACGGTGAACGCCTACAACCTCAGCTTCGCCGTGCTGCTGATGACGGCGGCGGCGCTGGGCGACCGCCACGGGCGGCGGCGGGTCTACGCCTGCGGCCTCACCCTGTTCGCGGTGGCATCGGCGGGATGCGCCCTGGCCCCCGGGGTGGGCTGGCTGATCGCCGCCCGTGCCGTGCAGGGCGCGGGTGCCGCGCTCGTGATGCCGGTCGGCCTCGCCATCCTGAGCGCGGCGTTCCCGCCGGACCGCCGCGGTACGGCGATCGGGATCTTCAGCGCGATCACCGGGCTGGCCGTGGCCAGCGGGCCGCTCGTCGGCGGCGCGGTGGTGGAGGGCATCGACTGGGAGTGGATCTTCTGGCTCAACGTTCCGATCGGGTTGATCGCCGCGCCGCTCGTCCTGCGCCGGGTGGAGGAGAGCTTCGGGAGCGACGGGGCGGTGGACGTCCGCGGGCTGGCACTCGTCACGGGCGCCGCCCTGGGGGTGGTGTGGGGACTGGTGCGCACAGGCACCGCGGGGTGGGGCAGCGCCGAGGTGATCGCCTCCCTCCTCCTGGGGTTGGCACTCGCGGCGGCATTCGTGCGCTGGGAGACGCGCGCGCCACAGCCGATGCTCCCGATGGGCTTTTTCCGCTCGCGTGCCTTCTCGGCCGGCAACGCGGCCATGTTCTTCACCTTCGCGTGCCTGTTCAGCGCAGTGTTCCTCTTCGCCCAGTTCCTCCAGACCACGCTCGGCTACGGGCCGCTCGGCGCCGGGCTCCGCCTGCTTCCCTGGACCGTCACCTTCCTGGTCGTGGCCCCGGTGGCCGGCGCGCTCACGGACCGCTTCGGCGAGCGGCCGTTCATGGTCTGTGGCCTCGCCCTTCAGGCGGCCGGGATGGCCTGGCTGTCCCTCGCCGCCGCGCCGGACGTGGCCTACAGCCAGATCGCGGTGCCGTTCGTGGTGGCCGGCTGCGGGGTCTCGATGGCGATCCCCGCGGCCCAGAACTCCGTGGTCGGCTCGGTGGCCGCGGAGGCCGTCGGAAAGGCCGCGGGTACGATCAGCATGATGCGCGAGCTGGGCGGGGTCTTCGGCATTGCGGTGATCGTGGCGGTGTTCGCGGCCGCCGGGGGCTACGCCTCGGCCGCCGAGTTCAGCGACGGGTTCTCGGCCGCCGTGGCCGTGTCCGCGGGCCTGTCGCTGGCCGGCGCGCTCGCGGGCCTCGGACTGCCGGCCCGGCGACGGTCGCAGGTGGCGGAAGCCGCGACCGGTCGGGAGCGGGTGTTAGCCTCGGGGCGGTGAGCGACGCCGCCGTTCTCCAGGCCATGGAACTGGTCTCTCAGGGCAAGGTCCGGGACATCTACCGGGTCGATGAGCACCGCCTGCTGATGGTGGTCTCAGACCGCATCTCCACTTACGACGTGGTGCACCCCACGCCCGTGCCCGACAAGGGCAAGATGCTCACCGGGCTCACCGCCTTCTGGCTCGAGCACACCGGCGGGATCGTGCCCAACCACCTCATCTCGTACACGGACGTGCCCGACGAGGTCCGCGGGCGGGCCATGCTGGTGGAGCGGCTCGAGATGGTGCCCGTGGAGTGCGTCGTGCGCGGCTACATCACCGGTTCGGGCTGGAAGGACTACGGCGCCACCGGGGCGGTGTGCGGCATCGAGCTGCCCGCGGGCCTGCGGGAGTCGGAGCAGCTCCCCGAGCCGATATTCACCCCCGCCACCAAGGCCGAGCTGGGCGATCACGACGAGAACGTGGACTTCGACCGGGCCGCCGAGATCGTGGGCGATCGCCCGCTGCTCGAGGAGCTGCGGCGGCTCTCGCTCGCCATCTACGAGATGGGCGCGGCCCACGCCCGCGAGCGCGGGATCATCCTGGCCGACACCAAGTTCGAGTTCGGCCGTCGCACGGACGGCACGATCGTCCTGGGTGACGAGGTCCTGACCCCCGACTCGTCGCGCTTCTGGCCGGCCGACGGGTACGAGCCCGGCCGCTCGCAGCCGAGCTTCGACAAGCAGTTCGTGCGCGACTGGGCGGCGGGCTCCGGCTGGGACAAGTCGCCGCCGGCGCCTCCGATACCCGACGAGGTCGTGGACGGCACCCGCGCGCGCTACCTCGAGGCCTACGAGCGCATCGCGGACGAGCCCTTCTCGGCCTGGCTCGATCGTTCCGGGAAGTGACCGCCCGGGTCCTCATCCGGCCGAAGCAGGGCATCCTCGACCCGCAGGGGCAGGCGGTGGAGAGGGCTCTCCCCGCGCTCGGGTTCGAGGGCGTGACCAACGTGCGCGTGGGCCGGCTGATCGAGCTGGAGGTGGACGATCCCGCACGGGTGCCGGAGATGTGCGAACGCCTGCTGGCGAATCCGCTGGTGGAGGACTACGAGGTGTTGATCACCGAGACCGCGGACAGCTCGACATGAGGTTCGGCGTGCTCCGCTTCCCAGGCAGCTGCGACGAGGTGGACGCGCTCGGTGCCTGCCGGCGCTACGCGGACGCGGAGCTGATCTGGCACGGAGACCTCGATCTCGGCGGTGTGGACGCGGTGGTGGTGCCCGGCGGCTTCTCCTACGGGGACTATCTACGCGCGGGGGCCATCGCCCGCTTCTCACCCGCCATGGAGGCGGTGGCCGACTTCGCCGTCTCCGGAGGTCCGGTGCTAGGAATCTGCAACGGCTTCCAGGTGCTGTGCGAGGCGGGGCTGCTGCCCGGTGCGCTGCTCCCGAACACCTCACTGCGCTTCGTCTGCCGCCAGGTGGACGTGGAGGTGGTGAACGCGGACACCCCCTTCACGCGCGCGTGCACGGAGGGACAGGCGCTCTCTATCCCGGTGAAGCACACCACCGGGCGCTACTGGGCGCCGCCTGAGACCCTCGAGGAGCTGGAGGCCGGCGGCCAGGTGATCCTGCGCTACGCCCCGGGTCAGAACCCCAACGGGTCGGTGCGGGACATCGCCGGCGTGGCCAACGCGCAGAAGAACGTGATGGGACTGATGCCCCATCCGGAGCACGCCGTGGACCCGCTCACCGGCTCCGCCGACGGCGGCACGCTGTTCGCGTCCCTCGTGGCGCACGTGGACGAGCTGGTCGCCACCGCGTGAGCACGTTGGCGGCGCACCGCGAGCTCGGCCTCACCGACGCCGAGTACGAGGGCATCGTCGACCGCCTCGGCCGGGAGCCGAACGGGCTCGAGCTGGCCGTGTTCTCGCTCATGTGGTCCGAGCACTGCGCCTACAAGCACTCGAAGAAGCTCCTGCGGCGCCTGCCCACCGAGGGTCCCCACGTGGTGATGGGCCCGGGGGAGAACGCCGGCGCGGTGGATGTCGGGGACGGCCTGGTGGCGGCCTTCAAGGTGGAGTCGCACAACCACCCGAGCGCGGTGGAGCCCTTTCAGGGAGCGGCCACCGGCGTGGGCGGGATCCTCCGCGACGTGTTCGCCATCGGCGCGCGGCCGATCGCCATTCTCGACTCGTTGCGCTTCGGCGAGCTGGATTCGCCGCGCTCCCGGTACCTGTTCGACTGGTCGGTGCAGGGCATCGGGCACTACGGGAACTCGATCGGGGTGGCCACGGTGGGCGGTGAGGTGGCCTTCGAACCGAGCTACGAGCAGAACTGCCTCGTGAACGCCATGTGCGTGGGCCTAGCCCGCCGCGACCGGCTAATCCGCAGCGCGGCCTCGGGTCCGGGGAACCCGCTGGTTCTGATGGGCGCGCGCACCGGCCGCGACGGGATTGGCGGAGCGTCGGTGCTGGCCAGCGCCGAGCTCGGCGAGGAGGACGCCTCCAAGCGTCCCACGGTGCAGATCGGGGATCCGTTCGAGGAGAAGCGCCTGCTCGAGTGCTGCCTCGAGCTGCTCGACCGCGACTCGCTCGTGGCCCTCCAGGACCTGGGGGCGGCGGGGCTGTCCTCCAGCGCGTCCGAGATGGCCTCGAAGGGCGAGGTGGGCCTCGACATCGACGTGTCGACCGTGCCCCTGCGCGAGGACGACATGGAGCCCTTCGAGATCATGATCTCGGAGTCGCAGGAGCGGATGCTGTGCGTGGTGGAGCCCGAGCGCCTGCAGGAGCTGCTCGAGGTGTGCGAGCGCTGGGAGGTGCGGGCCACGCAGATCGGCGAGGTCACCGACAGCGGCCGGCTGCGGATCCTCGACGGCGACGAGAGCGTGGGCGACATGCCCGTGACCGCACTGGTGGACGACTGCCCGCTCTACGACCTCGAGCCCGAGGAGCCCGCTCAGCCGATCTACCCGGACCCACCGGTGAGGATCGCCGCGGACGCGGACGCGGCCGAGACCCTGATGGCCGTGCTGGGCGCGCCCACCGTGGCCTCCAAGCGCTTCGTCTTCGAGCAGTACGACTCGATGGTGGGCTCGCGCACCGTCCGCCGCCCGCAGTCCGCGGACGCCGCGGTGCTCCAGCTCGCACCCGACGGCGGCCACGGCGCCCTGGCGGTTTCGATCGACGGCAACGGGCGGCGGGTGGCCTGCGACCCCTACACCGGCGCGGTGGAGGCGGTGCTCGAGTGCGCGCTGAACCTGGCCTGCGTGGGCGCCGAGCCGCTGGGGCTCACCAACTGCCTGAACTTCGGCAACCCCGAGAAGCCGCACATCGCATGGCAGCTCACGCGCGCGGTGGAGGGGCTCCGCGACGCCTGCCTGGCCCTCGGCGTGCCGGTGGTGGGCGGAAATGTGTCCCTCTACAACGAGGGTGGCGGCGGCCCGATCTACCCCACGCCGATTGTGGGCATGGTCGGCCGGCTCCCCGACCCCGAGCGGGTGCCCGTGTCCGGCTTCACGCAGGAGGGCCACGCCATCGCGCTCGTGGGGCCGTTCGCGCCGTCGCTGGCGGGGTCGGAGCTGGACAAGCTGCGCGGCCACATGTCCGACGGCCTGCCCGAGGTGACGCTCGAGCGCCACGCCGAGGCGCTCGGCGCTCTGCGCGCGGCCGTCCGGACCGGGGAGCTGGTCACGGCGCACGACGTGTCCGAGGGCGGCCTGGCCACCGCGCTCGCCGAGTCCTGCATCGAGGGCGGCCTGGGCGCGCGGGTGGACCTGGCTCCCCTGCGAGAGACCCTGGGCCACTCCGACCGGCTCACCGCGCTGTTCGGCGAGGGCCCGGGGGGCGCCGTGGTGGCAGGCCCGCGGGAGGTCGTGAGCGCGCTGCCGGGCGCGATCCTGATGGGCGAGGTGGGGGGCACGAGCCTGCTGATCGAGGGTGACCTCGAGCTCGAGGTGGCCGCCCTCGACGAGCGCTTCGAGGGTGCGATCCCGGCAGCGTTCGCGTGAGCGTGAGCGGCGGTTGGCCGCCTCTTACGCTGGTAGCCTCTCCGGGAGCAGGGAACCTCGTGGTCGGCACCCCCGAAGGACCCTGGATCCACTCATGAGCCGAGAGCTTGACCATCGCGACGGACCTCGCGATGAGTGCGGAGTCTTCGGGGTTTGCGCGCCAGAGTCGGATGTCGCGCGCCTCTCCTACTTCGCGCTCTACGCGTTGCAGCACCGCGGCCAGGAGTCGGCCGGCATTGCCTCCTGCGACAACGGCCAGATCATGACCGTGCGGGATCTCGGCCTCGTGTCGCAGGTCTTCGACGAAGAGAAGTTGCGCGCCCTGCAGGGCCAGATGGCCGTGGGGCACGTGCGCTACTCCACCACCGGCTCGTCGGCGTGGGAGAACGCCCAGCCGGTGTGGCGCTCGGACCGCCGCCAGGTGGCCCTGGCCCACAACGGCAACCTCATCAACGCGGTGGAGCTCCACGCCGAGCTCACCGAGGCCGGCGTGCAGTTCCGCGGCACCTCGGACTCCGAGATCATCGCCGCGCTGCTCTCCACCCACCCGGCCGAGCGCATCGAGGAGGCCCTGGTGGAGGTCATGCCCCGCCTCGAGGGGGCCTTCTCCACCGTCGTGCTCACCAAGGACTCGGTGGTGGCCTTCCGCGACGGCGCCGGCCTGCGGCCGCTGTCACTCGGGCGGATCGGCGACCGCTACTGCGTGGCCTCGGAGAGCTGCGCCTTCGACATCATCGGCGCCGAGCTGCTGCGCGAGGTGCTGCCGGGCGAGCTCGTGTCGCTCACTCCCCGAGGCATCGAGACCCGCCAGGTGATCGAGTCCGACCGCAAGGCCTTCTGCGTCTTCGAGCACATCTACTTCGCCCGGCCCGACTCCATCCTCGAGGGTAACCGCACCCAGGTGTCCCGCCGCAAGATGGGGGAGATCCTCTGGCGCGAGTCGCCCGCCGACGCGGACGTGGTGATCGCCGTGCCCGACTCGGGCAACCCGGCGGCCAACGGGTACTCGAAGGCCTCGGGCATCCCGCGCGACGACGGCCTGGTCAAGAACCGCTACGTGGCCCGAACGTTCATCCAGCCCGGGCAGGAGCTCCGCAAGCACGGCCTGCGGATGAAGTTCAACCCGCTGCGGGAGGTGGTGGAGAACAAGCGCATCGTGGTGGTGGACGACTCCATCGTGCGCGGCAACACCACCCGCCAGATCGTGAAGATGCTCCGTGACGCGGGGGCGCTCGAGATCCACATGAGGGTGTCGGCGCCGCCGATCCGCCACACCTGCCACTACGGCATCGACATGTCCACCACGCAGGAGATGGTGGCCCACGGGCGCACCGAGGCCGAGATCGCCAAGGAGCTGGACTGCGACTCGCTCGCCTACCTCTCGCTCGACGGGGTGTACGAGGCGATCCGCTCCACCCGCGCCACACATTGCGACGCGTGCTTCTCGGGGGATTACCCGCTCGAGCGCAGTGACCACGCGAACGGCAAGTTCGCGCTCGAAGAGCTCGCGGTCATCCGCAGCTAGGCGGGCTCCCCGAGCGCGGCGAAGGCTTCATCGGGCTCGTTGTACGCGTCGATCCGGAGCGCCCGCCCGTCCCGGAAGGTCCAGACGTGGCCCACGGCCCGGTCCTCGGCCAGTCCGCTGAAGCGCCCGCGCACCTCGAGCCGCACGGCCACCGCCACCTCGTTCCCCCGCTCCTCGAAGCGCTCGGGCTTGAAGTGAAACTCGCCGAAGGCGTCCTGGAGACGCCGGAAGAAGGCGGCCAGCTCCTCGTGGCCGCGCACCACGCTGCTGGAGTCGAGCCACAGGCCGGCGGGCCAGAGCTCCACCTCGGGGTCGCTCGCCGCGATCAGCGTGGCGATCGCCCCGTCGGGATCGCGTGCCTCGTAGATGCCGCGCAGGATCGTGGTGAGCTCGCCCATCCGAGGGCAGTATGCGACTTCTCGCCAACGTGCGTGAAGGGCCTGCAACACGTCCCTGCTCCCGCCGTGTACGGCGCTAGGGTGGCCGTCCGATGGACCTGACCGATTCGCTCCACCGGCTGTTCGGATTCCGGAGCTTCCGGCCGGGCCAGCGCGAGGCCTGCGAGGCGGCTCTCGCGGGCCGCGACGTGCTCGTGGTGATGCCCACCGGCTCGGGCAAGTCGCTCTGCTACCAGCTTCCGGCGCTCCTCCGCGACGACCTGACCGTGGTGGTCTCACCGCTCGTCGCGCTGATGCAGGACCAGGTGGAGGCGCTTCAGGCCCGCGGGCTGGGCGAGCAGGTGGCCGTGGTGAACGCCCAGAAGGACCAGGCCGAGAACTCGGCGGTGCTCGACCGGGCCGCCGCGGGCGATCTCCGCCTGCTCTACGTGGCCCCCGAGCGCTTCGCCGCGCAGAATTTCATGGGCCGGATGAAGGAGACCCGGGTCGGGCTGTTCGTGGTGGACGAGGCCCACTGCGTCTCCCAGTGGGGACATGACTTCCGGCCCGACTACTTCCGCCTGGCCGACGCCGCACGGGCGCTTGGCGCGGGGTCGCTGGTGGCCTCCACGGCCACGGCCACGCCACGTGTGGCCGCCGATGTGGAGAAGCGCCTGAAGCTGCGTGAGCCGCTGCGGGTGGCCACCGGTTTCGACCGCCCGAACATATCCTTCACCGTGGCCCGCCCGGCGGCGCACCAGAAGCGCGCGCTCCTGGCCGAGTGCCTTCGGGGCGAGGATGCGCTCCCGGCCATCGTCTACACGGGCACGCGGGCCGGGGCGGAGGACACCGCCTCCGAGCTCACCCGGACGCTGGGCGAGGAGGCCGTGCCCTACCACGCCGGACTCCAGCGGGATCGCCGGGCGGAGATCCAGCGCCGCTTCCTGGCGGACGACGTTCGCGTCATCTGCGCCACCAACGCCTTCGGGATGGGGGTGGACAAGCCGAACGTGCGCACCGTGGTGCACTCCACCGTGCCGTCCTCGCTCGAGGCCTACTACCAGGAGGCCGGCCGCGGGGGCCGTGACGGCGACCCGGCACGCGCGCTGCTGCTGGCCGAGAACCGGGACAAGGCGCTGCACGTGCACTTCATCAAGCGCGACGAGATGGACGCGGGTCTCCCCGGCTGGCTCGCGGACCGCCTGATCGCGGCCGCGGACGGCGACGGGCGCTACGCGCTCGAGGCATCGCCGCTCGCGCGTGAGCTGGGCGGCGGCGGGGATCGCCTCCGCTCGCTGATCGGCCACCTCACCCGTGCCGGGGTGATCGTGCCCACGCCGGCCGCCCCCGATCGCGTGGCCGGGCGGATCCTCAGCGCCTTCGACGCCCGCGCGGCGGGACTGTGCCGCTCGTCAGTGGAGGAGGGCGCGCGCACGCGCTGGCGCCAGTACCGCGAGATATGGGCCTACGTGGAGGCCACCACCTGCCGGCGAGCGGCGCTGCTCGCCCACTTCGGCGACACCAGCACTCCGTTCCGCGCCCCGGGCCTGCCCTGCTGCGACGTCTGCGACCCGGGCATCGCGCCCACGCCCCCAGCGCCCAATCCGCAGGAGCTGCACGACATGGACGACGCGATCGTGTCCGTGGCCTCCACCGCGCAGCCGGCGGTGGGCCGCACCACGTGCGCCGAGATCCTCCACGGCGCCCGCACGAAGAAGATCGAGCGGAACTCGTACGACGGCCTGGCGGCATACGGCGTCTCGTCGCACCGCCGCCGGGCGGACATCCTCGCCCGAGTGGACGAGCTCATCGAGGAGGGCGCGCTCGAGACCACCGGGGGCCCGTACCCGGTGCTGCGGCTGCCCTCGCGGACGGCCGCCTGACGGTGGCGTTCCAGCTCGCCGTACTGATCTCCGGCGAGGGCACGAACCTCCAGGCGGTGCTCGACACGCTCCACGGGCAGGAGCTGGGGGGCGGCGCCGGCCGGGTGGAGGTGGTGGGCGTGGCCTCGAGCCGCGAGGGCGCGCGGGGACTCGAGCGGGCAAACGCCGCGGGCGTGGACACCGCCGTGTTCGCGATCGCCGACCATCCTGGCCGCGAGGCCCGCGACCACGCGCTGGCCGGCTGGCTGGAGGAGCGGGAGGTCCAGCTGGTGGTGCTCGCCGGGTTCATGGAGCTGCTCGGACCGGACTTCATCCGCCGCTTTCGCGGCCGCATCCTCAACGTCCATCCCTCCCTGTTGCCCGCGTTCGCCGGGGTGGGCGCGATCGAGCAGGCGGTGGACTACGGGGTGAAGGTGATGGGGGTCACCGTCCACCTTGTGGACGAGGGCGTGGACAGCGGACCCATCGTCTTGCAGGAGTCGTTCTCCCTTCTCCCTTATCCTCGCGGGATCGAGGAGATCGAGGAGCGCGTGCACGAGGTGGAGCACAGGTTGCTGCCACAGGCCGTCAGGCTGATAGCCGAGGGTCGCGTACGTGCGGACTCCGACAACCCCCGGCTGCTGAGGATCGAAGATGGCCACGTCGAGTAGCGCATCCCAGCCCACCGCTCCCGGTGAGGTCCAGGTCCGCCGTGCGCTGCTCTCGGTCTCGGACAAGCGCGGCCTAGTGGACTTCGCCCGCGGCCTCACCGAGCTCGGGGTGGAGATCGTGTCCACGGGGGGCACCGCCGCCGAGCTGGAGGGGGAAGGCATCCCGACTCGCTCGGTGGAGAGCTACACCGGCTTCCCCGAGATCCTCGACGGCAGGGTGAAGACCCTTCATCCGCGGATCCACGCCGGGCTGCTGGCGGTGCGCTCGAGCGAGGAGCACGTGGACACCCTGAACGAGCACGAGATCGAGCCGATCGACCTGGTGTGCGTGAACCTCTACCCGTTCGAGCGGGTGTCGTCGAAGCGCGGGGTCGAGCCGGCGGAAGTGATCGAGAACATCGACGTGGGCGGCCCCACGCTGATCCGCGCCGCGGCCAAGAACCACGACTTCGCGGCCGTGGTGGTCTCGCCCGAGAGCTACGACGCAGTGCTCGAGGAGCTGCGCCAGAGCGAAGGGCGCCTCTCGGACCGCACCCGGGAGAGCCTGGCCCTCGAGGCCTTCGCCTACACCGCGCGCTACGACACGGCCATCTCCCGCTGGTTCGCCGAGCGCGAGGACGACTTCCCGGCCCAGCTCACGGCCTCGTTCGAGAAGGTGCTCGACCTCCCCTACGGCGAGAACCCCCATCAGCGGGCCGCGTACTACGCGGAGGTGGGTGCGCGCACGTCCCTGCTCTCGATGATCTCGAAGCTCCACGGCAAGGAGCTCTCGTTCAACAACCTGCTGGACGTGGATTCCGGACGCCGGCTGGTGGATGAGTTCGAGCTGCCCGCCGTGGCGATCATCAAGCACAACAATCCCTGCGGAGTGGCCGTGGGCGCGCACCAGGACGATGCCTTCGAGCTCGCTCTGGCCACGGACCGCCAGAGTGCCTTCGGGGGAGTCTTCTGCTTCAACCGTCGCGTGGAGCGCCCGCTGGCCGAGCGCCTCAACTCGATGTTCGTGGAGCTGGTGCTGGCCCCGGGCTTCGACGAGGATGCCCTCGAGGTGCTCCAGGCCAAGCCCAACATCCGCCTTCTGGAGAACCAGGAGCGCCGCCGTCCTCCCGTCAGCGAGCACGACATGAAGCGCGTGCGCGGCGGCATGCTGGTGCAGGACCGCGACACCGGCCTCGAGTCGCGCGAAGAGATGCGCGTGGTCACCAAGCGCCACCCCACCGAGGGGGAATGGGGCGAGCTCACCTTCGCCATGCGGGTGTGCAAGCACGTGCGCTCGAACGCCATCGTCATGACCAAGGGCCTGGCCACGGCCGGCATCGGGGCGGGCCAGATGAGCAGGGTGGACTCGGTGAGGATCGCGGTGGACAAGGCCGCCGCGGCGGACATCGAGCTCACCGGCGCGGTCATGGCCTCGGACGCGTTCTTCCCGTTCGCGGACGGTCCCCAGCTCGGCATCGCCGCGGGCGTGCGGGCGATCATCCAGCCCGGAGGCTCGCAGCGCGACGCGGAGGTGGTGGACGCCGCCGACGAGGCCGGCGTGGCCATGGTCTTCACCGCTCGCCGCCACTTCCGCCACTAGCGCCGTCAAGGCGTTCGAGGACTGTCGACCGGTCGCTAAAGTTGGGCTCGGACGGTCGTCTCCCTCCCATGAGAGAGCCCCATCACCCACCTCGCGAGGAGCTCGAGTTGCCCTCGATTCTCCACGCACTGAGCGACCCCGCCCGGCTGGAGATCGTGCGCCGGCTTGCGGCCGGGTCCGAATGGTCCTGCGGCAGATTCGAGCTCGGTCTGTCCAAGGCCACGCTCTCCCACCACTTCCGCGTACTGCGCGAGGCGGGCGTCCTGCGCACCCGGCCCGACGGTCGCAAGCGGCTGCTCTCCCTGCGCGACCACGACCTCAACGCGCGCTTCCCCGGACTGCTCCAGGCCGTTCTGGCCGACAGCCGTGCCGCCATGTCCCCGGTGGTGTCGGCGGGTGCCTCGGGCGTACAGGCCTCGGGGGCGGCCGCCGCCGCGGCTGCCCGGGCCTCGCTCGCGGCCACGCAGGCGCACCGCCTGCGCCCCGCGCCCTAGCCGCGGCTCCTTCAGCCTTCCCGCGCGATGGAGATCGGCGTCTACACGTTCGCGGAGGTCGGCGCCGGCGGCGTGAGCCCCGAGCAGCGAATACGCAACCTGCTGGAGGAGATGGAGCTGGCCGACCAGGTGGGCCTCGACGTGTTCGGGCTCGGCGAGCATCACCGGCCCGACTTCGCTGTGTCGGCCCCGGCGGTCGCGCTGGCCGCAGGCGCCGCCCGGACAGAGCGCATCCGCCTGACGAGCGCCGTCTCGGTGCTCAGCTCCGACGACCCGGTGCGGGTGTTCCAGGAGTTCGCCACGCTCGACCTGGTGTCGGGAGGCCGCGCCGAGATCATGGCCGGCCGTGGCTCGTTCGTGGAGTCGTTTCCGCTGTTCGGCTACGACCTGGACGACTACGACGAGCTGTTCGCCGAGAAGCTCGAGCTGCTCTTGGCCATCCGCGAGTCGGAGCGGGTCACCTGGTCCGGTCGCCACCGCGCCCCGCTCGACGACATCGGGGTCTACCCGCGCCCGGTGCAGGACCCGCTGCCGGTGTGGGTGGCCGTGGGTGGCACGCCGCAGTCGCTGGTCAGGGCGGGCCGGCTCGGGCTGCCACTGGCTCTCGCGATCATCGGCGGCGCGCCCGAGCGCTTCGCTCCGCTGGTGCAGCTCTACCGGGAGGCGCTGGCGGAGTCGGGCCACCAGCCCCTGCCGGTGGGCATCAACTCCCACGCCTACGTGGCCGACGGCTCCCAGCAGGCGGCCGACGAGTACTTCCCGGCGTACGCCGGGATGATGACCCGGATAGGCCGTGAGCGCGGATGGTCGCCGATGACCCGCCATCAGTTCGACACCCTCCGATCGCCCCGGGGCGCGCTTGTGGTGGGCAGCCCGGAGGAGGTGGCCCAGAAGATCCTCTTCCAGCACGAGCTGTTCGGCCACCAGCGCTTCCTGGCCCAGCTCAGTGTCGGCGACATGCCGCACGACCGCGTCCTGCGGGCGATCGAGCTGCTCGGGACCGAGGTGGCCCCGATCGTCAGGCGCGAGGTGGAGCGGCGCGCGGCGGGCGCGCCGGCGGAGGCGCCGCCGGCGGTCTAGTGGGTCGCCTGGGACTTGAACCCAGATCTCTCGGATTAACCTGCCGCACCGGCTCTCACCGGCCGCACACGGCCCGGGGGACGCGGCGTTGCGGTCTGGACCATCTCTTCACCCTCGACTCGACGTTAGGGCGGGCGGCGTATGGCCTCTGAGGGCTCTCCGGCGCACGGATGCATTCCGCCTCGCCGGGTTGCCTGCTGATTGCCCAATCCTGAGGATTGTCACCACGATGGGTACCTCAGGCTCTCAGGGGATCCCAGCAAACAGCCGCCGACATACCAGCGGTCTCCCGACTGGCGCTCCTTTGTTGAAGTCCGGTGCTCTGCCAATTGAGCTAACGACCCTGCACCGCATTATCGCCGCACGGGCGCCGGCGGGTCTGCACCTACAATCGTCCGCGACCTGGGGGCGTGGTCTAGCGGTCTAGGACACCGGCCTTTCACGCCGGGGATCGCGGGTTCGAATCCCGTCGCCCCTACTTACGAAAACCCGGCATTAGCGGGGAGGTCTCATCACGCCGGGCGGATGGCAGACCAGGCCGATCGACAGCCTCGGTGCCGCTAATGCTCATTGGTGCCCATTCGACGCCCGCGAGCACGCCCGCGAGGAGGTACCCCGGACGCCGTTGGCGGGTGGCACGCGTGTAGATCTTGAGGGCGAGCTTCGGGGTCGGAGTGCCCTAGCCGCCAGACGCGCGCGGGGAGTTTTCGGATGGTCTCTGGGCCTCGCGGGTTCCCACCTGCCAGGTCAGCCGCCTCGACCGGCCGGACGCCACAGCTTGGTGCCCGAATGAAACTGGCTCCACGCAAACCAGAAGGCCTCATGCGCCGGCAGCTCCCTTCCTCCCTCGACGCGGGCGCGCAGGCCGTCGCCGTCGGCCACGAGCTCGACACCGCTGAGGGCCACCGGCTGTCCGGCGGCGAGCTGGGCGCGAGCGGCGTCGGCCGGGAAGGCGATCGCCGAGCCGTCAGGGGCGACCACGCCGACGACCTTGGCCTGGACGGGCAACCTGGGATCGACGTCGCCGATCGGGAAGATCGGGCCGTTGTCGTCGCGCCCGCCGAGTGGGTCGAGCTCATAGCGCTGGCCGATCCCGCCGTCCTGCGCGACGATCCGGGTGTCCGGGTGATCGTGCTTCCAGGCCTTCCAGGTGCTCGCGACGACCGTCACCTGGTCGAGGCTCACGTGCGCGTCGTGCAGGGGGCCGGAGAGCGCCCGGCCGGTGAAGGTGTCGAACACCGAGCGGCTGTTGAGGTCATACATCACCTTGTTCGATCGCGAGAGCAGCCCCGACGTGCGCAGCAGCGGTCGCGCGCTGCCTTTCGGCACCGAGTCGAGCAGGTAGGCCTGCGCCGAGCCGCAGAGGGTGCAGTAGGGGATCCCCAGGCGGCGGCCGCCGATCGTGGCGTTGACCATCTCGTGGACCTCCATGATGTTCTTCGGCAAGGCCACGGCCTCGTCGCCGACCACGACGCCGAACACCGTCCGGTCGTCGGGGTACCAGTCGCCGCCCTTGGCGTCGGTCAGCTTCGGGTCGTCGAGCGCCGGGATGCACGCGCCCGGGCACGGGTGCGGATCGCCCAGCTGGCGGTCGTCGATCTGGACCCCGCCCCACGACACGAGCCGCCAGTCGATGTCGGAGCGAGCGTCGGCGAAGAAGGGGCGCCAGCCCGGTTCGACGGCGAGGAACAGCTTGGCCTTGCGCTCGCGGTAGCGCGGCGGGGCCGGGAGGTCCCAGGCGATCAGGTCGTCGGTGACGGCTTGCCAGACGCTGCCTGAGAAGGCGGGATCCTTGCGCGGGTCAATCCCGCTGAGCTTCGCGAAAGCGGTGGCGAGAAGGTCCTCCTCCTCGTCAAGTTGGACGAAGCGCAGGCGGTCGGAGAGCAGCCATGCCAGCCGAGGGTCCCGAGATGCGGCGACGGTGGCGAGCGCGGCGCGATCGAGTCCGCCGGGCGTCTGCGAGGCGACGAGCCGATCCACCGCGGAGTCGACGCGCGCGGCGAGCGGCCCATGCGGAGTCGCCGGCGCAGGCGGGAAGCTTCGCTTCGCCACGACCTTCCGGCCGGAGTCTCCGGTGCTCGGGGTTCCGCCGCCGCCGCTCCCGCTACAGCCGGCGACGAGTGCCGCCGCTATGAGGACGCCGATCAGCCGCCGTGCGCCGGGCGCGGCCCGGGGGTCAGGCCAGAGCGACTTCGGCCGTGGGGGCAAGCCCTGCCTCGCTCAGCGCGGCGAGGACCGTGGCCGGCGTCGGGCGCACGCGGTAGTTGTCGGTCTGGTCGGCGCAGAAGATCCGCCCAGCGGCGTCGGTGGAGACCACGGTTGGTAAAACGGTGTCGCCGTCATAGCCGATCATCCCGGCGGGGGTGCCGTTCTCGTGGAACTGGGCGCCCAGCGCCTCGACCTCGCGCCAGCGCTCGGTGAACGGCAGGTCGTCGGGAAGGGTCGTGCCGAGCTCAAGCGCGGGCGCCGGCTCGCGGGCGAGCCGCGCATAGGCGACGGTGGCCAGGGCCTCCGCGGTGGCTAGCGTTGTGGCCGCGAACAGCGAGATGAACGCCTGCTTGCGCGTTCGCGGCAGCGGTACTCGAGGCACGGTGTCACCGTACCAACGTGGCCTGTTCGGGCCGAGGGAGACACGGCTGTCGGCGCGTCGGCTCTCGCTAACATCGAGCGATGAGGATGCTGAGGCAGTTGGCCGCGCTCTACCTGCTCTTCGCGGCGATCGGTCGCCTCGTCGAGGAGATGGGGGCGGTTCGCTGCGAGTGCGATCCGGACTGCTGGTGCAAAGCGCCCGGATTGAGCCTCTTCCGGTGGGTCTTCCCGTGCCGCCATCGCATGACGGATGCCTGCGGGTAGCCGCGAGACCACACGCAGACGCCTGATCGGCACCGCCGTCGCGGGCGCAGCCGGTGCGGCGCTTCCCGCCGGCGGGGAGGCGGCCACGAAGAAGAAGATGGGCCGCCGCGAAGATCCGTAAGGCCGACGTGATCATCGGCGGCGCCGGATTCGCCGGGCTGACCACGGCGCGGCGCCTGCGCGCCGCCGGCAAGTCGGTCCATCCATCTGCGCACTACTGGCTTCCCGATCCCTGCGCACTTTTCGATTCCTGTTGACACCTTACGGAGCGCTGACGCCTGGCCCCTTATGGGCGTCGATCAGGACATGCGTGGCGAAGCTTGTCAGGCAAGCAACAGCGGAGGCTGAGATGACTGACGAGGACGACCGAGGGAACATCCTGGTGATCGCAAACCGCACCTGTGAGTGCCCGGCGCTGCACGAGGACATCGCATCACGTGCCGCCCCGGGTGCGGAAGTGCTGGTGGTGGCCCCAGCGCTCAATTCGCGGGTGCGCCACTGGGTGTCCGACAGTGACGGCGCGGTCAAGGCCGCCAAGGAGCGACTGGCCGCAGCAGTGGAGGAGCTACACCGCCGCGACGTCAACGCGCGCGGCGAAGTCGGCGATGCGGACCCGCTACACGCCATCGAGGATGCGCTGGCCAGCTTCGACGCCCAGGAGATCCTGCTCTCGACGCACCCGCCGGGGCGCTCGCACTGGCTCGAGAAGGGCCTCGTCGAGCAGGCCCGGCAGCGCTTCCAGCAGCCCGTGACCCACCTAGTGAGCGGATACGGGCTGGCTGCGAGCCCTACCTGAGCGCGTCGCCCGCTCCGAACGACGAGGGCCCCGGGGACAACGCTGGCACGCGTCCCGGTCAGCCCGGCCTCCGATGCACAGCGTCTCAAGGTCGCGGACGGACCCTGCGTCGTGTGCGGAGCGCAACCGGTGGATCCCGCGCACCTCGTGCCCCGCTCGCGGGGTGTTCGTCAAGACCTGTGGATCGGCTGCGAGGCTCTTCGTCTCGCCCGCCGTGTCGCCGATCACACTGACCTTCGCCACCTACTTGGCCGTGGTTAAATCCCTGGGCCGCATCCCGGGGCGGCCGGACTCTAGGAGTCCGGGGGCGATGAGTTTTCGCCGTGGTCCTCAGTCTGTCTCCCCAACGCGCAATCAACACTCGAGGAGAACTGCATGACCGCTATCTACACCGTCGACGTCTTTTCCAGCCTCGACGGCTTTGGCTCGTACGACGGCGGCAACTGGGGCGGCTACTGGGGAAAGCAAGGCCCCGAGCTCCTCGACCACCGCCTCGCCGTGTACGGCGAGGAGCAGCGGATGGTCTTCGGGGCCAACACCTATCGGGAATTCGTGCAGATGCTGGCCTCGAGCACCGAGGAGTCCGAGGTGCGTGACCCATGGGTCACCCGGATGAGGAGCCTGCCGGCAACAGTGGTGTCGACCACACTGGAAGGACCCCTCGACTGGCCTGACGCGACCGTCGTGAGCGGCGACGCCGTCGACGTCGTCGCCCGGCTCAAGGAGGAGTCCGAGGTGCCTTTGCGCTCGCACGGCAGCCTGTCGATGAACCGGGCGCTGATGGCCGCCGGGCTAGTCGACCGCGTCCAGCTGACGCTCTTCCCTGTGATCACCGGTCAGACCGGGGTGGACCCGATCTTCCAGGGTGCGGCCGACTTCGACCTCGAGCTGATCGAGAGCCGGACGTCCGACGGCCACATCCAGGAGCTCATCTACCGGCCCGCCCTGCATGTCTGAGTCCATCCATGCGCCCCACCCTGTCAAGCAGCCGAGCCTGACCCGGAAGTTCCCGCTGACGGACATGCCGGCCGGTCTCATGGCCTCCCTGGTCACGCGGTTTGCTGAGACGCGGGCGTTCGCGGCAGGCGCCGTCCGGCTGACCTACACCACCCCGAGCGCGTGATCTCGCTCATGACGACGGTGAAGGCCAACGGCGTCATGCTCGGGGTCGAGCACTTCGGCGACGAAGCGGCGCCGGTCGTGCTCCTTGCGGGTGGCACGACCATGCTCTCTTGGCCCGACGCGCTCTGCGAGGCGCTCGCTCGCGGCGGACGACACGTCGTGCGGTACGACCTGCGCGACGGCGGCGCGTCGACCACCGTCGATCCCGAAGCTCCGGCATACACGCTGCGCGATCTGGCGGCCGACGCCGCGGCGCTGGCCCGCGGGCTCCACGACCGGCCGGCGCACCTGGCGGGCATCGGCGTCGGCGGGATGGTCGCCCAGGTCGCCGCGCTGGACCACCCGGACGCGTTCTCGGCGCTGACCCTTGCCGGGACACGGCCCGTTGCACCGGGTCCGGTCGACGAGGACTTGCCTGACCATGACGCCGCGGTGATGGATCGGCTGTTCTCCCGCCCCATGCCCGACTGGTCCGACCGGGCTGCCGTGGCGGAGTTCGCCGCGACCGGCGCGGAGATCCTCGGCGAGGATCCCGCTGCCGCACGCGCGACCGCCGAGCGGATCTGGAATCGCGCGCCGGGCACGGAGCCCGCGGTCCAGATGGCCAACCAGATGGGCATGGTGTTCGCCAAGCTCGACTGCAAGCCGCGCTGGCGCGAGCGCCTGCCCGAGCTCGCGATCCCGGCTCTGGTGGTGCACGGTCGCCGGGACCCGTTCTTCCCGGTCGGCAACGGCGAGGCGCTCGCGCGCGAGATCCCCGGCGCACGGCTGCTCGTGCTCGAACGAGCCGCGACTGCCATCCCCGATGTAGCCGCCGACGAAGTCGCCGCGGCGATGCTCGAACGTTAGCCCGGCAGGGCATCGAGGACCCGATGCGGTCGGCCGCGTCCGGGGCAGCGCCCGAAACAGGGTCGTCGCCACACTGCCCGCAGATCGAGGCCGGGGCGCTCTTGAACTTCCCGCACGAACGGCAGGGGGCGGCGCCCGTGGTCATGCCGTGGGTGCGGTTGGTCTCGCCCTCTCGAATCGCGCTTCTCGCCCAGGCTCGCTTCTGCTCCTCCCGTGGGGGGTGCCTCGAAATGGGGGCTATGACGTTCTTCATTACGATCTCAATCTGCGGTACGCGACCAGCGCTCCGTCTCAGTCGGTCGACGGGACGGTCACGATCGTCGCCCGCGCCACCCAGGATCTGTCTCAGTTCGACCTCGACTTTGCCGGGCGCTCGATCGGGGCGGTGTCGGTCAACGGTAGGCGGGCCGGGTGGGCACGAACGGGCGAGGAACTGGTGGTGACGCCCAGGCGCCGGCTTCGTAATCACAGGCGGTTCGTCGTCCGAGTCAGGCATTTCACGGCTTCGCCCATGGTGCCGACTACGGCGGATCCGTCCACGGCAGCGTTCTTCGTCGTGCCGAGCGGATCGGCGACATCGTTTCAGCCGAACTTCGCGCACAGGGTGTTTCCCTCCAACGACCATCCGAGTGACAAGGCGACCTTCCGCTTTAGGTTCGACGTTCCGGCCGGCACCACAGCGGTGGCCAACGGACTCCCGGCAGGCCGCCACCGGCGCGGGTCTCGGAGCATCTGGACCTACGTGCACCGTCAGCAGCTGGCCACCGAGCTCGTCCAGCTCGCCGTCGGGAGGTTCAACATCACCTCCCCAGGCCGGCATCGTGGGGTGCTCCTGCGGGACGTGACCGAGCCGACGGTGACCGCGTTCATGCGCCCGAAGCTCGCACTCGAGCCTCGCCAGATCGCATGGATGGAGCAACAGGTAGGCCGCTATCCGTTCGACTCGTACGGCTCGCTCATCGTCGAGCCGGAGCTCTTTTTTGCGCTCGAGACCCAGACGCTGTCGCTCTATGACAAGTCCTGGTTCACCGACCGGCCTCAGGCCGGCTGGGAGCCGATCATGGTCCATGAGCTGTCCCACCACTGGTTCGGCGACAGCGTGTCGCCCGCGGTATGGAGCGACCTGTGGCTGAAGGAGGGCCACGCGACCTGGTACGAGCAGAGGTTCGCGGCAAAATTCCACGGCACCGACTTCGAAGCGTTCATCCGAAAGGCATTTGAAGGTGACAACCGGATCCGTGGCCTCTTCGGCCCGCCCGCCCTACCGAAGTTCAACAACAGCGCGCTGTTCAGCGGCAGCGTCTACGAGGGCGGTGCGCTTGTCCTCTATGCCCTGCGCCAGCGGATCGGCGACGCCGCCTTCAGACGCCTCGAACGTGAATGGGTCAGCGGCTATCGCGACAAGACGGCTTCCACCGCCGACTTCGTCTCGCTTGCGTCGCGCGTTGCCGGCCAGAACCTGCGGACCTTCCTGTCCTCATGGCTCTACGGAACCACGACCCCCCCGATGCCCGGCCACCCCGATTGGACGGTCCCACTGGCAGCAAAGCAATCCACCGCAAGCGTGGCCGCAGCACGCGCCGCCGCAGCTACGACCTTCGGCCGGCGCTGATTGTGCGGCACGCTCTCGCCGCGCGTCCGGTGATACGCCCGCGGAACTAGGTCACGCCGCTACGACGTGGCGGCTTCCTCGGCCGTGGGGTCGTAGCTCGCGCACGAGGCGCTGAACACCAGCAGCGCCACCACCATTCCGGCCGTGTGGCCGGCCACGAGCATCACGATCGCCCCGGCCACGCCGCCGGCCACCGCCGCGAAGAGCGCGAAGGCCACCGGCAGGGAGAGCACCCGCGCGGTGACGAGCGAGCAGAGGAGCCAGGCCAGAGGCCCCACCACGAAGCCGGCGTCCTCGAAGAAGTCGTGGGGGAGGGGAAGCGCCACCAGAACGGCGAAGAGCGCCCCGACAATCACCGCCTGAACGACGAGGGCCTTCCAGAACTGGCGGGCGTCCACGGGCGCGGATTCTAGGGGCCCGCGGTCAGGCGCTTCGCAGCGCACGGCGGACGACGCCCGGGTGGCGACCCACCTTCGGGCCGAGCACGAGGGCGAAGAGGGTGAGTGCGAGCCACGGCCTGAGGTGCGGCCGGATTCGCTGGATGCGCCCGTCCGCGGCGAGCTCGAACACCATGGCGTCGCCGATCTTCATCGGCCCCACCGAGCCTTCGCCGACCACCGCGCGCACCGGCCCTTCGCCCACCTGCCGGCCCCAGCGGAGCCCGGTCATGCTGCCGTACACGGCGGTGAGGAGGACGCGCAGGTCATCGGTCCCGCGGAACACCATGTGGCCGGAGATCGGCGACACGAGCTCGGCGTCGGGGGCGAGGGTCTCCATCATCGCGTCGATGTCGTTCGCCTCGCTGGCGCGCATGTAGCTCGTCACCGCGTCGTCCACGCGCGCATTGTCTCAGGCCGCTCGCCGAGATGGCCGCCGCGCGGCGGGCCGCGCATCGTGCGCGACCCGCCCGGCGGCTACGCGCCGCGACTAATCGTTCCCGTGGCGCGGCAGAACGGTCACCACGCCCGACATCGGCGTCCCGAAGTTCCCGCCAGCGTCCTGGATGCCGCCGTCGGGGCCTGGGGCCACCGGCTGGTTGAAGGCGTCCAACTTCGCGTGGAACCTGCAGTAGTAGACGAAGGTGCCGGGATGGTTGAACCGCAGCACCACGTGGCCGTCAACCGGAAGCAGCTGGTCTGTTCCCCTGTGCCCAGCCGTGTCGAAGGCGTCGTCACTCACGACGGTGTGGTCGTCCTCGTCGTTGTTGACCCAGCGGACCGAATCGCCCGCCCGGATCTGCAGCGAGAAGGGCGTGAAGCGATCCGCAGGGGGTACGGTCACCTGATGCACCCTTCCCCGCTCGTGACCACCTCCCCCGCGATGCGCCTGGGCACCCACGGCACCAAGCGCGGCGAGCACGACGACCAGGAACAGGCCGTAGAAAAGCTTGCGCATTTCCTACCTACCTTCTGTCGGGGATCGAGACTCTCCGTCCGGCATACGCAGCCCCGCGCCGCGGGGTTCAGCGGGATGCTTAGACTCGACGGTCGCGGGCGGTTAGCTCAGCTGGTAGAGCGCCTGCCTTACAAGCAGGAGGTCGCCTGTTCGATCCGGGCACCGCCCACTAGTGCTGCTGGGAGAGCCAGCGGCGATGCTCGGCCGTCCACGTCGTCGGCTTGGGATAGACACGCCCGTGGCGCAGCAGCATCTTGGAGACGCGGTGACGGGCATTCATCAGGTCGCGCCGGCACGCGTCGTGGGTCCGGGTCATCTCGCGGGCGGCCTCGACCTCGGGCGGCGGAACGATCACCTTGGTCAGCGACCCAGCCAGCAACAGCCGGGCCAGCAGCTCGGCGTCCTTGCGATCGGTCTTGACCCGATCAGACGGCCCCCGCGGCGTCTTGCCCGGCGCGATCACCTGCATCGCGATGCCCGCGGCCGCCGCCGCCCGATAGAGCCCGAACCCGGTCGGCCCAGCCTC
>JBBQHI010000038.1:0-36152 GCA_038323835.1 Solirubrobacterales bacterium
CGGAATGCCGTACTGGCCATCCCCGCCGAAATCAGGCCACAGCGTCATCGAGCCAAGCGACCCGACGTAGTCGTGCGATACGTCCACCGGAGCCCGCGAGACGTCCTGATTCCAGGCATTGTCCGCCGGCAAGACCGGGCAGCCGCCAATCACCGGCGTGCAGCCGGACGAACCGACGGCAAGCACGCCCGCGATCAGTAGCGGCAGTCGCCGCCAGGCGAGTCGGCGGCAGGTCCCTTGGAGTCGACGGTCGGGCAAGCTCCGCGATGGATTAGCACGCCCCACGCAGCGAATCAACGCACGCACGGGCACTGCCCAAGTTCGAGCCCGCTATCCGACGTAGCGAGCTACTGCTCGCCGTCAGCGATTTGGGAGGTTGCAGTGGGGCGCGCCCGGGCGTAGGGTCGCGCCCAGGTCCATCCCCGACGAGAGGACCCCGATGTCCGAGCAGAACAAGGCCACGGCCAAGCGCTTCTACGACGCCTGGACAAGCGGCGAACTCGACGCCTTCGACGAGATCATGGCTCCCAACTACCAGGACCATGACACCCAGAACCCGAACGCCGGTACACCGGGCCCGGCGGGGGCCAAGCGCCAGGCCGAGATGTACCGCGCGGCATTCTCGGACAGCCACTTCGAGATCGAGCAGCAGGTCGCGGACGGGGACTATGTGACCACGCGCTGGACGGCCACCGGCACCCAGGACGGGGAGCTGATGGGAATGCCGGCCAGCGGCAAGCAGGTCGCGATCAGCGGGATCACCATCGACCGCTTCGAGGACGGCAAGATCGTCGAGGGTTGGACCAACTGGGACACGCTCGGGATGATGCAGCAACTGGGCGTGGTACCCGAGGCCGCGCAGGCGTAAAGCGCTCCAGGAAACCTTGGCCGCTTAAGGTCGCATCGCGTATGCGCCGGCGAGCTCCCTCGCCGTAGCCCACACGCGCTCGAAGCGCTCGTCGTCGATCACCGGCTTGCGTACGTGCTCCAGTGCCCAGGCCTGCTGGGCCTCGGTCGACGACGTCTTCCCGTGCAGAGCGACGGCATGGACCGAGAAGTCCCGCACGAGCACGTCGAAGATCTGATCGAGCGTGTCGGCCCCCAGCTCCACGAGCGCCGCCTGCTCCAGGATCAGCTGCCCGTACACCACAAGCGAGAACAGCTCGCCGAGCACGAGCAGGAAGTCCAGGTCGCGCTGCTGCTCGTCGGCGGGCGGGGCGGTCGTCAGCAGCGTGCACAGCCCCTCGGCCTGCTCCGCGAACCGCGCCACGTTCGGGACGCCCGCGAACTCGGCATAGGGCGCCCGCCAGTCGTGGAACCGGATCTTCCCGAGGCCTCGGGCGGGGCCCTGGCGGAAGAGGAACTCGTCGTCGGCGGCGCCGCGGCGGGCGGGCACCGGCGCATACGCCGCTGGGTTGAAGAGGCAGTTGGGCATGAACTTCAGTACGAGCGCCATGTTCACGTGCACGGTGCCCTCGAGCTTCGGCAGCGCGCGGATGTCCCGCGCCGCCATCTCGAAGTACATGTCCTTCTCGAAGCCTTTGGCGGCGACGACGTCCCAGAGCAGGTCGATCACCCGCTCGCCCTCGCTCGTGACCTGCATCTTTACGAGCGGGTTGTACAGCAGGTAGCGCCGGTCCTCGGGTCCAGCGGAGCGCATGTAGTCGATAGCCCGGTTGCTGAAGAGCTTCATCGCGACCAGGCGGGCGTACGCGTCGGTGAACGACCGTCGCACGTGCGGGAAATCCGTAACCCGCATGCCGTACAGGACGCGTGCGTCGGCGTGTGTGATGGCCTCGTAGAAGGCGTGCTCGCAGATCCCGATGGAGGCGAAGCCGAGGTTGAACTTGCCGGGTTCACCGTGTTGAGCGCGGCGTCGAACGCCGCTCTACCGACGTGCATCACGTCCTCGGGACGCACCGGGTAGCCCTCGAGCCGAAACTCGCTGACGTAGGACTGCGAGTTCACGACATTCTTGACCAGGTGGTAATTCGGGTGCTGGCTGTCGGCCGCGAAGAAGACGTAGCCGTCCTCGCCCTCCAGGTCGGCGCGGCGGCCGAAGACCGAGACCATGCCGGCGAGATTGCCGTTGCCGATGTAGTACTTGCCGCCGCTTGCGCGGAAGCCCCCGTCGCCGTCCGGGGTTAGCACCATGTCGGTCGAGTAGATGTCGGCGCCGTGCTCGCGCTCCGAGAGGCCGAAGCCGAAGATCGCGCCCTCGTCGAGCAGCCCAGCCGCACGCTTGCGCACGGAGGGGTTCTCGCTCTGCCAGATCGGGCCGAGCCCGAGAATCGAGACCTGCCACGTGTACCAGTACGCCAGCCCATAGAAGGCCGCGATCTCGTTGAAGGCACAGATCCGGGCGGTGTCCCAGCGCTTGTTCTCGTCCCCGCCCGAGTCTGCGGCCGGGGTCAGCAACGTGGCGAACACGCGCTCGCGCCTGACGAAATCGAGGAAGTCCTCGTACCAGACCCGATCGCGGTCGTGTTCCTTGAGCACCCCCTTGCCGCGGGACTCGAACCACTCGATCGTCGCCAGCAGCACGCGGCGCGACTCGGGGTCGAGAGCGGCGGGGTCGTAGGTACGGGGGTTGAGCAGAAGCCCTTCGGTCTTCGGTGGGGCGGCCGTCGGCTGCTCGACACTCGCCATGCCTCGTCTCTCCTGTCTCGAACCGGGAAGGAGGCGGGGACTCTAAGCGCTGCGGACTGGAAGCGGCAAACGGCAGCGTATTCCGGGCGGCTACGGTCCTGTGGTGCCCGCGGGAGTTCGACGACACGGAACTCCGGGGAGGACCGAGAGCATCGTCTTTCACGATCTCCAGCAGGGGAGCCGCGCGCAGGATCTCCCGTACTACCGCGAGCTGGCCCGGAGCGCCGACGCGACCCTGGAGCTGGGAGCGGGTACCGGCAGGGTCTCGCTCGAGCTCGCCGGTCTGACCGACCTCGTTGCCAATGACCTCGACGATCAACTGATCGAGGAGCTGGTCCGCCGTGCCGAGGCGCGCGGGCTATCGGTCACGCCCGTCTTGGGCGATGCGACCAAGCTCGATCTCGGCCGAAGCTTCGACCTGATCATCGCGCCCGTCGGCTTCGCACAGATCGTCGGCGGCGAGCGCGAGCGGCAAGCGCTCCTGCGCGGGATCGCACGCCACCTGGCCGTGACCGGCGTGGCCGTGGTCGCGATCGTGGACGTGGACGAAGTGCTGCGCGAATGCGCGACGCCCGCACCCCGCCAGCGCCTGCGCGCCCGCGGACGAACTTTCGTCTGCCGGCAGCTGGCCGCGACCGAGACGGAGGGCGGCGCGCAGGTCATTTGGAAGCGCGGGGTCCACCGGCGTATCGCGGGACGTCGGAGCTACCGCCCCGTCGCGCCCGCCGCCGTGACCTACCAGCGTATGAGCCCCGAGCACCTCGTCGCGGACGCCCGCACCTGCGGCCTGCACATGCCCCACGTTCATCACGACCCCGGCGATGCCACGAGCCTCGGGTCGACCTACTGCGTACTCCGGCCTGTGACCGCACATCAATCCGACTGAGCGAAGATGCCCGCGTGGATCCACACGCGTCCGGAGCTCGTCTGCTGCGCGGGGTCCCGGTATTCACGGGCCTCTCCCACGAGAACCGCGACCGGCTCGCCGCCCTTGGCACCAACGTCTCGGTGGCCGCGGGCGACTGGCTCCTGCGGGAGGGCGACGAGGCGGATGTCATGTACGTCATCCGCTCGGGCCGTCTCGACGTCCTGGTGGAGGGGCCGCCCGAGATTCTGGTGCGCACGCTGCGCCGGGGCGACGTGGTGGGGGAGCTGGCTCTGCTTCATGCCGGGCGACGGACCGCGTCGGTCAGGGCGCGCCGGGACTCCGAGCTGCTCGAGCTGCCCCGCTCGCAGTTCGAGGAGCTCGTGCGCCAGGAGCCGGGCTTCGCCCTCGGCCTGACGCGCGCGCTGGGCGCCCAGCTGGCCGCCAGCCGCACGCCGATTGCGTCAGCACCGTCGCCGCGCACCATCGCGGTGGCGCGGCTCGACGCGGGCCCCCCGGGACCCGATGCCGTGGAGCTGCTCGCCGCGGGCCTGAGAAGGGCGGGCAGCCTCGTCCGGCTGGACCCGGGCGCCGGCACCGAGGGCGAGCTGCTCGGGACGATCGAGCGGGCTGAGCGCGATGCCGCGCGGGTCCTGCTCGTGGCGGGGGCCGCCGGCGAGCCGTGGACGGAGCTGTGCCTGCGGGAGGCGGACCTGATCCTGGCGCTGACGTCGGGAGAGCCGGACGCTGACTGGCGCGCCCACGCCCCGGCGCTTCAGGGCTGCGAGCTGCTCGTGGCCGGGCGCCCGTCGCCCGGCCTGCTCTCCGCGGTGCATCCACGCGAGGCTCAGGTCATCTCCGAGCCGGGCCACCTTCGGCCGGCGCTCGAGCGCACCGCGCGGCGCCTGGCCGGCCGCGCGGTGGGCGTGGTCCTCTCCGGCGGCGGAGCGCGGGCGTTCGCCCACCTCGGGGTGCTCGAGGAGCTCTGCGCCGCCGGCCTGGTGATCGACCGCATAGGAGGCGTGAGCCTCGGTGCGGCGGTGGCCGCGGGCATCGCGACGGGCGCGGATCCCGAGTCGGTGTCCCGCATCTTCAGGGAGTCGTTCACGAAGGCCAATCCGACCGGCGACTACGCCGTGCCCGCCTACGCGCTCCTGCGCGGCGGCCGGGTCCGCCGCATGCTCGAGGAGAGCTTCGGAGGGGTGCGGATCGAGGAGCTGCCGATCCGCTTTTTCTGCGTGAGCTGCGACCTCGTGACCCGCGAGCCGGTGGAGCACCGGACCGGCCTCCTTCACGAGGCGGTGTACGCGTCGCTGGCGATCCCCGCGCTCTTCCCGCCGATGGTCGGGCCCGGCGGCGGCGTGCTCGTGGACGGCGGGGTGCTCGACAACCTTCCCGTGGCCGCGATGGCCCGCTCCGGCGAGGGGCCGGTGATCGCGAGCGATGTGACCGGGCGGGTCGGGTCCTTCCGGCGAGCCGGTCGCCCGCGGCTGGTGCGACTGGCGCGCCGCGCTCGGCGCACCCTGACCGGCACCGAGGCCCAGCTGCCGCGCCTGGGCGAGACGATCGTGCGGGCCGTGACCGTCGGAAGCATCGACACCGTGGCCGCGGCGCGACTGCACGCCGATCTGGTGATCAGTCCCGAGGTGGACGGCGTGGGCCTCATGGACTGGAAGCGGCTCGACGCGGTCCGGGAAATGGGACGCCACGCCGCACAGGCGGCACTGCCCGAGATGGCCCGGCTGTTGCCCCGCGACTAAGCGACGCCGGTGCGGCGGCGCACGCTACCGGCTGTGGAACGATGCCCTGCGATGAGCGAGCGGGTGGCACTGGTCACGGGCGGGGCGCGGGGCCAGACGCTCTCTGTGAGCGGCGGGCTCACGATGGCGTGAGTCGAGCTCACCTGCCGGTCGCACCGTTGCCGGTGGTGCTGAGTGACCGCAAACGGGTCGCTCTCCTCGGCGGGGAGCTGGTGGCGAACCGCCTGCGCGCCCGCCCCGGGCTGCGGCTCATCCTGCCCACCGGGCATACCCCGGTCGGCATGTACGCGGTGCTACGCGCCCACGCCGTCGACGGAAGCCTGCTCACCGACCGGGCGACGCTGTTCCAGCTAGACGAACATCTCGGCCTCGGACCCGCCGACGGGCGCGGCTACCGCGCGTACCTCGAGCGCGAGCTCCGCGGGATCCGCTTCGGCGCCATCCACACCATCGACGCGGCGGCGCCCGATCCCGAGGCGGAGGCCGCCCGCCACCAGGCGCTTCTCGACGAGGCGCCGATCGACCTCGCCGTGCTCGGGCTCGGGCGCGATGGGCACGTGGCCTTCGACGAGCCAGGCTCGACCCTCACCACCGGCACGCGGCGGGTCCGCCTGCACGAGGCCACGCGTGCGGACGCCGCAATGGAGTTCGGTGGCCTGGACAACGTGCCGCACGAGGCGATCACGGTGGGTCTACGAACGCTTCACGATGCCCGCGAGCTGCTCGTGCTCGTGTCCGGCCCGGGCAAGGCGAGGGCTGTCAAGGACATGCTCGAGGGGGAGCGGGGACCCGGGTGCCCGGCGTCGCTGCTCCGCGACCACCCCCGGCTCACGGTCGTCTGCGATACCGCCGCGGCGAGGCTCCTGACGCCGTGCGAGGGCTGGTCGAGCGACCGCGTCCTGATCGTGCTCGGCCATCGCGAGCCGAGCATCAGCCCCGAGCACCGGATCTCGAGGGAGTCGCACGCTCGTCTCCGGAGCGCCGAGCAGGAGTGTCGTCGTGAGTCTCCGCGGGCGGTGATCCTCACCGGCTACACGAGGACCGGCGGGCTCTCGGAGGCCGAGCAGATGCAGGGGGACTGGAGGTTGCCGGAGGTGCCAGTGCTGCTCGAGGACGCTGGCCGAGACACGGCGGAGAACGCGTCGCGCTCGCTTCCCATCATCCGCGCCATCGGGGGCATTCGCCGCGTCACCGTGGTCACGTCGGCGTGGCACGTCCGCACCCCCTACTTCTTCGCGCCCTACAGGGTCTTCGGCCTGCGCCTGTCCTTTCGCCTCACCGCTCACGGCAACTGGCCGCGCATGCTGTGGCACGAGTTCCGGGCGCTGGCGGCGGCGCGGCGGGAACGCCGCCGGGCGATGGCGGAGATGCGCCTGCCCCCGGAGGCGCCGTCGCCCCGCTGAACCCGACCGCGGCGCATCGAACGCCCCGCATAGGGCATGCTCGTGCGATGCGCGCCCATTGGGTCACCGTCGAGCACGACTTCTCCGCGCCCGTGGACCGGGTCTTCGCCCATTTCAGCGAGCACGAGAATCTGGGTGACCTGCTCGACGCGCAGGTGGATCGCCTCGGTGACGGGGAGCTCCACCGCAACGGCGTGGGGTCCCGACGGCGGATCCGGATCGGGCCGCTGCCTCCATTCGAGGAGATCATCACCCGATTCGAGCCGGGCGAGCTGATCGAGTACAGGATCACCAAGGGGTCGCCGCTGCTGCACGACCACGTGGGGGTGCTGCGCTTCAGCGCGCTCCCCGGTGGCGGCACTCACGTGGACTACCGCATCCGTATCGCCTCGCGGGTGCCCGCCGTGGCCCTGTTGGTGAACGCCGCCACCACGCGCACCCTTGCGAGGGGGATGACCGCCGCCGACGGACGTGTCTGAGCGGGGAGGGCGTCCGCCCAACCTCGTCCTCCTGGTCACCGACCAGCAGCGCGCTCCGCAGCACTGGCCCGAGGACCGGGCGTGGCTCGACGAGCTCATGCCGAACGACGCGGAGCTGCGCCGGACGGGCATCAGCTTCACGCGTGCCTTCACGGCCACGGCCATGTGCTCGCCCAGCCGGGCGAGCTTCCTCACCGGGAAGTACCCGTCCCGCCACGGCGTGACGCTCACGCTCACCGAGGGGGACCTCTTCCCCGACCGGAAGAACAATCCTGACGTGCTCCGGGCGGTGGCCGGTCTGGCCCGGAGCGGCGAGGCACCGCGCTCCCGGCTGTTCGGCCGCTTCTTCCGCGGCCTGCTGCGGCTGGGTCCGAAGAGCGGGGACGAGCCCGAGCTGACCCCCGGGGTGGACACGCTGGCCACGCTGCTGCGCGAGCAGGGCTACCACGTCGCGCTCAAGGGCAAGTGGCACCTCTCGAAGCCAGTCAACGGCGGCGAATGGAGCGCGGCCGACCCGGAGCGGATCGAGCGCGACTACGGCTTCGCCGACTGGGAGCCCCCGGACGCCGGCGGTGACGCGAAGGCCGAGACCTTCGGCGGCGGCAACGCCGGCGAGACCCACGAGGGCTGGGACGAGGACTACACGCGCCAGATGGAGCAGTGGCTCGCGCGAGCGGACCTGCCGGAGCCGTTCTGTCTCGTCTTCTCGCTCGTCAATCCCCACGACGTGCTGGGCTACCCGTCCTCCTTCGAGAAGGGGGGCTACACGCGCGGTGACTTCGAGGAGCTTGGCGTGTCCCTCCCGCCGACGGTGAACGAGGACCTTCGCGGGAAGCCCACGGTGCACTCGATGATGCAGCTCGGGCAGACGGCCTACATCGGCGCGCTCCACGACGAGCAGGCCCAGAGGGACTACGTGAACTTCTACGCGTACCTCCACCGGGTGGTGGACGAGAAGATCGGCCGGCTACTCGCCGCGCTCGGCTCTCCGGACGATCCGGATTCCCTGCGCTCGCGCACCGTGATCGCGCGCACGTCGGACCACGGCGAGCTCGGCATGTCCCACGGCGGAATGCGCCAGAAGATGTTCAACGCCTACGAGGAGTCGATTCGCGTGCCGCTCGTGGTGTCGAACCCGGTGCTGTTCCCCGAGCCGCGGGAGAGCGATGCGCTGGTGTCGCTTGTGGACCTGGTTCCCACGCTGCTCGGCCTGGCCGGAGACGGCGGGGACCCCGGGCGCTTCGACGGCCGCGACCTCGGCCCGCTGTTGCGAGGGGAGAGCGAGTCGGTGCGGGAGGCGGTGCTCTTCACCTACGACGACCACCAGGCCGGCACGGCGTTCCAGAACGTGTCGGGTCAGCCCAACCGCATCCGCTGCGTGCGCGACGAGCGCTGGAAGTACGCCGTGTACCTGGATCCCGACGGCCTGACCCCGCCCGAGTACGAGCTGTACGACCTCGAGACCGATCCCGACGAGGCGCTGAACCTCGCGGACAAGAACACCGGGCGCGGCAGGACACGGGCGGCGGAGAAGGAGCGCCGCCGGATGCACGGGCTGCTGCAGAAGGCGTGCGCCGAGAGCGGGACGCTCACGCCACCCCTGCCGCCTCAGTAGGCGGTGGCGCCGTCCAGGACGACCACGCCGTTCTGGCCGTCCAGGGTGTTGTCGTCCCGGACGACCAGCACGCCGGAGGTGATGCCGCGGAAGGCGCCGGTCCCCCCGGTGAGGCGAGCGGTGCCGCGGAAGTGGATCTCGTTTCCGTTGATCGTGAACGGCATCGTGGCCGTGCCGGACACCGAGCCGCGGGGGAAGACGAGCCGGAACGTGCCGGTGAACCGGGCGTCCGCGAGCGAGCCGATGATCGTGGCCGTGCCCTCGCCGAACCGCGGGCCCTCGATCGTCCCGTGGTCCTCGATCGTGCCGGGAGTCGTGGCCTTCACCTCGCGCGTCGCGCCCACAAGGTGCAGATGGTGGTGCTTCCGCGGGCCGGCCGGGCGCGTGCTCTTCGCGAGCTGGTAGGTGTTCTGGAGCTGGTCCTGGATGATGGTGGCCTCGCCGCCCTTGACGCCGATCGCCAGACCGTGCCGCAGCCGGCGGACGCGGTAGCGCCAGCCGGGGGGGAGTGCAAGGCGCTTGCCGAGCGAGCGCAGGTCGCCGATGTTCTGCTTCGGATCGACGATCTGCGAGTAGGCCTGCATCACGTACACGTCACCGCCGGGCGCCACGAGCTCGTACACGAGCCGCCCGCGCTTCCAGCGCCAGGTGTTGTCGCGCTCGATGGTCCGGTCCGTGAACGGCGGCCGGGCCAGATCGGCTCCCGTGCGAATCGGGATCGTGGCCACGCGGCGGAGGCGCTGGCCATGGAACGAGCGCACCTTCTTCCCGGGAGAGGCGCTGACCGAGTCCATCAGGAAGTGGCGAGGGCCGTTGAGCACCACGGCCTTGGCGCCGAGCTCCTTGGCCAGCTTCGCCGCTTCGAAGGCCTTCCACCACTTGGCCGGACACCGGTTCAGGCCGATCGTGTTCCACACCGTGGCGCTGGCCTTGGGCGGCGTGCCCTTCAGCGCGATGATCTCGCAGTAGCGCGCATCGTGGAGGCCGCCGAGGGACGCGGCACCGGCCGGAGCGGCGAGCACCGGCATCAGCGCGGCGGCTCCCACGAACGCCAGCAGCCCGCGCCTCACCTGACGTTGCACGAGCGGCCTTTGCAGCGGTCGAGCTTCACCAGCTTCTTCGCCAGCGTCGCCCTCACGCCCGCGTAGGCCTTGACGGCCGCGACGTTGCGGAGCTGGTACGGGTCCTTCTTCCGGTCGTAGAGCTCCTTCTCGCCGGTCTCCCGGTAGACCACGTAGGTGTAGCGGTCGGTGCGAACCCCCCTGTAGGGCCTGTCCCACTGGTTTGCCGGGAGCGCCCGCCTGAACAGCGGAGCAAGGGCCTCGATCTCGAGCGTCCGCTTCGGCCGCATCCGCGGATTGCGGATGGTCGGCAGCAGCGACACCCCGTCCATCCTGCGGCCGGGCTTCGCACGGGCCACGTCCAGCAGGGTCGGCGCGAAGTCGATGTTCGACACCTGGCCGTGCACGGTCTGGCCGGCCGGCACTCCCGGCCCCCGTAGGATCAGCGGCACCCGCAGCGACTCCTCGTAGGGGAGGTACTTGTCCCCCGGGATCCGGTGCTGGCCCTGGAGCCAGCCGTTATCGGAGAGGAACACGATCAGCGTGTTCTTCAGCTGATGGGTCCTGCGCAGCACGCCCACGAGCCGCTTCACGTGGTCGTCCACGGCCAGCAGCGCGCCGGTGCGGCCCTGGTAGTCGAGCTTCAGCTGCTGGACCTGCTCGGCAGTGAGCGAGGGCGCCTTCGAGGTCATGTTGGACGGCTTGTCGGAGAGGTCCTTCTCGTTGAAGCTGGGCGGCCGGGGCAGCTTGTAGCTCTTGCTCTTCGCCGTGTAGCGCGGCGCCGGACGCGGATCGGCGCCCTTTCGGCCCATCAGCGTGGTGGACACGTCCTCGCGGTGCGGTGCGGCCGGAGCCCACCAGATGAAGAAGGGCTTGTTGGACGTCTTCTCGCTGCGCACGAGGTCCTCGGTGACCTTTCCGGTCACGTCCGGCGAGTAGTCCTCGGGCTTCTGCGTGCCCCAGTAGGTGTAGGGGGCGGGGCCGAAGGTGTCCTGCAGCTTGCCGAGCACCCCGCTGATGCCCGTGTCGTTCCTGGTCACCTCGATGTTCGCGAACTCCACGAGCTTCCGGGCGAAGTCGGCGTCGCCCCAGGTCTTGAGGCTGCCGTCGCTGTTCATCACGAAGTTGTAGTAGTCGTAGGCCGAGACATCGAGGAGCCCGCGCCAGATGTCGAAGCCGTGGGGGACCTCGCCGTGGGCGTCGACCGCGCCGTAGCCGTTGAGCCACTTCCCGATCAGCGCGGTGCGATAGCCCGCGCCCTGGAGCCAGGCCGGGAGGATGTTCGACCGGTGCTTCATGCCGTACCAGCCGTAGGGCCAGAAGTTGCCGGCCACGCCGTTGTTGTGTGCGTACTGGCCGGTGATGAACGTGGCCCGGGCCGGGCAGCAGAGCGGGAACGAGTCGATCGCGTCCGCGAAGGTCGTGCCCTGCTTGGCCAGCAGGCGTCGCACGTTGGGCATGTGCGCGACGTCGGCCGTGGCCTGGTCGTCGGTCATCACCACGAGGATGTTCGGGCGCCCGTCCTTCGAAGCCGATGCCGGACGCGCCTGGGCCACGCCCGGGAGGGCGAGGGCGCCCAGGATGGTGAGCACCCAGAGAAGGCGCCTGACTCGCGGGGGTCCTACTCGCACTCCAGGTCTCCTCTCATCGGGCTGGGCGGCGCGAGCGTACACAGCGTGTCACACGGTGTCAACTTCTGTATGCTCGGGTCGCGATGACGCCCGATAAACAGCCGGGCGCGGCTCCGCCTCGGCCTGCCGGGCGCCGTGTTCAGGCCCGTCGCAGCCGCCATGAGAGCCGGGAGCGGATCGTGGAGGCGGCCACCGAGCTCGTGCGCAGGCGAGCCTACGTCGAGCTGAGCGTGGACGAGGTGATGCGCGAGGCGGGCCTGGGTCGCACGATCTTCTACCGCCACTTCGACGACATGGCCGACCTGCTGCTCCGCGCCAGCCGCGAGGCCATCGAGGAGCTCTACGAGGCCCAGACCGGACTGGCGCAGGCGCGCCCGCACGAGGATCCCCAGGCGGTGCGCCGCGCGCTGGAGGCCGCGGTGGACGTCTACCAGCGACACGGACCGCTGCTGCGCGGGGTGGCCGAGGCCGCTCCGGGGGACGAGCAGATAGCGCGGGACTACGCCGCGCTGCGCGGCCGCTTCGACGTCCTCGCCGAGGAATACCTGCGCGGCGTGGCCGAGCTCGGCTCCACCGCATTCGCCGACGTGGCCGAGACCGCGCGCGCTCTCAACCTGATGAACGAGACGTACCTGCTGAACGCATTCGGCCGCGAGGCGAGGGTGACCCCCGAGACCGCGGTGCAGACCCTGACCGAGATCTGGGACGCGGCGCTCCGCCGCTGACGAAAGGACATGACCATGGATGTCTTCCGCACTCCCGACGAGCGTTTCCTCGATCTGCCCGGCTTTCCGTACGAGCCCCACTACGCGGACGTGGACGGGCTGCGCCTGCACCACCTGGACGAGGGCAGCGGCCCGACGGTGCTCTGCTTCCACGGCGAGCCGAGCTGGAGCTACCTCTACCGGCACATGCTCGACCGTTTCGTGGAGACCGGGCACCGTGTGGTGTGCCCCGACCTCGTGGGGTTCGGGCGCTCGGACAAGCCCACCGATCAGTCCTGGTACACGTATGACCGCCACGTGGACTTCGTGACGCGGCACCTGGACCAGATCGACCTCGCGGACGTGACCGTCGTGGTGCAGGACTGGGGCGGCCCCATCGGCCTTCGCTGGGCGGTCGAGCACGCCGACCGCGTGGGGCGCCTGGTGGTGCTCAACACCGGCCTCTTCACCGGCCGGGTCAGCAAGGGCTTCATGGCCTGGCGCGACTTCGCCGAGCGCACCCCGGACCTGCCGATCGGCGTGATCATCCAGGGCGCCACCACCACCGACCTGCCCGAGGACGTGGTGGCCGCCTACGAGGCGCCGTTCCCCACCCTGGAGAGCAAGGCGGGCGCCCAGCGCTTCCCGCTGCTCGTGCCGCTCAGCGCGGAGGACCCGGGCGTGGCCGAGATGGAGGCCACCCAGCAGGCCCTCGCACGCTGGGACAAGCCCGCCCTGGTCGCGTTCTCGGACACCGACCCGGTGTTCCCGTTCCCGAGAGCCGGCGAGCGCTTCACCGAGATGATCCCCACCGCGGGCGAGCAGGTCCGCATCGAGGGCGCCGCTCACTTCCTCCAGGAGGATCGCGGCCGCCAGATCGCCGACGCCATGATCGAGGCCTTCGGCGGGGCGGCGGTCTGATGGCCGTCGAGCCCAGCGAGCAGCAGCTCGCCGAGGTCTTCGGGCTGGCGAGGAGCGAGAGCGACGGCCCCCTGGTGATGCTGAACCTGAACCGCTACCGGGAGCGCGCCGAGTACGAGGCCGAGCCACCGGGCGCGCTGCCCGGGGACGTATCGGGCCAGGAGGCCTACCTACGCTACGGCGCGGTGGCGACCGCGGTGCTCGAGCGCGTCGGAGGGAGGATTCTCTGGCACACGGAGTCGAAGCGCACGGTGATCGGCGACGAGAGCGACCGCTACGACGAGATCATCGCGGTCTGGTACCCGAGCATCGCGGCGTTCGCGGCGCTGGTGGGGGACCCCGGGATCGTGGACGCTCTTGCCCACCGCAACGCCGGCCTGGAGCGTGCGGCGCTGATCTGCTGCGACTCGGGCTCGGAGCCCGTGCTCAACGGCGTCTGACGCTGCGCAGGATCCCGCCCGCCCGCCCCCTCCGTATTACGGACTCCTTAGATTGGGTGGCTTGATCGGACATACGCTGATTCAGAAGATGCTGCGAGCTTCTCTTCCCCCCACTGACACACAGCAGGCGAGCCACACCGCCGTGCGCCGCCACCAGGACACCGCGCGCAGGGGCCTCCTGCGGAAGCTCATCAGCCGCAGCGCGCTCGACAACCGGATCGACCTGCTGCGCCTCCGGCTCGACTCCTACCCGAACGGGCGCTACCAGCCCATCGCCGCGCTCCCGGGGAAGAACATCAAGCGCGCGGACGGCTCGCTCTCCCGCTGGGCGGTCATGCACCCGCTCGTCGAGGAGCTCGGGGTGCGAACGGGCGTGGACGTGGGCGCCAACGAGGGCTACTTCTCGATCCAGCTCGGCTCGATGGGCGTTACCACCGTCGCGCTCGAGCCCGCGCCCACGAACTACCGCACCGCACTGCTTGCCATCCGCCTCACCGAGCTCGACAACGTCGGCGTGCTGGCCTTTGGCGTGAACCCTGACACGGTGGAGCTCGTGCCCCCGGCGGACGCCACGGTGTTCCTCTCCCTCTGGCATCACCTGGTGAAGATCCAGGGGCTCCAGACGGCCACCGACATCACCGCGCGCCTGTGGAAGGGGACCGGGAAGGTCATGTTCTTCGACACCGGCGAGGACGAGATGGACGAGTCGTTCAACCTTCCCGAGATGACTCCCGACCCGCGCACCTGGGTTGCGGCCTACCTGGCCGGGACCTGCCCGGGGTCCGAGGTCCGGCACCTGGGTACCCACGCGGCCTTCGACGCCGAGGGCAACCCGTGCCAGCGCAACCTGTTCGCCGCCGTTCGCACCGCGCAGCCCTCCGCCTGAACGTCTGATTGGCTGCGGGCGATGGGATTCGTGCTCACCGCCCTCGGTGCCGCGGTGGCCGTCGCGGTGGAGCTTCTCGAGGCGATGGCCATCGTGCTCGCCGTGGGGGTCAGCCGCCGCTGGAGTGACGCTCTCTGGGGCGCGGCCGCGGCCGCGCTGGTGTGCGCGGCCCTGGCGGGCCTGATCGGACCGGTGGTGCTGGCCGGGCTGCCCATCGACGCACTGCGGGTGGTGATCGGCACCCTCCTTCTGCTCTTCGGCCTGGAGTGGCTGCGCAAGGCGATCCTGCGGCTTGCGGGGCGGCGGTCGAGGTCATCGTCGGAGCGGGAGTACGAGGAGGTGCGCGAGGAGCTGGCCGACGTGCCACTGCCCGACGAGGGTGCCCCGGATTGGGCCGCCCGCCTGGTGGCGTTCAAGGGAGTTCTGCTGGAGGGCGTGGAGGTGGTGGTGATCGTGAGCGCGCTGGCCGCCCGGCCCTCCGGCCCGGCCCCCGCACTGGTGGGCGCCGCGGTGGCCGGGCTGGCGGTGCTGGCCGCCGGGGCCAGGCTGCACCGCCCGCTGCGGCGCATCCCGGAGACCGAGCTGAAGTACGGCGTGGGCATCCTGCTCACCAGCTTCGGCACGTTCTTCGCCGCCGAGGGGCTGGGCGTCGATTGGCCCGGCGGGGACGTGGCGCTCCTCTACCTGGTGGTGCTGGTGGCCGGCGTGTCACGGCTTCAGATCCGGACCCTCGCCACGCCGGTCCCGGCGGAGGCGCCATGAGCTTCCTGCGCGGGCTGAGGGTGCTCGTGCTCGGCGAGACCTGGACCGTGCCCGCCGGAGTGGCGCTCACGGTGTCCGCGTGCGCCCTGCTCGAGGCCGTGTCCGGAAGCTGGTGGAACCATCTCGGCGGGTTCGTCCTGCTGGCCGGGGCGATCGCCACGGTCAGCTGCAGCCTCGCCCGTGTCCCGCGGCGGCGAGGCTAGGCGCCTAGTCGATCAACCCGCGGCGAAATCCCTCCGCCACGGCCGCGGCGCGATCCCTCACGCCGAGCCGGTAGTAGAGCTTCTCGAAGTGGGTCTTCACCGTGCTCTGGCTGATCACGAGCTCGCGGGCGATGTCGGGGGTGGACAGGCCGCGCGCCGCCAGCTGCAGCACCTCGCCCTCGCGCGGTGAGAGCGGAGAGGGGTACAGCTCGCTCGTCCGTCGCGTGAGGAAGCGTCCGATCCCCTGGCTGAGCACTGTGAGTGTCCGGAACATCCGCTCGCTCGGGGCACGGATCTCCCGCCCGTAGAACTCCAGCGAGCCGAGCACCGACGCACCCTCGCCGATCGGGAAGGCCATTCCTCCGCGGAGCCCGGCCTCCACCGCCTCAGCCCGCCGGCCGAAGGCGAAGTCGCCGCCCGCTCCAGATGTGCCCGCCGGCCCGCCGGTGCTGAAGGCCCGGCCGGCCAGGCTCTCCGAGCCGCGCTGCACCGAGAGCGTGCGCGTGGCGGACTCGAAGGCGGCAGCGTTCGCGTCCGGGGCGCTCCAGAAGGCCCGGCACCGCAGCCGGGCATCGGGCTCCGTGGCCGTCCAGAGGGTGCCGGCCACCCACCCGAAGGCGTTGCCGATCCGCGCGAGCAGCTCGTGGAGCGGGTAGTCGAAGGTATCCCAGTCCGCGAGCATCCGTGAAACGTCGTGGATCGCCCGGAGCTCGTCCTCGGCGAAGTGGGCGTCGGTCGTGTCCCTCATCGCGCCGACGTAGCGCGTCGTGGCCCCTCGGGGGGATGTGACCCGGCGGGCCGTGCTCACCACCCAGCGCACCACCCCGTCGGGGCGCACCACCCGGTACTCGGTACTCGGCATGTGACCGTCCTGCACGAGGTGCGTGCTGGCCGCGCCCACCCTGGGCAGGTCGCCCGGAGCCACGCACGCCAGCGCGGATTCCTGGGTGACCGTGAATCCCTCTTCGCTCACTCCGTGGATCGCGTACATCTCGGGTGACCACACGAGCACACCCTCGGCGAGGTCCCAGTGCCACGTGCCGAGGGCCGCGGACTCGGCGGCCGCCTTCAGGAGCTCGGCCTGCGCCCACATCTCCTCATCGGCGCCAGGCGCCGTGGCCGTAACGCAGACGAGGACGCCGGTCAGCGGCGGCGAGTCGCCGAGATGCGTGACGATGAGCTCCGCGGTCGCCTCGGAGCTGTCGCTTCGCACCACCGCCGAGCTTGCCCGTGCCCCAAGGGTGGGCCGCTCTCCGCCTGCGATGAGATGGGCGATGCCGGTGGCGTGGGCCTCGCGGTCACGCTCCGCGAGGAGCAGCGACGACCCGCGGCCCACCAGCTCCGTGCGGGAGTGACCGAAGAGCCGTTCGGCGGCTGCGTTGAACTCGACGATCGCGCCGTCCTCGTCGACCGCCACGAAGGGCTCCGGCAAATCGTCCAGGTTGGTACGCCAAACGAGCGGGTCGTTCCCGCTCCTAGCCATAAGGGGCATATTTGTGGACTATTGGGTACCCACCCATCGGTTGATAGGGGGATTCCCGCCAAGCGAGAGTACCGCACGGTCAGTCCCGCCCCGACCGGAACGTTCGGCTTCACCCAGATCACCTCGTGCTCGCCCCTGTCCGGGTCGGTGAAGGAGAAGGCGAGCTGCGCGCCCCGGTCGGTGAACACGCCGTCCCCGGCGCCTCCGTCATCACCCGCCGCCGAAGCTCGCGAAACGCCTGGACGCTTGCGGCGTTCAGGCCGGCGAGAGCTTCGGCGCCGGGCACCGGCGCGTGTGACGTTCGGCTCATGGGCGGTCTGCCACGCTGCGGCCTCCCGTGGCCGAGGTCCGACAGCCCCTGAAGCTGGTCGTGGTGGCTGATGAGGAGCCGCCCGCCGCCGCGGCCGAGCTGGTGAGCGGAAACCGTCCCGATGCGGTGGTGACTCTGGGCGACCTGCCCGCCGAATGGCTGCGCGGACTCTCCGGGGCGGGCGTTCCGCTGATGGGCGTGCACGGCAATCACGACGGCGAGGGCGACCTCGCCGCCGCCGGCATCCGCGACCTCCACCTGGGGCGGGTGGAGCTCGGCGGGTGGAGCTTTGCCGGGTTCGAGGGCTCGCCGCGCTACTCGGGCGGGCCCTTCCAGTACGACGAGGAGGAGGCGCGCGAGCTGATGCTGCGCCTGCCGCGCGCCGACGTGCTCGTCTGCCACTCCCCGCCCGCGGGGGTGAATGACGAGCCCGGTGATCCGGTGCACTCAGGCTTCGCGGCCCTGCGCGAGTGGGTGGACGAGCACCATCCGCTGCAGATCCTCCACGGCCACACCACACCGGACCCGCGTACCCGCACCGGGCGGCTGGGGCACACGCGGGTCACTTGGGTGCGGGGCGCGCGTGTGGTGACGCTCGAGGACTGAACATCAGTGCGAGCGGCGCCGGTGGATAACCACGTAGACCACGACCAGGGCGATCCCGACCGCCACGGCCGCGCCGATCCCGACCTTCTCCACCACCTTCGCCGCTGCCTCCCCGCCGAAATAGCCGAGCAGGCCGAACCAGGTCGCCCAGGCGATGGCGCCCAGCGCGTTCCAGACGAGGAAGCTGCGCCAGGGCATGGTGGTCATCCCCGCAAGCCACGCCGCCCAGATGCGCAGTCCGGCGATCCACCGCCCGAAGAACACCGCCTTGGGCCCGTGGCGGAAGAACAGATCGTCCCCCCGACGGAGCATCTCGGCCCGCCGCTCCTGCGTGCGTCCCGGACGCTCGAGCACCCGGCGCCCATAACGCGCGCCCAGCGCGTAGCCGATGTTGTCTCCGATGATGGCCGCCGCCGCGGCGATCGGAATCACCAGCTCGATGGCGAGCTTGCCCTGCGAGGCCAGCACCGACGACGTGATCAGCGCGGTTTCTCCGGGCACGGGCACGCCGCTGGCCTCCACGCCCACGAACAGCGCCAGGGCCAGATAGCCGAGACGGCTGGGCACATGGATCAGGGCGCCGATGAGCAGGCGGCGAGGATCTCAGTTGGCGCGGACCTCGGGCAGCCATCCACGGACCGCCGCGGCCACCGCCCCCACGTCCTTCCTCAGGCTGTGATCGCCCGGCACGGTCACGACCCTGCGGCGCGCCGCGGGCGGAGGCATGCCGAACCGGTCGCTCTCGCCCTGGACGACAAGGACGGGCACGGCCACCTCGTCCAGCTCTCCGAGCCGGCTCGGGGCCGGGGCGGATCCCTTGCGGCGCGGAGGCACCAGGGGAAACGCGAGGCACAGCACCGCCACTGCTCCGCACGCGCCGGCGGTGCGACACGCCACGCGCGCGCCCAGGGACCGGCCGCCGGTGACGAGATCGAGGCCGCCGAGGTCGCCCGCCCGCAGCTGGTCGACGACCGAAGTCCACGCGGCGTCGAGCTGCGCGGCGGGTGCGGGGGCACGCCGCCCGGCCACCCGGTAGGGCTGCTCCACGAGCGCCACCGCGAGTCCCTCTTCCCGGGCCGCGTCGGCCACCGCCACCAGGTCGGGAGCACCCACCCCGCCTCCGGCTCCGTGACTGAGCACCAGGGCGGCCGTCGCGTGGTCCGCCGGATGCACGTGGGCGCGCGCCGGGCCGTGGGGGGTCTCCAGCTCCACGGCCTTCACGCGGGTCATGCTGCCAGAGCCAGTCCGAGCTCCCGTCCCAGCCACACGGCGCCCAGGCCGGCGAGAAGGCTCACTACGATGTTCGCCGCTGCGAGAGAACGCCGGCCGCCGCCGGCCAGCTTGTGGGACTCGAGCATCCATGTGCTGAAGGTGGTGTAGCCCCCGATCAGGCCGCCGCCGACGAGGCGCAGCGCGTCCGAGTCGAGCCCCGCTCCCACCAGCACGCCGAGCGCGAACGACCCACTCACGTTCACCACCAGGATCCCGAGGGGGAAGCTGCCGCTCCGCCGTGAGGAGATCGCGCCATCCAGCAGGACCCGCCCGACGCTGCCGACGCCTCCCAGGAGCCCCGCACCGATCAGCACCGCAATGGTCACGCTGCCGCCTCCGCGCGCCGCGTCAGGCCGGTGGCCACGGCCACCGCAAGCAGACCGGCTGCCACGCCCGCCGCCGCGTAGCCCGCGGCGAGGCCGGGGCGGCCGGCGTCGAGCATGTCGAGCAGCTCGACCTGCATCGTTGAGAAGGTGGAGAGGCCGCCGCAGAGCGCGATCCCCAGCAGCCGGCCCCGGTCGGCCGCCGGCGGGTTGGCCTGCGGCCGCGTGGCGAGGTGGCCGAGCAGCGCGGACGCCATCACGTTCGCCACGAAGGTGGCCCACGGCCAGCGGCCGGGATCGTGTACCACCGCCTCCGCCAAGCCGACGCGCGCGAGCGCACCTATGCTCCCGCCGGCGAACACCGCGGCCAGCACCCGGCCGTCCACTGTCATCGTCCGCTCACCCTGGACACGCGGCGGAGTATTCCGTTCGCGCGCCTTGCGGCTACGGCAGCGGTTCGCTGCAGTGCATGTGGCGGAGCTTTTCGAGCACGCCCGGAACGTCGAGGCCGTCGTAGCCGGGGATCGGGAGCTCCCCGCCGGGCCGTTGGCGCGACCAGTTCATCCGCGCTCCTCGCGGGGCTGTCGCGGCGGCGGGAGAACGGATCCCACGTGGGTGAGCCGTGCCGGGACCACGTGCCTCCGCGTGGACGGCCGGTTCACCACGTGGTCGATGAACAGCGCCACCTGGACGGGTACCGCCAGCAGGGCCCAGGCCCTGCGCTTCGCGGCCCCACGCCTCATGCCGGCCTCGGGCGCCGGAGGGCGCAGGCCGGGTGATAGAGCTCGCCGCCGCGGTGGATCCCGTCCGAAGCACTCGAGACGGCGATGTCACAGACCGGGCAGCGAGGGTGAGCGTGGCCGTCGGGGGCCTCGTGCCAATGGACGTTCAGTAGTTCGATGGCGTCGGCCGTCTCGGGCTCGAACCTGGCCGACGACCCCCCGTCGCCGCGCACGTCGCGCAGGCGCGGGGGGCCGACGGAACCAGGACCCTTGAATCCTCCGATTACGCTCCCGCGCCCGGTGCGACGGGCGCGCTTCACTGCCTCCCCGGACATCGTCTCCACGACGGTGAAGTTCTCGTGCTCCTCGATCAGCCCCTCGCGCTCGGGGTTCTCGTGGTTGTGGGCGATGGCGAAGCGGGTGTCGTATGCCCGCACCGACTCGTACTCCGAGAGCGTGAGCAGGATCGCGCAGGTACAGCCCTGGTCGCCGCACTCGCAACGGAATGAGCCGACGCGGCCGGCCGGAGCGCCCGCCGATGTGCGCGCCCTGGACTCGTTGGCCACGCGCGAGCGCACCTGGGTCTCGGCCTCTCGGTCCCGCCAGCTAGACATGGGCGCCGGCCACGCCGTCCACCGCGGCGGCCAGTGAGGGATAGATCGTGAACCGCTTGTCCAGCCCGGTGAGCTCGAATATCTGAAGGACGGCCGGCGTCGAGAGCACGAGTGAGAGCGCCCTGTTGGTGCGGGCCAGGCGCGCCCTGGTATCCACGAGTGCCCTGAGTCCCCCGGCGTCGAAGAAGCTGCATCGCGTCAGGTCCACGATCAACCCGCCGGTGCGGCCCTCGGACGCGCGCTCCAGGGTGCGCTCGAGCCCCCCGACGGTTGCGAGATCCACCTCCCCGGTGACGGACACGACGGGAGTTCCACTGCCGATCTGCTCGGTCGACGCGACGAATCCGTCGCTCGACCCGGGCGCTGCACGAGAACCGGCGCGCTTTGCCATGTTCGACCTCCTGCGTCTCGGGACACTTCATGCCGGCCCGAGGGATTGGGGCCGAAGGTCTCCGACCGAGCGCTGGGGCCGAGGTCGCCACAACCGAGGTACTTGGATCGCGGCGTTTCCGAGGGTACCATTGCGGGGTCCCGGAAGCGACAGAACACTTGGGAGTTTGCGGCGACTGCCTTCGCTGATGACCTCTGAAGCGCACGATCCCCTTCGCGTCCTGATCGCGAACGAACGGCCAGAACGTCTCAAGGTCACCACCGGCCTCGTGGCCGCGATGGGCCATCACGTGATCGCCCGCAGCCTCGAGGTGTCCGAGGTGGCGGCGGCCACGGCCGAGGCGATGCCCGACGTGGCCCTGGTGGGCCTCGGGGAGAGCTCCGACCACGCCCTCGAGCTGATCGCGCAGATCGTCCAGGAGGCGGCCTGCCCGGTGATCGCGATTCTCGAGACGAAGGACGCCGACTTCGTGAACGAGGCGGCGAAGCGCGGGATCTTCGCCTACGTGACCGATGGCGATCCCGACGAGCTTCAGGGCGCGGTGGACATCGTCCTGCGCCGTTTCGCCGAGTTCCATCGGCTGGAGGGCGCGCTGGGTCGCCGCGCGCTCACCGAACGGGCCAAGGGGATCATGATGGAGCGCTATTCGCTCGACGAGCGCGAGGCCTTCGAGCTGCTCCGCTCCCACTCGCGGCGAACGGGGCGCAAGCTCATCGACGTGGCCGAGGCGGTGACCACCAGCCACCTGCTGCTCACGATGGAGCCCTCCATGAAGGGCGCGAGGGGGCCGGACGGCGACGGGCGCGCCGCGGAACTTCCGGCGATCGAGCCGGGCGACTGAAGAGAGAGCGTCAGCGCTGCTGAGCAACGAAGGCCAGCAGGCTCTCGTGGTCTTCGCCGCAGGCCGGGCAGCCGTCTAGGTGGGCCCTCATGCCCGGCACGCCGGCGCCGGCGTCTACGCCGGCAAGCTCCAGCTCCACGTAGCGATCGAGCTGCTCGAAGCACTCCTCGCAGGTGAGCTCGGGCCCCGGAGGCCCCACGAACATGGCGAGGATGCGTGTCCGCTCGTCTCTGCTCGGCTGGGTCATGAGGATGCGCCCTCCGGTTCTCCGTCGGCGAGGCCCCGGCGGGCAAGGGCCGCGCGAAGCTTGCGCCGCGCGTCGTGGATGGTCTTGTAGAGCGCTCCGCGCGTCGTGTCGAGTCGCTCGGCCAGGACGTCGATGGGCACGTCGCCGAGCGTCACCGCGAGAAGGACCTCGCGCTGGTGAGGGCTCAGCTCCACCTCGATCGCCTCCCGCAGCGCGGTGAAGAGCTCCGTCGTCTCGGCGTCCTGATGGGGCGTGGATCCGAGACCGGGCATCAGCTCCCAGCTCTCGGGCTCCAGGGGGACCTCGCGGCCCTGCCAGGCGCGCCGGCGCACCTTCACCGCCGCCTCCAGCAGGGCGAACTTGTAGGCCCAGGTGGTGAAGTGGCTGTCGCCGCGGAAGTCACCGAGCTTTCGAAGCACCGCCACCAGCGCGTCGTCCGCACTCTGGTGGGCGAGATCGTCGTGGTCGTCGCCGCGCAGGTGGGTGAAGGACGCGCGGCGGCGGTTCACCTCGAACCGCGCCCCCTTGAGCAGCAGGGCGTGCAGGGCCCCGATCGCCTCGTCGCGGTGCGGGCTGTCCGGGCTCAGCCCCCGCACCCAGGCCTCCGAGTCGGAGCGAGGTCCGAGAGGCTCGGCTGGGGGGATTCCGGACGCGAACACCGTCGTCGCGAAGAAGCTAACCGAGTGCTCGCCGGCGTCGACGGTGGGTGCTTGCACAATCCCTTTGCGACGCGAGCGACCTATTTCTTACGCCTGCGATGACGCCGGGTAAGGACCGCGGCCCGTCCGACGCCAAGCACCCATGACCACAACCACACCCCACGCACCGGCAACCGGCTTCGACCACGTCGCAGCGACCAACGGAGGAACGCAGACCGGCTCGCGCTCCGACTGGCGAGACCCCCGCTTTCAGGCGTACGCCCTGATGCGGCTTGCGTTCACTGTCGCACCGATCGCCTTCGGCCTGGACAAGTTCTTCAACGTGATGGTGGACTGGCCGGTGTACCTCGCACCGTGGATCAATGACCTCGTTCCAGGAACAGGCCAGCAGTTCATGCACTTCGTTGGCGCCACCGAGATCGTGGCCGGGCTCATGGTGGCGATCAAGCCGCGCTACGGCGCGTACGTGGTGGCCGGATGGCTGGGCGGGATCGTCCTGAACCTGGTCACCTACTCGGGCTACTACGACATCGCCCTACGCGACTTCGGCCTGATGCTCGCGGCCCTGACCCTGGCCCGTCTCGCCTCCGTCTACGACCCGCCGCTCCGCCTCGGGCGCCGCTGAGGCTCGTGGAGCACGCACCGCTCAACGCGATGACCGATGCCGGGGAGGTCGAGCGGTTCCGCGACCGCTGCAGCGAGCTGATGGGAGCCCTGCTCGACGAGCTGGCGCGGAACCCCGGCCTCCCGCGCACGTTTCCCGAGGTCGAGGCCGCGCTGGGCTGGCCGCGGCGACGGATCGCGTCGGTCCTGGGAGGCGTCTCGCACATGCGCCACACCGAGTTCGGCGGGCGCCGGCCCTACCGCTTCCTCGGTGCGCGCCAATCGAAATCGGGGCGCTGGGAGATCTGGATGGACGCCGATCAGGCCGGCGCCCTGCGGCGGGCGTAGGGCGCGATCCTCGGCTCGCGGTCGCTCGAGGCGGCGTTTCGGGCGAAGAAGCCGGAGAGGAAGATGCCGGTGAGCGACAGCGTCGCCGGGTCGGCGGCCGGCATGTATTGCGTTGAGCAAACCCCGGGCCGGAGCCGAGCTGGGGACGCCGGTCCACGGTGCGAGCGAGCGTCGCGAAACAGCCGGTATGCCACGTTGTCGGCCAGGGCGGCGAAGTGATCCACCTCACGTCCCGGGCACAGGCGCTGAAGCAGCACGTGCTTGGATCCGGGCAGGCGGCTGGCCGCCGGCTGCGGGACTATGAGCGCATCGTTCTTGGAGGAGATCGACGTGATCGCCACGCCCTTTGGCCGCGGTGCCGCGCGCAGCGTGGCGAGAAAGCGCGAACCCTTCGTGATCTGCCGGAGCGCGGCGGTGCAGTGGCCGCTTCCGGTGCAGAGCCCGGCCGATGAGGCGGTGCCCGCGTACGGCGTCTCGAGGCTCACGAGGTCGGACACCGAGCGCGCCACATCCGGCCAGAAGGTGAGCGCCCACAGCTCGTCGAGGCCGCCGTGCTGGTGGCCGAGCAGGGTGACCCTGTGGCCGGTGACCCGTGACATGCGGCGGACGGCGAACACCACGTACTCGGCGGTCCGCTGAAGATCGCCGTATCCCTCGTCCGGCACCGATATCGAGCAGAAGGGGATGCGGTCGGAGGTGAGCTGGGGGATGTAGTTCCAGCCGTACGACGCGGCGGCGCTCGAGAACGCGGGAGTCAGGAGCACCGGCGCCGCGCGGCTCTTGGCAAACCCCGGGCTGCACTTCAGTCCCGCCGCCAGCTTTGCCCGGGCGATTCCTAGCGCGGGCCCATTGGCTCCACCGTGGCGATCGGCCGCCGCGGCCGCGGGAAGAAGGGCGCACAGGATGGCGCAGAGAAGACCCGCGGTCGAAAGCTTCACGCGGCGGTTTTATCTCATGTGGGTGAAATGGGCAACGATCCGCGGCTACGATCTCGGTGGCCTGCAACCTCGGGGGGAGACCCGATTGAATCCAGGCTCCGAATGGGACCGCCAGAAGCTTCTCGAGCGTGCCGAGGAAGCGGCACAGGCCGGCAGCTGGGAATGGGACGTGGAGCCCGACCGGATTCTCTGGTCGGACAACCTCTCTCCGCGGGGATGGACGACCACGTGGGGAAGCCTGTCGCGGCCGATGCCCTCCTCGACGTCATCGCCCGATCGCTCGCAGTCACCACCTGAAGCCACCGATGGCTCACGCGGCCCCCGCAGACTGACCTTGGCGCGCCGGCTGCCCTACGCGGCTCCGGGCGCGGGCTTCAGCGAGTAGACCTGCAGGCCGTCGGGGGTGCCCTTGGCCCGGAACCAGCGCCTGCGCTTGGTCTCGACGCGCTCGCTGTCGATCCGGGCCAGCAGCACGTCGGAGGCGAGCACCTCCCCGGGTCCCGCGGCGTCCACCAGCCTCGCGGCGACGTTCACGTCGACCCCGAGGTAGTCCCCGCCGAGCCGTCTCGGGCACCCCGTGTGGATGCCCGCGCGCAGGCGCGGGCGATAGCCGTCGTGATCGATCGCAGCGACACGATCGCGCGCCTCGAACACCGCGGTAACCGCCACCTGCGGATCCGCAAACACGGCCATGAGCCCATCGCCCAGCCGCTTCACGATCCTGCCGCCCCGGTCCGTGAGCGGCGGCTCGAGCGCCTCCCCCACGTCACGCAGGAGGTTCACGGCGAGCGTGTCGCCCTTCTCGAGCGCCCAGCTGGAGAACCCGCTCAGGTCGGTGAAGACGATCGCCAGCTCCACATCGCCGCGGCCGCGACCCTGAGCCTCGGAGAGCGCCTGCCACACCTGCACCGCTCCGAGCCCGAGCTCGCGCATCACGCCGGGCGACTCGCTCGTGAGCTCGCTCAGCTGGCGGCCGGCGACCTCGCTCGGGCGCCGTCCGCCCGTGGACAGCGGGTCCCCGTAGCGCTCGTCACCGGGGAGCCGTTCCCGCAGGAGCCGCGCCCCCTTCACCAACCGCGAATCGCGGTTCAGCCGCCTGAGCCGGTCTGAGTCGCGAGCGGACACCGGGCGAGCGTAACCGTGTGGGCGCCTGAGCGGAGGGGGAGGGATTCGAACCCTCGAGACGCCTTGACGACGCCCAACGGTTTTCAAGACACGTGGAGATGCCCCCCGGCAGCCTCCGGCCGGTAGCGTGCGAGTTATGTCAACCGCCGTGCGCATACGCCGCCTTGTCACGCTCGCCGCCCTCTCGATCGCCGTCGTGTTGGGTGCGGGGCCCCCGGCCAACGCCGCGGGTCCGTACGACTACCTGCTCGCACCCACCCCCCGTTGCGCAAACCAGACGAGCGCCAGCGCGTCGCTCAACCTCCAAGCCCAGGCCATGTATTGCCTGATCAACTACGCGCGTCAGCAGAGCGCGAGGGCTCCGCTGACTCCTTCTGCGCTGATGGAGTCGGCTGCCCGTAAGGCACGCGATATCTTGTCCTGCCAGCAGTTCGCCCATACGGCCTGCGGCAGGGACTTCACCTTCCACATACGCGCGGTGGGCTACGGAGGATCCTGCTGGGGCGCCGGCGAGAATCTTGCCTTCGGGACAGGATCCCTGGGGGCGCCGAGGTCGATCATGTCCGGCTGGCTCAACTCCACCGGCCACCGCCAGAACCTCCTGGCCTCGTACTTCCGCGACGACGGAATTGGAGTGCTCCGAGGGGCCCTCGGCGCGTCGGGGGGCGAGGTCTGGGTCGCGCACCTCGGGTATCGCTGCTGAGCTCGCCTGGTCAAGCGACGGCGTGTGACCCCTCCGGGCCGGTCACGCTCTGTGGGGGAACGAGTGGTGCTCGTGGGCGACGACCCATCGCCCGTGCTCCTTGCGGAGCCCGAGGGTGAGTCGCAGGCGGTGCTCAGGATTGTCGGCCAGCTCCGCCCGTGTACCGCAGCGCAGCAACGCGTGGGCGTAGGCCACCTCTTCGCCGGCCGTCACCTTCAGCGACACGATCTCGAACGAGGCGCCCTGTGCCTGCCACTCGAAGAACGGCGGCCACGTCTCACGGTAGGCCTCGATGCCGCGGACACCCTCCTCCGGCGGCGGCACGTCGAACATCACGATGTCATCGGAGTGGTCCGCAAGGACCACTCCCAGTTCGCCCGCGTGCACGGCCTCGGCCCAGCCCTCGATCAATCCCCGAATCTGCTCCTCGTCAGTGCTCATCCCACCTCGCGACGGTAGCGGCACGTCAACGATGACCTCGATGGGTGTCCCGCACCTTGAGCGCGCCCATCATTCCCCGGAGGGCGTGACCCCCACTCGCTCTGGGTCACCGGCAGCCCGCCGCAGGCGTCCGTCGGCGGCTGCCGTGGATTCGACTTCGACGGCACGGAACGTTGTCCCTCACCGGCGCCTGCCCTCGGCCGTTGAATCTTCGAAAAAAGCCGGAAAATGCCCGCCTCCCTGGTCCACAACGGACAGGCCCGGGCGACGCACGCTCCAATCCAGCCAATTGTCCCGCGGCTTGAGCGGAGGGGGAGGGATTCGAACCCTCGAGACGCCTTGACGACGCCTAACGGTTTTCAAGACCTTTGAGTGTGTGTCACTCAAGCGCGCGAGGTCAGGTAGCGCGATCACTGCTGCTTCTCGCGCAAAGCATCAGTGCGTCGGGAGTCCGCGTGAGCGGAGTACCCGCCGTTGCGTTGCATGGAACTCGGGAGCGCGTCGAGCAGTTGCGCGACTCTCAACAACCCGAGTCCGCAGGGTTCGTATACGGTCGTCCAGCAAGCAGCAAATGCAACGAGGGGAGAAGCATGCTGTTCGTGACGACGTACAAGATCAAGCCGTTCCTCAGCAACGAGGAGACCAAGAAGCTGCTGCAAGTCTTCGCCAAGGAGGGTCCCGGACCCGGCACAATCGCGCATTACGTGGCTGCGGACAGCAGCCACGGCGTGGTGATCGCTGATACCGATGATGTGGCCGGGGCGTACCGGAACCTTGTGAACTACACGCAGTGGGTGGAGTACGACACCAAGGTGATGCTGACGGTCGAGGAGTCCGTGCCGCTCCTCATGGAGGCGCTTGCTTGATGGAGGCACACCGGCGGTGCGGGGCTCACGCATGGCCTCCGCTCTGCCGAGCCTTTTGACATGAGTCCAGCCCGAGGCCGGGCGAGATCCCGGCCTCGGGACTAGGACGACTGAGCTGCGTGGCGGCCGGGGCGTTGACGCCGTGGAGCAGGGAAGCAATCGGTTCGAGCACCGTGGAAGGTGTCTCTTGAAATGGTCCTAGCTGGGCAAGGTTCGAACCGGGATTTCGCAAGCCGCCCAACTGGTGGCTTCTCGGCGCTCGGGAGGCTCCCGACGCTCCTTTGCATGGAAAGCGGAAGTGACGGGCCGCCGGTCCTAGATCTCGCAGACGGCTATTGCGGGGGCGTCGCGCCTGGCTTTCTCGGTCGCCGTCGCCAGGTCAGCGAGCGATGTGTAGGAGACGCGACCGGGGTCGATGTCGAGCGCCGCGGCAGCTTCGCGTTCGAGGCGTTCCATGAGGTCCTTGGAGGCGAGGGCGCGACCGCCCGTGGCGCACGCTTCGATCCGGGCGGCTTCGTTGACCTGGTCGCCGAGGGCCGTGACTTCGGCCCGGCCGCTGGTCGTGATCTGGCCGACGTAGAGGTTGGCCCCCCAGTGCAGACCGAAGCGCAGGACCACGTCATCGGCCTGCAGCTCGCTGCGGGCCGCGACATCGCTGACCGCGGCTCTGAGCGCGCGGGTCGCGGTGATGCAGTTGTGGGCGGCCGCCGACTCCGATCCGGCCGTCTCGGCCAGGAAGAACGCGACGACGCCATCACCGGCATGGCTGCCGACGATGCCGCCGGCGTCGACGACGCTCTGGTCGGCCGCGTACGCCAGTCGGCGGATGAGCTTGAAGAAACGCTCCGTGGAGAGCCCGCGCGCGAGCTGGGAGGAGGACTCCAGGTCGGCGAAGAGGATCGCCGCGGGACGCCGTCCGGGCTTGGCCACCTGGTCCATGCGCTCGAAGTGGCCCAGGTCACCCCTCGCGCTGATCCGTGTGAGCACCGCCATCCCGACGGCGGGCTTTGAGATGAACGCCGTTCCGACGATCGCGCCGGCGTCGTCGCGCAGCCGCACCAGCGTGGACGAGATATCCACACCCGCCCCGGCAGCCGTGAAGATCCCGCGGAACTTGAAGGAAGCAGCAGTCGCAAGCTCCACGGGGGAGAGCCCGTCGACGATGTCGGCGAGCCTGGGGTCCACGCGCGCTCGCAGTTCCTCCTTGCCACCAGGCGTGTCGGCGAGCATCCAGGGCCCGTACGCGGCGAGGCCCCGGCGGTGGATCTCCAGCGGGAACTGGCCTCCGCGCCATTCCATCGCGGTGCTCACGTACTCGCGCCCCCACAGGTAAACCCCAACCGGGTAGGGCGAGAGCTCGACCCGGCCGCCATACATCCGGCGAGCCTCGTCGGTCATGTAGATCGCGCGCCACTCCCGGTCGATGATCTCTGACCAGTGCCCCTCGTCATTGAGCGCCTTCGCCATCTCGGCGAGCACCGGATGATCCGGAAGCGGGCACGTCTCCTGGCCGATCAGCTCCACCGGCGGACCCTACTCCGGCACCATCAGCCCGCTCTCGCTGCGGACGAGAACCGCCAGCCGGTGCATGGTCAGACGAGAGTGCCGCTGTCCCGTGAAAGCGGAAGTCCAAGCCAAGAGGCGCCAGACCACGCGATCGGCGTGCGATCGGGCCGAGCGCCCTTGCTCGACGTCTAGGGCCTCAGGGCGCCCCGCCACAGGGACCTCCCTAGCGGCCCCCGGGGGCCTCACCAGCGCCTCATCCCCGGCCACCCCGACGTCGAGCCGGAAAGTGCCCGCGCCGCTGGTCCACAACGGACAAGCCAGGGCAACGCAGAGCTCCAATTCGGTCGGCATCACGCCTCTCTAACGGAGGGGGAGGGATTCGAACCCTCGAGACGCCTTGACGACGCCTAACGGTTTTCAAGACCGCCGCATTCAACCGCTCTGCCACCCCTCCGGAGCGGAATCTCCCGCAGGTTAGCCCGGGTCGTCCGCCGCCTCGACCTCGCGGAGCTCCCCGGTCTCGGGGTCGAACACGAAGCCGCGAATGTGGTCGCGCGCGGGGAGCTCGCGGCTCGTGGCCAGCCGCTCGAGGCCGTGGCGCAGGGTCCCCTCCACGTCCTCGAAGGTGCCGAGCCGCCAGGTGGGAAGCACGCCGTCGGCGGTGAGCTGCTCCGCGAACTCGTCCTCGGAGGCTCCGTGGAGGCCGCAGCCGTCGTGCATCACCACCACGATCTCCTCGGTGCCGAGAAGGCGCTGCGAGGCGCTGAGCGAACGGATCGCGTCGTCGGTGACCAGCCCCCCGGCGTTTCGGATGATGTGGGCGTCCCCGCGCTCGAGGCCGAGCATCGGGAAGAGGTCGATGCGCGTGTCCATGCAGGACAGCACGGCCACCTTGCGCCGTGGCCGCGGATCGAGGCCCGGCGCGGCGAGCGAGTCCGCGCGCGAAGCGGCCACGGCAAGCATGTCGTCGGCGTTGCCCATTCCGGTCAGCCGGTCGCGGCGATCTCCGCCGGCGCTCCGAACGGGTGCAGGACCTCGGGGATGGCGATGGTGCCGTCGTCGCGCTGGCCGTTCTCCACCAGGGCGATGATCGTGCGGCCCAGGGCCACGGCGGTGCCGTTCAGGGTGTGCACGTGCCGCGTGCCACCGCTCTCGCCCTCGCCCCGGTAGCGCACGTCCAGGCGCCGCGCCTGGAAGTCGGTGGTGTTGGAGGTGGAGGTGAGCTCGCGGTAGCGGCCCTGCCCGGGCAGCCAGGCCTCCAGGTCGTACTTCTTGGCCGCCGAGGCCCCCAGGTCGTCCACGGCGATGTTCACCACCCGGTAGGGCAGCTCGAGGGCCTGGAAGATCTCCTCCTCGATGGCGAGGAGGCGCTCGTGCTCGGCCTGGGACTCGGCCGGTTCCACGAAAGAAAACATCTCCACCTTGTCGAACTGGTGCACGCGGAAGATGCCCTTGGTGTCCTTGCCCGCGGCCCCGGCCTCGCGCCGGAAGCAGGTGGAGAAGCCGGCGTAGCGCAGCGGGAGGTCGCCCCCGGCCAGGATCTGGCCCGCGTGCAAAGAGGCGAGCGGCACCTCGGAGGTGCCGCTCAGGTACAGGTCGTCCTCGGGTATTCGGTAGATCTGCTGCTCGGTGTCGGGAAGCTGGCCCGTGCCGTACAGCGCCTCCTCCCGCACCAGCACCGGGGGGATGACTGGCGTGAAGCCCTTCTCCTCCAGCAGCGTCATCGCCCACTGCACGAGAGCGAGCTCCAGGCGCACCACCGGGCCCTTCAGATAGGCGAAGCGCGACCCGGCCACCCGCGCGCCGGCCTCGATGTCCACGAGGTCCCCGAGCAGGTCGATGTGATCCCGCCCGGTGGCGCCGGCGTCTCCCACCTCGCGCAGCACCTCGTCCGCGGCCGGCGCGGTGGGATCGGGCAGGTTGGGCAGGGCGGTGAGGGCCGCGGTGCGCCGCTCCTCGAGCCCGCGCAACTCCTCGTCCAGCTCCTTCTCGCGGGCGGACGCCCCCCGAACCTCGGCGATCGCCTCGGACGCATCGCCCCCGCCGCGCTGCAGCTCGCCGATCCGCTTGGATGCCTCGTTCTTGGCGCGTCGCAGCTCCTCCAGCTCGGGAAGCACCGTTCGCCGGCGCTCGTCCAGCTCGAGGGCCTCGTCGAGCAGCGCCGGGTCCGCGCCTCGCCTGGCGAGGGCATCGCGGGCCGCCTGGGGGTCCTCTCGGATGGTGCGGAGGTCGAGCACGGCGAAACCGCGGCTACCCGCGCGCGGTCACCTCAGCTGCCCGGGTGCCGGCCGCCGGAGTACTTGGACAGGAAGTCGGCGACCTTGTCGGCGTCGGCGCCGACCACGATGTTCGCAGGCATGATCGCGCCCGAGAAGCCACCGTTGCGGATGGCGAACAGCACATCGTCCCGGCTCTCCTTGCGGACATTGAAGTTCGGGCCGTTGGTGCGTTCGCCGCCCTGGAGCTGCTTCTTCGGCTTGCTCCCGTAGGCGTTCGCAGCCTCCAGCGAATGGCATCCGGAACAGCGCTCGTTGAACAGGACGGCACCGGCGTGCTCGGTCTGCTGGTCCTTGGGGACCTCGATCTTCCCGCCGCAGCCGACGGCCACGGCGAGGGCACAGAGGACGAGGAGCAAGGCGGTTGGGCGGCCCACGGCGGGGCATAGTATCCCGCCGAGTGCGGCCACTCACCGTCACGCTCACCCTGGCCGCGCTGGCCGGCGCCGGCTGCGGGGCTGGTGAGGAGCAAGGTGGGCCCGGCGGCCCCGCCACCAGGGTCGCCGCGGGCGGGCCGCTCGCGGTGACCGCTCGGGAGTATGCCCTCGACCCGGACAACGTGGTGGTAGCCGGGCCGGGCCCGCTTCGGCTGAGGCTGCGCAACACGGGCTCGCTTCCCCACGACGTGCGAATCCAGAGCGGCGACCGCGACCTGGGGGGAACCGCCTCCATCCCCGGCGGCAAGTCGGCCACGGCCATCGTGGACCTTGCCCCCGGCCGCTACCGGATCCTCTGCACCGTGGGAGATCACGCCCAGCTCGGCATGACCGGCACACTCCGTGTGAAGGAGTAGCTCCGCGGATGGTGAAAAAGGGTGTGCCCCGGCGACGGCCGGCGACGGCCACCACTGGCGAAGGATTCGCTCGGCGGCCGTCCGTGATTCGGCGGCGAAGGGCCGCCGTCGGGGCGTTTTAAATTTCCCGCTCAGCGCCGTTTAACGAAGCGCACCAGGGTTCCATGGGAGCCCGGGCGCAGGTGGACCTCGTCCATCAGCACGCGCAGGAACTCGAGCCCGCGGCCGCTGTCGGGAAGCGGATCGCTCCGTCGCGCCACACGCGGGCGGAAGCTGCCGGTGTCGAGGACCTCGAAGACGAGCGCCCCGCTCTCCTCGCTCGCCCAGATGTGGATCGGGTCGTCGGGAGAGGTGGAGCCGTGCTGGATCGCGTTGGTGACCGCCTCGCTCATGGCCAGCTTCACCTGGTAGCAGGCACCCCCCTCGAGCCCGAAGGCGCTGGCGGCACGCTCGGCGAAGTCGCGCGCCTCTTTCAGCAGCCTCAGGTCGGCCCTCAGATGGTGCTCTTGTGGCAGGAACCCCGACATGACCCCAATTCCGTACATCAACATCGGCGATCTCTTACCCGGGCGTTAGCGCTGAATACGCACCCGACGAGCGAATTGGTTCAGCCCGGCGCTCATCCGCCGGTCTGGAACGCGCGTAGGGCCAGGGTGAGGATCAGCAGGGCCCCGATGGTCATCACGCCCATCTCACCCAGGGCCACCCGGCGGGCGAGGGCCACCTGCTCGTCGCGGCCGAGCGCGTCCACGTCCTCTACGCCCTCGAGCTCGCGCTGGGCCACGCCCGCACGCATGGCCTCGCTGGCCAGCGTGATGATGAGCGGCGACACGCCGTAGATCACGTGCAGGCCGTCGGGCGCGGTGGCGCCCCGGGCCAGCAGCAGGAGGCCCACCAGGACCTGCACCACCACCAGCGCCTGGGCCACCCTCAGCAGCGGCCAGAAGGTGATCGAGGCCCGCGCGTCCTTGCGCAGCCAGGACACCGCACCCCATCCCGCCGCGATCGCGTTCGACACCAGAACGCCGATGCCGAGAGCCATGTGAAAGCCGGTCACGCGGCGGTGTCCCGCCCGCGCTCCCGGGTGTCCATTCGCACTATGTGGCACCCGCGCACAAGCCTGCGTTATACATCCGCCTGCCAGTGCTGAAGAGCTACCTGCCAGCCCTTGTCTTCCTGCTCCTGGGACTGGGGGTCGGCGTGGCCTTCACCTTCGCCAACGATCTGCTCGGTCCGAGGCGGCCGCGCCAGGCGAAGACCGAGCCCTACGAAAGCGGTCTGCCCTCCGACGTCAAGAAGAGCTTCCGCTTCGGGATCAGCTTCTACCTGATCGCGATGCTCTTCATCCTGTTCGACATCGAGGTGGTGTTTCTCTATCCCGTGGCGCTGAACATCGACGCGTTCGGGGTATTCGCCCTCGTGGAGGTCGTCGTGTTCGTGGTGCTGCTGGCGGTGGCCCTGGTGTTCGTGTGGAGAAGGGGGGCGCTGGAATGGAAGTGATCCGCTCAGGCCCCCTGGACATGCGCTCGCGCGGGCTGCGCGCCCAGCAGATGCTGCGCGGGGACATCGAGGGCGACGACCTCGAGAAGTACGTGGAGGAGCGCGTTCTCCTCACCCGCATGGAGAACGCCCAGAACTGGGCGCGTGCGAATGCTCTGTTCCCTCTCGGCTTCGGCCTGGCCTGCTGCGCCATCGAGATGATCACGGTGATCGGCTCGCCGCGGAACGACCTGTCGCGCTTCGGCGCCGAGGTGATCCGCTTCACCCCGCGCCAGGCCGACCTCCTGATCCTCTCCGGCCGGGTGTCGATCAAGATGGCCCCGATCATCCGGCGCCTCTACGACCAGATGCTGGAGCCGAAGTGGGTGATCGCCATGGGCGCCTGCTCGTCCACCGCGGGGATGTTCAACAACTACGCGGTGGTGGCCGGCGCGGACAAGTTCCTGCCCGTTGACGTGTACGTGCCCGGGTGCCCGCCTCGCCCGGAGGCGCTGATCTTCGGCATCAACCGCCTCCAGGACAAGATCAAGGGCGAGCCCGGCATGGGCTGGCGCGAGCGCTACAACGCGAAGGGCACGGGGGAAGTTGCCTGACGCGACCGGCCTCGAGCTGATCGCCCAGCGGGTGCGTGAGGCCGTGGCCGGCGACGCTGTGACGGGCACGCTGGTCCAGCGCGAGCAGGCCACGCTCGAGGTGGCGCCGGGGAGCGTGCGCGACGTGCTCGCCTACCTTCGCGACGGCGACGACGAGCCGTGGCCCCAGCTCATGAGCCTCCACGGGTGTGACTACCTGCCCGAGGAGCCGCGCCTCGGCGTTCACTACCAGCTGCTCTCGATGACGCGCTGCGACCGGCTGAACGTGCGCACCCGGCTCGGCGTGGACGACCCTCACCTGCCCACCGTCGTGGATCTCTTTCCCACGGCGGACTTCCAGGAGCGCGAGGTGTACGACATGTTCGGCGTCTTCTTCGACGGCCATCCCGACATGCGTCGCATCCTGCTGCCCGAGGACTACGAGGGCTACCCGCAGCGCCGCGACTTCCCGATGGGCGGCGAGCCGGTGTTGTTCACCTTCAACGAGGACCAGTACCCGCGCTGGTATGACTGACTCCGGAGGCGAGGGACCGGTCACGGGCGCAGGCGGACTGGACGTGCCCTACCGGGAGCGCGAGAGCTCGGTGACCATGGCGCCGCTCTACGGCACGGAGGCCACGCCCGACACCGAGGGGGAGTTCACCGAGGAGCTCCTCACGATCAACATCGGCCCACACCACCCGGCCACCCACGGGGTGCTGCGGCTGCTCACCACGCTCGAGGGCGAGGTGGTGCGGGACGTGAAGCCGATCATCGGCTACGTGCACACGGGCATCGAGAAGAGCTGCGAGGACCAGCAGTACTGGAAGGTCATCACGTTCGTGGAGCGGATGGACTACCTCGCCTACTACTACAACGCGATGGCGTTCTGTATGAGCGTGGAGCGGCTGCTGGAGGAGGAGGTGCCCGAGCGGGCGCAGTGGCTGCGGGTGCTGCACATGGAGCTGAACCGCATCGCCAGCCACCTGTTCTGGATCGCCACCGCCTCGCTCGACATAGGCGCCATCACCATGCTCTGGTGGGGCTGCCGCGACCGCGACCTCATCCTCGACCTGTTCGAGATGTCGTCGGGGCAGCGCATGCACACGCGTTACTTCCAGGTCGGCGGCGTGTTCGAGGACATCCCGCCGGGCTGGGACCAGAAGGTGCGCGAGTTCATCAAGCTGATGCCCCAGCGCATCGATCAGTACGAGGCGCTGCTCGACCGCAACGAGATCTGGCTGCGGCGGCTGAAGGACACCGGGATCGTCTCCGAGCAGAAGCTGCTCGAGCTAGGCGTGACCGGCCCGCTGCTGCGCGCGACCGGCAACCCCTGGGACCTGCGCAAGGCAACGCCCTACTCCTCCTACGAGCACTTCGACTTCAAGATCCCGGTGGGCACGGTGGGCGACAACTTCGACCGCTACCGCGTCCGCTTCGCCGAGATGCGCGAATCGCTGAAGATCGTCGAGCAGGCGCTGGACGGCCTGCCGGAGGGCCCATACATCACCAAGAACCGCAAGGTGGCGCTGCCTCCGCGCCACGAGCTGGCCACGTCGATGGAGGCCCTGATCCACCACTTCAAGCTCGTCACCGAGGGCTTCCGGGTGCCGCCCGGCGAGACCTACGTGCCG
>JBBQHI010000039.1:0-35593 GCA_038323835.1 Solirubrobacterales bacterium
TCGATCGCCCCGAACAGGATCAGGAAGTTGCCCGCCTGCAGCCCGGGCGCCCCGTAGCAAAAGGCGATCGTGGTGATCATCAGCGGCAGCCAGCAGAGCCGCAGCATGAACATGAACTGCTGCACGAACTCCGTGCCGTAGGGGAACGGAGGAGTCACGGCGGAGACAAGGGTCTTCCCCGTCAACACCATCATGTCCCCCACCTGCTCCAACAGGGACTTCGTCGGGAGAAACACCCTGTCTGCGGCGGTCCGGATCATGACTGTCATAGCTATATAGCACAGTGAGTGCCAGCACAGCAACACTGTGCGCTAGGATGGGGTCATGGACCTGAGGGTCGACCGCGACGGCGAGGTGCCGCTCGGCACCCAGCTCGCCTGGAAGCTACGCGCGCTCATTGAGGCCGGAGAGCTCGGCGCGGGTGCCCGCCTCCCCAGCGTGCGCGAGGCGGCCGCAGCTGCCGGGGTGAACGTGAACACCGTTCGCACCGTGTACGGGCGCCTGGAGCGCGCCGGCCTCGTCACCACCGAGCAGGGCCGCGGCACCTTCGTCCGCCCGAGCGCCGAGCCGGGTCCGGACGCCGAGTCCGCCAGCGATGCCCGCAGGGCTCTGCGCCGGCAGATCGCGCGCCTGGAGTCCGAGCTCGCCCGCCGGCCCCCACCCCCCACCGAGGCGGCGGGCGCGAGCCGCCGGCCCGCGCCGGGCGGAGCGCTGCTGTCCGCCGCTCAGCTCGAGGACGTGCGGGACGATCTGCTGGGCCGCCTCAGCGCCCTCGACGACGCCCGCGCTGAGGTCATGCGCCGGCTCGACGAGCTCGGCGCCGCCGACGAGCCCGAGCGCCCGGAGCCGGAGCGTCGGCGCAGCCCGGGCCCCTCGAGCGCCAGCCTCTCCGGGGTGCGAGTGCGCTGGGTCGGGGCCTAGCGCAGCCCCGTCACCTCTCGGTCACGTAACGGTCACAAAACGTCCGCGGACGTTCGCCACAGTGACACCGCGGGTGTGCGGTGCCTCCTCGGTCGCCGCGGCCCGTAAACCGTCCTGGAGCGCCCCGCCCGCCACTCGCGTATTCCCCTCCCTCCGCGCGAGTCCCAAGGGCGGGGCTCCGGGACGGACCCTCAGCTAAGCCAAAGCAGAGAGGGGGCGGCAGGACCCTCAGCAGGTGGGAACAAAAGGGACTGTGGACGGGCGTCGCGGACGCGGCGCCCAGCGGCAGCGCGTTAAGCGGCCAAAGGCAAGTCAAAACGCCGGCGGATGCCGTACAGCGTGTCCCTCTCCGCCGCCGGCCTCCCCGCCGCATGCGCGGCCGCGATCAGATCCGGTGGATCGAGCTTCACGCCGTGATACGAGCCCGCCAGGCGGCTGATGTTCTCCTCCATGAGCGTGCCGCCGAGGTCGTTCACGCCCCAGCGCAGCGCCTCGCTGGCCGCCTCCAGCCCCATCTTCACCCAGCTGGCCTGGAGGCTCGGCACGGAGCGCCCAAGCGCCAGCCGGAACACCGCGGTGTGCTTGAGGTTCTCCTCGGTCGAGATCTCCTCGATTCCGTGGGTGCGGCCGAGCAGCGTGTGGAAGGGGATGAAGGACAGGGGCACGAACTCGGTGATTCCGCCGGTGCGCTCCTGGAGCTCCCGGATCACGCGCATGTGCTCGGCCAGCTCCCAGGGCTCCTCCACGTGGCCGAACATCACCGTGGCGGTGGAGCGCAGCCCGGTGCGATGGGAGGCCTCGATCACCTCGACCCAGCGGGCCACCGGCAGCTTGTTGGGCGAGATGCGCTCCCGGACGCCGTCGTGCAGCACCTCGGCGGCCGTGCCCGGAGTGGATCCCAGGCCGGCGGCCTTCAGCCGCTCGAACACGGCCTCGGGTGAGAGACCGGAGACGTCGCACATGTGCGCCACCTCCATCGGCGAGTAGGCGTGCAGGTGCAGCTGGGGAGCGGCCTGCTTCACGATCCGCAGCCACTGCTCGTACTCCTCGAGCCTCCAGTCCGGGTGGATCCCCGACTGCATGCAGATCTCGCTCGCGCCGTACTCCACGGCCTCGTGCACGCGCCGCTCGAGCTCGGCCTGGTCGTGCTCGTACGCGTCCGGCGACCTGCGCCCCTGGCCGAAGCCGCAGAAGGCGCAGCCCACGGTGCAGACGTTGGAGACGTTGATGTTGCGGTTCACCACGAAGGTGACGGTGTCACCGGCCAGCTCGCGGCGCAGCTCGTCCGCGGCCTGCCGCATGTCCTCGATCGCCTCGGGGCGGGTCTCGGCGAACATCGCTGTGAGCTCCTCGGGGCCGAGGGCCACGCCGTCCCGTGCGCGGGCGATCGCGCCCGGCACCAGGTCGCTGCGCACGGTCCGCTCCTCGCGCCGGCCGGAGCCGTGCCGCGGGATGAAGCTCCAGTACTTGACCTTGATCACGTCGAGCACGCCCTGCTCGATCCACTCCGGACCCATGTACTGCGGGTAGACGCAGAGGCGCTCGGTGAGCGCGTAGCCCTCGGGGGCGAGCAGCTTTCGCATCCGGTGCACCGACGGGAAGGGGTGCTCGGGCGAGATGTGATCTCCGTTGGCGGAGAGGCCGCCGAGGTCGGTGGCCCCCGCCTCCACCAGCGGCAGCCACCAGTCGGACAGGTTCGGGGGGATCTGCACGCCCACGTCCGGCATCAGCCGGCGGCTCTCGCGGACCAGCGCGCGCATGTCGTCCAGGGTCACCTCGCCCGCCCAGCCCGGCAGCGGGAGCTCCTTGCCGTGCGTGCCCGTCCTCTGTGCCTCGTCGGCGATCTCGCCCGGCTCCGCGCCGTAGTAGCGCGGGTGGGGCACAAAGTTCTGGAGGATCACCTCTTGGAGATGCCCGTACGTCCGGTGCACCTCCGCCAGCGCCTCGAGCGCCTGGATCCGCTCCTCCGGGGACTCGCCGATGCCCACCAGGATTCCGCTGGTGAAGGGAATGCGAAGCTCCCCCGCGGCCCGGATAGTGCCCAGGCGGCGATCGGGATGCTTGGTCGGCGACCCCTGGTGTACGACCAAGTCGGGGTTCACCGACTCGAGCATCAGGCCCTGCGACGCCGTGACCTGGCGCAGCCGGGCGAGCTCCTCGGGCGTGCACACCCCGACGTTGGTGTGGGGCAGCATCCCGCGCTCGAGCGCCCGCTCGCACGCCCACGCCACGTAGGACACGAAGTCGGCGTGCCCGTACTCGGCCAGGCGGGCGGCCACCGTGGGGTTCACCTCCGGCTTCTCCCCGGTGAGCACGAGCAGCTCCTTCACCCCGCGGCGGGTGGCGTCGTCCAGGACCCGCTCCACCTCGTCGGGAGCATGGAGATGCGCCTGGTGCGTGGCGAACGCGCAGTACTTGCAGTAGCACTGGCACGTGCGCGACAGCGACAACGTGAAGTTGCGCGAAAAGGTGACCCGACGCATCGCGCCTGAGTCTAGGCCCCCGCAGGGGGCGGCCTCAGCCGACCGGCTCCATCCCGTCGGGCCCCTTCGCACCCGGGGCTATGAAGAGGTTGAAGTAGACCAGTGCCGCGGCGAGCGAGCCGAGTATGGGCGCCAGCGTGTACGCGAACACGAAGTGGCTGAAGCCGTCCCACTCACCCGACACGAGGTCCGGCCCGAAGGCACGGGCGGGGTTGAGGCTCGCCCCGTCGAGCGGCCCGAGCACCATGACCGCCAGGCCCAGGGCGCCGCCGATGGCCAGCGGCCCGACGGCGCGGTCCACCCGCGGGTCCAGGGCCGCACCCATGATCACGAACACCAGGGTGAAGGTGCCGATGAACTCGCTCAGCATTCCGAGCCCCAGCTTGCCGTCCAGGCGGGGGCCGATGCCGGGAGCCCCGAAGTTGACCAGCTTGGCGTTGGGGAAGTGGTTGAGAAGCAGCTTCACGATCAGCGCGGCGGCCACCGCGCCCGCCAGCTGGGCGACGATGTAGATCACGGCGTCGGCCGGCTTGATCTGCCGCAGCGCGGCCATGGCCACCGTGACCGCAGGGTTGAAGTGCGCCCCGGACACCACCGCCAGCGTCTGGATCAGCGCGAAGAGGATGAAGAGGTGCACCAGGCCGATCACCGACCAGTCGATGAACGGGCTCGGCAGCTGGGCGGTGGGCTGCTGGACGAAGATCGACACGGCCAGGCAGATGAAGAGGACGAGCATCAGCGTGCCGATGAACTCGGCGAGATATGAAGCGGGCCCGCGGTCCTGCAAGGTGCAACCTCCCGTTGGGTCTCCAGAGACCAGGCGCGCGCAGTTTAGAACGCGGATCGGTCGCGCCGCCTAGGCTGCACGCGGTCGTGCGCGCTCGCATCTCCCCTGCCCTCGCCGTGCTCGCCGTGGTGGCCGCCGCGCTCGCCGTCGCCGGCTGCAGCGAGGAGCCGCAGGGGCTGGAGAATGTGCGCCTGGCGCTGGACTTCCAGCCGAACGCCGTCCATTCCGGCATCTACACGGCGCTCCGCGACGGGGCCGACGAGCGTCACGGGGTGAAGCTCGAGGTACGCGTGCCCTCCGCTTCCACCGACTCCCTGAAGCTGCTGAGCGCGGGACGGGCCGACATGGCAGTGGTGGACATCCACGATCTGGCGCTCGCCCGCGAGCGCCAGGAGGACCTCGTGGGAGTGGGCGCGCTGGTGCAGCGGCCTCTCGCCGCGGTGATCGCCCGCGCCGGCATACGCCGCCCGCGGGATCTCGAGGGTCGCCGGGTCGGCGTGACCGGGCTTCCGTCGGACGACGCCGTGCTCCGGGCTGTGGTCACGAGCGACGGCGGGGACCTCTCGCGCGTGCACCGGGTGACCATCGGCTTGTCGGCGGTGCCGAGCCTCGTGGCCGGGCGCGTCGACGCGGCGCTCGCCTTCTGGAACGCCGAGGGGGTGACGCTGCGCCGCCGGGGCGTCGACACGCGCGAGTTCCGGGTCGACCGCTACGGGGCCCCGCCCTATCCCGAGCTGGTGCTCGCGGTGACCCGGCACACCCTGGACGAGCGGCGCGACATGGTCCGGGAGACGCTCGCCACCCTGGCGGACGGCACGGAGGAGGCCCTGTCCCACCCGCCCACCGCGGTGGGAGAGGTGGCCCGGGCCTCGGGGGAGGACGAGCCCGTGGTGGCCGCACAGCTCCGGGCGCTCACCCCCGCCCTGAGCCCGCCGCTGCGGCTCGATCCGGCGGTGCTGCGGAAGTGGGCCCGCTTCGATGTGCGCTTCGGAATCCTCGATCGCCCGCCGGACCTGCGGCGCGCGTTCGCGCCCGGGCTGGTCCCGCCGGGCTAGGAGGAGCGGAGCCCGATCGGTCGCGAGGAGCGCAGCCCTATGTCATCGGGCGACCACCTCACTACTAGGAGGAGCGGAGCCCGATCGGTGATCGGGCGAGCACCGCACTACTTATTCCTAGCTCGCGCCGGCTAGGGCCTCCACCAGGGCGGCAGCCTCGCGCGCCATGCGCGAGCGCGGCACCACACGCTCCATCCCCGCCTCCTCCGCCCGGCGGCGCACGTCCTGCTCGACGTGCGAGTAGAAGGCCAGTGTGGGCAGTCCGGCGGAGGTGGCCGCGGCCAGGCGTTCATCCACGTCGGCGGTCAGGTCCACGACCTGGACGTCGGCGGGCGCTCCCGGGGGCACCACCTCGTGCCCGGCCGCGGCGAACGCGCCGTGAAGCTTGGACCCGAACAGCAGGTCGGGACAGATCAGCGCGATGCGCGCCACGCGACTACTGCGCCCGGCGCTGGCGGAACTCCTGGCGCACCGATTCGGGCCGCCCCCACATCTGCGTGACCTCCACCCGTCCGGAGCGAACCTCGCGCAACTGGAGCTCGCCGGTGATGCTCTGGTTGTCGAGCAGCGCCAGCGTGCCCCGCACGGTCTCCGGCGCGGCGGCATGCCCGAAGTTGTTGGCCACCCGCAGCCGCCAGTGCCAGTCGTGCTTCGAGTAGGGCATCGCGTTGACCTGCGAGAGCAGCGTGGCCGCCTCGATGTAGCGCTCCTCGTCGGCGACCCGCAGGTCGAACTCCGCCTGCGTCCAATCGGGCGGGAGCGATTCGATCACGGCCTGGAAGTCGTTGGCGAGCGCCACGGCGGGAAGGCTACCCGCCCCGCCTACGGCAGCATCATGCCGTTCACCAGGCAGTCGTCGGAGCCCACGTTGATTCCCGCGAAGGCCAGGCCCACGGGCGCGGCGCCGCTCGGAGCGGCGGCGGACAGCGGGAATGCGATCTGGTAGACGGGCGTGCTGCTGGCGCCATCGAACATCGTGATGGGCGCCCCCGGAGAGACGGCACCGCCGCCATCACCAAACGAGCTCGCGAAGCTGCCGTCCTCCGTGCTTTCGAGCTTGACGCTCAGGTGGGTGTCGCCACCCTGGTCGGTGCAATTCGCCGTCCAGGTGAACGGTCCGCTGGTGGCCACCGTGGCCTCCTCGCCCTTCTGGAGCGACACCGGCCCCACCCGCACGAGCTTGTCGCTGCCCAGGAAAGCGGCCGCGTTCTTGCCGCCGAGGGTGTCCGCCTCGCCCGCCAGCGGCACCTTCCCGAGGCTCGACTCCTTCACGTCGGCGCCGGAGATCGTGTGGTCGCGGATGTCGCGCCCCTGGATGTCGCCGTCCCGGACGTCGGTCCCCCTGATGGTGTCCTTGGCGATGTCGCGACCGCGGACCTCGCCGTCGTGGATGTCCTTCGAGCGGATGCTGTTGTCGGCGATCTCAGCCGAGCCCACTCTGATGGCCGCATAGGAGCTGCCGCCGAGGGCCACGAACAGGGCCAGCAGAGCGGTGAGGTTGGAAAACGTCATGCGCGAGCGTGCCGCCGCGGCGGCACGACCCATGCGGAACCTGGGGTGCAGGTCCATCAGGACCTCCGTGAGTCGGGACAAAGTCCGACCTGTTGTCGTCCCCCGAACCGGAAATCTTTAGCCCCGGCCGGGGGCGACCGACTATCCCGCGAAGGTCTTGAAGACCAGGAACAGGTTGAGCGCGATGATCGCCGACGCCACGAGGCTCGCCGCCAGCGTCGTGGCCTTGGCATTGGTGAAGGCGCCCATGATCTCGGGCCGCCTCGTGAGCAGGACCAGGGGCACCAGGGCGAAGGGGATGCCGAACGACAGCACGACCTGGCTGATCACGAGCGACTTCGTGGGGTCGAGCCCGAGCGCCAGGACGATGAGCGCGGGGGTCATCGTCACCAGTCGCCGTACGAGCAATGGGATCGACCGCTTGATGAAGCCCTGCATCACCACCTGGCCGGCGTAGGTCCCCACGCTGGAGCTGGAGAGCCCGGAGGCCAGCAGGGCCAGTCCGAAGGCCACGGCCGCGCCGGTGCCCAGCTGGACCTCGAACCCCTTGTGGGCCTCCTCGATCGTGTCGATGTCGATCACCCCGTGGAAGAGCGCCGCGGCCACGATCAGCATCGACATGTTCACGAGCCCGGCCACGCCCATTGCGATCCCCACGTCCAAGCGCTCGAAGCGCAGCAGCTCGCGGCGCTCGCCGTCATCGCGGGGCTTGATCCGGTTCTGCGTGAGCGCGGAGTGGAGGTAGATCACGTGCGGCATCACGGTCGCGCCGAGGATGCCCGTGGCCAGCAGGATGCTGTCGGTGCCGTCGAACCCGGGCACGAGGCCCGCGACCGCAGCCCCCGCGTCCACGTCCGTGTGCAGCACCTCCCAGACGAACCCGAGCAGGATCACCGCGAGCAGGCCGGCGATCGTCGTCTCGAAGCGCCGGTAGCCGCGGGTCTGAAGGCCGAGGATCGCGAAAGCCACCACCGCAGTGATCAGCCCCGCGGTGAAGAGCGGAACCCCGAACAGCAGGTTCAGCGCGATCGCGGCGCCCACGAACTCGGCGAGGTCCGTGGCCATGGCGATCAGCTCGGCCTGGACCCACAGGCCGTTGGACACGGCGCGCGGGAAGTGCTCGCGGCACAGCTCCGGCAGGCTCTTCCCGGTGACAACGCCGACCTTCGCCGACAGGTACTGGATGAGCATGGCCATCAGGTTGGCCACGAGGATCACCCACAGCAGCAGGTAGCCGTACTTGGCCCCGCCGGCGATGTTGGTGGCGAAGTTGCCCGGATCCACGTAGGCGACCGCGGCCACGAACGCCGGGCCCAGCAATCCCAGCCCGCCGCGCAGGCGCCCGCGCGCCTTGATCAGCTCGAGCTGGCTCGGTTCGAGGACGAGCGAAGGCCCGGCGGGCGGGAGCGGCATGGTGGCGGCCTCGGCGGGCTTGTTCACGCCGTGAGCGTCCGCATGGCCTGGGTGAGCGTCCCGCCGAGAACGTGCTCCTCATCCCCGAAGCGGACCGTGAGCGGGCCGTCGAAGGGCTCGCGGTCCAGCACCTCGAATCCGTCGCCGGGCGCGATCCCGCGGCCGGCGAGGTAGCGCAGCATCGCGGGATCCGAGTCCGATACCCGCACCAGGACGCCCCGGGTGCCGGGCTCGAGATCGGACATGGCACGCGTCGGCGGCTCGTTGATCTCGAACTCGGAGGTGGGGATCGGGTCCCCGTGCGGATCGTGGGTGGGGTTCCCGAGCTTGGCGGCGATCAGCTCGGAGAGCTCGGGCGAGATGGCGTGCTCGAGCACCTCGGCCTCCTCGTGCACGCGATCCCAGGGCATGCCGAGCGCCTCGGCCAGGTAGAGCTCGAGCAGCCGGTGGTGGCGGATCACCTCGAGCGCCACCCGCTCCCCGGCGGGCGTGAGGCTCACCCCGTGGTAGGGCCGGCGCACGGCGAGCCCCATGGACTCGAGCCGCTTGACCATCGCCGACGCCGACGCGGCGGACACGTGGATCCGCTCGGCGATCGCCGAAGTGGACACGGGCTCGGCGCTGCGGCGGGACAGCGACCAGATGGCCTTGGCGTAGTCCTGGACCGAGTCCGAGACCTGCGCGCGAACAGCCATCACCGGCCGCGGGCGGGTCGTGAGTCGAGCAACTTGCACATTCGCCTAGATTAAAGCAGATTTTAGGCGTGACTAAATCCCCTGCAAGCAGGCTTCTTAGGCGTCTTCCCGCCGAGTTCACCATGTGCTCGTTGGTGGCCGCGCCCCGCGAGCGCGTGTGGGAGCGGGTGACCACTCCCGAGGGGGTGAACGCGGAGCTGATGCCGATCGTGCGCATGGCGCTTCCCCCCGGAATCGAGCGGCTGGATGTGGAATCGGTGCCCGTGGGGACGCCGATCGGGCGCTGCCGGCTGCTGCTGTTCGGGTTAATCCCGTTCGACTGGGACGACCTCACCCTGGAGCGCCTGGAGGCGCCGGCGGGCTTCCACGAGGTGTCATCCATGGCGTCCATGCGGATCTGGGAACACGAGCGCACGCTCGAGCCCGTGGAGGGCGGCTGCCGGGTCACAGACCGGGTGGGCTTCCTCCCCCGGGTGCCCTTTCCGGCCGTCTGGGTGCGGCCGCTGTTCCGGACCGTCTTCCGGCACCGGCACCGCCGGCTGCGGGCGCACTTCGGAGAGCTCCACCAGGGTTCGTAGAATCAGCAGCGTGATCGCCACCTCGGACTACGACCTGGTCACCGGTTCGGCCGGCCTCATAGACCGGTCGGCACGCGCGCGCGTGCTCCTGGCCGGCGCCGACGCCGTGGACTTCCTCCAGGGCCAGGTGACCAACGACGTGGGCGCGCTCGCCCCCGGAGAGGGCTGCTATGCCGCGATCCTCAACCACAAGGGCAAGCTGCGCACCGACCTTCGCATCCTGCGTGGCGAGGACTGGGTGTGGGTCGACACCGAGGAGATCGGCGGGGCCGTGCTGCACCACACGGTCAAGACCTACAGCCTCGGCCGCCAGGTGTCGGTGGACGACGCCGGTTCCCGGCGCGCGATCCTCTCGCTCGTCGGGCCGGGCTCGGACGCAGCTCTCGAGATCGCGCCGCCTGCGGCCGAGCACTCCTTCGTGGAGGGCCGCCACGGGATCTACGTGCGGACGCACCTGGGCGTGGACGTGATCTGCGACGACCCCGCCGCCGTGCGGGAGAGCCTGGATGTGGAGGAGGTCTCGGAGGAGGCGGCCGAGTGCGCCCGGATCGAGAGCGGCCGGCCGCGGCTCGGCTACGACATGGACGGAGACACGATCCCCCAGGAGGCGGACCTCAACGACCGCGCCGTGAGCTTCACCAAGGGCTGTTACGTGGGCCAGGAGACGGTGGCCCGGCTCTATTACAAGGGCAAGCCGAACCGCCACCTGCGCGGGCTGCGCCTGGGCGCGCCCGCCACTCGCGGCGAGGAGATCCACCTCGGGGAGCGTGTGGTGGGCCGGCTCGGCTCGGTGTGCGAATCGCCACGCCTCGGACCGATCGCGCTGGCACTGGTGCGACGGGAGGCCGCGCCGGGCGACGAGGTTCTCGTGGAGGGGACACCGGCCACGGTGGTCGCGCTGCCCTTCGGCGTTGGCTGACGAGCGCCGCACCCCGCGGAGCCGCCGGGGTCTGTCCGGCAGCAGCGCGCTTCTCGGAGGACCGCTGAACGCGGAGGCGGGCGCCGAGGAGCCACGGCCGCCCGCCGCCAGCTACGACGCGCGGAGCGGGGCCCTCGATCTGCCCCGCGAGAGCGAATCCGCGCCGGCCCACGCGCCACGCGAGCTGCGTGAGCTGATCCCACCCCCGGAGACGGGCCGCCAGGTGGACGACTGGGGCCGTTCGGAGCGCGCGCTGACGCTGATGGAGCCGGTACTCGACTTCTACTACCGGTACTGGTTCCGGGTCGAGGTGGAGGGCGTGGAGAACGTGCCCGCCGAGGGCGGCGCGCTGATCGTGTCCAACCACTCCGGGGCGCTGCCCCCGGACGGGCCGATGATCATGCAGGCGATCAAGAACGAGCACCCCGTGCCCCGCCCGGTGTACATGCTGGGTGAGAACTGGTTCCGCGGCTATCCCGGCGTTGGCCTGCTGGCGAACAAGATCGGGCTCGTGGGCGCCCACCCGGCGAACGCCCAGCGGCTGCTCGGCGACGAGGGACGCCTGGCCCTGGTGTTCCCGGAGGGCCAGAAGGGCTCGCGCAAGCTCTACTGGCAGCGCTACCGCCTGCGCCGCTTCGGCCGCGGAGGCTTCGTGCGCACCGCGATCCGCGCCGGCGTTCCGATCGTCCCCGTGGCCGTGATCGGTGCCGAGGAGGCAATGCCGATCTTCGCCCACGTTCCGCTGCTCCAGCGCCTGACCGGGCTCATCTACTTCCCCGTGAACCACGCCTTCCCCCACTTCGGGCTGGCCGCTGCCGGGATGTACATGCCTGCGAAGTTCAAGATCCGCTTCCTGGAGCCGATCGACCTTTCCGGCCACGATCGCGAGGATGCCGACGACGTGGCCCTGGTCCAGACGATCGCCGAGGGCATCCGCGGCCGCATCCAGGAGGAGCTGGACACGCTCGTCGCTGCGCGCGAGTCCGTCTGGTTCGGTTAGGGTTTCGGGACGGAGGGGATGAGCGCGAGAGGGAAGACGCCACGCGGCATCGCCGCTCTCCTTGCCCTCGTCGCGGTCGCGGCGCTGGCAGGCTGCGGCAACGAGGACTTCAAGAACGACCCGCGGGCCCCGGTGCCCATCGAGCTCACGGGCGTCATTCAGCCCGACCGCGTCACGGTCTCGCCCAGGAACGTGGGTGCCGGACCGGTGCTCATCACGATCTCCAACCAGACCGACGACAGCCACTCGGTGACGCTCAGCGGAGGCTCGGTCCAGCAGCGCGTGGCGAGCGTGGCTCCTTCCAACACCACCACCATCCGGCGCACGCTCGCCCCCGGCACCTACGAGGTGACCGCGGGTGAGGCGGCCGCGGTGACGAAAGAGATCGAGCCCGCCCGCCTCACGGTGGGCAAGGAGCGCGCCAGCTCCAGCAGTGACCTGGCGCTGCCGTAGGGCGACGCCTGCGAGGCCGCCCTACAGCTTCAGCTGATCGATCGGATCCGGCTCGGGCTCGGCGGATTCGTCGGGACCGGCCGCGGTGGGTGCTGGCAGTATCGCCTCGCAGTCCTCGTCCTCCGGCGCCCCGGCCAGCACCAGCGCATCCACCTCGGCCAGGTGGCCGCGTACGCGGGCGGCGATCTCCTCCACGATCTTGTAGGCCGTGTCGATGCCCGTCTTGGCCCCGGTGAGCTGGCTCTTCACCTTGCGCACGTCGTCCATGGAGGCGATGGCACGCTCCACGAGGTCGTGCACGGCCGCACCGTCCACGCCCTCGCCGCCGCGGGCCATCAGCACCCGGGCGCGCGCCAGGCGGTAGGCGATCTCGAGCGACAGCCCGGCGTCCTCCTCGGGGTCGAGGACCACGAGCAGCTTGTCTCCGTTGTACTCGCGCAGCGGCTGGAGCCGGGCCGGGAGCTCGTCCTCGCTCGGCACGACCAGCACGGCGAAGTCAGCGTCGCGGTCTGAGAGCGCGCGGTCGAGCTCGGCCAGCGCGGCGGGCTTCGACAGCCGGCGGTCCTTGGCCTCGAACACGATCCGCCCGCGGGCCGGCCCGTCGCAGGCGCCCACGGCCACGATCACGTCGCCCGTCTTGCCCGCGGCGCCGGGCAGGTCCCCCACGGCCTCGGCCACGTCGCCCTGCGGGAGCGCGAGCGCATCCACGGAATCGGCCACCAGCTCCTCGAACGAGCGTCCCTTGGCCGTGCCCCGCTCGCGCTCGGCGTGCACCTCCTCCAGCTTGTCCTTCTCGTCCCGCAGCGACTGAAGCTCCTTCTGGAGCTCGGCCAGCTTGGCCAGCAGCGCGCGCTGGGTGGCGTCGGAGCGGCTGGCCGCCTGGTTGATCGACTCGAGCGCTCCTGCCTTGAAGTCCGCCAGCGGGTTGGAGCCGTCAGCCGCCGAGAACTGGCGCACCAGATCCTGGCGCGAGCGCGTGAGGGCCTCCCCCACCAGCTCGCGGACACGGTTCTGCACCGACGCGGAGCTGCCGTCTCCGAAGTGCTTCTCGAGATCCTTGGCCAGCCGGCCGCTCTCCGGGCCGAACACCTCGTCCACCTTCTTGCCGAAGTGCTCCGCCACCGTGCGTGCACGGTCGGTGAACTGGGTCTCCAGCTCTCGTGAGGCGCGCTCGAACTCCGTCTTCACGTACTCCGAGTTGGCCGCGGCCTGCTCGCGGTCCATCACGCGCGCGCCGATCTCCAGCGCGTCGCGCACGGTCTTGACCGGATCGTCGCCAGCCTGCTCGCGCTCGCGGACCAGGCGCACCGCGCATTCGTCGACGATATCCAGGTCGTGGACCACGAGGCGATCGCCCACGACGGTGACGCGGGACTGTCTGAGTGGGGTGGCGGCTTCCATGAGGTAGGAGTCCCAAACTAGGGCCGGTACCTGACGGAACGGGCGGGATCGGTCAGGCAGCGGCCGCGGGCAGCCACTCCGGCGGGAACACCGCCGGCAGCCGGCCGGGGAAGCGCGGCACCACCGCCAGCGCGTGAGCCGCGCCGGGGCGGCGCTCAACCAGGCCCCGCACGTCCTCGAAGGACAGCAGGAGCCGGATGCTCGTTGCGATCTGAAAATCGGCCAGATTCGGCTCTCCACCGCCGATCACGCCCTCCGCCAGCAGCGCATCCACTCGGTCGAGCAGCGCCGGCAGGCGCGTGAGGTCGCGCCGCACGGCGTCGTCGTTCGCCCGGTTGAGCCGCGCGGCAAGCCGGATCACGGGCGCCGCGGTGAGCGCCGCGATGTGGGTGGGGATGCCGAGGTGCGCATCCTCCAGGTAGCTCTCCAGCGTCGAGCGGTCGCGGCGCAGGCCGGCCCAGGCGATGCGCCGGGCCACGGGCTGCACCACCTCGTCCGCCCAGGCGTCGGCCGCGAGAACGGCGGCCCGGCGGTCCCGGTCGGTGGGCACGAGCGGCGGGTCCGGCTGCATCGCGTCGAGAGCGAGCGCGATGGTGCGCGTGCCCTGGAGACGGACGCCGTCGAGCACGATCGCCGGCACCGTGGCTCGCGGAAAGCCCATCCGGCGGACCACCACCCGGTGGATCCCGGCCACCAGGTCCAGCCGCCGGTGCTCCACGCCCTTGCGGTCGAGCATCAGCTCCGCCGCCGCCGTCGGGTGAGAGCCGGGCACTCCGATCACCGTCGCGCGCACGGCGTGATCCTATGCCCGGGGGTTGTCAAGACACCGCTTGCGTGGAATACTTTCTTGCGTGCAAGCATCTGTCTCTTCTGCGCAAGCAGCTCACGCCGATGCCGGGACGGTCTCAGAGGACCTCGGGGCGCTGATGAAGCTGCTCCTCACCGGCACCAACTCGGAGTTCTTCGCCACGGTCGAGCGGCTCGGCCTCTCGTTCACGCAGGTGAAGACGCTCGGAGTGCTGCGCGAGGCCGAGGCGCCGCTGACCGTGAAGGCGCTCTCCGACCTCCTCGGCCTGTCCCTCCCCGCGGTGAGCCGGGCGGTGGAGACGCTCGTGAGGCGCGGCGAGGTGAGGCGCGAGGAGGATCTCAAGGATCGCCGCTGCAAGAACGTGGACCTCACGGCCAAGGGCCGCAGGACGTTCGACCAGCTCGCCGCGCGCCGCATGGCCGGCATCAAGAACTTCGTGGAGGGCATGGATCCCTCCGAGCGCGAGGCCCTGGCCGCCGCGCTCCGACCGATCGTCGAACGGACTCATTCGTGACCGACCGCATACGCCTCAACGAGGACAACCGGCGCTGGTGGACGCTCGCCGCCATGTGTTTCGCGCTGTTCATGATCATGCTCGACAACACGGTCGTGAACGTGGCGCTGCCCTCCATCCAGGAGGACCTGAACGCGTCCCTCTCCGGCATCGAGTGGACCGTGAACGCGTACACCCTGACGTTCGCCGTCCTGCTCGTCACGGGCGGCCGGCTGGGCGACATCTTCGGCCGCCGCAAGATGTTCCTCTTCGGCGTGGTGGTGTTCGCGCTCTCGAGCGCGAGCATCGGCCTTTCCCCCGACCAGCACTGGCTGGTGGCGGGCCGCGCCCTCCAGGGCATCGGCGCCGCCTTCATGATGCCGGCCACCCTCTCGATCATCACGAACACGTTCCCGGCCGAGGAGCGGGGCAAGGCCATCGGCACCTGGGCCGGCGTGTCGGCACTGGCACTGGCCCTCGGCCCGGTGGTCGGCGGCGCGCTCACCGAGTACGTGTCCTGGCGCGCGATCTTCTTCCTGAACCTTCCGGTGGCCGCCGGCGCGGTGGCCGTCACGCTGTTCGCGACCCGCGAGTCGCGCGACGAGAGCACCGAGCACCGGGTGGACCTGCCGGGCATCGGACTCATCTCCGTGGGCCTCACGAGCCTCGTGCTCGCCCTCGTGGAGGGCAACGCCTGGGGCTGGGGCTCGCCGCAGATTCTCGGCCTGCTGGCAGGCGCCGTGATCGGACTCGGTGGCTTCGCCGTCTTCGAGCCCCGCGTTCGCGAGCCGATGGTGGACTTCACCTTCTTCCGCTCGAAGACCTTCGTGGGCGCGAACCTGGTGGCCTTCGTCGTGTCGTTCGCGATGCTGGCGATGTTCTTCTTCCTCGCCCTCTACATGCAGAACTCGCTCGGCTACTCCCCCGTGGAGGCCGGCGTGCGCTTCCTCCCCTCCACGCTGATGATCGTGCTGATCGCGCCGCTGGCCGGCCGGCTTTCGGATCGCGTCGGACCGCGTCCGCTGATCGTGACCGGCCTGAGCCTGACCACCGTCGCCCTCTTCCTGCAGACCCGCATCGACGTGGGCACGGGCTACGGGTTGCTGCTGCCCTCGTTCATGATCATGGGCGTGGGCATGGCGCTCACGATGTCCCCCATGTCCACGGCTGCGATGAACGCCGTGACCCCGGACAAGGCGGGCGCGGCCTCCGGGATCCTGTCGATGAGCCGCATGGTGGGGGGCACGTTCGGGGTGGCCACCATCGGGGCGCTGTTCCAGCACCTGGCGCGAACCCGTCTGGACGACACCCTCGCCGGCCTCCCCATCACCTCGGCCCAGCGTGACCACCTGGTGGAGAACCTCGGCTCCGGGAGTGGTGGGCACCTGCACGGCCTCGACCCCGCCATGGCGGGCCAGGTCAGCGCGGCGGCCAACGACGCCTTCGTGCATGCGCTGTCGAGCGGCATGTGGCTGTCGGCGAGCGTGAGCGCGGCCGGAGCCCTGTTCGCGTTCTTCCTGATCGCTCCCAAGCGGGCGGAGCGACGGGACCCGGCACGGGTTACCGAAGCCGTCGAGCCCCTCGGGGTGTAGATACCAGCGAGGAGCGGAGGTCCGACCGGTGGTCGGGCCGAGCACCGCACCACGAATATGATGACCGGCGCAAGCGACCGAGAGGACCGATGGCCCAGATCGACCTGACCAAGCCCAGCGAGCTCTCCGTACAGCCGGGCGACCTTCCCGAGACGATGTCCGCGTGGGTGATCCGCGAGGAGCGGCTCGGCGAGCCACGCGACGCCTTCCAGCTCGAGGAGATCGAGGTGCCGGAGCCCGGCGCCTTCGAGGTGATCGTGCGAGTGATGGCCGCGGGCGTGAACTACAACAACGTGTGGGCTGCCCTCGGCGAGCCCGTGTCGGTCATGCGCTACGGCGACCACCCGGAGTACGGCCACCACATCGGAGGCTCGGACGCGTCGGGGATCGTCTGGAAGGTCGGTGCGGGCGTCACGCGCTGGGAGCCCGGCGACGAGGTGATCGCGCACTGCAACCAGGCCTCCTACGAGGACCCGGAGGTGCACGGCCTTGACCCGCTGGCGGCGCCCAGCCAGAAGATCTGGGGCTACGAGACCACCTGGGGCTCCTTCGCCCAGTTCACCAAGGTCCAGGCCCAGCAGCTGCTCCCCAAGCCCAAGGGCCTGACCTGGGCTGAGGCCGCCTCCTACGGGCTCGTGTACTTCACCGCCTACCGGATGCTCATCACCCGGGCAAAGCTGCAGGCCGGCCAGAAGGTGCTCATCTGGGGCGCCGCCGGCGGCCTGGGCGTGTTCGCCACCCAGCTCTGCAAGATGGCCGGGGCCCACGCCGTGGGCGTGGTCTCCTCTCCCGACAAGGGGGAGCTGGTCAAGAAGCTGGGCGCGGTGGACTACATCGACCGGGCCGAGTTCAAGGGCATGATGCGCCGGGGCGGTGAGAGCGCCGACGAGGAGAAGGAGCGCTTCAAGGTCTCGCGCGCGTTCGGCAAGCGCGTCAAGGAGATCCTCGGCGACTCGCCCGACATCGTGTTCGAGCACGTCGGCCAGGCCACGTTCCCCACCTCGGTCTTCGTGGTGAAGCCCTTCGGCAAGGTCGTGATATGCGCGGGCACCACCGGCTACAACCTGGACTTCGACGTCCGCTACCTGTGGTGCCCGCGCATATCACGACCTTGCCGAAGGAGATCCTCGGATCGCACTTCGCCAACGCGTACGAGTGCATGAAGGCGAACGAGCTGATCGAGTCGGGTCAGATCCGCCCGGTGCTCTGGCGCACGTTGGGCTTCGACGGCGTGCCCGAGGCGCACCAGCTGATGCGGGACAACCAGCATCTCGGAAAGATCTCGATCATGGTCGGCTCCGACGACGCGGACGCCGGCAAGACGGGCGAGGGCGAAGGCGCCATCTACGCGGAGGTCGGCGCGTGATCGCGGTCCACATCAAGTGGGTGGCCAATCCGTTCCGGGGCGACAAGTTCTCGAACGGGTGGGCTCCCTACGCGGAGGCGGTGCTCGACTTCGGCGCCACCGAGTGGGACTTCTACCGCGCGATCGACGGCCGTCTCGACTTCCTCCAGGTGGCCGTCTTCCCCAGCAAGGCGCACTGGGAGCGCTACTGGTACTCGGAGCGGATCGCCGAGGGCCGCACGATCCTCAGCGGCACCTACCAGGTGCCGCTCCTGCCCTCGCTCCAGGAGATCGTGGGGACGGGCCGGACGGCCGAGGTGGCCGAGCCCGCTGACGCCTAGGCATGGTGCGGTGCTCGGCCCGATCATCGACGTGCTCCGGTGCGCGCCCGCCCACCGGTCGGCCTGCGCTCCTCGCTGGCGGGCCTCCGCTGCTCCCTAGCCGCCGTCGAGAGGGGCCATCGTGAGCCCCGCCTCGCTGAGCTGCTGCCAGTAGAGCTCGGCGGGCTCCCGCTGCCCGGACCACACCACGGCCCGGCCGCTCGAGTGGATGGTGTTGGCCATCTTCATGCCGCCGTCGTAGCTGACCCCGGGGAGCACGCGCGAGAGCGCACGGGCCACACCCTCGAAGGTGTTGTGGTCGTCGTTCAGGACGATCACCCGCCAGTTGTCCCCGAGGCCGCTGCCCGGGCTGGCCACCCGGGGAAGCTCGATCGTGTCGCCGGTCATGCGGCGGTGGCCTCCTCGCGCTTGCGCCAGTAGCGCTCGAGGCCCTGGTAGAGCTGGTCCGGCGGCGCCGCCTGCACGAAGCTCTGGAGGGAATCGGGGTCCAGGTGCTCCGCCAGGCGGGCACGGAAGGCCTCGACGAACCCGGCCTCGTCGTTCGCGCGCGCCAGGTCACCCTGCTCGGACAGCCCACGGCGAACGGCCTCGATCTGCTCCCCCACGTCGCTGTAGACGCCGAAGTGGGTCAGGCAGAGAGCCTCGGCGCTCCACTCCTCGATCGTATCCAGCGAGCGGGTCCACGCCTCGAGGTCGATGTCGGGCGGAGGCGTGGGCGGAAGGGTGAACCCGTGCGGCGGGATCCGGACCCCGGCGGTATCCCCCACGAAGGCCTCGCCGGAGTCCTCGTGGAAGTAGGACACGTGATGCGAGGCGTGGCCGGGCGTGTAGGCCACCCGGCACCCCTCCACGGTCTCCCCGCCCCGGAGCACCCGGACGCGCGACTCGTCCACGGGGGCCACCTCTCCCCAGAGCCGTTCCATGTCGTCGCCGTACAGGCGCGTGGCGCTCTTCAGGAGCTTGGAGGGGTCGATCAGGTGCGGGGCGCCGCGCTCGTGCACGTGGACCACGAGGTCGGGGAATCGGCGGCAGAGGACCCCCGACCCGCCCGCGTGGTCGAGATGGATGTGCGTGAGCAGGAGGGCGCGAGGCTCCACGTCCCCGAGGGCCTCGAGCAGCGTGTCCAGGCCGGTGGAGGGGCCCGGGTCCACGATCACGCCGTCCCTCTCGAACGCGCAGATCACACGATCCCGCCCCAGGTGCATCACGTCTATAGGCCTGCTCACGGGCCACCGACCTTACAATCAAGGACGTGAAGGAGACGGAACACCGCCTTCCGGCCCCGGACCGGCCGTGGGTCATGCGCACCTACGCCGGCCATTCGAGCGCCCGGGAGTCGAACGCCCTCTACCGCGGGAACCTCGCGAAGGGCCAGACCGGGCTCTCGGTGGCCTTCGACCTGCCCACCCAGACCGGCTACGACCCGGACCACGAGCTCGCCCGCGGCGAGGTGGGCAAGGTCGGTGTCTCGATCGCTCACAAGGGCGACATGCACGCCCTGCTCGACGGCATCCCGCTCGACGCGATGAACACGTCGATGACGATCAACGCGACGGCTGCGTGGCTGCTCGCCCTCTACATGACCGTGGCCGAGGAGAACGGCGTGGACGCCAAGGTCCTCGAGGGCACCACGCAGAACGACATCATCAAGGAGTTCCTCTCGCGCGGGACCTACGCGTTCCCTCCCGAGCCCTCGATGCGGCTGATCGCGGACATGATCGCCTTCACCGTCGACGAGGTTCCGCGCTGGAACCCGATCAACATCTGCTCGTACCACCTCCAGGAGGCCGGGGCCAGGCCGGTCCAGGAGATCGCCTTCGCGCTCTCCACCGCGATCGCCGTGCTGGACCGGGTGCGCCCGCTCGTGCCCGAGGAGACCTTCCCGCGCGTGTTCGGCCGACTGTCCTTCTTCGTGAACGCGGGCATCCGCTTCGTGGAGGAGCACGCGAAGCTGCGCGCCATGGGCCGGCTCTGGGAGCAGCTCGGCCGCGAGCGCTACGGCGTCACGGACGAGAAGCTGCTCCGCTTCCGGTACGGCGTGCAGGTGAACTCCCTCGGCCTCACCGAGGCGCAGCCGGAGAACAACATCATCCGCATCGTTCTGGAGGCACTGGCGGTGACCATGGGACGCGACGCGCGGGCCCGGGCGCTCCAGCTGCCGGCTTGGAACGAGGCTCTTGGCCTGCCGCGTCCCTGGGACCAGCAGTGGTCGCTCCGGATCCAGCAGATCCTGGCCTACGAGACCGACCTCCTCGACTACCCGGACATCTTCGAGGGCTCGGTGGTGATGGACGGCCTCGTGGAGGAGCTGATCGAGGGGTCCCGTGCCGAGATGGGCATCGTGGAGGAGCACGGCGGCGCGGTGGAGGCCGTCCCCTACATGAAGACCCAGCTCGTGGAGTCCCACCGCGCTCGCATCCGCCGGATCGAGGCGGGCGAGCTGAAGGTGGTGGGCCAGAACATCTACACCGAGGCCGCGCCCTCCCCCCTCCAGGAGGGTGAGGACGGCGGCATCATGCGCGTGGACCCTGCGGTGGAGCGGTCCGCGATCGACGCGCTGGCCCGCTGGCGCGAGGAGCGCGACTCGGCGGCCGTCGAGCGCGCCCTGGAGGAGCTTCGCGCCGCCGCCACGGACGAATCCGTGAACGTGATGAGGGCCACCCTCGCCGCGGCCCGGGCGGGCGCCACCACCGGCGAGTGGGCCGCCGCCCTGCGCGAGGTGTTCGGCGAGTACCGTGCGCCCACCGGCGTGGCCGACGCCGCCGCGGCGATCGACGACGACGATCTCACCGACCTGCGCGAGCGCGTGGAGCGGGTCTCCGAGGCGCTCGGGCGCCGGATCAAGATCCTGGTGGGCAAGCCTGGCCTCGACGGCCACTCGAACGGAGCCGAGCAGATCGCCGTGCGCGCGAGGGACGCGGGCATGGACGTGGTCTACGAGGGCATTCGCCTCACCCCCGCCCGCATCGCCCGCACGGCTGTGGACGAGGGCGTGCACGTGGTGGGGCTGTCGATCCTCTCGGGCTCGCACGGCGAGCTGATCCCGAGCGTGCTGGCCGAGCTGCGCGCGGCCGGAGCGGACGTGCCCGTGGTGGTGGGCGGGATCATCCCGCCGAAGGACGAGGAGGCGCTCCTGGCCGCCGGCGTGGCGCGGGTCTACACGCCCAAGGACTTCCAGGTCAGCCGCATCATGGGAGATATCGTGGACCTCGTGGCCGCGCATTACGGCGTGGCCGCCGCCGCCTGAGCCCGGTGTGTCCGGGGAATCACAGGGGTACGGACTCGCCGCCTGGCTGATCGGCGCCGGAGCCGTCGTCCTGCTCCTCGCCGCGGTGTACCTAGTGGCTGCCCCGGACGTGTTGGAGAGGGGGCAGCTTCTCTCCTACACCTCACAGGAGGTGTGGCGAGTCCGGCTGTTCAACGCGGGCGACGTGTGGGTCGCGAAGGAGGCGATCAGACCGCTCGACGCCCTGAACGGCGTGATCCTCGGCGGCGGAGCGGGCATGGCCGCGATGGGTGCTCTCCTGACCGGCGTGGTCGCGCCTCGCACCAACCGGTTCTTCCTGATCCTCACGGCGGGCCTGGCCTACCTGGCCGCCGACGAGGTGTTTGGGCTGCACGAGACGCTCGGCTACAACCTCAACTTCCTCGCCCGCGCGCCCGGAACCAACTCCCCCGACCACGTGCTCTTCGCCCTCTACGTGTTCCCGGCGCTGGCGTTTCTCGTCTTCTACTGGGACCTGATCCTGGCCTCGCGCTGGGGCGCACGGCTGATGGCGGCCGGGATGTTGCTCTTCGGGGCGGCCGCGGCCCTGAACGTGGTGGACACGGGGATCAGCGAGCAGGGGATCGAGCCGGCGGCGTCCGTCGTGCTGGTGAGCGGCGTCGCGCTGGTGGCGGTGCGCCACCTCTCGTGGTCGGCGGCCGCTGCTAGCTTGCGCTCCGATGCGGCCGACACCCGTGGAGATCGGTCGCCGTCTGCGCGACCGTGACCGTTCCGCGGCACCCGCCGCGCTCAACCTGATCGAGGATCGGACCCCGGCCGCGCGCGCTGGCGCGGCCGAGCTTCTCGCCGAGGTCTCGCCCGCCGCGCTGGGGGGCGAGGCGCCCGCGCATCTGATCGGTGTGACCGGGCCGCCCGGCGCCGGAAAGTCCTCGCTTCTCTCCGTGCTGGCCGCCGTGTGGCGTGCTCGCGGCCGCACCGTGGCCGTGCTGGCCGTGGACCCCTCCTCCAAGCGCTCCGGGGGAGCCCTGCTCGGCGACCGCGCCCGCATCGAGCACGATCCACACGACGACGGCATCCTGATCCGGTCCACCGCGGCCGGCGGCCGCCTCGGCGGCCTGGCCGCGCCCACCCGCGAGGCGGTGGAGGCCCTGGCGGCGGCGTTCGACGTGGTGGTGGTCGAGACGGTGGGCGTCGGGCAGTCGGAGACTGACGTGGAGGACGTGACGGACACGGTCGTGGTGGTGGTGCAGCCCGCCTCCGGGGACACGCTTCAGTTCCTCAAGGCGGGGATCATGGAGGTGCCCGACGTGCTGGTGGTCACGAAGGCCGACCTCGGCGCGCCGGCGGACCGCGCCCGCCGCGATCTGACCCAGGCCCTGACGGCCGTCGGCTCCCGCGGCGTGCCGGTGCTGCCGGTGTCGTCGCTGCCCCCGGGCACGGGCGTGGAGGAGCTGGCCGACGCGCTGGAGGCGCGGCGTGGGGAGGGCGACGTGGCCGCGCGGAGGGTGCGCGCGCGCCGTTCCTCGGCCGTGCGTGAGCTTCAGGCGGAGCACGGCGAGCGCGCCCTGCGGGCGCTCGGCGGGCGGCGCGCAGCGGAACGCGTCCTGGCCGCTCAGGACCCGGGCGCCACCACCGCGGAGCTCGTGACGCTCCTGGAAGAGAGAATCCCGGCGTGACCCTGCTCCGACAGATCGGATTGCTCACCGCCGTCTTCGTGGTCACGGCCGCGGTGGCCGACCTGCTGGGGGCGGCGAATCTCGGTGTGGCGCTGGGGATCGCGCAGGTGGTGTTCGCGGTCGCGCTGGTGGCCGTGCTGTTGCGTGGCTGAGGGGGTTCACAGCAGCTCCTGTCCCTCACTGCTTTCAAGAAAAGAGCGTGAGCGCAGTGGGCGGGGCGTTCTGTACATCGCATGGATGAATAGGACGGATAGCGCCCGGCGAAACGAACCCTCAGCGGCCCCCATCCCTCACCGCTAATCAACAAAAAGAGGGTGGCCGAGGCTGGTTAACCACAGCTGTTGTGGGGCCGGCGGCCGCCCTTCACGAGGACCGTGTCAGAGCGAGCCGCCCCGCGGCGAGCGAACGAGGAGCGAAGCTCCGAGAGGTCCGCGGGAAGCGGCGAACGACGGACCCCCCACCAACGTCAGGACCCTGCGGACAGAAGGGCCTCGGCCGCAGCCAGCTCCTCCACCGTGTTCACGCTCACCACCAGCGCCCCCGGCAACGCCACCCTGCCCGGGCCGAGCGCCTCCACCGTGCGCGTCAGCGGCGCATCCGGCTCGGCCGCACGCAGGACCTCGAGCGCGGCCGGCGCGTAGAGGCCGAGCGCGGGCTGAAGCACGCCGTCCGCCACGGCCACAACTGCCGGCGCCGTGCCCGCGGCCGCCAGCAGCGTGCGGCAGGCGTCGGCGGTCACGAACGGCATGTCCGCCGCGCACACGAGCACCGGGGCGCCGGCGGTCTCGAGCGCATGGACGATGCCCGTGAGCGGGTGGCGGGGCTCCGCCGGCTCGTCCCAGCGCTCGGCCTCCAGCTCGGGCAGCTCGGTGTCCGGCTTGCACACCACGGCCACGCGCTCACAGACGGCCGAGAGCGCGGCCACGGGGTAGGAGGCGAGCGGGCGGCCGGCCAGCGGGACCCCGGCCTTCGAGCCCATTCCCAGCCGCGAGCCGTCACCCCCGGCTAGCACCACTCCGATCACCGTGACCAGGGTACGCAACACCGCTTGCGGCACCGATTGGCTCCCGGAGGCGCAGCTACTCTGCGACTGGTGGCGCGCGAGGCTCAGGCCGGCGCCGGAACCGACCGATGAGGTGACTGATGGGAAGCACGGAACGCATCTCCCACGCGGTACGCCGGGCTCGCCACGACGGCGTCGGCTCCGCCGCACGGCACGCGCTCGAGCTGGCCCGCGAGCACGTCTTCCTCGACGAGGCACACGTCTGGTATCAGCTCGATGTGGCCGAGGAGCGCCCCCGCCGCGAGCTGCCGGACGATGTGCGCCTGCGCCGCGCCGGGGACAACGACCTGGACGGCGCCGTGGAGATGGGCCAGCACCTCGACGAGGCCCGCGCGCGGATCGCCTCCGGAAACGACCTCTGGCTCGCCGCGGACGACGGCGGGCCCCTGTTCCGCTGCTGGATCTATCGCGGCCGTGCGCCGGTGCTGGCCGCCCCCGGCGGGTGGCTCGACCTTCCCCGCGGAACGGTGTGCCTTGAGGACTCGGCCACCAGCCCGCGGGCACGCGGGCGGGGTGTGGCGCCCGGAGCCTGGACCAGCATCGCCGACGCCCTGCGCGACGAGAGCGTCGTGCACATGATCACCAAGGTGGGCGTGGAGAACGCGCCGTCGCGGAAGGCCGTGACGAAGGCCGGGTTCCGCGAGCTCGGCGTGATGCGCCTGGTGAAGCGCGGCCCGCGCAAGCTGACCACGATGACGCTCACGGACGGCACGGGCCTCGGCCCGGAGCTGGCCGCCCGGCTCAGCGGTTAGCGCCGGAAGCGGAGCCGGCTCTTCAGCTGCTCGGCGAAGTCGAGCGGGCTGCTCACCAGCGAGTAGAGCCGGTGGCGGTGGCGCCGGGAGAGGCCGGGCAGTGCCGCCGCCAACGGCACTCCGAGGCGGATGCGCAGCGGATCGCGTGAGCGGCGCCAATTGGCGTGACGCTCCTCGAACAGCCGTGGGTGGCGCCGCCGGAGCTCGGCGTAGATCTCATCGAAGCGTGCGGCGTTGGACCCGAACTGCCGCCCGCGGTCCTGCCGGTACCTGAGCGTCTCCCAGCGCAGCAGCGAGGCGGAGTGTCCGCGCTCGGCCAGGGCCATCCAGAGGTCCCAGTCCTGGAAGGCGCCCGGGAGGCTCCAACCGCCCACGTCCGCCAGCGCCCGGCGCCGGAACATGGCCGCGTAGGGCATGTCGTTGAAGTAGGTGATGCGCCAGGCGTCCAGCGACTTGCTGCGCCCGCGCTGCGTGTGCTCCGCGTCTCCGAACACCCGCAGCAGGCCCCACACGGCCGACAGCCAGGGCTGGGCGTCCAGCGAGTCGGCCAGCGCGGCCAGCGCGCCGGGCTCCAGCGCGTCATCCCCGTCCAGCGGGAACACGTAGGGGGCGCTGGTGGCCGCCAGGCCCGCCGTGCGCGCCGCGGAGGTTCCCCGGTTCTCCTGGTGGATCACGCGCACGCCCTCGTCCGAGAGCTCACGCAGCGCGGCGGAGGTGGCGGGATCGGTGGAGCCGTCGTTCACCACCACCAGCTCGCACGCCTCCTGCTCCATCACGGAGCTCACGGCCTCACGGATGGTGGCGCCATCGTTGAAGCATGGGATGACGACCGCCACCCGCGGCGCGATGGTGCGCTTGCGGCGGAATCCGGGCGCGGCGTAGATCGATGTGGGCGAGGGGACCATATGCTCCCAGCTTGTCGCCCGGCCGCCCGGACGCGGTGTCCATCGTGTGAACCGGACGAGCGAAGATCGGCTAGCGCCGGAGCGACTCGATCCGCCACTGCCCGCGCACCAAGCGCAGGTCCAGGGAGGCGTCGGCCCGCCCCCGGCCGGCGTCCCGGGTGCGCACCCGGGCCACCGCCGACCTCCGGTGGAGCTGGATCTCGCGCAGGTGGATGGTCGGGTCGCGAAGCCTCCCGATCGCCGTCTGCAGCCGCCGCGCACACCTGGGGCCGCCCGCGCGCTGGCGGGCCGCGGGTGTGAGCAGATCCCGGCACACGGCCGCGCCGTCACCCTGCCGCGCCGCCCGCTCCAGCTGCGCCACCACGGTCCCGATGGCGCGGGAGGCACCCGAGGCGGGAGCCGGCTCCTCGTCACCGCCCAGGGAGCAGCCGGAGAGCAGCGCCACCGCGCAGATCGCCGCCCACCTCATCGGGGTGAGCATAATGGTGGTGCATGGAGGGCTCAGCACCGGAATCCGTCGGAACCCTGTCGAGCTGGCTGCGGTGCTACCGCTGCTGGTCGCGCAACCTCGAGGTCCAGCTGCACTACGAGGGGATCCTGAAGGTCGATCCCGAGACGGCCGAGGCCGTGGAGCCGGTGGAGGAGGTGCAGGAGGCGGTGGTGCAGTGCCTCGACTGCCTGCACGACCAGCCCCACCTGAGCCTCAGCTTCTACGAGCAGGACGGCCGCCGCGTGTCGCGCATCGAGCCCGTGGAGGACCGCTGGGAGCGGATGGTGACGGGCACGCCCTGGGTGGCCTCGTGCACCGTCACCGTCGAGGCGGAGGAGGTGGAGTCGTGCTCCGGCCCGGACGCCGCCGACTCGTTGGCCTTCGCGGCCTTCGGCGACCACGGCACGCGCGAGTTCTTCACCCACGTGCGCTTCCACAAGCACGAGGACGACCGGATCGTGGTCCACATGCTGGTAGAGCTGTACTCCCGCTCCTCCGAGGAGGCCACCGAGGTGCTGGAGCAGGCCGCGCGGGGAACGCTGGCGATCACGTCGCTGGCCGAGGAATCACGTCCGCCCGCATCGGGCGCCGACGAGCCGCACTGACGCCCGGGCGCTCAGCCGTAGAGCAGCACCGCCCCGTCCTCTGCCAGGACGCGGATCTCCTCATCCGAGCGCCCCAGCTCGCCGAGCACCTCGGCGGTGTGCTGTCCCAGCAGCGGGGGCGGTTCCGGAGCGGCCCCTCCCTCCCCGTTCCAGATCGGAGAGGCCACGAGGTCGAGCGGCCCGGCGGTCGGATGCTCCACGGTGACCGTGGCCGGCCGGCCGGCGTCCGCGGCGGCGCGCAGCGCCTCCGGGACCGTCCTCACCTTTCCCGCCGGAACACCCGCGCCCCCGAGCGCATCGAGCCACTCCTCGGCCGTGCGCTCGCGGAAGCGCCGCTCGAGCTCGGGCACCAGCTCGTCCCGGTGCTCCACGCGGCCGGCGTTGGTGGCGAAGCGCTCGTCCCCCGCCAGCCCGTCCAGCCCCATCACCGCGCACAGCGCCGCGAACAGCCCGTCGTTGGCCGCGGCCACGGCCAGGCGACCGGACGCCGTGCCGAAGTCCTGGTACGGCACGATGTTCGGATGCGCATTCCCGTGCCGCACCGGCTCGTGACCCGTGAACAGGGCGTTCTGGGCCACGTTCACGAGCCCGGCGAGGGCGCTGTCCAGAAGCGGCACCTCGATGCGCCCGCCCTCGCCCGTGTGGAGGGCGGCCAGGATCGCCGACGAGGCGTGCAGGCCGGCCAGGACGTCCACCAGCGCCACCCCGACCTTGTACGGGTCTCCGTCCTCGGGTCCGGTGATCGACATCAGGCCGCTCTCCGCCTGGGCCACGAAGTCGTAACCCGGGCGACCGGCGGGCGAACGGGCCGAGCCGAAGCCGGAGATGGAGCAGTACACCACCCGCGGGTTGTGTTCCCGCACCGCCTCGTACCCCACCCCCAGCCGGTCGGCGCCGCCGGCCTTGAAGTTCTCGATCACCACGGCCGCCCCCGCGCAGAGCTCGCGCGCGATCTCCCGTCCCGCGGGATGGGCGAGATCGATGGCGGCGCTGCGCTTGCCGCGGTTCACGGCGAGGAAGTACGCCGCCTCGCCCCCGGCGAAGGGCGGTCCCCAGGAACGCGTCTCGTCCCCGCCCTCCGGCCGCTCCACCTTCACCACGTCGGCTCCGAGGTCGGCGAGCACCATCGTGCAGTAGGGCCCGGCAAGCACGCGCGAGAGGTCCACCACGCGAACCCCGGCCAGCGGGAGGTGCTGTGAGCTCCCCATCCGGCGGCATCCTGACAGGGGCGGGTGCCGTCGTGGCCGCGCTGGAGGCCACCGGAGTGGACGTGGCCTTCGGGCTCCCCGGCGTGCACAACCTCAGCCTCTGGCGGGCGCTCGGGGAGTCGCCGATCCGCCTGGTAGGCGTCCGGCACGAGCAGACCGCCGCCTACGCCGCCGACGGCTACGCCCGCGCCCGCGGCGGGCTGGGCGTGGGGATCACAACCACCGGGCCCGGCGCGGCCAACGCCGTGGCCGCCGTGGGCGAGGCGTGGGCCTCGCGGCAACCGGTTCTGCTGATCGCCACCGACGTACCCACCAGCGTGCGCCGCCCCGGCCAGTGGCGCGGCGCGCTGCACGAGACCACGGACCAGGCCGCGATGTTCGGCCCGGTGGTGAAGGAGGCGATCAGGGTCGGCTCCGCCGATGAGATCGGCCCGGCCCTGGCCCACGCGACGCGGGTGGCGCTCACCCCGCCGCAGCGCCCGGTGTACCTGGAGATCCCCACCGACCTGCTGGATGCCCCGTCGGGGAACGCCGACCTGTCCGGGGCAGAACCCCCGGCGGCGGTGGCCGCCCCGGCCGAGGCGATCGGCGAGGCCGCTCGCGCCCTGGACGGTGCCCGGGCACCGCTCATCTGGGCGGGCGGCGGCGCGCTCCAGGCCGGGGCGGGCCCCGAGCTGGCGCGCCTGGCGGAACGGCTGGCCGCGCCTGTGATGCTCACCTACGGGACGCGCGGCCTGCTGCCCCCGGATCACCCCTGCCTGGTGGCCGTTCCGCCGCACGTGCCCGAGGCCGGCGCGCTCTGGGACGAGGCCGACGTGGTGCTGGCCGTGGGCACCGACCTCGACGGCATGATGACCCAGGCCTGGCGTATGCCGGCCCCGCCGAAGCTGGTGGCCGTGAACGTGGACCCCGCCGACGCGAGCAAGAACTACGCCCCCAGCCTGATGCTGGAGGGCGACGCCGCGGCCCCCGTGGCGGCGCTGGCCGGCGCCGTGGAGGGACGGCCCGGCCTCGACGAGCTGGGCCGGCGCCTGGCCGCGCTCAACGCCGAGGTGCGCGCCGCGCTCGCGGAGAGCGACCCGGAGGCCGCGGGCTTCATGACCGCCCTGGACGGACTGCTCCCCCCGGAGGCCATCGTGGTGTGCGACATGTGCATACCGGGCTACTGGCTCGGGGGCTTTCGCAACCCGCATCTGCCGCGCAAGCTCTCCTATCCGCTCGGGTGGGGGACTCTCGGATGCGCCTTCCCCCAGGGTCTCGGGGCCGCGCTCGCCGGGCGTGGACCCGCGCTCAGCGTCTCGGGAGACGGCGGCTTCCTGTTCGCCTGCGGCGAGCTGGCCACCGCGGCGCAGGAGCGCATACCGCTCACCGCGCTGGTGGTGGACGACGGTGGCTACGGGATGCTGCGCTACGACCAGGACCTGCGCGGCGACCCACACGAGGGCGTGGACCTTGCCACGCCCGACTTCGCCGCCCTGGCGCGCTCGTTCGGAGTGCGAGCCGAGGAGGTGGACGGCCTGGGTGCGGACCTGACGGACGTGCTGGCGCGACACCTGGAGCTGGACGAGCCCGGCATGGTGGTGGCGCGGGCACGCGTGGGCCCACCGCCCAACGTGTCTCCGCGCTGGTACCGCGCAACATCGGCGCACTGAACCTTCGTACTGGACTCCCGGGGAGCCCGGCAACACGATCCCCGTTGTACGCTCGAATGCAGGTGGCCCCGAGAATCGAGTGGCTCGGCGAGCCCGAACGGTTCGAGCAGCTTGGACCCGACTGGGAGCTGATGCTCCCGCCGGATGCCAGGCCGTTCGATACTCACACCTGGTACCGATCCTGGTACCGGGCGTTCGGCGCCGAGGGAGAGATGCGTATTTGCCTCGCTTGGGAGGGTGAGCGACTCGTGGCCGCGATGCCCCTGATGGAGCGTCGCCGGCGCTGGCTCTCGGCGATGGCCAACGTGCACTCCAACGTCTACCGGCCGGTGGGCTCCAATCCCGCGGCGGTGCGCTCGGTGGTTGAGGCCGTGCTGGCCCGGGGCGGCGGCAAGGTCTCGATGTCCGCGGTCCCGTCCGACGACATCTCGCTGCCGATGATGACCGAGGTCGCCACACGGGCCGGCCGCCGGCACGTGCTGGGAGCCGAGCACACGTCCCCGATCGTGGAGCTGGACGGGGACTTCGCGGACTGGCGCGCTCGCTCCAAGCCGGGCTGGGGAGCTCCGCTCGAGCGCTTCCGGCGAAAGATGACCCGCGAGCACGACGCGCACTTCGTGATCGTCGAGGCGCCCACCGACCTGGACTACGAGCTGGCTCGCGGCTTCGCCGTCGAGGCCAGCGGCTGGAAGGGCGCCAGCGGCACCGCGATCATCTCCGACCCGCGAACCGAGACCTTCTACCGCGAGGTCTCCCAGAGCTTCGCCGAGCGCGACGAGCTGCGGCTCTCCCGGGTGGTGCTGGACGGCCACTGGGCCGCCTTCGACCTCTGCCTGCTCCACCACGGGCGCCTCTATCTGCTGAAGACGGGTTTCGACGAGCGCTTCCGCCGCCTCGCCCCCGGCCTGGTGATGCGCCTGTCGATCATCGAACGCTGCTTCGAGCTCGGTCTCGAGGCCCATGAGCTGCTGGGCGACGACACGGAGTGGAAGCGGAAGTTCGCCAATACCGAGCGCCGGCACTCGGTGTTCCACGCCTATGAGACCGGTCTCGTGGGCAGCGTCGGCTACACCTACCGTGCAGCGGCCCGGCCGCTGCTCAAGCGCGCCTACGACGGCGCGCTGGCGTTCCGCAGGGGTTAATTTCGTGGCTGCGGTGCTCGCCCGATCGACGATCGGGCTGCGCTCCTCGCAATTCGTGGCTGCGGTGCTCGCCTAGAGCCTGAACGACGGGTCGCCGGCCAGCTCGGCCACGTCCATCTGCGCCTTCTGCAGCTTGCCCGCATAGTCCCAGTTCATCGACTGCCAGCGGGTGAACTGGTCCAATACCCAGATGCCGGACTGGCGGCTGCCGTTGCCCGACTTGCCGTTCCCCCCAAAGGGAAGATGCGCCTCGGCCCCGGAGGTGGAGTTGTTCACCGACACCATGCCCGCGCTCACGCGCTCCCGGAAGCGGAACGCCCACCTCGGGTCGTTCGTGTAGATCGCCGATGAGAGCCCGTACCCGTGGCCGTTGGCCAGGTCGATCGCCTCGTCGAAGTCGCCGAACTCGGCCACCCCGACAATCGGGCCAAAGGTCTCGGTGGAGTAGAGGTCGTCGTCCCGGGTCACGCCGTCCACAAGCGTGGGGTGGCAGAAGAGCCCGGCGTCGGGGTCCCCGACGAAGCCGGCCCGGGGGTTCTGGGAGGTGATCCGCCCGGTGCCGGTCGAGCCCGAGATCGTGTGGTGGTCACGGATCAGCTCGAGCCAGTCGAGGAAGCGCTCCTGAAAGCGCTCGTGGATCATCGGCCCGTAGAGCACGTCCGCGAATGGATCGCCGATGGCGGAGTCCTCCAGCGCCCGGGTAAGACGGCCGGCGAACTCGCCGTGCAGCGACTCGTGGACGATCACGGTGCCCAGCGAGGTGCAGCGCTGGCCGGCCGTGCCGTAGCCGCTGAAGAGCGCGCCCTCCACGGCCAGGTCGAGGTCCGCGTCGGTCATGACCACGAGCGGGTTCGTGCCTCCCAGCTCGAGGCAGGGCGACTGCACGTGGCGCCCGCACAGCTCGCCGATGCGCGAGCCCACGGACGAGGAGCCGGTGAAGCCCACCTTGTCCACCAGGCCTTCGTCCAGCGCCTGCTCGAGGCCCGAGAAGGCCGACGGGCCATCGCACTGGACCAGGTTGAGCACGCCGTCGGGCAGGCCGCCGTTCAGGAACAGGCGGGTCAGGGCGTCGCCCAGCGCAGGCGCGTACTCGGCCGGCTTCCACACCACGGCGTTGCCGCAGAGGAGCGCGGGAACGAGGTACCAGGAGGGCACCGCCACCGGGAAGTTCCCCGCGGTGATGATGGCCGCCACGCCCACCGGGTTGCGGAAGGTGAAGAGCTGCTTGTCAGGCATCTCGCTGGGCACGGTCTGCCCGTAGAGGCGCCGCCCCTCGGAGAGGAAGAAGTCGCAGGTGTCCACGATCTCCTGCACCTCCCCCAGCGCCTCGGGGTAGGGCTTGCCGATCTCGCGCGTCACGAGCCGGGCCAGCGCCTCCTTGTTGTCCTCCACCAGCCGGCCGATCGCCTTGATCGCGTTGCCGCGCACGGGCGCGGGCGTGGCCGCCCATTCGCCCTGGGCGGCCCTGGCGGCCCGGCAGGCGGCCACAAAGTCGCTCGCGTCGCCCAGCAGTGCCTCGCTCACCACCTCCTCGAGGTTGGCCGGGTTGCGGGATTCCAGCCGCGTCCCGTCCGTGCGCGTCTCGCCGCCGATGATCGACCCTGCCGTCCTCGTGCCCGTGATGCTCATGGGCCTAGCGTAGCCCGGCAGTCCCGCCGGGCCGGGCTCAGTTGCAGTTGCCGGTGCCTGAGTCCGTGAACGTCTTGCCCGCCACGGGCACGAACTGCCAGTCGTAGGCGCCGGGCCGCAGGGCCATCTTGATCACGCCGAAGGTGTTGCTCTCGCGCACCTGGCTGTTCGCCTTGATGGCACCCACCTGGTAATGGCTCTCGCCACCGGTGCCCACGATGAACTCGCGGATCCCGTGATCGGGGTCGCTCACGCCCGCGGGCGTCTGGGGCGAGAAGCGCTCGTACAGGTGCTCGCTGCCGCTGAGCACCACGTCCACTCCGTGGTCGTAGAGGATCTGCCACAGCGGCCGGACGCTGTCGTTGTTGCCGTGGATCGCGCCGGAGCTGAACCGCGGCTCGTGCAGAAGCGCGAGCGTGCAGGCGGCGTTGGCGGCCGCAAGGTCGGCCTTCAGCCACTGATCCTCGGCGTCATTGCAGGTCCGCAGCTGGACGTAGCAGGCCGAGTTCAGCGCCACCACGTGCCAGTTCCCGAGGTTATAGCTGTAGTAGCCGGCGGGCCGGTAGGGGCCCGCGGCGGTGCCTAAGTAGTCGAAGTAGTCGGTGAAGGCCTCGCTGTCACCGATGTCGTGGTCGCCCGGGATCGAGCGGGTGCGGTTCAGGAAGCGACCCCAGCTGGCGTTGTAGCACTGGTAGGTCTCCGCGGAGCCCTGCTGGTAGGCGTTGTCGCCGAGCGTAAGCACGGTGCCGGGGATCTGTGCGAGCAGGTCGGCGGTGGCCTCGTCGTCGCGGCCGCTGCAGTCGGCGATGTCCCCCGCAGCGGCGATCACGGGCGCCGAACCGTCCGAGACGGTGAAGGTTGCGGGGGAGCTGAGCCCGGTGAACCCGGCGCTGTTCGCCTGCTCCGCGCGGGCGGTGTAGGTGCCCACGGAGAGCGTGGTCGAGGGGGTGATCGAGAAGGCGCCCGCGGAGTTGCGCTGCGCCGCGAGGTTCTGCAGGGCGGTGCCGACGGATCCGACGTTGGCGCCGCTCCAGATCCTCACGGTCACCGTGGCCGAGTCCACGCTCTCCGATCCTGCGATGCCCGAGAACTCGGGGCGGCCGTCAGTGGTGGTGCCGGCCACCGGCGACTCGAGCGCCACCGTCGGGCCGGTGTCGATCACCGGGCTCGCCTTGGCATAGTGGGCCTGGACCCGAGCTGCCGAGAGCGCGGTGCCGAACACCGCCGGCTCGTCCATGCGGCCCGAGTAGTGGTCGTTGCCCGTGCCGGCGCCGAGGGTCAGCGGATTGGCGGAGGTGTCCACGGGAGAGCCCAGGGCCAGCGTCGACCGCGCCGTGCCGTTCACGTAGACGGTCACCGCGGTGCCGTCGTAGGAGGCCACCACGTGGTTCCACACCCCGGCCTTCACCGAGGCCGGCGGGCTGGTCACCTCGGTGGAGGCGCCGCCCCGCCAGAGCCGGAACGCCACACCCCCGGTGGAGGTGAGGCGCAACATGTACTGAAGGTCCTTCCGCATCAGCGTGGCGCTGGACGACGGAAGGGCCGCGGGGCGGATCCACAGCTCGAGCGCCATCGCCGCGACGGGATCGAGGTTGTCGGAGTCGGGGATGCGGATCACGTCGTCCACGCCGTCGAACGTTGCCGCGGTGCTCTGGGCCAGCGACACCACGCCGGCAGAGCCGAGCGCGGGTCCGCCCTGGTAGGTGCCCGTCGTGCCGTCCGGGATCTCGTCGGCGGCGGTGGTGCCCGACCCCTCCCCGAGCCTCCAGTAGCCGCGCGGGGCGTCGGACATGACCGTCTCCCGGTAGGCGGACGCCGGGGCCGTGGAGGTCACGGCGAAGGTGCGTGCCGGGCTGTGGCCGATGTTCCCCGCCGTGTCGCCCTGCTCGGCGTGGGCGGTGTAGGTGCCCACCGCGAGCGCGGAATGGGCCTCGACGCTGAAGGCGGCTCCCGTCCGGGGGGCGTCGAGCACGGCCACCGGCGTGCCCGTGTCCCTCGGTCCCGGGTACACGTAGACGAGCACGTGGCTCGCATCCCCGGCGGCGCTACCGGCGCCACCGGAGAACGTGGGCGTGGAGTCGGCCACGCTGCTGCCCCCGGGGGGTGCGGCGAGCGAGACCTGCGGGGCCGAGCCGTCCACGGTGAAGCTCACCGCGACGCTGCGCGTGACCGCTCCCGCGGCGTTCGCCTGCTCCGCCTCGGCGGTGTAGTGGCCGTCGGAGAGCGGATTCGGCGCCGAGCCGGCCCAGGCGGTGCCCGAGCGCGCGGTCGTCCAACTGGTCACCGGGCTGCCTCCGGCCACCGGACCCAGGTAGAGCCGGACGGTCACGGTGGACGAGTACCCGGCGCCGTCCAGAGCCGTGCCCGAGAACGAGGGCCCGCCGGCACCGGCCCAGGACTCGTTCGTCGGCGACACGATGGCCAGGGTCTTCGGGGGCACGGTGACCACCGGAGGCTTCGACACCGGAGGCTTCGATGCCGGTGGCGTGGTGGGCCGGGCCACCACCGGCGGGATGACGGGCGCCGGGCGGCTCTGGACGGTGAAGGTGGTGTGCGGGCTCACGCCGCGATGCCCGGCGCGGTCGCGCTGGCGGGCCTGCACCGTGTACCTGCCCGGGGCCAGAGGCCGGGAGAGCGTGACCGCCCATTTCGAGCGCTCGCGGCGGACCTGGAGCGTCCGCACCGGCCGGCCGGTTGCGCCCCGGCCGGCGTAGAGGCGCACCGTCACCGTGGAGGAGTCCCCGCGCGCGTGGCCCGCCCAGCCGGCAAGCTGGGGGGTGGTGTCGAAGGTCGAGGCGCCCACCGCCGGCGTGGTCACGGTGACGCGCGGCGCGGAGTGGTCTGCCGCACCGGTGGCGGCCAGGACCGTGCCGGCCAGCACCGGGCTGGCAACGGCAAGAACGGCGATTCGGGAGGAACGGAGGATTCGCATCGTGCGTTGACGGGAGCTCCTCCGCTCATGCGGAGAGGGGCCGAACCCCCCGCCCTGATTCGAGGCTAGACCGGGTCTATCGATCCCGCCACGCGAACCAGTCGGTGGTCCAGGTACGGCGGCGTGCGGGTCCTTGCGGCCCACTACCCTCGGCGCAGTCGTGCTGAAGAGGTCCAATCGCGTGCGCCTGGCGCTGGCAGGCCTGGTTCTGGCCACCGCGGTGGGGATCGTGGTGGCCATCTCGGGCGGCTCGTCCGACTCCCCGCGCCGCTGCGGGACGAACGAGCCCAACACCGGCTGGGGAGTCGGGATGTGGCCGGACGGCTGCTGGCGCCCGTACGCGGACGACTCGCCCTTCAACCAGCGCCTTGCCGCCAATCCGCGGGTCGACCCGCGCTCCGACCAGATCGTGGCCCGCCTCACGGAGGGCGGAGGGCCCTCCGATCTCCGCGCGGAGATCGCCCACACTCCCGGGGACAACCAGCACCCCACCAACTGGTCGACCAAGGACGATCCG
>JBBQHI010000040.1:0-35581 GCA_038323835.1 Solirubrobacterales bacterium
CCACGCCCACTCCTGCTCTGAGAGCATTTCGCGGCGGTCCTCGTCGAGGACGCGGCCGGCACGGGAATCCAGCACGAGCAGCCGGGTGCGTCCGAAGTCCCGATGGTAGCTCCAGCGGGTTCCCGCGATCTCCTCCTCGGCTTGTTGGGCGAAGGCGCGCAGGATCTCCTCGGCGTCCTGTGCCTCGCGCACGTCCGCCAGCAGCGCGTTCTCGGCGAGCTCGGCCGGGGAGAGGTTGCCGAGGTGCTGATAGATCCAGTACGACATGTAGGCACCGACAATCCGCTCGTGCCACCACGGCACCGTGCGGATTTCGCGCACCCATTCCCACGACGTGTTCCAGTCGTCGTGCACGTCGTGATCGTCGAAGATCATGGCGCTGGAAATGGTGGACAGCAGCCAGCGCGTGGCGGGATCGCTCCAGGCCTCGCGATAAAGCCAGGTGTACTCCTCGAAGTCGGCAACGTCCCCCTGCGGCGGGTCGTCCGCGCTTGCGTCGCCGCTGCCGCGGCGTTCCTCGATAAGGCGGTCGGTCTCGGGGGAGACCTGGTCGGCATAGATTTGGTCGCCCAGGAGCAGCAGGGCGTTGGGCCACTCGTGCGGCGGCTGCGTTCGCAGGCGCTCGACCAAGGCGAGCAGCGCGTCAACCTCGCGGCCGCGGTCGTCGCGGTCCTTGCTCAGCGTGTACGGCGGCTCGTGCGGCACGGTGACCCGGCACGACCCGAAGGCCAAGCGCAGCGGCTCGCCGGGGGAGCGCGTGCGTATGACGCTCGGGGGGAAGGGACTGTCCGTCAGCGGCCAGCAGCGCCCGCCGTCGAGGTGCACCTCATAGGGGACGCACGCCCCCGATTCCAGACCGCTCACGGATACGAAGCCGTAGTGGTGGCCCGCCACGCAGAACGTCGGCGATGAGCAGCCGAGCACCTCCACCGTGCACGCACGGTCGGTTTCGACCCAGACGGTCGCCTCGTCATCACCGACGTAGCGCAGGAGTGGACCCAGGACCAGGCGCGCGGGAGAGCGGGGGATCATGCCCACCGACCAGCCGTCGGCAGGCGCACGATCTTGGTAGCGGCGGAGACGGCCACCGATCAACCCACCTGGTAGCGGCCTGCGGACATCTGCAGCTCGCCGCTCGCAGCCATCTGCACCAAGCGGGTGCCGGTGACGGTGCGCTCAAGGTCCAGCGCCTCGGCCACGTCGCCAGCAGTGCTGCCAGGTTGCTTGCTCACGCTGTCGACAATCTTGACCTCCGAGTCGCCGTGAAGCGACACGCCCGCCGGCACGGCGACTGCTGGCGCTCTCGGCGCGGTTGCCCGCCGACAACACTGAAAGGCCGGTCCGCAGCTGATGCTCACCATCCTCCTCATCGTGCCCGTGCTGCTCCTCCTGCTGGGCGGCGGCTTCGCCATAGCCGTCGCGGACGACGCGGCACCTAGAAGGGGTCGCGCGAAACCAAGCTTGACGGGGCGCGGCTACCTAGAGAAGCGTCCCCGGCCAAAGTAGCCAAGCACGGCCAACACAACAATTACGACGATGATGATCCAAAGCAAGGACACGGTGATCCTTCGGTTGGGAGCGTGCCGACTTTACGGCGAGCCGAGCTCGTTTTCAACCTGCGCGGCCTACGCCGCGAGCGGTATGGCTCGCGCCATGCGAGCGCGCAAGCCCGCTTCGCCAGGATGGTGAAGTCAGCGCGAACCCTCACCCGCTCAAACCCACGAACGCGGCGCGGGAGCAGCGCCCACTCCCCGCCACCGCTCCAGTGCGGGAAAGCAGCAGCGAACTCTCACCGGCTGTCCGTCAACAAGCCCGCCCGAGCGAGAGTGCCCCTTTACCATGCAAGGAGCAGTCCGCCCGACGCTGTCCCAGATGCTCGCTCGGGACGAAGACCGGGAGCCCTGGCCAAGCCCCGGGCAGAGTTTGCATCCCATGGAAGGAGGAGCCGCGCCAAGCTGACGAGCTCATACCAGACGGGTTCGCCAGTGGTCACTAGCCCCGACTCGATCCGTCGGGTGAGATGGCGCAGACGCCGATTCTTTTCGACCCGCCCAGGTTGCAGTTGGCGACCAGCCAATCTCCAGGCGCCCAGTTGGCGGGAACGCCGACCCCTGAGCGGATCTCATGCTTGTTGCGGCCGTCGGCTTGCATCACCCAGAGCGCCGACTTCTCGCCTTCGATTCCGTAGGCGATCTGGCGGCTGTCAGGCGACCACATCGGCCATTCGGTGTATCCCTCGTTTCGAGTCAAGCGTCTCAGGTGGGAGCCGTCGGGCGCGACGGTGTAGATATCGAAGCTCTGGCGTCGCGACACCTGAAAGGCGATGTTTCGCCCGTCCGGAGACCACATCGGGTACTGGACTTCGCCCAGTCTCTTGGCGGTCAGCCGGCGGTGGCTTTTTCCGTCACTGGCCGCGACGTAAAGTCCCATCGGCTCGTCCTTGGCGTCGGGTCGATAACGCTTGGCTCGCACGCCGGCAAACGTGAGCCAGCGTCCGTCGGGCGACCAGCTTGGGCTGTTCCCAAAGATCCCGATCTTGCGGCTGAGGTTGAGGCGGCCGTGGCTGTTCGCGCCTTGGACGACGACCTGGTCGCTGGTGTAGTCGCACTTTGGCATGAAGCGATACGCGATCCGCTTGCCGTCAGGCGACCACATCGGGCGCTGTTTGCAGCCCGGGTCCGAGTCGACCTGATGCATGCCGGAGCCGTCGGGACGGGCAATGAAGACATGCTCGCCTCGGCGCCCGACGGGTCGGACGAACGCGACCTCGTGACGCGCAAGCGACGGCGGCAGCGGCGTGATTCGGTGCTCGGACGTCGAATCGCCTGAGCGCCTTTGCGACGCGTCCTTGCCTCCATCGCACGCTCCCGTGCCCATCCCCACCACAGCCGCGCCGACGACGACGAAGCGTCGAGAGCGGTGCCATCCACACTCGTAGCGCGTTAGCTCCGCCGCCCAGTTCGCCTTGCCCGTCGTGCATGTGGCGCGGCGATCGTGCCCTGGGGGACCGACGGGTTATCGGCGAAGCGGAAGTCCTCGAGACGCTTGATCAGCGGGAAGCGCGCGTCGATCAGCCGCCGGCGCTCGCGGCGCTCTGAGCGCCCCTGGTGCTCGGCCTCGAGCAGCGCGGCGAGGTAGGTCGCTGGTTTCGCCCTGACGCCGCATCCGCAGCAGGGGGAAGGAGGGTGCGGGGGTCGAAACGAAGCACTTGCTGCGTTGCGCCACGGATGAAAGTCGAGGCAGCTGGACCTGGCTCGTGCATGAGGTGCGGCAAGCCTGAGGTGAGCTGGCTGCGACCGATGACGGGATCCAGGTGCTCTCATTAGGTACGTATCGGACCTCTCGCGACCCGAAAGTACCGAGCGTTCCTGCGGCTGCGCGGCGCACCGCAGGTAGGGCTCGATGGGGAGGGCGCCACCGCCGAGTCTTGATCGCGGGGGACCCCGGCTGACCCGCGAGCCGACACTTCACCCTCGTGTTGCGGGTTTGTCGCTCACGGGTGTTGAGCGGTCTGCCGCGGTGGGCGAGGGTGCCTGGCCATGGCCGCGCGCGACTCACCGGCCGTCTCCGGGACGGGCGAGAGGGGACAGGCCACCCTCCTGGTCCTGGGGCTGGTGGCGGCGCTGCTCACGGGGCTGCTGGTGCTGCTGGCGCTTGGCCAGGCGGTGGGCGCGCATGGGCGGCGCCAGAGCGCCGCGGACCTGGCCGCGATGTCGGCGGTGGCCGCGATGCGCGGCGGCTATCCGCGCCTCTTCGAGCCCGCCTTTCTAGAGCCAGGTGTTCCGAATCCGCGTCACCTCTCCACCGCCGCGTACCTCGCCCTGACTCGGGCGGCGGCCCGGCGGGTCGCGGCTCGCAACGGCGCCGCGCCGGGCCGGGTGGCGGTGAGCTTCCCGCCGGGCTTCGCGCCCACGCGCGTGACCGTGACCGTGCGCGGGTTCGCCACCGCGCGGGTTCCCGGCCGGCGCGAGCCGACCCGCGTTGCGGTGAGTGCCCGGGCGGTGGCCGAGCTCGCGCCGGCGAGCGACGCCACCCTGGAAGGCCCCGCCCGCGCGAGCGGCGGCGGTTACGACGGCCCGCTGGCCTACCGAATGGGGAAGGCGATGCGCCCGGACGTGGCCGCGGCCTTCGACCGCATGGCGGGGGCCGCCGGCCGCGCCGGCATCTACCTCTCGATCACCAGCGCCTTCCGCTCCGACGCCGAGCAGGCGCGGCTGTTCGCCGCCAACCCGAACCCGAAGTGGGTGGCCCCGCCGGGAACGAGCCTCCACCGCTACGCCACCGAGCTCGACCTCGGGCCGCCCGGGGCCTACGCATGGCTGGCCGTCAACGCCCGCCGTTTCGGCTTCATTCACAGATATGCCTGGGAAGCCTGGCATTACGAGTGTGCATTAGGTCTGTATCGACGGAGGGGCCTACGGGACGGTCTCGGCGGGCGATTCTCGCTTCTGCAACCTCGAGTGGTACTGCTGCTGGCCGGCTCGCGAGGGTCGATCCTCGCGGTCGTGGCGTTCGGTTGGGTGCCGAAGGATCAGTCCGACGGAAGGCCCCGGGAGTCCGGGCTCAGCGCCGAGAGCTCGACGCACTCTGGACGCCGACCTCAACGTCCCGCAGCGGTGGGAGCGCCCCGGTTGTGTGAAATCGCCGGCCAGCAGATGTGGCGGGCGGTCATCCCTTTCGCGGTGCAAAACTCCAGGGTATTTCCTAGGGTAGGTCCCTATTGCCAGCGGTTCTTGCTGCGGCGAGGCTGTTGGCCATGTCATGGCGAATCGAGAGCAGTATCGGTCGGCGCGGTCTTCGACGCCGGACGATCGCGGCGGTCGCCGGTCGGGGTTTTTGCAGGGGGCGGTCCCCGCTGCAGGCTTTCCTGTTACGTTCGAGGCTTCTCGTGCCGTCGCGAAACGAGCGTGTCCGGATGAGGATCTGGCTGGCGGTCGCCGTAGCAGGACTGCTCTCGGTCGCTCTCGGCGCCTGCGCCGGTGGGACCGATCCGGCGACCGAAGTCACGGACGTGAGTGCGCGACTCAGCGCGCACGGCTACTCGAACGACGGACCTGCCACGTGGTGGTGGGAGTACTCAAGGATCAAGAGCGACCTCGGAACCTCCAGCGACACCGAGGTGTGCGGAGTTGGCAACGGTCCCAAGGAGCCGGACCGGCGCTGCGGGCCAGCTTCCGGCGGGTCTTCGTCCAACCCGATCCCGTTGAGCGTCGTTGTAGCGGGCCTGCAGCCGGACACCACCTTCTACTTCCGGGTCTGCGGCCAGGACACGAATGATCCCTCGCCGACGTGCGCGAACACGCGTAGCTTTACGACTCGCGCCGGACCCATCACCGATCGCTGCAAGGTCGAGCGGAGCTGGCCCTCTGAGGCGAGCGACGTGGCCACCGACCGCTTCGACAATGTATATGCCGCCGGCGGCACTCCCCCGATACAGAAGTACAGCCCAGGTGGCACCTACCTCACCGGCTGGGGTGGCGAGGGAACCGGCAACGGGCTCTTCGACAACCTCGCCGAACTGACTGCGTCGTCCTCCGGGGATGTCTACGCACTCAACGGCTCCGGCGGAGGCAACAACCCTCATGTGCAGAGGTTCAGCTCAACAGGCGCCTTCCTGGGCAGGTGGGGAACTTACGGGAGCGGCGATGGTCAGTTTTTGGGTCTGTCAAGAGGCATAACCACCGACGCCACGGGGAACGTGTACGTCGCCGACGAAGGCAACAAGAGAGTCCAGAAATTCAGCTCCACCGGCGCCTTCACAACGAAGTGGGGCAGTAACGGCACCGGGGCCGGCCAGTTCGATGCAGGCCCCACCGCCGTGGCCGCTGATCGCTTCGGCAACGTCTATGCCCTTGACTACGGGGGAGTCCAGAAATTCAGCTCGACTGGGACCTTTCTGACCAGGTGGGGAGGTTACGGAACCGGACCTGGCCAGTTCAGGGGTGCTGGAGAATTGGCCACCGACACCGCCGGCAACGTCTACGTCTCTGATCACTTCAACAACCGCATCCAGCAGTTCAGCTCGACAGGTGCTCTCCTCAGCATTTGCGGGAGCGAAGGGAGCGAGCCGGGTCAATTGTCCGCCCCTCAGGGCATTGCCACCGACTCCGCCGGCAACATCTACGTTGCGGATACGGGCAACAGACGCATCCAAAAGCTCAGGCCGATGGAGCACACCAGCGCCGAGCCGGAGCCGGATCAGGCACTTCTCCAGCGATACGCTCCCCTGCTTCGTTACGACGCGCAGGACAGCTACTGGGCGGACTCTCCGGCCATCATCACTGACAGCTATCTGCCGGGAGCGCGGAGCAATCGTTTAACCCGCGGGGACGCGACGCTTGCGTCATCCGATCCGGCGGGCACGGGGCCGACATTCTCGCTCGCCTACCTCGGCTACCCGTCCTACTCGGATGGCTCTGCAGCCCGCGAGGACGACAACGTCGACGCAGCCAACGACGACTATGTTGGGGATGCCCAGCGCATGCACGGTATCTCTGGGTACGGAAACCGCGCCTACGGACGGGTGATGCATTATCCGAGCGGCGAGCGGGTCCTCCAGTACTGGCTTTTCTACTACTACAACCCCAAGACATATTTTGGCGCCGGCGCCCACGAGGGCGACTGGGAGATGGTGCAGGTCGAGTTGGGACAGACCAATCAGCCAGTCAGGGCCACCTATGCCCAGCACAACGGGGGGGAGCGTTGCGATTGGGGCAACGTCCAGAGGACGGCCGACGGGCGACCAATCGTGTACGTCGCGGAGGGGTCACATGCCAGCTACTTCAGCTCGGGATACCACTTCAACGAGGGAGGCGACGACACATCGAACGGTGACGGTGACGGGGTGATTCCCAGCGTCACCGACCTGACGCCGCAGCCGAGGTGGGCTGTGTGGCCCGGCCACTGGGGCGGTTCGGGGAACAGCCCGACCGGCCCTTCCCACGGCGGAAACGATGCCAAGTGGTCGAGCCCGCTGGGATGGTCGGCCAGCGTTGACTCGTGCACAGAGGAGCAGACGCCCACCGGCCAGAGCTTGCGGGGGGCAGCGCCGGACGAGCGCGGCGGGTCTTCACCCGCTCAAGCCCCGCCACTTCCGAAGTTGGCTGCCGCCCGAGTTGGAAACCGGGTCACACTCTCATACGAGTTCTACAGCACGCCGAGCTCGGCGCGACGCCGGCCGTGGCAGCTGCTCGCAACGACCGACTCTGCCGGTAGCCGGTACCCACCATTGACCGAGCGGCGCATCATTGTGGGGCGGAGTGGGCGAATCACCCTGCGGTTGGGCCTCGGGGCGCCTCCCTACCGCGTGCTCGTGAGCGTGCGGGCACGTAGCGGTGCGAGAAGCCGGACGCTGGTAGTACCGCTGGACTGATGTGACGTCCGATGGTCATCGCTCTCGTGACCGTCGCCGGCTTCCTGTTGGGGCTGGCCGTGGGTCGATGGTGGGCTCTGCTCGCTGCAGTTGCCGCCGGGTTCTGGATCACCAGCGCCACCGAGGTCGAGGTTCCCGACTGGTTTCTCGGCATCGCCTACGCCGCCATCGCCGCAGCAGGAATATCGGCAGGGATCATGGTCAAGCGATCCCGTCGCAACAGTGGCCGAAGCCGATGACACTCGGTCTCGCCCTTATGGCGGGTCCGCCGCCGTCCCCGCTTCCCAGATCATGCGTTGGCTCCGCATGGAGAGCGACCCGACGCCCGGCTGGCACGTAGTACGTAATGCAATGTCTCAGTCCTGCGCGTCCGGTTGCAGCCTCCGCCCGCCTGAACTTCGGCAAGTTCAGCTGGCATCCGGAGCACCGCATGCTGAGTCTGGACTGCGAACTGCTGGGCGACTCGATGGACCTGGCGGAACTCGACGTCGCGCTTCGCGCTGCGGCCGGCAACGCGGACATGCTTGACGATCGGTTGCGGGCCCGATTGGGCGGTCGTCGCCCGCACATCGACGTCTGATGTTCAGATCACATCGCCAACCGGTCTGGGGTGGGGAAGCGAATGAGGCTGCCGGTCGGCTGGCACGGACAATTTCACGCAAGTCTCGCCACTTCGAGGCTAGCCCTCTTAGGATGAGAGGGGCCGACTCCGTCCGGTCCGAAGGAGGGGGCGCCGGTTGTCGCTCGCCAACTTCAGATACCGAAAAGCGCGAAAACGCGAAGCTGTCGACTGCCTCAATTGAAGTCGTAGCCCTGGCACTACGAGACACCATTAGCCGCCAAATGATTCCGGGTAGACGCTGCGGCGGCGTAGGCATCGTGATCGCTTTGCGCCGCAAGGGATCATCCGTGGGGCCGGGGCCGCCGCTATCGCTCTCGCAAGCCGATCGTGGACTCGCCCACATCCCTGCCAGGGCGGAAGCCCCCGGTCACTTGCGCCGCAGCCGGTAGAAGCGCTCGTCGAACCTGAACAGCCTCGCCAGCGAGTCGGGCTCGGTGTCCGCTACCTCGACGTCGGTCACTTCCCATCCGGCGAACGCCTGCTCCACGTCGGCGCGGCTCGCGCCCCGGGGGAGTGGCCCTCTGCGCCGAGGCGCGAAGCAATCGAGGATCACGGTGGCATCGGGGGCGGTGACGGCGCTTACTTCCCTGCCCATCGCCTCGCGGTGGGCGTCGGTGAGCCCGTGGAAGGTGCCGGTGTCCACGACGAGACGGAAGCCGGAGCCGACGCGCTTCCCGCAATGCCGTCACGTCACCGTGCACGAGACGCATCTCGACGCCCGCCTCGCCCCCCCGCTCGCGGGCGCGGCGCAGTGCCTTCTCGACGATGTCGATGCCGGTCACTTCCCAGCCACGTCGCGCGAGCTGCGCCCCCCACACTGCGCTGCCGGTGCCCACGTCGAGCGCGCGCCCGTAGGGCGGCCCGTACCCGTCCTCCTCGCGGGCCACCAGCTCAATGAGTTTGCCGGCAAAGGGCGGATGTGCGGCGAGGTCCTCCCAGGGGTGGAATCCGATCGCGTAGGCGAGCCCGTAGTTCATGATGAGCTCCCCGCCGCGACTCCGGCCGCGTGAAGGTTCTGCATCACCACGGGGATCGTCTCGCCGAGGATCTCCGTGGGGCTGAACTCGACGAGCTCGGCTCCTGCGTAGTGGACCGGGGTGTGGCCGGGCGGCACGTAGTAGGCGTCGCCGGCCTGGTAGGTCTCCTCGCGATCTGAGAATCGGAAGCCCACCTTCCCCTTGATCACGTAGCCCCAGCGCGGGAGTTGCGCGCGGTCGTCGGGGAGGCCACGGAACAGCTCCGCAAGGTCGGCGTCGGCGGAGTGCGACTCGAAGCAGACCGAGTAGCCGCCGTCGAGGTTCTCGAGACGTACCTCGAGGCCCTCGAACGCGATCTGCTCGGACGCTGTCTCTCTGGATACGCTCGGCATGTTCGCCTCCTCGTAGTTCGTGCTTGGCAGGAGCCGAGGCTAGGCGCGCCCGCCGGCTCGCGCATCGGCTGAACCACCCAACCTCCGCCGGGGCGGAGTGGGTGATCTCACCCATCGCAGCTCAGAGGAGCCGGTGCTCGTAGGCGTAGGCGGTGGCCGCAGCGCGCGAGGAGACGCCGAGCTTGGCGAAGAGGTTGCTCACGTGCCGGTCCACGGTGCGTTCGCTGAGGACGAGCTCGGCGGCGATCACCTTGTTGGTGTCGCCGCAGGCGAGGCCGCGCAGCACCTCGACCTCGCGCTCAGTGAGGCCATCGGCGTCGGCGGGCCCGCTGCCGGCGAGCGAGCCGAGGCGTGCTAAGTCAGGCGCCGCCCCCAGCCCTTCGTAGGTGACGCGGGACGCCTCCAGCTCTAGGGTGGCCGTGTCCTCGTCGCCCAATGCGCGACACGCGAGACCGACGAGCTCGCGCACCCGCGCCGTCTCGTAAGGCGCCTCAAGCTGCTGCCATATCTCGCTGGCACGGCGCAGCGAAGCGAGCGCGGACTGGCCGTCTCCCTGGGCCAGCGCGACCGCGCCCCGCGCGTGCGCGGCCACGGCTGCGAGCGCCTCGCTCTCTTGGCCCGCGGCGATCGACTCGAGCTCGACGCAGGCCCCGCGCGCCGCCGCCAGGTCATCCACTGCCAGCATGATCTCGACATATGCGGGCAGCAGGCCCGCCCGCTTGCCGATCTCGGTGGTCTCCATCATGACCCTACGGAACGCGGCCTCGGCGGCATCGGCCTCCCCCTGTGCAAGCCGGAGCAGGGCGAGGCCCGGCTGCGGCTCTCGGCCATGTCGACTCGCCTCCCTGTAGGCGTCCTCGGCCGCGCGGAGCTCCCCCCGCAGGCGGCGGACCTCGCCCCGCCGGTAGGCGGCCTCGCCCGCCGCCCCCGGGTTCGCCCCCTGCAGACAGCGCTCGCCGGCCCGGCGCGCCTCCTCCAGCGCTTCCGACCAGGCGCCGTGCAGCTGCATGAGCTCGGCGCGATGCACCAGGCAGCGTCCGGTGAAGGCCACGAGGTCGGGCTGGCGCTCGCACCAGCGCGTCAGAGCGGCCGTCCACTCCTGGGCGCGGCGAACCTCGTAGGCATCCTGGCAGGCGAGGATCACACCGCAGTAGACGATGCCGCAGACGATCGGCGAGAGCTCGCCGCCCGTGACCGCCACCATCGCCTCGTCCAGCAGCCCCAAGCCCTCCTTGATGTGCCCGCTGCGGATCAGGACGTGACCCTGCTCATGGGCGGCGAGCGCGAACAGATCCGAGTCCCGGAAGCGCTCGCCGATCGCCGCCGCCTCGCCGGCGGTGACACCGGCCGCCTCGAGGTCACCGCTCGCTTCCTGCTCGAAGACGGCCGGCAGAAGCAGATACCCGCGCTCCACGCTCTCGCCGGCCTCCCGATCGCGCATCCGCCGAGCGCGCCCCAACCAGCCGCTCGCCCGCCCCGTTTCTCCTCGGCGAGCAAACGTGACCCCGATCCAGAACGCACAGCGCACGGCCCGCAGCGGCTGGCCGGCGCTGAGGTGGGCGCGATGGGCGCGCTCCAAGGCGCCAAGGTAGTCACCCTCGTTCCCGATCATGTAGGCAGAGGTGGCGAGCAGCTCGAGGTCCTCCCGTCCAAGCAGGTCCGACCGATCGGCGCCTGACAGCGAATCGTAGGCATCCATCCACGCCTGGCTTACGAACGACTCCCGCCCGCGTTCGAGCTCGGCGACGGCATCCACGATGTGGCCATTATCGTCGACGATGGCCGCCAGACCCTCGGGACGTCGCCGCCCTTCTCGCAGAAACAGAGCAGCTCATGCCGGTCCTCGGCTCCTCGGTTGCGCGATGAGCAGGCGTCACGCGCGCCGGTGCAGATGCCCGCATCGGACGAGAAGCGATAACAGCGGCCCCGGCCACACGGACGACCCCTCCCGGCGCCAAGCGATAGCGACGGCTTGCTTATCCCTCGTCCCCCCTGGACAAGTTCCGAGCGGCGAAGGATCTACCGCGTTCGGGCCTGCTCCAGGTTCGACTGGTGGGGGCCGGACAGCCATTCCGCATCCGCCAGACGCGCGTCGATCGGTTCCTCTCCTCGCCGCAGCGCGTCGATGTAGGCACGATCGGCGGCGAGACGAGCCGCCACCTCGGGACCCTCGGCAACGCCGCCGTGGCCGGGGACAGACGTCGGCGTGCCTGGCGACCTGTTCCAGCCGGTCGAGTGCCGTCGCGTAGGCACCCAACTGATCGGGCTGGCGACGGTCGAAGAGCGGGATCAGGACATCGGAGAGCATGTCGCCGGCGAGCAGGACGCCACGGTCCGCGAGGAGGACCGCGGCGTGGCCGATGGCGTGCGCCTGATGCTCGATGATCTCGCCCGGCACGGGTCCGCCGTCCTCGGGCAGCGGGGTGACGAGGGCGATCAGCTCGAGAGGATCGGTTCGGGGCCTGTCGGCCCCCCGTTGGGGGTGTAGGATGCGCAGTGTATGGACCTTTTCGTCATCGTTTTCTTCGCAGTGTTCTTCTTGCTTGCGTACGTTGTGGGTCCGTTCGTCGCTGCTGAGGATCGTCCAGCTTTCCGTTGGCCGGGCCGTAAGCCGCGCCGCATGGTCTGACCGACGCCGAGACGCCAGCGGGCCGCCTTACTGAGGGCAGCGCGGCGGCGCGGCCTTTTGGGTTCCTACCCCGCCAGTCCCACGGCCTCGAGGGCCTGTCCCTTGCTCGGCGAGAGCCGCCTACTAGGCGCTGCGCACGATTTCCACGTTCTCCTGGGACATCGTCTGCCCAGTATCGCTCTGCCCCCTCGACGGGCCAGTTTTCGGCGGCGGCTACAGCCGCGCACGCCACGAGCCGGTTGGCCAGACGCGACGAGCGCGACCGAATGCCTGGTCTCGACGTGCTGTGAGAGCAACAGCATGGGCATCTCGGAATGCAGCGAACGGAGGTGCTGCGCCGCCCGGGCTCCGTCGTTGGTACCGGTGGGGGGCATCCGAACGTCAATGATCGCGATGTCCGGTACCTCGTCGGCCACCGCCGCCACGAGCGCGTCCGCGTCACCAACGGCGGCGATCACTTCGTGGCCAGCCTCAGTGAGCAATCGCGTGAGGCGTTCGCGAAAGAGCACGGAATCGTCTGCGACGGTCACGCGCATCAGATCGTCACCGAGACCGAAGTGCCGGCTCCGGCCGGACTACGCACGACGACCTGGCCCGCGAGTGCTGACACCCGGTCGCGGATCGAGGACAGCCCGAAGCCCGGCGTGGCGCCCCCAACCCCGTCGTCGGAAACCTCGACGAGAACCATCGAGTCGCGTCGGGCCACGTGGATCCGGAGTCGCGTCGGAGGCGAGCACGCACTAGCTCCCGGAGCTGTTGGACGAGGGATCGGAGGCCTGCTCGGTTGCTGCGCGGCGTGAAAAACTAGGGGAACGTCAAGGGGTAGTCCCGGTTGCCGAGCCGTTCGCGGCCTGAGAGCTTGGCGGACATGCAAAGCACCGACCGGATCGTTTGCTGTGGAGGCCGCAGGTGAAGGGGCACAGGTTCGTTGTCGCGCTTGTTGCGCTGAGCATCTGCGCTGCGGGTGTACTCGCGCTCGTGGCGACTCGACACGCGTCCTCTGGTGGAAATCGTCAGGCACGCCAGGAAGCTCGGTCGCGCATGGACAAGGTGGTCCGGCGGCGCGCCGAGGCGCGCAAGCGCTGGCTCGGCAGCGCGAAGGCACGGCGGGAGCGGCTCCGGTCACGGCGGGCGTATGTCGGGCTTGGTCGCGACCGGGTCGCCTCAGTCGTGCGCATGAGGTTCCCGGCCACAGTGGACCCCGTGAAGAGCATGGTGCAGCGCCGGGACGTGAAGCGCTACCTGAGCGACTACACGGCGATAGTGGACTCTGGCCCGGGCGCGAAGGCTGCGGGGGGCACGGCGCTGGCCGTGTCGTCGGTTCCGCTGCGCACCGGCGCCGGCGGTCACGGCAAGGCGGTCGACCTGTCGCTGCGAGACCATGGGGGCAATCTGGAGCCGGCCAACCCGCTGTCTGACTTCAGCCTCCCGTCGAACCTGCATGGCGCGATCCAGATTCCCGGCGGCACAGCTCTGTCGATCGCTTCGGGCCACCCGGCGGGGATCGCGCCCTCGCGACTCGGCTCGAGCACGGCGCTCTACCCGGGGGTCGACACCGACACCGATCTGCTCGCTTCGGCGACGCCGCGGGGTCTTGAGCTGTTTCGCCTTGTGCGGTCACCTCGCAGCCCCGACACGCAGGTGCTGCGCCTGCGGCTGCCGCCGGGTGCGTCGCTCGCGCCGGCGCCGGGCGGTGGCGCTCGGATTTCGCAAGATGGAAAGCCGGTCCTGTCGATCGGCGCGGCCAAGGCCGTCGACGCCCAGGGTGTGGGCGTCCCGGTGACGATGCACGTGAGTCGCGACAGCCTGCGGATAACGGTCTCGCGGGGTGAGGACGACTGGGCGTACCCGATCCTCGTCGACCCGGCAATCGACGCCTACGCGAACTACGACTTTCCGGGTTGGTCAGGTTTCAACTACGGCTACGCCGCCGCGCCGCCGAATACGGGGAACTACTCGCTCAGCGGCGACTGCATGCTCGGACGGTCGTGCTTCGGCACCGGACTGAACATCTATGCGTGGCAGAACTCGCGTTACACGGCAGGTTCCTCGGGAGGTTTCACATACGACGCGCCTGCGACTCCCGGTGTCTTCATCGCCGATGCGGTGCTAGGACAGGTGGGCTATTACTCGAACGACTCGATCACGCCGCCGTACATGTGGATGGGCCTGTGGGACACCGGCTACAACAGCGAGAACACAACCCACGCCCTGCTGAACTCCTTCTGGTTCGGCACGTTCGACCTGCCTCGCGCGGGTAACAGCCCATCGGTCAAGCGGGTCATAGTCGAGCTCAGCAACATCGCGGGGGGCTATACCCACGTCACCAGGGGCGACCATCACGCGTACGTCGGGACGGCGACGATCTATCTCAACGACACGGACGAGCCCCACTTCGGCAGCATCTTCCAGCCGCCGTGGGTGGACAAGACGCCGGCGCCGATCCCGCTGACGGTGTCCGACGCGGGCCTGGGAATCGCGAGCCTGACGCTCAGCGTGCCGGGGGGCCCGAGCTGGCAGACGTCGGTCGGCTGCGCCGGCGGCAACCGCAACCCCTGTCCGCACACCTGGTCGGACGGGAGTCTCAACTATGACCCTTCGGTGCTGCCGCAGGGCGTGGACTACCTCGACATCAGCGCTACCGACGCCGCGGGCAATCCCTCTCACGACGACCCGCCAGACCACGCGCGGATCAGAGTCGACCACACCGACCCGACACTCGAGCTCTCTGGCCCGCTGGCGACGCTGGCGCAGGGCCAGGCGGGAGGCAACTAGATGCGTCCTTCGGTCAAACACACCGCTAGGCGGCTGCTGGTGACGATGGCCGCCTGCACCGCCCTCACGACTGCCTCGGGCTGTACCGCAGTGTTCGTTTCCTCCCCACCGACGAACGTGACCGACACCGCTGCCACGTTGCAGGGCTCGGTCGCCTCGAACTTGAACACCAACGGCAGGTACTGGTTCGACTACGGCGAGACCAAGGACTACGGCAGCGCGACCCCGCAGCGGTCGATCGAGTTTACGAGCAACACCAAGCGACCGGTCTCCGAGCCGATCACGGGCCTGTCAGGCTGGAACGACTACCACTACCGGCTCTGCGCCGACGACAACGACCTCCAGGCGCCTGGCCCACACTGCAGCAGCGACCAGAAGTTCACTACTCCAGATCCCCAGATCACACTCGGCCCCGACCGACCCCGATACACCCTCCACATCGCGGCCGGCGACGGCAACTCGAGCGATCCGCAATCCGGTATCGCCTCGCTCACAGTCGACGTCGACGGGACGCCGGTCGACCCCCCGGACACCCCTGGGTGCCCGGCCGACAACTGCAGCGTCGACGAGGACTGGACGTTCAATGCGGCCGACTACAACCCCGGCCACCACACAGTGACTCTCACGGCTACAGATCGCGTGGGGCGAGCGACGTCCAAGCGGCTCGACGTCGACATCGAGAGCGACGCGACCAAGCCGAGCCTGCGGGTGTCGGGCCCGCTCGCCAGCGCCCCGGAGGGATGGGTCGACCAGAAGACCTACACCGTCACTGCCGAGTCGGCGGACTCCGGCTACGGCGTCACCGCCGTAAAGCTCCAGATCGACGGCCAGACCGTCGGCGAGCCCGAGACGCAGACCTGCCCCGACGGCGGCTGCACGCTCAACCACACCTTCAGCGTCAACACCGCCAGCTACGGCGGCGGCGCCCACGACGTCGCGCTCGTTGCGACCGACAGCGCCGGCAACACCCGATCGAAGAGCTGGACGATGAACGTCAACCCCGATGGCAACATCCCGGCCTCGGAGGCCGTCGACACCCTTCAGGCCGCAGACGCCACGAGCGATTCGCAGAACGTCGCGCCGACGAGCGAGACGGTCGACCCGGCCGAGATCGCGGACGGCTATGACCCCGGCCTCGACCGGACCGGGACGACGATCCAGAGCACCGGGACGAACGACAGGACGACGATGACCGACGACCCGTCCGACGGCTTCACGATCGAGGCGCCCCGGGGCGGACTCCAGGTAACGCCTGTCGGAGTGGGAAGCGACTCGAGCGCGACCACGATCGCCGGTTCTGCGGTCGGCGTGAACGCCAACACCACCGCGAACGTCGACAGCGGGATTCGCCCCGTCTACAACGGCGACATGACCTTCCAGGCCATCCGAGACGACTCGGCTCCCGAGACGTACTCCTGGCGCATGAACCTCGACCCCGACCAGACCCTGAAGTCGATCGACGCCCAACACGCGGAGGTGTACTGGAGCGATGGGACCGCGGCGCTCGGGATCAGCGCAAACGCCGCGCACGACGCCACCGGCGCCACGGTGCCGACGTCGCTGGCGCTCACGGGCGGCGACGTGATCACGCTCACCGTGTCACACCGAGGCGGACGCTATGTCTACCCGATCTCGGCGGGGCAAGGGTGGGAGGCGCCCTACATCGCCTCGGTCGAGTCCGACCCGGACGTCCCGAATTGCGTCTACCAGCCCCCGGATCTGCGCGCCTATCTGTGCTCGGCCCCCTCAGGCTCATCGGTGGCCGCGGCCCCGGACTTCGCGCGCGGGAACTCTCCATACGGGGGGAAGGAGCTCAGCGTCCAGGGCTGTGGCGCCAACGTGTTCGGCGTCGACGGGTGCGACATCTGGACCGTGTCGCTGTTCGGCCCATTCCAGCGCTACCGCTCGCCGTTCGGGCTCCACCCCAATACGGTCAGCCCGGGCCAGAAGCTCGGCTGCAACGTCCACAGCGGGTCCTCCCCGATCTGGCCGCACCCCGATTACCTGCAAAGAAGAATCGTCTACGGATTGGGCTGGAACGGGAACGTCGTCGAAGCGCAGCAGGGGTCAGGACAGCACCTGACCGCGTACTGCCATTTCGAGATCGGCGTAGGGCCGATCCTCGATCAGGGATTCGCGACCTCCTGCAAGGCGTACCTCGGCTGGGTGTGGCCCAGCGGCCGGCAGGAATCCAGGTTCAAGAGCTGGAACGGCTGCCCGGTCGAGCTCTAGGGCCGCGCAGCGACGGGTACTTCACATCCTGGGCGGACCACGCCCCGGGCCCGCTCACCGCGTTTCTACACCATCCCCGGGGCTTAGTCGGTGAGGAAGTCCGTCCCTTACACGTTATCGAGCGCTTCCCAATCAGCAGGCGTACGACAGGCGAGCTAGCGCGGGACCGCGGGCACCCGGCGCGCAAGTGGACACACCCATAGCTGTGTAATCAGGAGCCTATTCGCAGCCTCAAAGTGGCGTGGTCATCTTCGTTGGGGCGGTGGGCGGTGGCTCGACAAGTTCGCGCGGATCGCGGCTCCTTGAGGAAGCCTGCCTCGATCCTACGCTGGGTAGCCGGCCATCGTGGCGTCCTGAACGGGATACGAGACACCCCTGGGTCTGTACGCGAGCTCCTGGTTGTGGTCCAGGCGGTCGCGGGTTCGAGTCCCGTCGCTCACCCTCACGAAAGCCCCGCTACGGCGGGGCTTTCTTCGTTCAGGGCCGCTGAGAGACTTCCGCCTTGCTACCAATTTGCTACCAATGTTTTCGGTGATTGCGCAGGCCCGTTGCCCGACTCCCTCGCTAAGGCGGTGCGTCCACCGCACTAGGCAGGGCGCGATCTGGCTCGTGAGCCGGCCTCCCGCTCCATCGCGCGGGCCCTGGCGCACGTCCCCAACGAAACGCCATCCTGGGCACGACCCGTCTAGTCGCCCCCAGGGACGACCAAACGCTCTGCCCTAATGGTGTCTCGTAGGTGTGTATCGGCCGAGACGGGGGAGAGACGTCATCCCTTGGCTTGACGCTGGAGGCGGACAGTCGTGGCTCGGCGGCTACTCCGACAGCCCCACTAGCGGGGGGAGCCTGGGTCGGCGCCCCGAGCCACGGCTGGCCCTTGAGCTCCCTCGGGCGCCGCGCTCGATGACGCCTGGGGGGTTGCGGCGTTCGTCGCCTATTCGCTCAACGCGACACGCGGCAGGGCGGACGCGAAACCTTTCGAGCTTCCAGATCTCCCCGCCGAGGGTGACGGCGTAGGCGATGTTCCCGATGAACTCGAGCGAGGTCGGCCGGTCCAATCCGGCTGCGACGACGGTGAAGGTGCAGTTCTGGTCCACGTTCACGAGGCTGCCGGTGTTCGGCAACGCCGGCGAACCCGGAGGGCCGCACCGCGCGTGTCCCTGGCCGGCGTGAGCGAGCGCGCATTCCCGTGAGCGCCCGGGCGGTGGCGGAGCTTGCGCCGGCGAGCGACGCCACCCTCGCTGGTCCGGCGCGGGCGAGCGGCGGCGGGTACAGCGGGCCGCTGGCCTACCGGATGGGCAAGGCCATGTGCGCGCGCCCTGGCAGGGAACGGTGGACGATGAAGCCTTCGAAGAGGCGGGAGAGCGCCACGCGGACCGCGTCCGTGCCCTCGGCGTCAGCGACGTCGCCCGCGATGGCCGATCGGATCGCCGAGAGCGTACGGAGCGTCTCGGCCTCTGCGTCCTCCAGCCCGCCCCACGACGAGACCTCGGCCTCCTGGGCGCGGAGGCGGTCGGCCTGGGCCTGCGCGCCGTCGCGCTCCTCGGCCAGTTGCTCGCGCTGGTCCGCCCAGTCCTCCGGGTCGAGCTTGCCGTCCTGGAAGTGGCGTCGGACCCTCGCGAGCCGGTCCTCGGCGCGGCGAGCTTCGGCTTCAGCCTGATCGAAGAGGGCACGGACCTCGCCGAGCTTGCGGTCGCGATATTCGGCGAGCGCCGCCCGGCGCCGTCGGCGTCGAAGCAGAGGAAGCCCTGGTGGGCCTGCGCCAGCTCCGTCACGAGTCTCTCGATCGGGTAGCCGGTGCCGGGGACCGCGATCACCGACACGTCGCGGATGCCCAACATCTCCAGCGTCTCGTGGAGCGGCTTGATCACCGCCAGCGCGTCCGACTCGCCCTCCGCGACGATCACCTTCGCGCCCGCGTTCGGGCGCCCGGTCGGCCACCAGGCGGCGAGCGGCGCGCCAGCTGGCTGGGTCACCTTCGGCCCCCCGTTCAGGTTCCGGCGGCGGCCGTTCGGGTAGGCGAGCGAGTCGCCGTCCTCGGTCACGCCGACCTCGGCCAGCACGTCCGTCTCGATCGCGTGCTCGCGGAGGTAGGCGAGGACGGCGGGAGACCAGTCGCTCACGCCGCCTCCTCGAGCTCAAGCTGGGCGGACGGTGCGGTCGGCGTGCGGGAGACGTGCGCGAGCGACCGTAGGAGCCGCTCTAGCTGGACGCGGTGGCGGTAGCGAAGGTCGAGCGGGCGGCGGGGTGGTGGGTCCCCGTCGCCCTCGCTAGAGCCGGAGCCGTCGTCTCCGGAGTCGCCGCCGCGTCCGACTCCCGCGCTTCGCGCTCCCGGTCGACCGGCCCCGCGCGCTCGCGGTCGCCGGGCGAGGCCTCGGGCGGCGCCGGCGCCTTCGCGGTGGTGGGCGCGCTCACGGCGTAGGCGGCCAAGGGTCGGTCCGGATACCGCTCGCATGTCCGCAAGCGCCTCGGTCGGGCTCGCCGGGAGCGACGTCGCGTCCTCTGGAGATCGCCAGCAGCACGGCGCGCGGGAGGCCTTGGAACTCGGGCACCGGGCCAGCTTCGCCGTTGGCGCGGACAACCGAGGGTCCCTGAGACCCAACCCTGGGCAGTGCGCGAGGAGGGCGAGGGACGGCGCCTAACGGCTGCTCGTGACCTGCGAGGGCCATCCTCGCGCTCGTCATCGTCTGACCTATCGACGGCGCTAGAACGGCGGAGGCGACCCGGCTCAGTTGCAGCCTCTAACGAGCGGGTTTAGGGTCGCCGTGTGCGCCTATCTGTGCGTGTCTCCGTTCTGTCCCTCGTTGTCGCTGCGCTTCTGACGTTCGGTTGGGGGGCGGGCGAGGCGGCCGCGACCCACGCGAGTTGCGGCGACACGATCACGACCGACACGACGCTCGACAGCGACCTCGTGAACTGCCCCGAAAACGGCGTGGTGATCGGCGCCGACAACATCACGCTGGACCTCGCCGGCCACACGATCGATGCCGCGCTCGACGGTACCGGGAGCGGGGTGCTCATCGCGTCGCGGCGCGGCGTCACAGTCAAGAACGGGACCGTTCAAGAGTTCAACAACAGCCCGATTCGGCTACGCGCAACGTCCGACAATCGCCTCGAAGGGCTGAACATCGCGACGGGCGGGAACGGCAGCTCGGGTATCGCAATCGAGGCCACCGCCAGTCGCACCTTGATCACCGATACGACGGCCGTGGCATTTGCGATCTCCGCGTCTGGACCGAACGCGATCGAGATCGCGGGTGACGCCAACGTCGTGGAGGACAGCGTTGTGCGGGGGAGCTGCGCGACCACCGGGTTCGAGGTGACGGGGAGCGACAACCGGATCAAGAACAACACGCTTGGCCCCCAACGCTTCTTCGAGGGCTGCCAGGGCTCTGTCGTGGCCAGCGCGCTCACGGTCTCGGCCGGTAGGGACAACCAGGTACTGGGCAACAAAGCGATCAACAACGACGCGGGGGGAATCCTGGTTTCGGCGACTGCGAGCGGAACCTTGGTGCAGGGCAACATCGCCAGCGACAACGCACGGCGCTTTGCGGGGGATGGCATCACGGTCAACAGCCCGGCGACGACGATCGCCGGCAACCTCGCGGACAGAAACACGCTCGGTATACGCGCGGTCGTCGGCGTCGTGGACGGTGGCGGAAACACCGCCCAAGGCAACGGCGAGCCTCAGTGCATCAACGTCCGCTGCGACCGGCGCCTGTTCGGCAACCGGACCGTGGGGACCTCGTTTAGCCCGATGAGCGCGAACGTCAAGCGGGCCTCACCGTTCACGCTCTACTTCCCGGCCACGGTCAGGAAGCTGAGCGCCTACCTGGACGGCGAGGGAGCGACGAGCGGCTCTCAGGTGCTACGCGGGGTGCTCTACTCGAACGACCCGGGCCTGGTTCCCGGTGCCTTGCGCGCAAGGAGCTTCCAAGTAACGCTTCCCGCCGGGCTCGGGCCGGGCTGGGTCAACTTCTACTTCCCCTTCCCTCCACGCCTCGATCCTGGGGTCTACTGGCTGGGGATCCACTCCGGGGCCACAAATGGGGTGGCGCGGTTCGCCTGGCAGTCCAAGCCGGGCTTCCGGCGCTACAACATCGACGCCTTCGGGGACGGATCGAGCTACCCGTTCGGGCCCGCGTTCCTGGCCGACGAGGAGATGTCCATCTACGCCTCGGGCTCGTACTAGCTCAAACGACCTACTTGGCGCGCCGCGACCGGCGACGGCCCAGCTCGTCGCCGTCGTGCGCCCCGGGGGATGCCAGCGTCGCGACACGCGCGCAGGAACTCCGCCTCGAAGCGGAGCAACTCGGCGCGGTTCGCGTGCGGAGGCACCGAGTGGAGCACCTTGGCGTAGAGCCGGTGGGGCGCCCGACCGGTGATCTCCGCGAAGTCGAGGTCGGCCATCGGGTCGAGCGGACCGTCCGGGTCCTCGTCGGGGTAGCGCTCCAAGAGGGGGTTGGGGGGTAGGCCCTCGCCCGACGGGGCGGCCGCTGGTGCCGCCGGCGCCTCGGCCTGGCGTCGCCGCCCCAGCTCCTTGAGGGCGCCTAGGCGTAGGTGGGTGGGCACGCTCTCGTCCTCGGCCATCCGGCGCAGCAGTTCGTCCTGGGTCGCGTTATCGCTGCCCACGCGCCACCTGCTTGCGCCCCGCCCGAGTCGCCTTCGTGCGCGCCTCGCGGGCTAGCTCCCGTCCGTGCTCGGTCAGCTCGGCGGCGTGCCTGGCGCACACCCAGCGACCGGGTAGCACCGGTTCGCGGCACCCGTTCAGGAGCACGTCCGCCAGAGCGGCGTGGCACGTTCCGGTAGCGAGCGCCGCTCGATCGCTGGGGGGCGGGGTCCGCGGCGGCCCCTTGCGACGGCGCCGCTTGCGAGGAGCGGGCTTGGCCGGGCGGAGCTCGTTACGCTCGACCGCTCGGCCGATCTCGCCGAGGCCGAAGCTCACGCGGCCCGCGCTCATGGCCAGATCCTCTCGAGGGGTGATTTGCGACGTCCTCGCGGCTGCTCGCGGGAGGCGACGGCTTGGGTGTAGCTCCCCCTCCCCTTGCCCGAAATCTTCTTCGCCAAGAGCTGCGACGGGGTCGCCGCGGTCTCGCGTACGGTCACGATTGGCCCCCCTACCCCCGATGTGAGAACGCTCCCTGCCCCGCGCGGTGGAGCGGGGCAGGGGCGTCCTCGGCCTTGCGGCCCTGCGGTCCAGCGAAGGAGGAGGAGCCGGACGGCGCAGTCTTCGGGCATTGGGCTTCGCTCGGCGCCCCGCTCAGGCCTTGATGTTGAGCACGCGCACGGCGTTGTCGATCGTGACGCCCGATCCCACGCGCCAGTACGCGTAGAGGCCCCTCTGTCCGGTGGGCCGGTTGTTGGTGAGGCCCGCCGTTGAGAGGTCGGCTCCCGCCGGCTGACGACTAAAGGAGAGTAGAGCGGAGCTATCCCTCAATCGGCGGGTGCGCTTCGCTGCCCTTTGGAGAAGCCACCGTCGCCGGCCGCACCGCGACGGTGGCACCCGCTCTCAGATCAGCCGACGACTCGACCCGGTAGCGCTGATCAAGGGTCACATTCCTGACGGCCTCGGGGATTAGCGCGAAGGCTTGGTCTAGGAAGTGGTCCGTGACGCGCTCTGCGGGCACGACCTCCAAGAAGGCCCGCATGGTCCGTGCCAAGTCGAGAAAGATCTCGCCGTACGGCCAGTTCTTGACCTCGTCCGAGATGTCGATGCGGTTGTACGTGAGGTGAGCGATCTCATAGCCCACCCGGAACGGGAGGAGCTGCAAGGTCTCCGGCTTCGGCCTAGGGCGCGCCCGCCGCCACGTGTCGTCGTCAAAGAAGTCGTGCGCGTACGCATTCCGTTGGCGCTGGCGGTTGCGGCGGCTCTCTGATGTCGGCCGTCCACCCGGTTGCCCCTCGTAGAAGAACTCGGTTAAGACGCGGGCATGGATGGTGAAGCTCTCGAGCATGGCGTTCTGCTCCACGTTCGTGTTCGCTGCGGACCAACCTCCCGGGGCTAGCTTGTCCACGAGACCTCTCACCATGTCGAACTCGTACAGGAGGTGGGCGGAGACCGCGCGAAGGTCCTCATCGGGCATGGAAACCATCCCGAGGGTTTCCCTCAACTCGGGACGCACGGCCGCTTCCCGTTTCACGGATCATCCGATGCCAGCACGCATTTGGTCGAGACCCCCGGGCGGAGCGACCAGGCTCACGCCATAGATCACGCATCGTCGGAACGAGCAGCGCTTCATGCCGATCACTCCGTCGACGCTGGCCCCGGGCCCGTCGAACGCCTCCGGCTTGAACACGTCAGGGATTACCGTCTCGGGTGTAGACCCTGCTCCAAAGGTGCATCCTTCAATCTCGAAATATCCGTCGATCGCGATGAGCATCGCCGGTCCGAGGATCACCTTTTGCTCGAAGTGATAATCCTCCAAGAGCATCGCTCCGTCACGGGGGTCCACCAAGCCGGCCAGCTTGATCACCTCCATCTCAGACTCGTCCATCCCCGTCTCTGCGTCGTTCACGATCGGGCCTCCCTGAGTATCTTGCGGGGGTTTACCTACGCCGGCGACTTGAACGGGTCCCAATCGGGCCGGTACACCGTCCCGAGGAATCGGCGGAGCAGCATCAGCACCGCTGCCGTGACGTCTTGGAGCTCGGCGACGGTGACCTGGGCGTGCTCACGGTAGTCGGGGGCGTTGTAGGTCGGGGCGTAGAACATGTGGCGGTTGTCTTCGGAGTAGCCGGTCGCGCCGAGGATGCCCGTGATTGCTACCCCGAGGTCAACAGCCCCGAAGTAGTTCGCCGCCTGGTAGTAGGCGCCTACGATCGACAGGAAGGAGGCGAGGTTGCCGACGATGACGGGGTTGATGATGTAAAGCGGAGAGTCCTCGGCGTGAGTCCTTGGCGGCCTGGCCGCGGCGCGGCCGCAAAACAGGTCTGCTCTCCTGTCGACGTTCAGGTCACACCGGACGGAGTTCGACTGGTCCTCGTCGTCCTCGCGGCCCAGCGTCCACACCTTCGCGCCCTTCGGCTCCCAGGTCAGATACTGCGTCAGGCCCGGTCCGTAGCCACTCGGCGGCTGGACATTGTCGGTCGTGCGGGCGAGCTCGCGGAGAAGCTCAATGACCCGACCTGTGGTAGGCGCGGCACGGTCCATGAAGTCGGTGTCGAGTGCCAGCGGCCGAGCGAACGCATGCAGGAAACCGAGGTCGTCCTGCGCCGGCGGGCCGAGACGGATCCGGTCGTTCAGCAGCTCGTCGCGGTCAACAGCCGCGCGGGCACGTCGGGCGTACAGTCGTTCGATCTCCCCCTCGGTGAGCCGAACGTTGATCTCGCCCGCCCGACCGTAGAAGCGCATGTCGTTCCCCACCGTGGCCTGGTGCGGCGCCCGGGCCGACTGCGGCACGTGGAGGAGAACGAACCCCTGCGCGGGATCGGCCTCGAGCGGCAGCGGTCTCGGATCGATAAATGGCGGATCGCTCAGCGAGGTCGACACGATGCTTGCGATCCGCTCCAGGGCCCCTGCGAGCTCGAACGGATGGGGCAGGGTTGGCCGCCGGTTCTCGTCCTCTCCCACCCCGTACAAGAGCACGCCCCCGTCGTTCGCCATCGCCGCCACGTCGATAGCGAGGTCGATGTTCTTCTTTGACCCGGGTAGCTGGGCCTTCGCGTCGAACGCAGGCCCTTCCTCCATCGAGCCGCTCTCGGCGGCTTCGATGACCTGTCGGGCCGTGTCAGGCAGCCACATACCCCCACCTGGCCAGCGCCTCCGAGTACGTGACTAAGCGCCACCACTGCGGCGGGAGGCGGCCGTCTTCCGCCAGCGCCCATGGGAACGCGCCGAGGGCGGCGGCGGCCCGGCGGCCCGCCGCGACGGCGCGGCTGGTTTGGCGATGAGCTGCGACGTCCTGCCCGTCCACGAGGTCGCAGTGGCCCTTCAGGTCCTTCAACCGACCACCCTCGGGTACGAGCTTCCGACGTTGGTCGCCCCGTAGGACGAATGGCTTGCCCGAGGCGAGGTCCCAGGACCCCGTCCGCTCGGCCAACGCCCGCGCGCGCTGCCAGCTGTACCAGACGCGCGCCGACCGGGCCACCCGCTCGTGTCGGGCGTCGCCGGGGAATTCGAAGTACCGATGCTCCCCTAGCTCGCGCTCTTCCGGACTCACGACGGGAATGCCCTCGATGTCCACCTTGTAGGCGAGGCAGAGCGTGATGAACAGGTTCTGCAGGGCCGCGAGCGAGGGACGCCCGCCTTGGCGCTGGACCTCGACGTAGGAGCCCACAGTGCACGTGATGCTGAGCGCTCGCCGGACGACCTCCGGGTTGCCGGTCCTACTCGCGGAACCGGCTGACCCTCCTTGACCCGGACGGTGGGCGCGTCCGGCGCCACCTGGATCTGAAGCCCGATCCACTCCTTCATCAGGTGCGGCAGGTGCTCTCGGACGTCCGGCAAAGCCAGCGCCCCGAAACGGGGATCTCTGCGCCACCGGCTCGCAACAAGTGGATAAAAGTCGGTGACGTCGGGCGCCTGGTTCCACCGTTAATGGCATGGACGAACACCGTACGCGGGAGCCCGGCGACCTTCGAGCCCGTCGCCTCGCCGCTGGTCTCTCTCAAGAGCAGGTCGCGGAGCGCGCGGACGCCTCACTGAGCATGGTCGCCATGCTGGATCGCTGCTACGGACCCACGCGTCACAGCCCGATTCTGGAACGACTACTTGCCGTGCTGGCGAAGCTGAGCGCGGTGTCAGCGTGCGTGCGCGCCGCCCGGATCCGCTCGTGAGGGCAGATTCCACGCGAGTTGGTAGCGCCGCCTAAGGGGTGGATCAGCCAAATCCAGTTCGAGCTCGTACCCCAATGTCCCACCCCTGCGCACCTTCCGCTCGGAGTATGCGCCGCTACGAACCAGCGCGTTACTCAGCCCCCTGTCTGGAGGTGAGCCGCTGCGGCTGACCAGAGGCGCCTTAGGAGTCGCGAGCAAGTCGACCGGTAAGAAGACCCTCATGACTAGGATCGGCTCCGAGCAGCCGGCCCTACTGTCGTCGCTTGACGGGTGCTTCTGGGAGGAGCTCCCCGCGGATGTGCACCTTCCAGCGGGCGGTATAGAAGTGCTCCGTCGCGCCGCGCCGAGGCGTTGTCCGCGTCAACTGGAGTGCTCCTAGATCCCGAAGGCGTCCGACGTGGTACGCCACGTTGCCCAGCGGCTCGTGCAGCTCCCCCGAGAGTTGGTGCGGTGAGCGTTCGGCTCCCTCTAGCGCCTCGAGGATCGTTGCGCGGAGCGGATGGGCGAAGGCCTTAGCCAAGTCGGAGCGGGGTATAGGTAGATCGGCCGATGGCAAGGCAGGGACTATTCCAGACTGAGCGGCGTCTACGGCCCTGGCCGAGAAGTTGAGACAGGGCGCGCAGTAGGGGCCCGAATAACCGCCGAGTGCCGCGGGCGACCGGCGCCCACTCGGCGCGTTGTGCGTCGCTCATCCCTCGATACCTGAGAGCGGCCTTCGGTTCCTAGAGCGCGCTCGCCGCAGCCTCACCGGTCGCCGTCGTCCTCCGGGCATGGACGGCGTGTCCTGTGAATCCCGACTCGAGATGCTAGGGACGAACCCGCAGTCGCTGTACAAAGCGACTGCTCACTTCCGGAATTCGATGAGGCTCTCTCACTAGTCAAATGTAGGTGGAATCGTCGCCGTGCGCCCCGCGCCGAGCTCACCAGATGAACGAGTCGATCAGCTTGGCCACCTCGGGTGCCCGGCACCGGTCCGACTCGCAGCTCCCAGGCTTGACCGTCCATCGAGTGGGCGGCTTCGCCTTGACCCCGGCTTCTGTGAGCAGGCGGCGCACGACCGTGGCTCGGGTGTTGCCCTCGCCTCCGCCCCAGCGCACGTCGATGCCGAACTCGCCGGTTTCCACCGGCCAGATGGTGAGGCGGTCGGGGCGCGTCGGTCCCAGCACTCCTGAAGCAATCGGCAGCTCGGGCCGGTTGCTCAAGGACCTTCGCGTGAAAGAGAGGAGGGGGCGAGTATGCGGTAGGGCCAACTAGGCCCTGTAGACACGAATGAGGAAACCGGGGCGGGCAGACAGGGGGATCCCCTACGAGCGCAACAAAGCGATTGCGCTCGTGGTGCTGCGCAAACGCTGCCCCTGGCTGGCCGCCGACGAGCGCGAGGGCGTCTACCACGACGCCTACGCCACGCTGCTGCAGAAGCACCGCGACGGGGCGCTCGACCTCGAGGAGATGCACGAGGCCCAGGTGCGCTCCTACCTGCTGACCGCCTCGATCCACCGGGCGCTCAACCAGAGCGCACGCTCGGAGAGCCGCTTGGTGACGCCGACCGAGGCACCCGGCGTGGACCTGCCCGACCCGATGATTGGAACGGCAGATCGTCTCGCGGACGAGTCGGAGCTGGCGCCGGTGCGGGAGCTCGTGGAGGAGTTGCCCGAGCGGCGGCGCGCGGTGATCAAGCTGCGGTTCTGGCTCGGGCTGAGCGTCCCGGAGATCAAGGCGGTGCTGGGCATTTCGGAGCGGGCCTACCGCAAGGAGATCGAGCGCGCTTTCAAGCAATTGGCCGACCGCTACGAGGTGGTGCGCGAGGGGCGCTGGTGCGAGGAGCGGCGGTCGCTGATCGTGGCCTACATGGCCGGGGTGGCCGGCCCCGCCCGGGCGCTCGAGGCGCGCATGCACCTGGACAGCTGCCCCGGTTGTGCCCACATGGCGGCCGAGCTGCGGCGGGGCGCCGAGCGGGCCGCGGCGCTGCTGCCGCTCCCGGCCATGGCCCCCGGGGCGCCAGGTCGGCTCGGCGAGCTGGTCGCCGGGGTCAAGGCGCAGCTGTGGGAGCTGAAGGCGGGGATAAACGGTCTAGTGTCGCGCGCCGATCCGTCGTCGGCTCAGTACGTGGCGGGGGCGAGGCCGGGAGCGGCCGTAGCGGCGATCGCCAGCTGTGTGGCGATCGGGAGCGGCGCCACGTACTGCGCGGTCCAGGGTCTTCCCGATCCCGTGCGGGCGCTCGCCGGCTCGCAGCCCCATCCCGCGAGCGGCCCGAGTCCACGGGCCGCGACGAGTGCAGGAGCCGAAGCGCCGAGTGCGGACGTCGTACCGCCGGTCGTAGAGGAACCCGCCCCCACACCCGCTCCGCAGAGCACCCCGTCAGCTCCGGCGGCGGCACACCCCGTCACTCCGCCCGCAACTCCCGCTCAGGAATTCGAACCCACAGCCGCGGCGGCAAGGGCGTTCCCGCCAGCGACGGCGGCGGACGCGAGTCCCGCCAGCAGCGAGTTCGGGGCTAGTGGCGACTCAACCTCGGTCGGCGGTGCCGGGGGCGGAGAGTTCGCGCCGTAGGTCGACCACACGCCCCGACCTCCGGTGGCGCTGTGAGCCCGCGCCACCCAACCCTTCGGTCCCACACGAGCAAACCGTGGTCGGGTGAACCGGTGGCAGACGATGCAGCGCACGCTCGGCCCCGGCGCGGGCCGGGTGAGGTACAAGTAGGCCAATGACGACACCGACTCCTGGCGCGGCCTCATCCGCGACGGCCGCCTTCGGAGCCGGGGCGCCGGACAACCGCGACCAGCCGCTCGTGAGCGTGATCATCCCCGCCTACAACGAGGCGGGCACGCTCGAGGAGGTGCTCCAGCGGGTGCTGGAGCAGCCGCTGAGGGTGGAGCTGCTCGTGGTGGACGACGGCTCGGGCGACGAGACCGCGGCCCTGCTCGAGCGCCTTGAGCGCGAGGGCGTTCGCGGCCTGCGGGTGCTGCGCCACGAGGTGAACAAGGGCAAGAGCGCTGCCGTGCGCACCGGCATCCAGGCATCAGTCGGCTCGATCGTGGCCATCCAGGACGCCGACCTCGAATACGACCCCCAGGACCTACCGCGCCTGCTCGCCCCGATCATGGAGGGGCACGCCGACGTGGTGTACGGCACGCGGCTGCGCGGCGGTCAGCCCCAGCGCGCCCACCTCTTCTGGCACTACGTGGGCAACCGCTTCCTCACGCTGCTCACCAACGTGCTCTACAACACCACGATCTCCGACATGGAGGTGGGCTACAAGGCGTTCAAGGGAGACCTGATCCGCTCCGTGCCGCTGGTGTCCGAGGGCTTCGGCTTCGAGCCAGAGGTCACCGCCCGCCTGCTCCGCCGGGGTGACGTCCGCCTGTACGAGATCCCCGTCTCCTATTACGGCCGCACCTACGAGGAGGGCAAGAAGATCACCTGGCGCGACGGGGTCACGGCCGTGGCGCTGCTCCTGCGCTTCCGGTTCCGGTCAGCGCAGTGGGAACCCCGAGAGAGAGACTAACTTCAGGCGGTTTCCCGGTCGCTAGAGCGGCCGGGGGCCGCTCTACAAACAACCCTCGACAATCTTCCTCTGACGCACATCGACTGTGGAGGCGTAGCCGATGATTACCGTTCCTACGCGCTGCGCATGGCCGTTGCCGGCGCGGAAGTACTTGTCGATATTGCCGACTTCCGCTGCGGCGTCTCTTGCGGAGGCAAACGCGTAGACGATCGCCGGGCGCGTTCCCGATAGCTGAACCTTTCGCGCGGAGTAGCGGGCCGAGCCAGGGGTCAGCGTACGCCGGGTCACGTAGCCCTTCCCACGCAGGCAGCGGCTGATGGTGGTCAATCGCTCCGAGATGATGGCGCTGGGCCCTCGGTGCAGGCGGTTTTGCCAGCGACAAGCCCGCTGCAGGTCAAGCTTGCCCGTTAGGCGGAAGACAGTCACATCGTCGCGCTCAAGAATCGCCTTTGCGTGGGGGTCGCCGCCGGTCCACTCGACCTCGCGCGGTTCCTCGAGAGCTCGTCCGCCAAGGAAGTTCCCCGCCGCGGCCACCACGTAGTCATAGTCACCGGAATTGATCGCTTGGCGCCACTCGCGGCAGTCTCCGACGCGCCGGTACCCGCCGTTACCTGTTCGCCGGCCCACAAACTGGACGTGGTTCGATAGTCGCCGTCCGTAGAGTCCGTACTGCCAGCTCGTACCCGCGAGCGCGATCCGCGCGTGCCGCAGCGGCTGCGCCCAGGCATATGCGGTATTCGCATATCGGTCTCGCGTGTAGCCCCGCTCGAGCGCCCAGCCGGGGCCGAAAGCGACTCCGACCAGCAGCAGCGTTGTCGCGATGACGACCGCCACCCGCCCGACGTACCGCTGCAGCGCCCAGAGGAATCCGGCCGCTCCCAGGAGCGAGGCAGCAACCAACACCACCGTCGGGGCCGTCCCCTGATCGGGGAATCGTCGACCGACGGTCATAAGGAGGATGACGCCGAGCGCGATCAGGAATGCTGGCCGTCGCGCCACCGATTCAAGCTGCGGAAGCAGCGGGAAGAGACATAAACCGATCGCCAGTGCGGGCGCGAGGAACCGGACTGCCGCAGAGAAGGCAACGGGCAGGTCCTGCGCGCCTGCGGCGCTGCCCGGAGTAAAGACGTACGCGATGAACGCTATGACCCCGGCCAGCCCCAGCCAGCGATGCAGCCGCGACCGAGGACGTACGACCATGAGGGCGGCTCCCAACAACCCCCCAGCGAGCAGAGCCCACCACGCGCTCCCAAGCGCGTCGTGTAGCCCTGGAAAGAACCAGTCGGACCAGATCGATGGCTTGGTCGCGTAATGGGCGATCGAGACGTCCTTGTAGGCCGTCAGGCCAGGGACGCTGACCGGGCCGAGGCTTACGTGGAACCATGGGAGCGGGTTGCCAAGGACGACGAGGTTGCGGAGATACCAGAATCCGCCAGTCACAACGAGAGCCCCGAGCCAGGCCCCTCCCAGACGTAAGCGGCGCTGCCTCCCGGCGAGTACGAAGACGCCGAGCGTCAGGGTAAGGACCGCGCCGATGACGGTGAGCTTCGTTCCAACAGCAAGGCCTGCCGCCAACCCTGCGATGGCGAGCGGTGCTGGACGGAGCCGGCCGTTGACGAGCACAGCTACCGCGGCCAGCAGCAGCGCGACCGCAACCGTGTCCGTATCACCGCCGCCCGCCTGTGCAGTGAGCGACGGCGAAGCGAGTACCAGCGCGCCGGCGGTCAGCGTCATCACCCCGAGCCCGGCAGGGCGGCTGATGCTCCAAGCCGAGGCCAGCGCTAGAGCGAGCCACCCCAGATTTAGCATCGGCGACACCAGGTCGCTGCCAAGCAAGAGCATGCCCACGCTGTGAAGCAGCTCCGAGTTGAAAGGGAAGTAGGCGACGACGGCCTCTGTGGAAATGAAGTGCAGGGACGTGATGCTGTGCTCCTGCACAAAGCGAGCGGCGATCGGGCCGTGATACCTGAGGGTGTCGGTACCGAGCATGCCGTGCTGGAGGGCCTCCACAGTGCCCGGGCCCCACTGGACTGCGACCACCAGGGCGACCCCGATCGCAACGACGTATTCGAAGCGCGGCCGAGCGGGCGGGGCATTGGTCTCCTCGTAAGTCTGGGAGGGCAAGCGCCGAGCGACAACCACTTCACCGAGCCCGAGCGCGGCACAAACGAGGATGAGCGGGACTCGCTGGAAAAGGCCCAGTATTCCTACGAGTTCTGCGGCGACCAAGAGGGCGCTCAACGTGAGCACGGCATCAGCAACGCGCGCCGGCGCGCCCGTCCATTCGGGTAGTAAGCGGGCCCGCAGCGATACCGCGCCCGCGACAAGCGGCATGATCGCCGCCACCAAAAGGCCGACCCCGACCGCATATGCCCCGTAGCTCATCTGACGCACCCCGCCCCACCCACGAAACGCTGACTCCTGCGGAGTCGAATTGCCTCCCTCGGGTTTCTGGAGGCTATTGCAGTTGGCCCCCGCGCTTTCCGGTTCCATGGCGCCGCGACGCGGGCGAGACCGTGTTACCTCTCGTGATATTGACGGCGGTCAACCTACGACCGCCGCACGAGGATCGTGCTTATGCAATCGCGTCGCCTCCCGCGCCCCCGCAGGTGTAGGCGACGCTTCCTCGAGTGTTGGCCACGGCAGGGGAGTGCAGCAACCGGGCCGACTCTCATCCTTACGACATGAGGACCAGGTGCGCAGATCAAGAGTCCGCAGAGGGGGCTCCCCGATCAGGGCGTGATCAGCAGCGATCAGGGCCATCCGGGCGCCCGCGAGGATAAGAAACGCGACCAACATAAGGACCACCGCTCCGTTGGAGGGGGCCTCGAAGGCATGCACCCACCCTGAGCTCTAGCGAGGGGTGGCTCGATCCCCTCCTGGTCAGCGAGGTGGCGCGGGCTTTGGGGGCACTGCCTGCCATACGAAGGGACCAGGGCCGGCTTCGGTGAACTCGTAGTAAGAGGCCCAACCACTGAGGCGGCGAAGCCGACGCCTCGTCCAACTGACCGAGTAGAGGGCCTCCTGGTATCCGTCGCCGGAGCGTTGAGGCTTGTCTCGGTAGAACGCGATCTGCCTGCCGTCGGGCGACCATGTCGGCTCTGCAAACGGCGCGTTCTCGACCCCGAGGTTGCTGCGGCCTAGGTGAGCTGCCTGCATAGGTTGTGAACGGTTGAGGGGCCATCCGGGCCTCTTCCGAGGCTGTGGGTCTGCGAACTCACTCCTCGGAAGGAGACCCGGATGAACATTCACCCTAGGTCCAAGCTCGGACCTGCTGGGCGGTTGGCGTTGACCGAGGCGATCGCGAGGGGGATGTCGCAGAAGGCGGCAGCTGCCGCTTTCTGCGTGGCGCCCGCGACGGCCCACCGCTGGTGGCACCGGCGGCTGGCGGCGAGCGAGCGGGAGCTCGGGTCGGGGGCCTGGTTGTTTGATCGCTCGAGTCGTCCGCGGCGCATGCCGCGGTTGCTCGACGAGACGATCCAGGAGCGGATTTGTGAGTGTCGGCGTCACACCGGTTGGGGGCCGCGGCTGGTGGCCGGCGCGACCGGCCAGGCGCACTCGACGGTTTGGAAGGTGCTCGCCCGCCATGGCATCTCGCGGCCGCCGCGGAAGGCGAAGGAGCCGGCCAACCGCTACGAGTGGCCCTGCCCGGGCGACCTGCTGCACATGGACGTGTCGCGCTATGCCCGCTTCGAGCGTCCAGGCCACGCGGTCACCGGCGATCGCTCGCAGCGCTCGCGCAAGTGGACGGCGCCCGGGACACGGGTCGGGTGCGACTACGCCCACGCGATCGTCGACGACCACAGCCGCCTGGCCTATGTCGAGCTGCACCCAGACGAGAAAGCGGCGACCGTGACCGCGTTCGTGGAGCGCGCCCTGGTCTGGTTCGAACGGCGCGGGATCACCGCTCGGCGGCTGATGACCGACAACGCGTTCAGCTACGTCAAGAACCGCTCGCTACGGGAACTGCTGGAGCGGCACCAGATCAAGCACCTACGCACCCAGGCCTACCGGCCACGCACCAACGGCAAGGTCGAACGCTTCCACCAAACCATGGCCAGAGAATGGGGCTACGGCATGGCCTACCGCTCCCACCACCACCGCAACCAAGCCCTGCCACACTGGCTCACCTACTACAACCAGAACCGACCACACAGCTCGATCGGAGCCCTACCCCCGATCAGCCGCATTCACAACCTCCATGGGCAGGACACCTAGGCGCTGGGCACGCCCCCCGCGCGTGGGCACCGCGTACACAGCTTCCCCTCGGCGGAACGCGATCCAATGCCCGTTCGGCGACCACGACGGCGAACTGCCACCGCGGTAGGTGAGCTGACGGTAGGGCCCGTCCAAAGGTCCCGAAAATATGTTTGGCCCACGCTCAAAAGCGATCCGGCCGTCCGCGGCCCAATCGGGGTTCCACGCATTCGCGACGACCAGCCGCTCCTGCACACCACGAAGGCTCATCAGGTAAAGGCCTGACCCGGAGACCAACCCGGCGTCTCCGAACGCGGCGGACGACACGATCAGACGCGCACCGTCCGGTGACCAAGCCGGATCCGAGAGGGTGAAGTTCGGTGGGGCTGCGATCGGAAAGGTGGCGGTCTCGAACGGCTTGAGGTCGAACACGCGAAGGGCCGCCTCGGCATAGGTGTCTGTCGTGATGGTGGCGGCGCGGGACCCGTCGGGGGAGACCGCCATGTGGCTTACATAGGGGCAATCGGCCTGGCGGCACAGCGGCTGTCCCCAGGCGTAACCCCACAGCGGGTACCAGAGGGAGAAGAAAGACGTGTTGCCTCCGCGAGGAGCCGAGCTCGCGGAAACCAGAGCGCCGTTGCGTCCGGGAAACGTGGCCCAAGCCGTCGGTGCGCAGAAGAGACAGAGCGTGACGACGAGCGCACACACTTGCCAACCGACACGACCGGGCCTCCTTCTCGTCCGAAGGCGTCCACCCAACATCCGCCCCTCGTTTGAGCCCGCGCAGAGCGGGTCAGCGGCGGTCAAGCACCGATGCCTACGGCCAGTTGGTGCGCTCAGTGAGTGGCTCAATGGGCAGCTTGAATGAGTAGGCCGAGCTCGGTGTGCCGCCGCTTACGAGCAGCCGCGTTCTGCTGAACGTGATGACCGGCCGATCGGAGCGCGCGAAGGACGTCAGTGTTCCGAGCGTCGCCTTTCGGTGACCGGGGCGGAAGTACCGAACCGTCCGCCGGGTACCCGTCCCGCTCGTCCAAGCGATGCGCCCGCGCCGACCCAGGGCGTAGGTGCAGTTCGTCCGGCAGCGTTTGTCCAGCAGTCGGTTGGGGCCCTTGCCGCAGTGGTTGAGGTAGACCCCGCGCTTGGAGGATCGGGCACGGAATGGCTCCACGTAGGCGATCGGCGAGAACCGAGGGCCGTTGTCGTCCGCTTGGTAGGGGTTCACGGGGAGACGAAACGGCGAGCACAGGGGTCCCATCAAGGCCGCGCGGTCGAGGTTCGGCTGGGCGGTCGCTGAATCGGGTGGCTGCCACAGCCAGGCGCCGGAATGCCAGTCCAGGTAACCGAGGAAGTTGTAGTGGTTCCCGCTTTGCCGAACGGACAGCCAGCTAGTGCCGACATCGACGGGAGAGATGGAGAAGGCGTCGGCGGCGAGCACCTTGTCCCAGCCGGCGACCGCGCGGGTGAGCCCGCTTCGAAGGTCGGTTATCTGCGGAGGCGGCGGGGGGTTGCCGAAACAGACCCACAGCAGCTGGGCCGACCGCACGGTTTGTAGGCCGCAGCCCGGCGGGGGAGTGAGGGTTCTCGCCTGTCCGGTGCGCTCGTCGATCAATCGCTCGGTTATCGGGGCGCCCGGCTGGTCGACCATGCCGGCGCGGTAGAGCACATAGCGGTCGCCGTCGCCGGAGATCGAGCCGAACCCGAGGCGGCCGGCGAAGGCGTCGCTGGCGGCCCCGCCGAGTATCACCAGCGCGAGAGCGCTCGCCACCGCCACCCGGCTGCCATAACGCAAGGGATTGGTCAGCATCATCTGATCTTCCTCAACCCTGACAGGCCGCCGGGGTTGCGGCCACTGGCGGAGAGGGCGAGGTCGAACGCGTAGCGCAGCGCGGCGTCGGTGGTCAGGGGGGCGCCCTGAGTGCCAGCCCACCTGCATCACCACGATGCAGATGCGACGGCGCGACCTCTTCGAGATATCCGACGAGCCCGGTCCCCTCATTCCGGGGGCTCCGGAAGTCGAGGCCGCGGCCGAGGAGGTTCACGCCGACCGAGCCCAGCGAGGGGTACATCGACGTGCACGGCGGTTCAGGAGCCTAATCGCGCTGGCCGGC
>JBBQHI010000041.1:0-35009 GCA_038323835.1 Solirubrobacterales bacterium
TTGAAGGCGAAGATGGCCAGGAAGGCGATCACCACGCCCTGGTTGACCGACCGGCCGACCCCCTCGGCGCCGCCGGACGCGGTCATGCCCTTGTAACACGACACGATCGCGATGATCGCCCCGAACAACGTCGTCTTGACCACCGACCCCCACAAATCCGTGGTCGACGCGTTCGACAACAACGTGGCGAAGAACGGGCCCAGAGGCGCATCAAACGTCAGCGTGGCCAACACCCCCCCGAAAATCCCGAAAATCAGAGCATAGATATTGAACAGGCCCGTCACCACCATCAGAGCCAAAAAGCGGGGAACGACGAGGTTCTTGATCGGATCGACCCCAAGCACCTGCAAAGCGTCGAGCTCCTCCCGGATCTTCCGGGCCCCCAAATCAGCCGTGATCGCCGTACCACCCACCCCCGCCAAAATGATCGCCGACGCAATCGGCGCGAACTCCCTGATCGACGCCAACACAAAGAAACCGCCCAAACGGTCGATCGCCCCGAACAGAATCAGGAAATTCCCCGCCTGCAGGCCCGGCGCCCCATACCCAAACGCAATCGTCGTGATCATCAACGGCAACCAACACAACCGCAACATGAACAAAAACTGCTGCACAAACTCCGTCCCATACGGAAACGGCGGCCGCACAGCCGACACCAACGTCTTCCCCGTCAACACCATCATGTCCCCCACCTGCTCCAACAAGGACTTCGTCGGGAGAAACACCCGATCAGCAGCGCTGCGGACCAATAACTCCTCCTCCGGGGGGGCGTCCCCTCAGAACGCCTGAAAGCCGAAGCCTATGGCATGCGTCCCCCGTTCGCCATAGACAAGCCCGCCAGGGGGAAGGCGCTTAACACTGGGGGGTGCCGAGCGGCCCCGGGGCGCCCGTTCGGGTGGTATGTTCGCCACTTCGTGAGGGTGAGGAGCACGCACCGGCGAGCGATCGCCGTGATGGCGGCGGTCGCGATGGCGGGCTGCGGCGGTGGGGCACGTCAGGACGAGAACGAGCCCAGCGGCAACTTCAAGGTCGAGGTGGCCAAGGCCACGTTCCCGGAGAAGCAGAAGCTGGGCGAGAGCTCCGACCTGGCGATCACGGTCCGCAACACCGGCTCCGAGACGGTTCCGAACCTCGCCGTGACGGTCGAGGGCTTCGCCTACCGCAGCGAACAGTCGGGCCTCGGCGACGCGAGTCGCCCGCGGTTCGCGGTGAACGGAGTCCCCGTGAAGATCGCCGGCCTCCCGGAGGCTCGTGACTCCACGCCGCCGGGTTGCGGCACGGTGTACGTGAACACCTTCGCCTGCGGGCCGCTGAAGGCGGGCGACGAACGCACGCTGCGCTGGACGGTCACCGCCGTGCGGACAGGGCCCTTCGAGATCAAGTACCGCGTGGCGGCCGGCCTGAACGGCAAGGCCAAGGCGGTGGTGGCCGGCGGCGACTCCGCTCCCGAGGGCACCATCTCCGGCACGGTGTCGGACAAGCCGGCGCACAGCGAGATCGGCCCCGACGGCCATACGGTCGTCAACGAGCCTCGCTAGCGCGGGGCTCGTAGCCGGGGCAGCGCTCCACCGGGAGGCGCGGGTACTTCGCGAAGCGCTCGTCCACCTTCGAGCGCTCGCACATCGAGAAGCGGCTCCCGCGCGTGTTACCCACGATGCGCTGCCAGCGGCAGTCGTCGCATAGCCCGGCCTTCATGCAACGAAGCGTAGGCCGTGACCTGGGACGCGGCCAGGGGCGTACCGTGTCTGTGGCCTTGCCCCCTCTCGATACCCAATCGCCGCCCCGGGCGGCCTGATGCGCGCCCTGGTGACCGGCGCCACCGGGTTCGTGGGCGGGCGCCTGGCGCGGGTGCTCGACGCGCGCGGCCACGAGGTGCGCGCCCTGGTCCGGGACCGCTCGCGTGCCTCGCATCTCGCGGATGCCGGCTTCGAGCTGCACGAGGGGGACGTCCTCGACGCCGGGAGCCTGCGCGGCGCCGGCGAAGGCGTGGACGTGGCCTACTTCCTCGTGCACTCGATGGGGCGTGGCGGGGACGGCGACTTCGCCGAGCGCGAGCGCGCGGCGGCCACGGCCTTCGCTCACATGGCGCGCGAGGAGGGGATCGAGCGCGTTGTGTACCTGGGTGGGCTGGGCGACGCCCGCTCGGAGCACCTCCGCAGCCGGGCGGAGACAGCGCAGGTGCTGGCCCGCGAAGGGCCGCCACTGACCTACTTCCGCGCCGCGATGGTGATCGGCGCGGAGAGCGAGTCCTACCGGATGCTCCGATACCTGGTGCAGCGCCTGCCGGCGATGATCGCGCCGTCCTGGCTGCGCAACCGCACCCAGCCGATCGCCGAGGCGGACGTGCTCGAGTACCTGGCCCAGGCGGCCGAGCGGCCGGAGACGGCCGCCCGCGAGGTGCAGATCGGAGGGCCTGACGTGGTGACCTACCAGGAGCTGCTGAACGTGATGGCCGACGTGCTCGGTCTGCGCCGGCGGCCGATGGTGCCCGTGCCACTGCTCACGCCGCGGCTGTCGTCGCACTGGATCGGCCTGGTCACTCCGGTGGACGCGGGCGTGGCCCAGCCGCTGATCGAGGGCCTGGCCGGCGACACCGTGGTGGAGGACGGCACGCCCGCGTCGCTCTTCGATGTGCAGCCGATGTCCATGGCCGAGGCCATGCGGCGGGCGCGCGCCGAGGAGCTGGCCGCCGCCTGATGCTGAGCTACGAGGCGCTCAGCGCCGCCTCGCCTGGGGTGGCCTGGGCATTGCTGGCCCGGCCCTCGCGCTGGAGTGAGTGGGCGCCCCACGTCCGCGGGGCATGGTCCCTCGGCGAGCCCGAGGTTCGAGAGGGCGCACGCGGCTTTGCCCGCCTTCTCGGAGCCGTCCCCGTTCCCGCGCGGATCACAGCGAAGGACCCTGGCCGCTCCTGGACCTGGAGCGTGGCCGGCGTGCGCATGGTGCACCGGGTCGAGCCGCGCCCGGGAGGCTGCGCGGTGGCGGTCGATCTCCACGCCCCGGCGCCGGTCGAGGCCGCGCTGCGGGTGAGCTACGGCCCGGTGGTGGCGACGCTGGTGCGCCGTCTGGCCCGGGTCGCGGCGCGCGAGTAGTCATCCTTCCCGGCCGTGAAGCTCAGCGCCCAGGCTGCCGGCATCCCGCTGGCGGAGGAATTCGCCATCTCGCGCACGTCGCGCTCCTCCACCGAGGTGGTGCGGGTGGAGATAGAGCACGACGGGGTGAGCGGTCGCGGCGAGGCCGCTCCGATCTACTACCGCGGGGAGACCGTGGACTCGGCGCTGGCCTTTCTGGAGGCCGAGGGGCCCGTGATCGAGCGACACGAGCCGTTCGCCCTGGAGGCCATCGGGGAGACCCTTGGCCGCGACCGTGAGGCCGCGGCCCGCGCCGCCCTCGACGGCGCCCTCCACGACTGGATCGGGCGCCGTCTCGGTGTGCCGGTGTGGCGCCTCCTCGGGCTGCGGCGGCAGGGTCCGCGCACGTCGTACACGATCGGGATCGACACGGTCGATGGCACCCGCGACCGGGCGCGCCGGGCGCGCGGCTACTCGGCCCTGAAGGTGAAGGTGGGAGGCGAGGAGGACCTCGCCCGGCTCCGCGCCGTTCGCGACGAGTCGGCCGCGCCGCTGCGGGTGGACGCCAACGAGGGCTGGATGCTGGAACAGGCGCGTGAGCTGGTTCCCGCACTCGTGGACCTCGGGGTGGAGCTGATCGAGCAGCCCTTTCCCGCCGGCGACCTGGAGAGCTTCCGCGCCCTGCGCGAGGTCGCGCCGCGGCCGCCGATCGTGGTCGACGAGGGCTGCCACGACCTTCGCGACGTGGCCGTCGTGGCCGGCTACGCCGACGCGATCAACGTGAAGCTGGCCAAGGCCGGCGGCGTTCGCGAGGCGGTGCGGATGATCCACGCAGCACGTGCGCTCGGCCTTTCCGTGATGATCGGGTGCATGGTCGAGTCACAGCTGGCCGTGGCTCCGGCTGCCCACATCTCCTCGCTCGCCGACTGGGTGGACCTGGACGGGCACCTGCTGCTGGCCGAGCAGCCCTTCACCGGGCTGGAGCTCGAAGATGGCCGCGTGGTGCCCCCGGACGCTCCCGGGCTGGGACTGGAGCCCGCATGAGCGGGAAGCTCGCCATCTTCGCCGAGGGCCTGTTCGAGAGCCACAGCGGCAAGACCGGCCACGGGGTCATTCGCTACGGCACGCGCGAGGTGGTGGCGGTGGTGGACTCGGCCCACGCCGGGCGCACCGCTGTGGAGGTCGAGCCGTTCTGCCTGAAGCCCGTGCCCATCGTGGCGAGCGTGCGCGAGGCAATCGACCTGGGCGCCGACTCACTCCTGATCGGCGTGGCCCCGACCGGCGGGAAGCTCGATCCCGCGTGGCGGCCCGCGCTGCTGGAGGCGCTCGAGGCCGGACTCGGCCTGGAGGCCGGGCTGCACACCGAGCTCGCGGCCGACCCCGGGCTGCGGGCGGCGGCCGAGCGCAGCGGGGCCACGCTGCGCGACCTCCGCGCGGCGCCGGTCGACCTCACCGTGCCGCTCGGCCCGGCCAGCCGGGCGCCGGGCGTGCGGGTGGTGCACAGCGTGGGATCGGACACCGTGATCGGCAAGAAGGTGGTGACCCTCGAGCTGGACCGCGTGGCGCGCGAGCGCGGGCTGCGATCGGTCTACGTGCCCACCGGGCAGACGGGCGTGGCCATCGCCGGCTGGGGCCTGGCCGTGGACCACGTGATCTCCGACTACGTGGCGGGCGCGGCAGAGCGGCTGGTGCACGAGGGCTCCGAGCACGGCGACCTGCTGTTCGTGGAGGGCCAGGGGGCTCTATTCCACCCCGCGTACTCCGGGGTGACCCTCGGGCTGCTGCACGGCTCGGCCCCCGACCTGCTGGTGCTGGTCCATAAGGCCGGCGCCACCGCGCTGCGCAACTACCCCGATCTCCCGTTGCCCTCGCTGCCCGAGCTGGTGGCCGCCTACGAGTCGGTGACGGCTCCGGTACGCCCCGCCCGCGTGGCCGCGATCGCGCTCAACACCAGCACCCTCGACGACGACGCGGCCCACGCGGCGGTCGAGCAGGCCGAGCGCGACACGGGCCTGATGGCCGACGACGTGGTCCGCTTCGGACCCGAGCGTGTGCTGGACGCCGTGGTCGCGGCTCTGCCGGACCCATAGGGCGCGAGCGAGGGAGGAGCGGGGCCCTGGGAGGAGCGGAGCCGGATCGGTGATCGGGCTGAGCACCGGACCATGCCTTCTACATCATGTCGTGCCGCAGGCCACGATCTTTGGCCATCGGGCCGATGCGCTCAGGCCCGCTCCGAGGGACGATCTGGGTATGCGATCGCCGGTCCCACGCCGCTACGGGCTCGTCCCTATGAGCGGCGCGGAGCCTTCGGGCAACGGCCCGGCCAAGGTGCGGCGCTACGCCCTGGCCCGGGTGGGGGGGACCCCGCGCTCGGCGCTGGGCGTGGATCGCCACGAGCGCCTGGAGCAGATCGCCGCCGCCGAGCGACGGCTTATCGAGCGCCACCCCTAAGAGTGCTCCGGTGCTCGGCCCGATCACCGATCGGGCCTGCGCTCCTCGCTGGGCGAAGAGGGCCCTACCGGGGCAACGACGGCTGGATGATCCGGTACGCCTTGAGCCCGAGGCCGAGACGCTCGCGGTCCTCGCTGGTGAGCGGGTCCAGGCCGGTGAGCTCCTTCACCCGCTCGAGGCGGTAGCCCACGGTGTGCCGGTGGGCGTGGATGGCCTGCGCCGTCGCGTTCATGTTGCAGTTGTTCTCGAGGTAGGCGTCGAGCGTTCCCAGGAGGTCGGTGGCGTACTGCTCGTCGTAGCGTACGAGCGCGGACACCGTGTCCTCGTAGAAGCTGCGCACCTCCTGGGGATGGCTGGCCATGACCCGGAACAGAAGCCGGTAGGTGCCGCCGCCGATCTCCGCCACGGGCGCCCCACCGCCGGCGGCGGTGACGCCGAGCACGAGCTCGGCCTCCTCCAGGGCGCGGGTTAGGTCGGCCGCGGACGAGTAGTGCGAGGACAGGCCCACCATGGCGTGGCGACCCACCCGCGTGGCCACGCGGCGGGCCAGGTCGGGATCGCCGGGCAGCAGGGCGTAGACCTTGGTGTCCACCGGCTGCGCCAGCGCGCCCGGCACCTCGGAGGCCAGCGCGGCCACCAGGCGCCCGGGGCTGCGCCCGCCGGGGTCGCCGCAGAGGGCGGTGAAGCCGCCGGTGAGGTCGCAGCCCAGGCGTGCCGCCCGGCGCTCCACGTCGGCCGGGTCAAGATCGGTGCGTGTCAGCGCCTCCTCCAGGAACGAGCCGCGCAGCGACTGCTCCGTCTCGTCGCGCGCCTCCACCACGGCCACCTCGGTGAGGGCGGCGATCGCGGCCATGTGCAGGTACTCGGGCGCCTCCGGGCGCCCGCGGCCGAGCATCAGCACGGCTCCGAGATCCCGTCCGCCGGAGGAGATCGGCACCTCCAGCTTGATCTCGGCCGGCCGCTGCGGCCGTCCGCCCGCCAGCCGCGCTCCCACGTAGCGCTCGAAGTCCTTCCACCCGTCCACCGGGGCGCCGAGCCGCGGCACGATCACCGCGACCGGAGCGCCGGCGTGGGAGGAGGCAATCTCGGCCACACGCTCGAGGCCGTCCCCCGCGAGCACCGCCCCGACCATCTCGAGGTGGGCCGAGCGAGGAGTGGACTCCTCCTGGGGCACAGGGGACGCGTCGGCTGGCCGCAGATGGCGCCCTGTGGGGCCGTCATGACGATTCATGGCTGGATCTCCCATGGGCTCTCCTACGACCTGCGGCGGACGCGCCGCCTGGCGCGTCCGCCGCGTGCGTTTATCAGGCGCCGGCCGGGATCTCCTCGCTGTCGTGGGCCTGCAGTACGGCCTGACCCTCCTCGCCGGTGCGGATGCGGATCGCTTCCTCCACCGTGAGAATGAAGATCTTGCCGTCCCCAACAGAGCCCGTCCGGGCGTGCCTCAGGATCGTCTCGGTGATGATCCCCACGTCCTTCGTCTCCACGACGATCTCGACCTTGAGCTTGGGCCGAAGATGGATCATTAGCTTGGAGCCCCTGTAGTGCTCCGTGATCCCCTTCTGTCGCCCAGACCCCTTGACCTCCGAGATCGAGAGACTGGGGAACCCGGCCTCGAGAAGATCCTCACGGATCGCCTCGAAGGCCTCGTGCCGGATGTACGCCACCACCATCTTCATGCCGTCACCTCTCCCGTCCGAGCGGAGCTCGCATGTGCGGGCGCCGTCGGCGCCGTTCCGCCGAACATAGTTCCCATCTCGGAAGCCGGAATGAACTGCTCCGGATACCCGTACATGCCCGTCTCTGAGATGTCGAGCCCCGCGTCCTCGTCCTCATCCGAGACACGCAGGCCAATCGTGTGCTTGATGGCAGCGAATATGAGGTACGACACCGTGAGCACGATCGCGAACACAACTCCCACTCCGAGGGCCTGCGCCCCCAGTTGGTGGAAGCTGCCGGAGTACAAGAGCCCCGGATCACCGACCGCGTTCAGATCCGCCAGCCGCGTCGACGTGAAGATGCCGCAGGAGAGGGTGCCCCAGATTCCGGCGAGGCCGTGGGCCGATAGAGCTCCAATCGGATCGTCGAGGTACTTCTCGATGGTGACCACTCCGTACACCACGATCACTCCAGCGATCGCCCCGATGATCGGCGCGGCCCAGAACTCCACGTATCCGGAGGGCGCCGTGATGGCCACCAACGCAGCGATCGCCCCGTTTCCGGCCATACCTACGTCGTACGTCTTCGTTCGCCAGTACATCACCGACATCGCTGACAGGACTCCCGCTGCCGCGGCGAGGTTGGTGACCAGCGCCACCTCGGCGAAACGGTTGCCGAGCGCTCCGAGGGTCGATCCGGGATTGAACCCAAACCAGCCCAGCCAGAGGATCATCACGCCGAGCCCCACGAGCGGCATCGAGTGGCCGGGAATGACCCGCGGCTTGCCGTCAGCCCCATACTTGCCCCTACGCGGCCCGAGCAGGAGCAGCGCGGCAAGACCGCCGGTCGCCCCGATCAGATGCACCGCCGTGGAACCGGCGAAGTCCTGCATCCCGACGTTGGCCTGAAGCCAGCCGCCACCGAAGATCCAGTGCGACAGGATCGGGTAGATCAGCGCGGAGAAGATCACCGCATAGATCACGTACGCGCTGAACTTGATCCGCTCGAGCGTGGTGCCCCAAACGATGGCCAGGGAGACCGCGCAGAACACGAACTGGAAGAACAGAAGCGCCGCCGGACTGATTCCGGCGACCCCGAGTAGCGGGATCTGGCTTGCCGCCTCGGACGGAGTGGAGCTCACATCGAGGAAGAAGCCATGGGTACCCGCGATGGCACCTGCGCCCCCGAATGCCAATGCGAAGCCGCACGCCCAGTAGGCGATCGACGCGATCGAGTAGTTGACCAGGATCTTGGCCACCCCGAGGCCGGCGTTCTTCGCTCGCGAGAACCCCACCTCCAGGAACAAGAACCCGGCCTGCATGAACATCACGAGAATGGCCGCAACGATCACCCAGACGGTGTTGAGGCTCGAGACCGTGTCGTCGAGCGTCGGCCCGTCTGCCGCCAATGCAGCACTGGGCAGGACCAAGAGCGCTACCACCGCCATGGGCCCGACCCTCAGCAGGAATCTCATCCGCGAGGTCCTCCTTGCGTGGTTAGGGAACATGACGGCGAGCCTAGGATCGGACGGGCGATGGGTCTTTAGACGGGTGTCGAAAATAGACCCGGCGCGTTTCTCCCGTAAGTCGAAGCCCGCTTGGCCATCTAGGCCAATCAGGCTCTACAGAGCCAGAAACACCGAGCCCACAGCGCGGCCCGACCCACTCGCTCAAAGCAGGCAGGGAGGGAGACACGCCTCGCAAACTCCAACGTTGGTGCGGGGGGCGGTGACGGCGAGTCCTACCCCCGAGACCGTTAGTTCAGGTCGAGCGGGGTAGGGCTCGCCGGAACGCAAGCCCCGCCGCCCTGAGCGTCGTCTAGGCGGGTGCCGACTCCGCGGCCGGCTGATCCACCTCGGCCTCAATCGTCCCGTCACCATCGGGATCGTCGTCCGCCGGCACAGCGCCGCCCCGCTCGGTGCCCGCGATCAGCTCGTCAGGGCGCTTGTCGGCGGGCACGAAGCCCGACTTCATACCGAAGTACACGGCCTGCGGGTGGTGGGCCACGATGGCCACCGTGGACTGCTCGGGCGACACGGCGAAGCCGTCGGAGAGGGTCATGCCGATCTCCTCCAGGCCCAGCAGTCGCCACACCTTCTCGTGCTCGGACTGGTCCGGGCACGCCGGGTAGCCCCAGGAGTAGCGCCGGCCCTGGTCCGCGTCGATGGCAAGCCCGCGACGAACCTCGGCGTGGAGCCATTCGGCCAAGCCCTCGGCGGTCTGGACGCCGAGCCCGTGGGTGTAGAGCTGCTCGGCGAACTCGCCGTCCTGCTCCAGCTTCGCCATCAGCTCCGTGACCTCGTGGCCGACGGTCACGCCCTGGATGGCCACCACGTCGCGTTCGCCCGAGTCGAGCGGGCGGTAGAAATCCGCGAGGCAGATGCGGTCGTGCTTGGGCTGCCGCGGGAAGCGCAGGCGCTCGAGCTCGCGCTCGTGATCCTCGAGGTCGAACACCACCAGCTCGTTGCCGTCGGCCGCGACGGGGAAGTAGCCGAGCTTCGCCCGGGGATGGAGGTAGGTCTGCTCGCGCCACATGCGCTCGAGCCGGGGCGCGAAGCCCTCCTCGCCGTCATGGCCCTCCACCAGCCGGCGCCAGTCCTCGCCCTTGCGGCCCCGGCCGCCCCAGTGGAGCTTGAACAGCACGTGGCGGTCCAGGTAGGGGTACACGTCCGCGAGGTCCACCGGGATCTCGCGCGCGCCCCAGAACGGAGGCTCGGGCACCGGCATGTCGGTGCGAACGGCCGAGCGCACGGTGTCGTCGTCCACGCTCGGGGAGTCGTCCGGCACCACGACCTTCTCACGCAGCTTGCGGGCCTCGTCCCGGAGCTTGGCCACGAGTGGACCTCGCTGCTCGTCCTCGATCAGGGCATCCATGGTGTCGAGTCCCTGGAAGGCGTCCTTGCAGTAGAAGACGCCGGGCTCGTACACCTCGTCGGACTCCTTGCCCTTCGGGTAGAGGATCCGGCGGCTGAAGTCGCGGTTGATCGCGGCGCCGCCCACGAGCACGGGGAACTCGAGCCCGCGCTGGTGCAGCTCCTGCACGCAGATCGGCATCTGCTTCGAGGTGGACACGAGCAGGGCGGAGAGACCTATGGCATCCGCCTCGTTCTCCACCGCGGCGCTGATGATCGTGTCCACGGGCACCTGCTTGCCCAGGTCGATCACGGTGTAGCCGTTGTTGGTGAGGATCGTGTTCACGAGCGACTTGCCGATGTCGTGCACGTCACCGAACACGGTGGCGATCACCACCTTGCCCTTGGTGTGGCCCTCGATGCGGTCGAGGTAGTTCTCGAGCTGCGTCACGGCGCGCTTCATCACCTCGGCCGACTGGAGCACGAAGGGCAGGATCAGCTCGCCGGCGCCGAACTTATCGCCCACCTCCTTCATCGCGGGCAGCAGCACCTGGTTCAGGGTCGGAACCGCGCCGATCTTCTCGACCGAGCGGTCGATCCAGTCCTCCACGCCATCCTTCTTGCGGCGCAGGATGTGCCAGTGCAGAGCCTCCTCCGGCTCCATCCCCTCGGTGGGGTCGGCGGCGGTGTCCTCCTCCACCTCGCCCTGCGACTCGAAGTGGCCGATGAAGCGCTCGAGCGCATCCTCGCGGCGGTTGAACACCAGGTCGTCGGTGAGCTCGCGCTCCTCGTCCCCGATCTCGCTGTACGGCGTGATGTGGTTCGGGTTGACCATCGCCAGGTCGAGCCCGGCCTCCACGCAGTGGTGAAGGAACACCGAGTTGAGCACCGCGCGGGGGCGCGGCGACACGCCGAAGCTCACGTTGGACACGCCCAGCGACGTCTTGACGTGGGGCACCTCGGCCTTGAGCTTCCGGATGCCCTCGATCGTCTCGACGGCGCTGGGCTTCCACTCGTCGTCGCCCGTGGTGAGCGTGAAGGTGAGCAGGTCGAAGATGAGCAGCTCGGGGTCGAGCCCGTGGTCGTCGACCGCGATGTCGCGGATGCGCTGCGCGATCTCCACCTTGCGGTCGGCGGTCTTCGCCATGCCGACCTCGTCGATGGTGAGGGCGATCAGAGCCGCGCCGTGGGCCTTGGCCAGCGGGATCACGCGGTCGGCCTTCTCGCGCCCGGCCTCCAGGTTGATGGAGTTCACGATGGCCCGGCCCGGAATCTGCTCGAGGGCGACCTCGATCACGTCGGGCTCGGTGGAGTCCACCTGGATCGGCGCGGGCTGGCTCAGCGACACGCGCTTCACCACCTGCCGCATCTGCTCGTCCTCGTCCTGGCGCTCGGTGAGCGCCACGCACACGTCCAGCACGTGGGCGCCGCCGGTGACCTGGTCCTCGGCGATCTGGACGAGGCCGTCGTAGTCGTCGGCCAGGAGCATCTCCTTGGCCTTGCGCGAGCCCTGCGAGTTCACGCGCTCGCCCACGAGGCTGGGTCGGGGCTCCTGCACCAGCGATGTGGCGGTCATCATCGACGAGAGGAGCGGAGGCCCGGCCGTGGGACGCGGGGCCGCCGGCTTTCCGCCGACCCGGTCCACGATCGCCGCGATGTGCTCCGGCGTGGTGCCGCAGCAGCCGCCCACCACGCTGATGCCGTAGCGCTCCACGAAGTCCTGGAGCGCCACCGCCAGCGGCTCGGGCTTCTCGGGGAAGATCGTTTCGCCGTCCGGGCCCTGGAGGGGAAGGCCGGCGTTGGGGATGCAGTGCACCGGCAGCGGGCTGGCCTCACCCAGAAAGCGGATCGCGTCCCGCATGTCCTCCGGGCCGGTCGAGCAGTTGAGCCCGATGGCGTCCACGTCGAGGGCGGTGAGCGTGGTGAGCACGGCGCCGATGTCGGTACCCAGGAGCATCTTCCCGCCCTGCGGGAGCAGCGATACCGAGCACTGGATCGGCACGCTGCGGCCGACCTCCTTGAACGCCTCGCGGGCGCCGAAGATCGCGGCCTTCACCTCGAGGATGTCCTGCGCCGTCTCGATGATGATCAGGTCCACGCCGCCCAGCAGGAGGCCGCGCGCCTGCTCGCTGAACACGTCGCGCAGTTCGCGGAAGCTGATGCGCCCGAGGGTGGGGTCGTCGCTCGACGGGAGATGCCCCGTGGGGCCGATGGACCCGGCCACGAAGCGGTCCTCGCCCGCCGCGGCGCGCGCGATCTCGCCCGCCTTCTGGTTGATCTCGAGCGTGTGCTGCTCGAGCCCCCACTCCTCGAGCTTCAGCCGGCTGGCCTGGAAGGTGTCGGTCTCGAGCACCTCGGCGCCGGCGGCGATCATGGACTCGTGAACGCCCTGGATCACGTCCGGGCGGTTGAGCACGAGCGCCTCGTGGCACTTGCCCGCCAGCCCACCGTAATCCTCGGAGGTGAGCTCGAACTGCTCGAGCGTGGCCCCCATCCCCCCATCGAAGATCACCACGCGCTCGCGCGCTGCGCCTATGAAGTCGCGATCAGCCACGGTAGGAATCGTATCGAACCTTGACACAAGCGTGTGAAGGTTGGTGGGCGTGGGTTCTGCCCAGGGCAGTGGCCTTGCGCTCCGACATCGATCATCGTCCCCTCTCGCTTCGCTCGCCGGTCCGATAACCGACATCGTCGCCGGCCCTGCCCCGCACCCTCTGTGGACTCAGCGCTAGGGACGAAGGGCGCCTGCTCGCCAGGCGCTCTCAGCTCAAGCACGTGCGGCGGGGGGCCGCCCTGGTGGTTAGCGCCGCTTCGCCGAAGCCGCGAACGCGTCCACGATGCCATAGCCGTAGAAGCCGTTGAACCCCGTGTCGCCCTCGCAGACCGCGGTGTGATCCGGCGTCAGGTCGGGATCGGGGTAGGTGAAGGTCCGGGGCTCGGGGCATGCGTGCTCCTGGGCCGTGGACTTCATCACCCGCTCGACCTTCTTCGGCGACAGCGTGAGCCCGCCGTTGCGGTGATCGCGCTTGCCGTACGAGGCCACCACGAGCGCGGCCACGCCCACGGCGTGCGGCGAGGCCATCGAAGTGCCCTGCAGGTACTGGTAGTACGCGCAGTCCCCGCGAGAGCAGTCCGCCAGCACGAACGGCGTGTTCGGCGTGCCGTCGGGGTTCAGCTCGCCGTTGGCCTCGGCCACCGCCTTCGGGTACGGAGCGAGCACGGTGTTGGCCGGGTCCCGGTATCCCGGGGTGCCGTAGCCCTCGCGGATGTCACCGCCCGGTGCCGCCAGGTCGGCCTGCTCCACGCCGTAGTCGGAGTAGTACGCCTTGCGCTCGCTGGGACCCACGGAGGTGATGCCCAGCACGCCGGGCGCCTCGGTGGGCTCGGTCACGCACGAGTTGTCGATCTGGCGCTCGCGCTCGTTCTCCGGCGGGTAGTCCGGGCTGGTGAGGTCCGCCACCGGCTTGCCGAGGTCGCTGTTGCCGTTGCCCTCGGCCGAGACCAGCGTCACTCCGCGCGAGCGGGCGTAGTTGAGGGCCCGCTCGGTGGCGGCGATGACCGTGCGCTGCTCCAGCTGCTCCTCCGGCGAGTCGGCCGGGTTCGCGCCGCAGTTGTAGAGCCACGGATCGATGTAGTAGGACATGTTGACCACGTCCACGCCGATGTCGGCGGCGTAGGTCAGCGCGTCCACCGACGGCTGCAGGAAGAAGTAGCCCGAGTCCTGTCCGGCGCGGATGTTCACGAGCTCCACGCCGGGTGCCACGCCGGCCATGCCGAGACGGTTAATCGGCGCTCCGATCGTGCCGGCCACGTGCGTGCCGTGGCCGTCCTCGTCCACGGTGGCGGGGTCGTTGCACGACCCGTCGGGGTCGGTGTCGCAGGCACCGTCGATCAGCGGATCGTCGGTGGTGAAGTTCCGGCTCAGCGAGCGGTTGAAGTTCGGCGCGATGTCCGGATGTGAGGCGTCCACGCCGGTGTCGATCACGCCCACGCGCACGGCGCTGCTGCCCTGCTGGCGCCGGTAGGACCTCCTCGACGTCGCGTGGATCATCTTCATGTCCCACTGGAGGTCGGCGAAGGGCTCGTCGAGCGGCGCGAGGCCCCGCCCGCCGCGACGCCACACCCGGCCGTCACCGGAGGCGCGGTGCCGCGTCGCGGCCATGCGCTCGATGGCGAAGGGGTCGGTGGGCCTGGTGGGGGTCACCTGGCCCACGGGACGGTTGCGGGCCGCGCCCACCACGGGCCTCGTCCGCGTCACATCCCCGGCGAAGTCGGCGTTCTTCGAGCGCACGCTGGCCACGCCCACCTTCCGGTTGATCTCGGTGACGCGCCCACCCGAGCGCTCCACCGCCTGCTTGAACGACTCGACCGAGGCACCGCGCTTGAGGAGCACGACGTAGTCCTGACTCCGCACGTCACGACGCTCGGCACCGGCCGTGAGCGGCACGGCCAACACCACGAGCCCAAGCAGAGCGAAAACCCCAGCCTTACGCACAAACACCTCCGGATCGACTCGCTAATGAGTACCCAACCCGGCAGGAAGCTATGCCTAAGAGCACGTGCGGTGCGGGGGGCGGTGGCGGCGAGCCCCACCGCCCTGAAACGTCAAGCCTCTGCCTTGGCCGACTCCCTGCGCCGCGCCGCGCGCAGCTCCACCGGGGCGGCGTGCAGCGCCCTCAGGCGCAGGTCCTTCCAGGTCATTCCCTCGCGCAGGAGCGCGGGCATGCCCATGGCCAGCGCGGTGGCGATCTCCACCGCCTGCAGGATGACCCCGTAGGCGAAGGCGTTGGTCTTGCTCACTCCGTAGGCGGAGAGCACGGCCACGCAGGCGGCCTGGAAAACGCCGAGGTTCGACGGGGTGGCCGGCAGCGCGGCGGTGACGTTCACCGCGAACAGGACCGCCGCCGCCGCACCGATGCCGGCGTGGCCGTCGAGGCCGAGGGCCACCAGCAGCACGTAGCAGGCGATCCACTGGATCGCCCAGGCGGTGAGCTGCATCACCACGGCCCACGCGCCGAGGCGCGGGCGCCTGAACACCTGGAGGCCGAGGCGAACCTGGACCATGGCCGCGCGGGCGACCGCCGCGGCCTGCTGCACGCGCTGGAAGCGCGAGGGGTTCCCGCGCCTGAGGATCCAGGGCGCGGAGATCACCAGCAGCAGCAGCACCACCGGCGCGGCGGTGATGAACACGAGAGCGTCCTCGCCGCGGCTGAACACGCCCATGGTGGCGAACATCACCGAGCCGAGCACGCACAGCGCGAGGATGTTGAGAAGCGTCTGGGACACGAGTGTCCCCAGCACCACGGGGAAGCGGTCGCGCATGCGCCCTAGGCGGCGGGACATGATCAGCGCGCGCGAGGGCTCGCCCAGTCGGGCGGGCAGCGTGGCCGACATCAGCACGCCGATCATCGTGGCCCGCGCCGTGTCGCGCCGGTGGACGCGCAGGCCGGGCAATGCGGCGCGAAGGATCGCGTGCCAGGCCTCGGCCCGGATCAGCATCGAGGCACACATCAGGAAGAAGCCCACGAGCACCCACACCGGGGTGGCCGCCAGCAACGCCCGCCCGATCGACTCGATGCCGAGGCGCTTCAGGGCCAGCGCGGTGAGTCCCACTCCGGCCACCGCACCGGCGCCCACCACCACCCGGCGGGCGGTGCGAGCCGCGCGGCGCCGGCCGCGTGCGGGCTCGGTGCGCTCGAGCGACGGCAGCCGCTCCGGCGGGGTCCGCGGTCCTGGCTCGGTGGGGGTCAACCCCATGCGCTGAGCCGTGCGGGCCATCCGGCGCTCGGGCACGGGCAGCTCCACCGCACGCTCGTAGACGGCGGTGATCTCGGAGGTGACCCGCGGCCACGCGAAGCGCTCGGCGCGTTCGCGCGCGGCGACGCCCATGCGGGCGCGCAGGGCGGGATCGGCGGCCAGCCATCGCAGCGCCTCCCCGAGCTCCACGGCGTCCCCGCCCGGCACCAGGATCCCGTCGCGGCCGTTCCGGACCACGTCGCGGTAGCCGGCGATGTCCGAGGCCACGACCGGGGTGCCCGAGGCGAAGGCCTCAGTGAGCACCATCCCGAAGCTCTCCCCACCGAGCGACGGCGCGCAGAGCAGGTCGGACGTGCCCAGCAGCCGCCACTTCTCGGCCTCGTCCACCGGACCGACCATGCGCACGCCCTCCGGGTCGAGCAACAGCGGCTCGACCTCGATCGCGGGCACGCCGGCGATGGTCAGACGGGCGCCCACGCCGGCGGCGCGCAGCGCCTCGAAGGCGCGCAGGAGCACGGGAAGCCCCTTCCGCCCCTCGGCCCGGCCCACGAACAGGATCTCCAGGTCGTCGCCCGCGAGACGCGGCTCGGGCCGCGCGGCGGACAGGTCCACGCCGTTCGGGACGATCTCGTAGCGGCCGCCGTAGAAGCGACGGGCGGTCCAGGCCGCGGCCTCGGACACGGCGATCCGGCCGGCGAGCTTGGAATAGAGCCGGCGCGCGCCGACGAGGTTGGCGGTGATCCCGCCGACCACGCGGTTGGTGGAGTAGGTGTGGAACGTGCCCACCGTCGGCACACCGCTGGTCTCGGTGGCGAACCAGCTCACGAAGGGCGCATTCGGCTCGTGCACGTGAACCACGTCGTAGCCACCCGTGCGCAGCTCGTGACCGATCACCGACAGGGCGCCCATGGACACCGAGAGGTTGGACACGGCGCCGTTGATGGGGAGCCCGAAGGTCCGGCCCAGCGAGATCGCGTGATCGGGCAGGGGCCGGTGCTGCGGCGAGACGCCACGGTGAGTTACACGCGCCAGCCGGTCGTCGGGGTCGTACGGAGTCAGCAGTCGGACCTCATGGCCCTGGCGGAGGAGCTCGTCTCCGAGTGCCTCCACATGCCGACCGACCCCGCCCGGGTACGTGTACGAATAGGGCGAGACAAGCGCTACGCGCACCGTTGCATGGTAGCGCCCGTGCTGGCGCGTAACCGCCCCATGCACCCGTCCGCCAAACTGTGACCCGTGGCCGGCGAGCGCAACTTCGTGAAGTACACCTTCGTCAACGTGGATCCCGCCTGGCGGCGCCGCACGGATCCCGAGCGCGCCGCCGACAAGCGGGAGTTCGCCGCCGCGTGCCGCGAATTCGGCGACGAGCACTTCCTTCGCACGTACTCCCTGGTGGGTACGCGGGGTGACTGTGACCTCATGGTGAGAGCGATCGCGCCCCGCCTGGAGCCGATCCACGAGCTCCACGTGCTACTGAACCAGAGCGGGCTGATGCGCTACGCCGAGGTGGCGCACTCCTACCTGGCCATGACCAAGGAGTCGCCCTACAGCGACGAGCCCGACCGCCCTGGAGAGCCTCGCCCCGGCGCCGACTCCAAGTACTTCATCGTCTACCCGATGTGGAAGAAGCGGGAGTGGTACGCCCTGCCGGAGGAGGAGCGGGGCCGGATCATGCGCGACCACATCGCGGTGGCCAGGCGCTTCACCGGGATCGAGACCAACACCGCCTACTCGTTCGGGCTCGACGACCAGGAGTTCGTGGTGGCGTTCGATACCGACGAGCCCTCGGAGTTCCTCGACCTGGTGCAGGCGCTGCGCGCCACCGAGTCGAGCGCGTACACCGAGTCGGAGACTCCGATCTTCACCTGCATGTCGGTGTCCGCCGAGCGCGCCCTGGACGCTCTTGACGGGCAGGCACTCGGCGCCCTGACCGGGGACTGATGCTAGGGAGGAGCGCAGCCCGATCGTTGATCGGGCGAGCACCGCAGCCTTATGTCATCGGGCGAGCACCGGAGCATGCCTTACTCAGCCCACGTGGGCGCGGGCGGCTTCGAGAAGCTCCTCGAAGCTCGCCAGCTTGATGCGCGGACGGCCGTGGGGCTCCCCCGCGGAGCGCTCGGCGTGGTCGATCGCCTCCCAGCCCGCGTACGCCACATGTTCCGGGCTGCGGGTCGCGATCAACTCCTCGAGCGAGTCCCGCGACGGATCCGAGGGCTCGAGCAGGCGCCCCGCGTCCAGATCCTCGAGCACGAGGTTCACCGTCTCCTGAGCGTCGCGCTTGTTGGTGCCGATGATGCCGCTGGGCCCGCGCTTGATCCAGCCGGCAACGTACTCCCCGGGGAGGGGCGAGTTCCCGTCCATCACCCGCCCGCCGTCGTTCGGGATCACCCCCGCGCGCTCGTCGAAGGGCAGGTCGGCGAGCGGCACGCCGCGGTAGCCGATCGACCGGAACACGATCCCGCAATCGATGGTCTCGACCTCCCCGGTGGGCCGGGGGCGAATTGATCCGGTCTCGTCCTCGGCCAGCTCGTTCCTCTCGATCCGGATGCCGGTGACCTCGCTCTCGCCGAGGATCTCCACAGGCGAGACCAGGAACCGCAGGACGATCCGGAGACGCTTGCCCGACGGCTCGCGGCCGGCGTAGCCGGTGAGGATCTCCACGTTCTTGCGCGCCGTCACGTGAGCGGCCTCGCTCTCGATGAAGGCCTGGCTCAAGGGGTCGAGCGCGGCGTCGCGCACGTCCACGTACACGTCGGCGTCGGTCATCTCACCCAGCTCGAGCAGCTCCGGGTTCGTGAAGGCCGCCTGCGCGGGACCACGGCGTCCGAGCACCACGATCTCCCGGATCCGGCTGGCGGCGAGCACGTCCAGCGCGTGATCGGCCACGTCCGTGGCCGCCAGCTCATCGCGCGTCAGCGCGAGCATGCGGGCCACGTCGGCCGCCACGTTCCCGTTTCCGATCACCACCGCGCGCTCGCACGAGAGGTCGAACTCGAGGTCCCGGAAGTCGGGATGGCCGTTGTACCAGGCCACCAGCTCGGTGGCCGCTCGGCTGCCCGAAAGGTCCTCCCCCGGGATGCCCAGCCGCCGGTCCGTCTGGGCCCCCACGGCGTAGATCACCGCGTGGTAGCGATCCGTGAGCTCCGAGCGAGCCAGGTCGCGGCCCACCTCGACGTTGCCGAAGAAGCGGAACTCGGCGTGCTGGGCCGTCTTCTCGTACACCCGGCTCACGGCCTTGATGTTCGGGTGGTCGGGAGCCACCCCGCCGCGAACGAGCCCCCATGGGGTGGGTAACCGGTCGTACACGTCCACCTGCGTCACCAGATCGGGGTGGGACTTGCTCTTCAGCAGGTGTCCCGCGGCATAGAAGCCCGATGGGCCGGAGCCCACGATGGCCACGCGCAGGGGCTGCTCTGATGTGCCGATCCGTTCCATGAAGCGGACCGGGGATTTTATCGGCGGGCTCGGGGCCCGCCGGTGAGACGGGTCAGGCGGCGCCGCGCGGGCTGCCCGCGCGATGGTGCGGCGCCTCGGCGTCTTCCTCGTCCTCGTCCTGCCCGGAGCTCATGACGAGGTCCATCGGGGACACGGTCTCCACGGTCTTCACCGTGAGCTCCTCGTCCTCGGCGGAAGCGCCCGGCTCGGCGGCCTCGGCCACCGGCTCCTCGGCGCGCTCGGCCTCCGGATCGCGCTCCTTGGCGCTCGCGGCCACGTCCTCGGCCAGCTCCGCGAGTGCCGGTGAGGACACGCGCGGCAGGTCACCATGGTCGTGGTCGCCGGAACCAGTGTCCGGTCCGGGGTCGGAGACGGCCTCGTCGGCCGGCTCCTCTGCGGCCACCGGCTCGTGCTCGTCCGCCGGCCCGCCGAGGTCCCAGTCCGCGCCGAACGGCTCGGGCGCGTAACCATGGTCGCCGTCGTGCACGGCGCCGGAGGGGAAGGCCTCGGCCACCTCGGCCTCGCTGATGATCTCGATGCGCGGGGATTGGTCCTCCTCCAGGTCGGCTCGGAGATCCTCCTCGGGCTCGGCCTCGGCCACGTGCTCGGCCTCAGCGTCCGGCTCCGCGGCGGCCACGCCGAAGAAGCCGGCATCCGCGAGGGCGGCGGCGTCGAGCGCGTCCTCGTCCTGAAGCTCCGGGTGATACTCGGGCTCGGGCTCGAACAGCTCGGCCTCGAGCGTCGGAGCCCTGTGGGGAGAGGAAGCCGGCGGCGGCGCGGCGGGCGCGGCGGCCGTGGTGCTCACCTGCGAGGCGGCCTTCGAAGTTGCGGTTCCGCTGCCGTCCACCACCACGGTGCCGGCGGCCAGGTCGCCGAGGCGCTGCCTGCGGTCACCGGTGACCATCATGGTGACAAGCCCCACGAGGTAGAAGCCGATGCCGTCGACGATGCGCAGAACGGTGCGGGTCACGATCTCCCGCTCGCCGGCCGCTCCCCCGTCCTGGCGCTCAACGCGAAGGCCGAGCAGCCGCTTGCCGAGGGTCTGCCCGCTCTGCGACTCGGTGGCGTAGTAGTAGAGGAGCGCCCAGCCGAGGATGACCACGCCCAGAAGGGCGGTCACGGTGCCGCCGGCGGCAAGAACGATCACTGCCCCTCCAGCGCACACCACGGCCAGATCCACGGCACCGGCGGCCGCGCGGCGGTTGTCGAGACTCGGCCCTGAGGCCCCGAGGGGGTTCTTCGAGATCGCCTTCACAGGGACAACATCGGCATCGCGCGCGGCGGTATTTAGGGCTGGGGGCGCTTTGATGGACCGCGGCGGTGCGCCGAGGCCGCAGTTTCGAGGCCCCGAGCGGTCCCGGGGCTAGGCCAGCGTGGTATTGAGCACGCCCAGCCGGGGCGAGGAGATCTCGATCTCGTCGCCCGCCGCCAGCCACACGCGCGGGTCCCGCAGGGCACCCACGCCGGCCGGCGTGCCCGTGGCCACCACGTCACCCGGCTCGAGCGTCATCAGCATCGACAGATAGGCCACCAGCGCCGGGATCGAGTGCACCAGGTCCGCGGTGGACCCCTCCTGCATGACCTCGCCGTTCAGGCGCAGGGCGAACTCGATCGCGTCGGTCGGCCCCGCCTCGTCGGCGGTGACCAGCGCCGGTCCACAGGGGGCGGAGCCGTCGAAGGTCTTGCCCGGCATCCACTGGGGGGTCTTGAACTGGTAGTCGCGGGCCGAGAGGTCGTTCAGGAGCATGTACCCCGCCACGTGATCGAGGGCCCGCTCATCGGGGATGTCCTTTCCGCCCGTGCCGATTACGAACGCCACCTCCGCCTCGTAGTCGACCCTGCTCCACGAGGGCAGGGCCACCGCCGCGCCGGGCGCGGCCAGCGCGTTCGCGAACTTCGCGAAGAAGGTGGGCGTCTCCGGCGCCTCGGCCCCCTGCTCCTCCGCGTGCGCGTGGTAGTTCTGGCCGATGCAGATGATCTTGCCCGGACGCGCCAGCGGCGGCAGCAGCCGCACGTCCTCGAGCGGCGTGCCCTCTCCGTCCTCCGGCCGCACCTGGTCCAGCAGGCCGCCGCGAAGGATGGCGTCGAGCGTGCGGTCGTCCGCGCGCAGGTGCGAGAAGGCCTCGCCCCACACGTCGTGCACGCGCCCGTCGGCCAGGAGACCGGCCCGCGGACCGGCACCCGCTTCGTAGCTCACGAGCCGCATCGGAGAAAGACCCTACCCCGCCGCTGCCGCGTACAGTCATCGAGATGGCGAAGGACCTACCCACCGGCAGGGTGCGGCGAGCCGCCAAGGTCGGCAGGCTGGCGGGAGGTCAGACGGCCCGGTCCTACGCCACCAAGGCCGCGAACCTGGGGCGCTCGGAGGACGGGCGCCGCGAGGCCGCCGAGAAGCGGCAGATGGAGGCCGCGGACCAGATCTTCGAGGTGCTCGGCCAGATGAAGGGCGCGGCGATGAAGGTCGGTCAGGTGGCCTCCTTCATCGACACCGGCGCCTTCCCGCCCGAGTTCCAGGAGCACATCCAGGCCAAGCTGGCCGAGTTGCGGGACTCGGCGCCTCGGGTGCCCTTCGAGAAGATGCGCGAGGTGGTGGAGCGCGACCTCGAGGGGCCGCTGGACGAGTTCTTCGCCGAGTTCGACGACGAGGCCGTGGCCGCCGCGTCGATCGGCCAGGTCTACCGCGCTCGCCTCCACGATGGGCGGCGTGTGGCGGTGAAGGTCCAGTACCCCGGGGTGGCCCAGGCGGTGCGTGCCGACCTCCAGAACCTGGGCCTGATCATGCGCGTGGCCAAGCGCGTGGCCCCCGGCATGGACGTGAAGGCGATGACCAAGGAGATCAAGGAGCGCCTCACCGACGAGCTCGACTACGAGCACGAGGCCCAGAACCACCGCACCTTCGCCCGCACCTGGAGCGGGCACCCCTTCATCTACGTGCCCCCGGTGGTCACCCGGCTCTGCGCCGAGCACGTGCTGGTCACGGAGTGGGTGGACGGCGTCGGCTTCGAGGACGTGAAGGCGATGGGCCCCGAGGTGCGAGACCGCTTCGGCGAGATCGTCTTCCGCTTCTTCTTCGGCTCGCTCTACCGCACCGGCCACTTCTCCGGCGACCCCCACCCGGGCAACTACCGGCTGATGCCCGACGGCCGTGTGACCTTCCTCGACTTCGGCATGACCAAGCGGGTGGACCGCGCCCACATCGACGCCGAGGTGGAGGCGCTGCGCCTCGGCATGGAGGGTGACGCCGATGGGCTCCACACCCAGCTCGCGTCGATGGGCTTCTTCGACGTGACCGGCGACACGCTTGACCCCGAGGCCGTGCTGGCCCACTTCCGCGATGTCACGAGCTGGTACGTGGAGGACCGCGAGGTGACCATCGACCGCTCGGTGGTGTCCCAGGTGCTGATCGACTTCGGCGATCCGCGCTCGCGCCACTGGGAGCTCATGAAGCGCGAGACCATGCCTCCCGCCGCCATGCTCGCACGGCGCATGGAGGCGCTGACGCTCGGCGTGCTCGGCCAGCTCGGAGCCACCGCCAACTGGCACCGCATCGCCCGCGAGTGGCTCTTCGGAGATCCGCCTTCCACGGAGCTGGGCGAACAGGAGAACGGCTTCCACACCCGGCTGGCGGCCTGATGGCCCGCCCGAGCGCCGGCTCCCGGACCACGCCCGTGCCGGAGGAGGCGGAGGCGCTGCGCCACCTGAGCGGCGCCGACCCGCTCATGGCCGGGCTGATCGAGCGCTACGGGGATCCCGATGCGGTGCGCGCCCGCCGCGGGCGGCGGCCCGGAGACGCCTACGGCGCGCTCGTCCGCTCCATCGTGGGCCAGCAGATCTCGACCAAGGCGGCGAAGGCGATCTTCGAGCGGCTGGTGGCCCTGTTCGGCGGGCGCACGCCCACTCCGAAGGAGCTGCTCGCGTCCGATCCCGAGGAGCTACGCGGCGTGGGCCTCTCGCGCGCCAAGGTCACCTTCCTCCGTGACCTGGCCGAGCACGTGGAGGACGGGGAGCTGCGCCTCGATGAGCTCGGCGAGCTGCCCGACGACGAGGTGGCCGCCCGTCTGACCACGGTCAAGGGCCTGGGCCCCTGGACCGTGGACATGTTCATGATCTTCCACCTCGGGCGCCCGGACATCCTGCCCGTGGGCGACCTCGGTGTCCGCCGCGCGGCCCAGTTGCTGCACGGCATGGAGGAGCTCCCCACGCCGGCCGAGCTTACGACGCTGGCCGAGCCGTGGCGACCGTACCGCTCCTTGGCGAGCCTCTACCTCTGGCGCTCGCTGGACAACACACCTACTGAGTAAGGCCTACGAACGCGAGCATCCCGGCCCGATCCGTGCTGAAGATCGCCCGGGCGATCCTGCCGTCCCGCACGGTCCATAGAGCCGCTGCGCGAATCGATATCTCGGCCGTCATCCCCGGACGGCGACCGTAGTCGCGGACCAGCACCACCACGTCGTCACCCGCGTCGATCACGTCCTCGATCTCGGTGCGGTAGCTCTCCCAGGGCTCCAGCCAGTCGGCCCACCCCGCCCTCAGCCCCGCAAGTCCCGGCCGCTGCGCGGACTGGATGCCCTCTCCCGAGGCCACGAAGTCCTCGTGGAGGAACGGCTCGAGCACTGCGAGCACTCCGGCCGCGGCGACCTCATCGCGAAACAGCGCCACCAGGTCGATGTCCGGCGCCGGTTGAAGGCTCCGCACCAGCTCGACGTTCTCTCGCGACATCGGCGCGTTTCTCGGAAGCGCCTAGATGGCGGTGCCGCAGCTCGGTGCCTCTTCCGCGACGCGGAAGGAGGAGCCGCAGCCGCAGGATGCGACGACGTTGGGGTTCGAGACCTCGAACCCGGATCCCATGAAGGTCTCCGTGAAGTCGACGGTGGACCCGTCGACGTACTGAAGGCTGGCCGGATCCACGAGCACGGGGATGCCGCTGACGTCGAAGATGTGATCGTCGTCGTGCTTCTCGTCCAGCGCCAGGGCGTACTGGAAGCCGGAACAGCCTCCACCCCGCACACCGACCCGGAGCCCGACGGTCCCGGTGGCGCTCTGACCGTTCATAAACTCGCGGACCTTCTCGGCCGCGATGTCGGTGAGCATGACCATGCCCTGATTGTATCGGTGATTCGCTCGGTAATCTCAAGAGAAGCGATGCCCACGACGAACGAGCTCAAGCAGCGCATCGAGGACGCGTTCCCCGGCGCACAGGTCTCGGTGGAGGACCTGACCGGGGGCGGGGACCACTTCAGGGCCGAGGTGGTGTCCGAGCGCTTCGAGGGCATCCCCCGAATCCAGCAGCACAAGCTGATCTACGACGTGTTCGGCGCCGAGGTCGGAGGCCCCATCCACGCACTTTCGATCAAGACCTCGACCCCTGGAGGGTTGGCATGACAAGCGACGAGATTTCCGGATTCATCGAGAATTCGATCGACGAGAACGAGGTGATGCTCTTCATGAAGGGCACGCCCAACCAGCCGGCATGCGGCTTCTCCGCGCGTACCGCCGGCGCCCTGAACACCCTCGGCGTCAAGTACGCGGCGCTGGACATCCTTCCCGACCCGCGCATCCGCGAGCAGCTGTCCGCGCTGTCGGGCTGGCCGACGATCCCCCAGCTCTTCGTGAAGGGTGAGCTGGTCGGAGGAGCGGACATCGTGATGGAGATGTTCGAGTCCGGGGAGCTGGCCGGCCTGCTCGGGGTCGAGGCTCCGGCCGATGCCGAGGTGGAGGAGCAGCCGGTGGGCCGGGCGCCGATCGGCCTCGAGAACCGCTTGGACTGAGCCGAGAGACCTAGCGCCGCCGCCTGCGAGCGGCGGCGGCGTCCTTGCCGCGCTGCGCGTAGTCGCGCGCCTGGCGCTTGTAGCGCTCCTGCTGCTCCGGCGTCAGGCTCTGCCAGCGCTCCCAGGCCATCATCACGACCGGCCACATGCGCCGTGCTCCGCGCACCGACTTGGCCATCCGTCCCGCCGTCGCCCTCATGCCGCCATCTCCCGCTCCACGAAGTCGAGGAACTCGAGGATCCGGTGCGAGTCGTGGATCACCTCGCCGTCGTGGACGAGCACCGGCACCCAGCGCTGACCCGTGAGCTCCTCCACCTCGGGGCGGTCCCGCTTGCGCAACGGCACCCGCACCTCGTCGAACTCGATGCCCATGGCGTGCAGCCTGCGCGCCACCCGCCCGCAGCGGCAAACGTGGTCGGTGGGCGCCTTGCAGCGGTAGAGCGTGGCCACGGGTCTGAGGGTAGAGGTCAGCCGGGCCGGAGACCGGCGGCCCGCCGGAGCAGGCCGACCGTCTCGCCCGCCACCCCCAGCGCCGCACCCGCCACCCGGTACTGGAGCTGCTGAGAGCGGCGGCTGCGGGCAATCCGGTCGTGCTCGCGCTCGAGGTGCCAGGCCACCACGGCCTCGAGCGTCTCCTCGTGCGGGCGCGACCCCCATCCGAGCTCGCGGCGCGCCTTGGTGGCGCGGTAGGTCCACCACTGGCTGGCGGCACGCACCTCCCCCTGGGCCAGGGTCCCGCCGCCGCCGAAGATGAACGCCGCCGCACGGGCCGGCAACACCGCCAGCTTCACCGGCGGCTCGATTCCCGAGATCCGCCCGAGGTCCGCGAACAGGCGGTCGAAGGTGAAGTTGCGCCCGCCCAGGATGTAGCGCTCGCCCACCGCGCCGCGCTCGTCGGCCAGCAGGTGCCCCGCGGCCACGTCGCGTATGTCCACGACGTTCACGGCACCGTCCGTGTAGATCGGAACACGGCCGAGCAGAAAGCTGCGGACCAGGCGCGTGGAGGTGACGTGGACGTCGCCCGCCCCGAAGGCGATAGTGGGGTTCACGCACACCAGCGGCAGCCCACGGGCGGCGAGTCTCATCGCCTCCACCTCTCCCTCGTGCACCGAGTTCACGTACGGGATGCCCAGGTGGCCCGCGGTGAAGAGCTGCGTCTCGTCGGCCGCGCCACCGGTGGGGGCGGGGCCTATGGCGGCCGCGCTCGAGGTATGCACGACGCGCTCGACTCCCTCCCGCAGGCTCTCCTCGAGCACGATCTTCGTGCCCACGACGTTCACCGCGAAAAGACGCTCGGTGTCGCCCGGGCGCACGGACGTGACTCCCGCGCAGTGGAACACGCGGTCGATGCCACGCACGGCGCGTCGCACCGATCTGCGGTCCCGGACCTCGAGCCGGACCCGGGCCGCGTCGAGCCCGTCGAGGGCGGTGTCCACCGATCCCTCCTCCACCCCCAGCCGGACCTCGTCCCCCCGCGCCATCGCCAGGCGGGCCACGTGCGAGCCGATGAATCCGGTGGCGCCGGTTACGAGTGTCCGGGAGGCGCTCAGGTGACCGCCCGCTGGCGGTGCTCGCCCTCGAAGCGGCGCTGGCAGTCGAGGCAGCGCACCGCCTCGGGCACGGCCCTCAGGCGCTCCGGCGCAATCGGGTGCCGGCAGATCCCGCACGTGCCGTAGCTCCCGTCGGCCAGCGCGCGCCGTGCCTCCTCGATCCGGGTCTCCTCCTCGTCGAGCATGAGGTCGGTGGTCTCGTCCAGCTCCTCGTCGTGCAGCTCGCTGGCCAGATCGGCGGGATGATTGTCGACGTGGGCCACCTCGGAGTCGCGCCCACCCTCGGCCGACCTGTGCATGGCGTCGCGCGTACGCCGGAGGTCGGCTGAGCGCTCCTGAAGGAGCGCTTCGATCTCTGCGCGCCTATTGAGGTCATCCCTCACCTCGGAGCCGAGTGTAGACGGGATAGGGTGACCGCGCATGGCGCGCCTATCCGTGGTCACGGACAGCACCTCTTACCTCCCCGCGGACGTCGTGGAGCGGCACGGCATCCACGTGGTTCCGCTCTATGTGGTGTTCGGCAGCGACCGCACGGTGCCCGAGACGGAGATCACCGACTACGACGCGTTCTTCGACGAGCTGCGCGGCGCCAACAGCCTTCCCACCACCTCCCAGCCCTCGGTCGGGGACTTCACGAGCGTGTACGAGCCCCTGCTTGCCGACGGCGGCGAGGTGGTGTCCGTGCACATCTCGGGAGGGCTGTCGGGCACCCCGGAGTCCGCGCGCCGGGCGGCGGAGACGCTCACACGCGAGGGCCGCGGCGGCGAGCGGATGCATGTGGTGGACTCCACCACCGCCGCGGGCGGCCTCGGCCTCATGGTGCTCTCGGCGGCGCACGCCGCGGCGGCCGGCTGGTCGGGGGCGGACACGACGGAGATGCTGGCCCGGGCACGCAGGGAGCTGAAGCTCTGGTTCGCCATCGACACGCTGGAGTTCCTGCGGCGTGGGGGGCGCATCGGCGCCGCCAGCGCGTGGATCGGCTCGACGCTGAAGGTGAAGCCGATCCTCACCGTGGAGAACGAGATGACACCGGTGGAGCGGGTCCGGACCAGCTCCCGCGCGTTCCAGCGAATGGTGGACTACGCCCGGCAGGCCCACGAGTCCGGCGCCGACTGCTGGTGCGCGCAGCACATTAACGACCCCGAGACCCACGACCGCCTCCTGGCGGAATGCCGTGAGGTGTTCGGAAGCGAGCCCACCGTGTCGAGCGAGATCGGGCCCGTGCTGGCCGTGCACACCGGGCCCGGGCTGCTCGGCACCGGCGGCCTTCCGCCCGAGTTCTTCCCGGGCCGCTAGCCCGCGGGCGCCGTCCGGGCGCCCCCCCAGAATCGCTCGCGTGCGCGATACCCCCGCGAGGCAGATCGTACGGACCGTCTTGATCATCGTCGCGGTGGTGGTCTGCCTCTACCTGATCTACCGGGTGCGCAGACCGCTCACGTGGATTGGGATCTCGGTGTTCCTCGCGCTTGCGCTCTCCGGGCCGGTCAACCGGCTGTCGAGGCACATGCGCCGCGGGTTCGCCATCGCCCTGGTCTACGTCGGGCTGCTCGCGGTGCCGGGCGTGCTGATCGCGCTGATCGTGCCGCCGTTCATCACCGAGGGGAACCACTTCGCGTCGAATCTCCCGCGGTACTCCCGTGACGTGAGCCGTTTCGTGGAACGCAACGAGCGCCTGCGCAAGCTCAACAAGGACTACGACATCACGCAGAAGCTCCAGGACGAGGCCGACAAGCTCCCCTCGAAGCTCGGTGGCGCCGCCACCACGCTGCGCGACGTGGGGATAGCAATCGTGAACTCGCTGTTCGCGCTCGTAACGATCCTGGTGCTCACCGCGTTCATGCTCGCCAGCGGCCGGGAGTGGGTGTACGCGGCGCTGCACTTGCGACCTCCCGAGCAGAGAGAGCGACTCGAACGCTCAGCGGACCGGATCGCCGGCGCCGTGGGCGGTTACGTGGCGGGTGCGCTCTTCATCGCGGTGGTGGCCGGGGTGGCCACCTACATCGTCCTGTCGATCCTGGGCGTGCCCTTCGCCGCACCCCTGGCCGTGATCGCCGGGCTGTTCTCGCTCCTCCCCCTCGTGGGGGCCACCATCGCGGCCGTCCTGATCGGCGTGGTCACGCTGTTCGAGGACTTCCCCACGGCCACGATCATCTGGGCGGTGTGGGCGATCGTGTACCAGCAGTTCGAGAACCATGTGATCCAGCCCCAGGTGCAGAAGCGCACCGTGAACGTGCATCCGTTCGTGACGATCGTGTCCGTGCTGATCGGCAGCACGCTGCTGGGGATCCTGGGCGCGCTGCTGGCCATCCCCATAGCCGCGTCGATCCAGATCCTGATCCGGGAGTACTTCGACCCGCGCACCCTCTCGATCCGCAAGGAAGCGCCGCCGGAGGATCCCTCGGCGCCCCCGCCTCCCACGAGCGACCCGGCCCCGGCCTAGCCCCGTGTCAACGGTCGCGATCGTGCGCCGCGGTGGCCTCCTCGCGGTCACCGCCGTGTCGCTGTACCTGCTCGCCCCCGGGCTGCTCGAGGTGTTCGGGGCGTGGAACCGGCTCGACAACGTGAACCCGCTCTGGCTGCCCGTGATGCTCGGGCTCCAGGTGGGCAGCTACGCCTGCATGTGGGCCATCCAGCGCATCGCCCTCCGCACCAGCCGCTGGGGGGCGGTGATCACGTCCCAGCTGGCCTCCAACGCCTTCGGCCGCGTGGTGCCCGGCGGAGTGGCCGCCTCCGGGGCGATGCAGTACGCGATGCTGGTGCGGGCGGGCGTGGACGCGGCGCGCGCCGCGTCGGGGATGACCGCCTCCTCCGTTCTGGTCTTCGGCACCCTTTGTGCACTGCCGGTGCTGGCCGTGCCGGCCATCGTCGGTGGAGCGCCCGTGGACCCTGGGCTGGAGACAGCGGCGGCCATCGGGGCGGTGGTGTTCGTCCTCATGTTCATTCTCGGCGCCGCCTGCCTGGCGTCGGATCGCCCGCTGATGGTGCTGGGACAGGCGGCCGAGTGGGTCCGCAACCGGGTCCTCCGTAAGCGCCCCCCGCGGCGCAACCTTGCGCGGCGGCTCCTGCGCGAGCGCGACGTGGTGCAGGAGGTGCTGGGCCACAACTGGTGGCAGGCCCTGCTGTTCGCCTCCGGGCGCTGGGTGCTCGACTACCTCACCCTGCTGGCCGCCCTGGGCGCCGTGGGCGCGCACCCGCGGCCGTCCCTGGTGCTGCTGGCCTTCTTCGCCGCCCAGCTCCTGGGCACCCTGCCGCTCACCCCGGGCGGGCTCGGCTTCGTCGAGGCGGGGCTGACGGGAACCCTGGCGCTGGCCGGCGTGTCCGCGCAGAACGCCGTGGTGGCCACGCTGGCCTACCGGCTGGTGTCGTTCTGGCTGCCGATCCCCGCGGGCGCCATCGCCGCCGTGGTGCACCGCCGCCGATACGGCAGCGACGATGTCGAGCCCGCGGCCTAGCGGCCGCGGCGCCGGCGACTGAAGACCGACAGGGTGGCGGCCACGCCGCCGCCGATCACGAACCCGGCCACCGCGGCGCTCACCAGCGCTGCCTGGCGGTTGCGGACCAGCTGTCCGCGCCAGTCGGTGATCTCGGTCATCTTCGAGCGGAGGTCGTTGACCGAGAACGCGAGTTCGCGGCGCGTCTCCTCGATCGACGCCTTGATCATCTCGGGGCTGCGTGACGCGGCCATCAGCGTGTGACCTCCTCACCTCGTTCGAGACTGTGACCCACCTGATCGCGCTGGATCTTCTGGGCCTCGAAGTCGGCGCGGATCTGCTTCGCCTCCTCGATGGCCAGCTCAGGCATCGGGGGTGCGCCCTTCTTGAACAGCCGCATTGCCAGGAAGCCCGCGAGCGCGGAGAGCACGAAGAGCAGGAGCGTGACGGCCAGGAAGCCGGGCCACACGCTGTTCCAGTCGAACAGGTCGACCAGGAACCAGGCCAGGGTGTGGAAGAGCATCGTGATGCCGAAGATCGCGAACACGCCCGCGGCGGCCGCCACCCCGGCGCCCCTGGTGAGCTTCGTGAGCTTGCTCGTAATCTCGGTCTTGGCGAGCTCGATCTCCTCGCGCACGAGGAGCGAGGCCTTCTCCGAGACCTCGTTCACGATCTCCCCGAGGCTCTTGTCGGCCGGCCCGCCGTTGCCCGGTGCGCTACTCACTGGTGATCCTCCTCAAGATCAGGGCAAGCGCCAGCCCGCCCGCGAAGGCCGCGCCGACGAAGGCTTCGGGCCGCTCGGCGAACGCGCCGCCCTCGGTGTCCACGCTCAGCGGCGACTCCGATGGTGCCTTGTCGGGCTGCTCACCGGTGGCGCCCTGGTTCGGCTGCGGCTCGGCGGCCATCAGTCGACGGGGGGGTCCTCCTTGAACACCCGTATCCAGATAGCCGCCGCAATCCGGCTGGCCACGATGGTCGTGAGAGCGCCCACTCCCGCGAGCAGGCCGCTCCACAGGAGCCGCTTGGAAAGATCGTTTGACATCGGCCCGGATCTAAGCAGAAGGAGCGGGCGGCTCTGCGGGCGCGTGCTCGAGACCCCCGCATATCGCCTCGGTGACCAGCCCCTTGGCGCGCTCGAACTCCTCGTCCGTCCGCGGGAGCAGGCCGAAGATCCAGCCGGTGAGGAGCTGCTCGATGGCGCCGTAGAAGCACATGGCGGCGAAGTCCGCGGGGATCCCGCTCTTGAAGGATCCGTCCTCGCGGCCCGTCTCGAGGATGGCCGCGATGCGGTCGTAGGCCTCGCTGATCTTCCCCAGGTGGGCGGCGCCGAAGGAGTTGGCCGCTCGGGTGACCTCCACGATGATGACCTTCATCACGTCCGGGTTGTGGCTGTAAGAGTCGATGATGAACCCGGCGATCGAGTACAGCTTCTCCCTCACCGGCAGGTCGCGGGCGTCGATCTCGGAGATGGCCTCCAGCATCACGTCCCAGCGCTCGAGGAAGAGCGTGTTGAGGATCTCCTCCTTCGAATCGAAGTAGTGGTAGACGAGGCCGTAGGCCACGCCCGCCTCGTCGGCCACGTCGGACACGCGGCAGTGATGAAAGCCGCGGCTGGCGAACACGTTCACGGCGGCGTCCAGGATCAGGCGCCGCTTGTCCACGGGAGCGACCCGCGCGGTGGCCATCAGGCCGTGACCTCGGCCGGCCAGCGATAGGCCGACGGCACGCGGTTGGCCAGGCTGGGCAGCTTCTCGCGGATCTCGTCCTGGCGCTGCAGGTCCAGGTCGGCCGCGGCAAAGCACTCCTCGTCGGGAGCGAGCGCCAGCACATCGCCCCAGGGATCCACGATCGTCGAACCGCCGTAGCTGAGGTTGTCCGGCGGGTGCCGGCCCACCTGGTCGGCCGCGATGATGAAGGCCTGGTTCTCGATCGCGCGGGCGCGGATCAGGATCTCCCAGTGCGCCTGGCCGGTGAGCTTGGTGAAGGCGGCCGGCACGAGGAGCACACGCGCTCCGCGCACGGCGAGGATCCGGTACAGCTCGGGAAAGCGCAGGTCGTAGCAGACGGTCATGCCCAGGGGGACGCCCGCGGCGGTCTCGGTGACCACCAGATCGTGGCCTCCCTCCTGGGACTCGGACTCCCGGTAGACCTGGCCGCCCACCTCCACGTCGAACATGTGGATCTTGCGGTAGACGGCCTTCAGCTCGCCGTCGGGACCCACGTGCACCGACGTGTTCGAGAGCTTGTCCCGGTCCACGCGGCGCTCCACGAAGGAGCCGGCCACCAGGTCGATGCCGAGGGCGCGGGCGGTCTCGCGGGCCCAGCCGACGGTCGGCCCGTCCAGGGTCTCGGCGCCGGCCAGGTATGCCTCGTGCGCGCCCAGGAGATTGAACTTCTCCGGCAGCAGCACGAGCTCGGCGCCGTCGGCGGCCGCATCGCGGACAAGGCGATCCGCGGTCGCCATGTTGCGATCCTTCTCGTCCGTCGAGTTGAGCTGAACGGCGGCGGCCCGCAAACGTCCTCCCCAGGCGGTTGACTGACCAGTCAATCTGGAGTGTACTCCGCGCGTGCGACCCCTTCCCGTGCGCGGCTCCGAGGTTCGCGGCCTCGGATTGACGCTCCCTCCGGCGCACATGGCGCTGCTGCGATCGGGGCGCCCGCTCAAGCGCTGGCGCTACGTGGGCCTCTACCGCCCGGACCTGATGGCCTGCATCGGCGACGCGCGGGTGGCGGGAATCCCTCAGCGCTGGTGGGCCGTGGCGCTTCCCGACGGGACGCTCCACGAATGGACCGGCGCGGGCCGGGGCGGCGTGGAGCTTCGGCCCGGGCGGGCACGGGTGGACACGAAGGAGGTGAGCATCGACCTCACGCTCGAAGAGGGACCGGGCGTGGAGGTGGCCTCGCCGAGCGGCCGCGCGTTCATCTGGACCAGCAAGCACGCGCCGGTCCGGGCGCGCGGGCACGTGCGCGTGGCGGAGCGCGAGTGGACGGTGGACGGCGACGAGGCGTTCGTGGACGAATCCGCGGGCTACCACCGGCGCCACACGGTCTGGCGCTGGTCGGCGGGGATCGGGCGGGCGGTGTCCGGGGAGGCGGTGGCCTGGAACCTCGTGCACGGCGTGCACGATGCGGCGGAGGACAGCGAGCGCACCGTGTGGGTGGACGGCCGCCCGAGCGAGGTGGGGCCGTCGGAGTTCGCGGACGACCTCTCGCGTGTGGGCGGACTCGCCTTCACGCCCTGGAGCACCCGGGAGGACCACACCCGGCGGCTCCTGTTCCGCAGCGACTACCTCCAGCCGTTCGGGTCCTTCTCCGGCGAGCTGCCCGGCGGCCTTCGGCTGGCGTCCGGGCAGGGCGTGATGGAGTGGCACGATGTTCACTGGTAGGAGGGGTCCCCTGCGCGCGGCCGCGGGGCCGGATATGTTCGCCCCATGAGAGTCCGTGCCGCCGTTCTGGAGGAGTTCGCCGAGCCGCTGGTGGTGCAGGACGTGGAGCTCGATCCGCCCGGCCCGGGCGAGGTGGTGGTGCGGCTGGCCGCCTGCGGCGTCTGCCACACCGACATGTACACGGCGAGCGGCGCGGATCCGTCGGGGTACGCGCCCACGGTGCTCGGCCACGAGGGCGCGGGCGTGGTGGAGGAGGTGGGGGAGGGCGTGACCGGCCTCGTGCCCGGAGACCACGTGGTGACGCTCTTCTCTCCCCAGTGCCGGGAGTGCGTGCACTGCGTGTCCGACAGGACCAACCTGTGCCTGGCCATAAGGGCGGAGCAGAACGAGGGCCACCTCCCCGACGGCACCACGCGCCTGCACCGCGGCGAGGAGCGGGTTCGCCACTTCATGGGCACCAGCACGTTCGCCGAGGCCACGGTGATGCCCGAGATCGCGCTGGCCAAGGTGAGCCCGGAGGCGCCCCTCGACGTGATCTGCACGCTCGCCTGCGGGGCCACCACGGGCGTGGGCGCGGCGCTCTACGTGGCCAAGGTGGAGCCGGGCTCCACGGTTGCCGTCTTCGGCGCCGGGCTGGTGGGCCTGGGCGCGGTGGCGGGAGCGCGGCTGGCCGGAGCCGAGCGCATCATCGCCATCGACCTGTCAGGCGAGAGGCTCGAGCACGCCAAGGCGCAGGGCGCGACGGAGACGATGCTCGGCGGCCCCGGCGTGGTGGACCGGATCGTGGAGTCCACGGGCGGCTTCGGGGCCGACTACACCTTCGAGGCCACGGGAAGCGTGGCCGTGATGCGCCAGGCGGTGGAGACCGCGCGAATGGGCTGGGGGCTGTGCACGGTGGCGGGGGTGGCCGGACGCGGCGAGGTGCTCGAGGTGGTGCCGCGTTTCCTCATCACCGGACGCCGGATCGCGGGGGCCTCGTTCGGGGGCGCGAAGGGAAGGGACCGGGTGCCCGAGCTGGTGGATCTCTACCTCGACGGCAAGCTCGACCTGGAGTCCCTGGTGACGAACCGGATCTCGCTGGACGAGGTGAACGATGCCTTCGCGGCGATGGATCGGCACGAGGGAATCCGCACCGTCATCACCTACTAGCGATCAGGCGGGGCGCGAGAAAACGGTGAGGCCGGCGACCCGCGCCACGAATGCCGAGGAGCGGGCGTGGCCCCTGCCCCGTGAGGCAACCTTGAACCGCACGGACACCGGAGCCGAGCGCTTGCCCGAGGGGTCGGTCGCCCGCACGGTGAGCCGGTAGCTGCCGGGAGCGAGGCCGCGCCGGCGCGCGTTGAAGGAGACGGTGTTCGCCCCGCCCCGGCCGCTGATCGCGATCGTCGTCCTCAGCTTGGCCCACCATGAGGCGCCGCCCCTGTTCCGGCGCTTGCGCTCGAAGGTGAGCCGGAGCTTCGCGGGCTCGCTCAGCCGCAGGCTGATCCGCGTGCTCGTGAGCTTCAGCCGGCTGACTCCCGGAGCGTGGTTCACCGGCGGAGCCGGGGGCTTCGGCGGCACAGGGGGCTTCGGCGGGTTGGGAGGGTTCGGAGGGTTGGGTGGATCGGGCGGGTTCGGCGGGTCGGGCGGGTTCGGAGGATCCGGAGGCAG
>JBBQHI010000042.1:0-34603 GCA_038323835.1 Solirubrobacterales bacterium
CGCCAACGAGATGGGGATCGCCGCCACCACGGCCGCCTGAGCGCGCGCGCCCCGGAACACACGCGATCGTCAGAGATCGTGGTGACCCAGCTGGGCCCGAGCACGAAAAGCCACGCCCAAGGCATTACGCGACAGCCTCTAACGCGGGGTTTTCTCGTCCGGGGGGACCGATCGCGCGAACAATGGCCTCCGGCTTCGGAGCGGCACTAGGGCGAGGTCAGCTACGAGCGCCTTCGTTGCGCCGCTCTAGCGACGGCGGGATACTCGGCGGGCGATGTCGCAGGAGAACCTCGAACGACTGCACGCACTCGCTGACGCGTTCAGTCGCGGGGACTTCGAGACGGTAATACAGGGCGTCGCTGAGCACGTGGAGGTGCGTCCGGCCGTCATCGGGATCGACGTCGGCGGGCCCTATCGCGGTCGCGACGAGCTCAGGGCATTCTGCGCGCAGATCAGCGACGCGTGGAAGACGCTGACAATCGATCCGCAGGACCTCCTGGCGGCTCCCGGCGAGCGCGTGGTCGCCGTCGAGCGATGGCGCGTCGTGGGGAGGGATGGGCTGGAGCTCGACTTCGAACTGGTCGACGTCTACACCTTCCGCGACGGGCTCGTTGTCCGGATCGACGGCTTTCGCGACAGGGCTGAGGCCCTCGAAGCCGTGGGGCTGTCGGAGTAAGTCGGTTAGTGGGCGTCGATCACGAGCAGATTGAAGTGGGAGGTCGCCCCGCCGCTCTGGGGGTTGTCGGTGGGGTTGCACACTTGGAGAACGGCGTCGGGAGAGGTGTTGATTCTTGGCGTGAAGATCGTGTACGTGAGATAGATGCTCGTGCTTTCGTAGGCGGGGCTCAACAACAGGTGGTTGCCTGGGCCGCCGATGCCGTCGATGTTGTACGTCCTGCAGTCGTGTGCCGGCACCGTCCCAACGTCTACGGGGAGGTCGACCAGGGCGGTCTTGGCGATGTCCTCGTCCTTGAGCGAGCCGTTGAGGCTCTGGTCCTTGACGTCGGCGCTGTTCACCTGGCCGTCGACGATGTCTGTGCTCCGGACGGTGTTGGCCGCGTAGGCGCTGCCGCGGCCAGAACACCGAAGCACGCGATAGCGGCCATCACGTCGTAGATGGAGCGGGGGCGAAGCCTGCGGAGCATGGGAATCCTCCCTGTCGTGAATGAGGCGTGATCCCACTCCGGTGATCGATCCCGTCCCTGGGGTGGAGGTCAGCGCGGCGCCACCGGTTGCAATCCCAGCGACCTACGCCGCCCGCACCCTCCCGAACACCCACAACCCACTCGGGGGCCAGCTTTACTCCGGCAGCCCGACGGCTTCGAGGCCGCCGGCGTGATCGGTGAATATCCGGACTCGGCGGAGCTTTCCGCCTTCGAGGTCGTACACCCCGGTCAGGCTGGCGATGGTCTCCGCTCCGCTCGTCCGTCCGACGGTGGTGAGTGTGAAGAGCGCCAGAACCTGCTCTCCGACCGCTCTCACATCGTCGATCTGGAACGCGCTGGTGTCCGCGAAGGCCGCCAACTCGCTGAAGAACCGCCTGATCCCCTCGTGTCCGCTGGTGGGACCTTCGATCGGGGATGCCGGATTGATGAGCTCTATCTGCGGCGAGGCAAGCGCGAGGTAGGCCTCGACGTCCCTCCGATTGAGCGCATCCAGCGCCCGGCGCACCACCTCCACGTTCTCCTCCGGCATCACCACCTGAGTATCCCTGCCGCACACCCCGTGGGTGGGGCGAGCGACCCGCTCGGGAGCGACGACCGGCACGGAAGGCTGAGCCGCTGGCTGAACGCGTCGACGCGGAGGGTCAGAACCTGCCCGCTGTACACGGAGCGCGGACGAAGCTTGTGGAGCGCTGTCATCACCTCCGACCCTACGTCGCCCGCACACGCACTCCGCGCCGAGCCTCCGAGCGTGGCGGGCGAGTCAACGCGCTCCCCGGGTTTTCCGTCACCATGCCGGCGCCATGGCAGACATCGGCCAATTGACCGAGGGGCAGCGAGTCTCCACCGCGGAGCTCCTCAAGCTGCTCAAGGCTCCTCATGTGGAGCTCGGCCGCTTCCAGTCCACCCATCGCGGTCGTCACAGACCCGAGCTAGTGGTGGCGGCCGGGCCCTGAGGCCGGGCCGCAGCGCAAGGTCAGCGCCCAATCACCATCTCAAGGCGCTCGAGGCCTCGGGCCACGTCACGCTCATCCCGCTCAGGATTGCCGCGGGGCTTGGTGTTGCGCCAGGGCGGCAGTGGCTCGGCGCTCCTGCCCTCCCTGCGATCCGTCGCCTGTTCGGTCTTGCCGGTCATGGAGTTACTCCCTCGTTCGAATCCGTCCTTCAAGGAGGGTTCCGCGTCAGCCGCAGGTCAAACGTGAATGCAACTTCTCACACAAGGCGGGTTCCGCGTCAGCCGCAGGTCAAACGTGAATGCAACTTCTCACACAAGGCGGGTCCGCGAGTAGCCTGGCCCGGTGCTCGCACTGCTCTACGACGTGCACGGCAACCTGCCCGCTCTGGAGGCCGTGGTGGAGGATGCCGAGCGCGTGGGCGCGGATCGGTTCCTGCTCGGAGGGGACTACGCGTTCGCCGGCGGCTGGCCGCTGGAGACGGTCGAGCGGCTGCGCACGCTCGACGCGGAGTGGATCCGGGGCAACGGCGAGCGCTGGACCGCGGCGCCGTTCGACGCCCCGGACGACGTGCTTCCCCTGCTCCGCCGGTGCGCGGAGATACTCGGACCCAGCGTCGTGGAGGAGCTAGCGGCACTGCCGGAGACCCTCGTGCGCGACGACGTGCTCTTCTGCCACGGCTCGCCGGTGTCCGACGTGCGCAGCTTCATGCCCGTGGCGGGTCCTGACGACGAGGAGCTTCTCGGAGGCCAATCCCCGGGACGGGTCGTGTTCGGCCACACCCACCTAGCGTTCCGGCGTAGCGGCCCGAACGGGGTGCAGCTTCTCAATCCTGGAAGCGTCGGCATGCCCTGCGACGGGGACCACCGGGCCGCCTACGCGCTTCTCCACGGGCACGGCCGGGCGGAGCACCGGCGGGTGGACTACGACCACCAGGGCAGCGCTGATGCGGTTCGGGAGCTCTACGGCGAAGCGGGCGAGGTACCCGCCCGCCGCATCGAGCAGGCTCGCATCGACGTCTCCTGAGCGCAGTTGTAAACGCCGCGTCCTTTGCTAGCGTCGCTGGCGTGCGCCTCTCCAGCGTCGTCGCCCCGCGGGACCGCGAGTTCTTCGACCTGTTCGAGCAGGCCGGCGGGAACATCGAGCGCGCGGCCTCCCTGCTCGATCAGATGCTGCGCGAGTACCCGGAGCGCAACGACCTCGCGCGCGAGATCCTGATCGCCGAGCAGGAGGGGGACCGGATCACCCACGACATCATCCGGCGCCTCAACCAGACCTTCGTCACCCCGATCGACCGCGAGGATATCTACGCCCTCGCCTCGGCCCTCGACGACGTGGTGGACTTCACGGAGGAGGTGGCCGACTACCTCGGGCTCTACAAGATCGAGGCGCCGATGGCTCAGGCCCAGGAGCTCGCCTCCGTCCTGGCCCAGTGCGGCAGGAAGATCGCCGAGGCGATGCCCCGGCTGCGCGGGTTCAAGGACATCTCCCACTACACGGTGGAGCTGAACCGGCTGGAGAACGACGGCGACCGCATCGTCCGCGAGGCGATCGCGTCGCTGTTCGACAACGGAATCGATCCGATGGTGGTGATCCGCTGGAAGGACATCTTCGAGCGCCTGGAGGAGGCCATCGACGCCGCCGAGAGCGTGGCCAACATCCTCGAGGGCATCGTCATCAAGAACTCCTGACCGGGCGTTCGGAGAAGTAGGCGAGGGGGGAATTGCACAGCGAGATCGTCGTCGTGATCGTCGTGGCCACCGCACTGGCCTTCGACTTCACCAACGGCTTCCACGACACCGCCAACGTGGTGGCCACCTCCATCTCCACGCGCGCGATGTCCCCACGGCTCGCGGTGGGGTACGCGTCGGTGCTCAACTTCGTGGGCGCGTTCATCTCGCTCCAGGTGGCCGCCACCGTGGCCAAGGACGTGGTGAATCCGGCGGACATCACGCTCCTGGCCGTGTTCGCCGGACTGGTGGGGGCGATTGCCTGGAATCTGATCACCTGGTACTTCGGGCTGCCCTCCAGCTCATCCCATGCGCTCATCGGCGGGATCGTGGGCGCCGTGCTCGTGGCCGATGGTCCGGACGCCGTGTTCTTCGACGGCATCCTCGGCAAGGTGATGATCCCCGCGCTGATCGCGCCGACGCTCGCGTTCGTGGTGGGCGGGGCGGCGATCCTGGTGCTCTACCGGACCGTGGGCGGGCTCAGGCCGGCACGCGTCACCCGCGGTTTTCGCGGGGGACAGGTGATCTCCGGCGGACTGCTGGCCCTGGCCCACGGCACGAACGACGCCCAGAAGACGATGGGCGTGATCACCCTCGCGCTGGTGGCCAACGGCACCATCGCCAGCAACGACTTTCACGTGCCGGACTGGGTGGTGGCCAGCTCGGCCACCGCGATTTCCCTCGGGACCTATATCGGGGGTTGGCGCATCATCAAGACGATGGGCAGCCGCATCCACAAGATGGACTCGGCTCAGGGCTTCGCCGCCCAGGGCTCGGGCGCGGCGGTGATCCTCGCCTCGAGCCACGTGGGCTTCCCCCTCTCCACCACCCAGACCATCTCCGGCGCGGTGATCGGCTCGGGTGCGGCCAAGCGGCTGTCCGCGGTGCGCTGGGGCGTGGCCGGGAACATCGTGGCCGCCTGGGTGGTCACGCTTCCGGCGGCGGCGGCGATCGGCGCATTGACCTACGTGATCACACGTGCGTTCGGGACCGGGGCCGTGGGGCCGATCGTGGTATCCGCGGCGATCCTCTCCGGCGGAGCGCTTCTGTTCGTGCGGCGGGCTCAGCAGAGCTCGGTGACCCCCGCGGCGGCCGAGGCATGATCGGAGCGATCGTCGACACCCACGACCTGCTCGAGGTGGTGTGGACGGCCGCGGTGGCGGGCCTCGGCACCACCACCGCCTACGGGCTGGCGATCCTGGGAGTGGGCCGCGCCCTGGACTACGGCAGGAGCGGGCGCACGGTCGAGGCCCTGGCCTACGGCGTTCTGGGGGCTGTGGCCGTCGCGGCGGTGGCCGCGGCGGTGGTGTTCGGCATCGTCGTGATGGTTAATAAATAGCCGGACTCAGCGGGAGCTAGCCGGAGAGGGCCTCCGCGAGCCGTTCGAGCTCTTCCTCGCTGTTCCAGGCGCCCACCGAGGCCCGCACGTAGGGCGTGCCCGGCAGGTTCCGGAGCACGAAGCCGCGGCCGAGCAGGGCGGCCACCGTCCCCGGCGGGTCGGGGTCCTCGAAGGCCACCAGCGTGGAGTCGCCCCGCGGTCCCACGGTGCGCCCGTCGCCGGCCAGACGTGCGGCCAGCCAGGCCGCGCGTTCCCGGGCCGTGGACAGCAGCCGCTCGAGCCCCGCGTCCACGAGCACGTCGATCGCGGCGATGGTCCATTCGAGCTGGTGCTCGCCGGGGAAGCCCATGTCGAAGCGCCGGGCGTCCTCGCGAAAGGTGGTCTCGAAGGGCGTCAGGGTGTCCTCGAGCGTGCTGTATCCCGGCCAGGGCGGCGGCATCGTGCCGATGCGATCCCTGGTCACGAACAGGTAGCCGGTGCCGTTCGGCCCACACAGCCACTTCTGACCCGATGCCGCGTAGAAGTCCGCGCCGAGCGTGGCCACGTCCACCGGCACCGCGCCCAGGGCCTGGGCACCGTCGAGCAGCACGGGCGCGCCGGCGCTCGCCAGGGCCGGCGCGTCCGTCACTCGGCCGGAGATCCACGAGACATGCGAGCAGGCCACCAGCTTCGTGGCAGGGCGGACCTCGCCCGGCAGCTCCGCGAACGGCACGACGCGGACCGCGATCCCGCGGCGCTCGCGCGCGGCGAGGAGCGGGCCCCAGACGCCCGGATGCTCCTCGTCGGAGGTGAGCACCTCGTCGCCGCGACCCAGGTCGAGCGAGCTCAGCACGGCGTTCACCCCGTCGGTGGTGGAGGCGGTGAGTGCCACCTCCGACGGGTCGGCGCTCATGAGGCCGGCCGCGCGGCCGCGCAGGGCGTCGATCCGCGCGAGCAGGCCCTCGAAGAACTCGGCGCCCGACCGCCCATCGGTGGTCTGGCGTTCGAGCGAGGCGCGGGCCGCCTCGAGTGCCCGCCGCGGCACCGGGCCGTTGGTGCCCGCGTTCAGGTACGACAGGCGCTCGAAGACGGGGAACTGGCCGCGAAGGTCATCCATGGCGGCGGATACTAGGCTCCGCCTCCTGATGATCATCGAGCGATCCATGCACCCCGACTGGCTGTCCAACACCTACCTCGTGGGCGACGAGGAGGGCGGGACGGGGATCGTGATCGACTCCGGTGGGCCGTCCGAGCCCTTGCTGGAGGCGGCCGAGCAGCACGGACTCGACGTCAAGCTGCTGGTGCTGACTCACCACCACGCCGATCACGTGGCCGAGAACCACATCTGGAAGGAGCGCCACGGCGTGGAGATCCTGGCCCACCCGCTCGAAGCCGCGAGGCTCCTCGACGTGGACCGGACGATCGATCCGGGCGAGGTGGTGGAGGCCGGCGGGTTGCGCATCGAGCCGATTCACACCCCAGGCCACACCGACGGCATGCTGTCCCTGATGGTGGGCGACAGCGATGTGTTCACCGGCGACACCCTGTTCAAGGGATCCGTGGGCGGGGTCCGTGCCCCGGGCTCCACCTCGTTCGCCGACCTGAAGCACTCGATCATGGACGTGCTGATGAAGCTCCCGCCGGGCACCACGGTGCATCCCGGTCACACCGAGCCGACCACGATCGGCGGCGAATGGGACGAGAACGCCTTCGTCCGCGTGTGGCGCGGCCTTGACGAGGAGTCCACCGACACCTGCCACGTCGGCGAGGACGAGGCCACCCTGGTGCTCTGGGCCCCGGACTACGACGGTGGACACAAGGCATGGGTGCGCTGGCCGGACGGCCGGGACGACATCGTGCCCGGCAGCGCCGTCAGCCGCGACTAGCGGCGACCAGCTATTGGCCGCATACCGGCCACTGGCCCGGGCCGCTGCGGTCGTAGAGCATCGCGGCGCGCATGTCCTGCTCGGCCTCCGGTGCCGCGGCCGGGTCTCCCGTGCCGCCCACTCCGGCCCAGGTCCCGTAGGAGAACTGGTACTTCCCGCGGAACGCCCCGCCGCCACCGATGGCGTGGGGGTCGCCGTGCGACTCGCACTCGGCGATCGCCTGGAGGTAGGAGGGCACCGGCTTGACCTTGAGCGCCACCTTGGCCCTGGCACGACGGGTGGCGTCGCGCTGCGCCGCCCGCGCCTCGGCGCGGATGTCGTGCGGGCGCCTGTCCTTGCCGGCCGGGTGATTCGCCTCCGGGGCCGCGGTGCTCTCGAAGCTCCGTGCGCTTGGGCCCGACGCCGCGTAGGCGGCCGGGGCAAGGACGGACATGGAAATCAACATGGGAAACAGCAGCTTGCGCACGCGCATCACCTCCGCGTGTCGGGACGCCGCCCGCTGTAGGCGGCCCACGCCCAGAGGGGGCGCGGCAGGGACCGGCGCGGCCGCATTCGGAAGCGAGCGCCGGTGACTTACAGCGGACCACCGTAGGTACGAACGAGCGTTCGTAGTGTGACCGGGGTCACATAACGTGAGGAGCCGGCGCCTGCGCGCCACGCGCGTCGACGATCGCCGAAACCGGGCCACACCGAGGCGCCGAAGTACGCTGCCGCCGATGCCGGCCGATCTTCAGCCGATGGCCGTGGCCACCAGCGATCCCGGCCTGTACGCGCCCCATGCCGGCGCTCCCGCGGTGGAGGCGCTGCTCGATGCGGCCCGCCCGCTGGACGGGGCGAGGGTGCTTCATCTGACGGTGGCCGGTGCCCAGGGGCGCCTCGCCGAGACGCTCGGCGGCCGCCTGGCTCTCGAGGCCGGCGCGGGCGTGGGGGTGGAGTGGAACGTGCTGTTCGGGGATCCCGAGCTGCGCCGCGTGGCGGGCGCGCTCCACAGCGGCCTGCGTGGCGCGGAGAGCGCGATCGCGGACGCCGACTGGGCACGCTACCTGGACGCCTGCGCGCGGATCGCCCGGGGGCTCGAGGGCGGGCACGACCTGGTGGTGCTGCACGATCCGGGCGCACTGGGCCTGGCACCGGCACTGGGCGCCCAGGCGGTGTGGAGCTGTCACGTGGACGCCTCGCGCGCGGAGGAGGAGGCGCTGGAGCGAGCCGTGGTGCTTGTGGATGCGTGCTCCGGGGTGCTGGCGCCCGACCTGTCGTTTCTCCCCGAGCGGCTCGTCGGCGACCGCGTCCGAGCGGTGGCACCGGGGATCGACCCGCTCGACCCGCGCAACCTGGAGCTGGAGCCGCGCCTGCCGGGACGGGTGGTGCGCAGCCTGGGCGTGGACCTCGACCGACCGTTCGTCCTCCAGGCCCTGGAGCTCGACCGCTGGGACGACCCGCACACCACGATCGAGTGCTTCCGCCTCGCGCGCGAGGAGGCACCCGGTCTCCAGCTCGTGCTGGCCGCTCAGTTCGATGCGGCGGCCACGGAGACCTGGCGAGCGGCGAAGGAGGTGTCGGATTACTCGGCGGGCACGGAGGATCTGCTGCTCCTCACCTCGTACGAGCCGCTCGGAAGCCTGGAGCTGGGCGCCCTCCAGCACCTGGCCCGCGTGGTGCTCGAGCTCTCGACAGGCGAGGGCCTCCACCTCGGCCCCTGCGAGGCGCTGTGGAAGCGGACCCCGGTGGTGGGCGGCGAGGACGGGGGGCTGCACCTCACCGTCCGCGACGGGGTGGATGGGTTCCTCACCCACGACGCGGAGGACACCGCGCGCCGGATCGTGGAGCTGATCCGCGACCCCGGCCTGGCCGTGGAGATGGGCCGCGCGGGCCGCGAGCGGGTGCGCGAGCGCTTCCTCGTCACGGCGGCCGCCGAACGGGAGCTGCGAGCGCTCGCGGAGCTGGCCTGACGCCCGTATCACCGGCTACCGTGGTGGCCCCGTGAAGGTCCTGCTTCCAGACGGCAACGAGCTCGAGCTCTCCGATGGCGCCAACGGCGCCGACGCCGCCGGCGCCATCGGTCCCGGCCTGGCGCGGGCCGCCCTCGGCATCCGCGTCAGCGCCAACGGGTCCGAGCCGGAGCTCCGCGACCTGAGCGCTCCGCTTCCCGACGGCGCACGCATCGAGATCGTGACGGCGAAGAGCCCCGAGGCGGACCAGGGCCCGCTGTGGCTCATCCGCCACGACGCCGCCCACGTCCTGGCCACCGCGGTCACCGAGCTCTACCCCGGCGTCAGGGTGTCGATCGGCCCCCCGGTGGCGGGTGGCTTCTACTACGACTTCGAGTTCCCCGACGGTGTCTCGCTCTCCGAGCACGACCTTGAGCCGATCGAGGAGCGCATGCGCGAGCACGTGAAGGCCGACGAGGCCTTCGAGCGCTCCGAGCTGCCGGCGGCCGAGGCCATCGAGCGCTTCCGGGCCGAGGGACAGGATTACAAGGTGGAGCTGATCGAGGACCTCGTGCGCGACCACCACGTGGACACGGTCTCGCTCTACCGGAACGGCCCTTTCACCGACCTCTGCCGCGGTCCGCACTCGCCCAGCACGAAGCGCATCGAGGCCTTCAAGCTCACCTCGGTGGCGGGCGCGTACTGGCGCGGGGACTCCGATCGCCAGATGCTCACCCGCGTCTACGGCACGGCGTTCCTGTCGAAGGCCGACCTCGAGGACCACCTGCGCCGCCTCGAGGAGGCGAGGGCGCGCGACCACCGGCGTCTGGGCCGCGAGCTCGGCCTGTTCATGCTCTCCGAGGTGTCCCCGGGCGCCCCCTTCTGGCTACCGAACGGCACGCACGTCTGGAACGCGCTCACCGGGTTGTGGCGGGAGGAAAACGTCAGCCGCGGCTACACCGAGGTCCGCACGCCGATCCTCTACGACGTGGACCTGTGGAAGCAGTCGGGCCACTGGGACAAGTTCCGGGACCACATGTACTTCACCGAGGTCGAGGACCGGCCCATGGGACTGAAGCCCATGAACTGCCCGGCTCACATCCAGATCTACGCCGCCGAGCGGCGCTCGTACCGGGACCTGCCCATCCGCTACGCAGAGCAGGGCCTGGTCCATCGCCACGAGCCGAGCGGCACGCTGCACGGCCTGCTCCGCGTGCGCTCGATCACCCAGGACGACGGCCACGTCTTCTGCATGGAGGAGCAGGTGGAGGACGAGGTGATCCGCTGCCTCGAGTTCGGGTTCCACATCTACGACCTCTTCGGGTTCGAGCCGGACCTGCGGCTGTCCACGCGACCCGACAAGCGCATCGGCAGCGAAAAGATGTGGGACCGGGCCGAGGACGCTCTGGCCGGAGCGATGGAGGCACGGGACATCGAGTACAGGGTGGATGCGGGGGAGGGGACCTTCTACGGGCCCAAGATCGACCTGCACATGACGGACTCGATCGGGCGCTCCTGGCAGCTCGGAACCGTGCAGCTCGACTACCAGATGCCCGAGCGCTTCGGCCTCACCTACACCGGTGCCGACAACGCCGAGCACCAGCCGGTGATGATCCACCGCGCGCTGCTGGGCTCGTTCGAGCGCTTCATCGGCATCCTGATCGAGCACTACGCCGGCGAGCTGCCGCTGTGGCTGGCCCCGCTCCAGGTGATCGTGCTTCCGATCGCCGACCGGCACGTGCCCTACGCCAACAGCGTGGAGGCCGAGCTGCGCGAGCAGGGCTTCCGGGTGCGCGTAGACGACCGCTCCGAGTCCGTGGGCAAGAAGATCCGGGCCGCGGAACTCCTCAAGATTCCCTACATGCTGGTGGTCGGCGACAGCGAGGAGGACGACCGCCAGGTGGCCGTCCGGCGTCACCGCGAGGGGGACCTCGGCTCCCTCACCGTTTCCGACTTCGCCGTTCGCGGGCTCAAGGAAATCGAGCGGCGATCGTGATTCCGACGCTATACTCGCCGCGAATGATGGGCATTCAGTTCTCGCGCACAGGAAACCGCTGACGCGCTCAGTGCCCAAATCCCACCCGAAGTACCTCTGCCATTTGACGTCCAGCCCCTGCCGTAACTAGTGCCGATTCCGCGGAAGTTCGATCGGCGCCCACCGGACCGCGACGAAACTCGCATCAACGAGCGGATTCGCGTGCCGCAGGTGCGGCTGATCGGCGCTGACGGCAACCAGATCGGAGTGGTGGACACCGCCCAGGCGCTGAAGTACGCCCAGGAGCGAGACCTCGATCTGGTGGAGGTCGCCGCCGAGGCCCGCCCGCCCGTCTGCCGGGTGCTCGACTACTCAAAGTACAAGTACGAGCAGGAGCAGAAGGCCAAGGCCGCGCGACGCCACCAGAAGCAGGTGAACGTGCGCGAGATCAAGCTGCGGCCGAAGATCGCCACGAACGACTACGAGACCAAGAAGAATCACGTGGTCCGGTTCCTGAAGGGCGACGACCGGGTGAAGGTCACGATCATGTTCCGCGGCCGGGAGCAGACACACCCGGAGCGCGGCGAGGCACTCCTGATGCGGCTGGCCGACGACGTGGCCGACCTCGGCAGCGTCGAGCAGTCACCCCAGCAGGACGGGCGCAACATGACGATGCTGCTCTCGCCCGTCAAGAAGACGGCGGACGCGCCTGACGCGCCTGACGCGCCCGACACGCCGGAGGCGCCGGAGGCAGCGAGCACGCCGGAGGTGGCGGTCGCGCCCGAGACGCCGGCCGCGCCGGAGACGCCCGAGACGCCGGGCGCCGAAGCCGCCTCCGCGTAGCCACAACCCGGGACACGCGGCGGCGTCTGCTTCAATAGGGCGTTCGCAATGCCCAAGATGAAGACCCATTCCGGCGCCAAGAAGCGCTTCAAGAAGACCGCGACGGGCAAGCTCCGCTCGCGGCACGCCTTCACGAGCCACAACCAGGGCAAGAAGCGCCCCAAGCGCAAGCGCCATCTCGGCCGGCCCGTCGTGGTGGCCAAGGCCGACGAGCATCGCGTCCGGGAGATGCTGCACAAGTGAGCCGCGTCAAGCGCTCAACCCACGCGCGCAAGAAGCGCCGCGCCACCCTGGACCGGACCAAGGGGTACCGGGGCCAGGCCAAGTCGAGCTACAAGCGCGCGAAGGAGGCGCTGCTCAAGGCCGACTCCTACGCTTACGCTCACCGCCGCACCCGCAAGCGCGACTTCCGGCGGCTCTGGATCACCCGCATCAACGCCGCGGCGCGCCGGGAGGGCATGAGCTACTCGCAGTTCATCCACGGCCTGACGCTGGCCGGCGTGGAGTTGGACCGCAAGGTGCTGGCCGACATGGCCGTGCGCGATCCCGAGACCTTCCGACGGTTTGCCGACATGGCCCGGGAGGCTGCTGCTGCCTGACGCGAGAGCGGAACGCAGAGTCAGTCCCGGGGCGCCCAGCGAGGCGCCTCTTTTTGTTCGGAGACCGACCCCACCCTGCGGAAGCAGCCGGCGTGGCCGGCTGCGCACCGATTTGATTTCCTCACCCCACAACGAACAGCTGAAGACGATCCGCAAGCTCCACCAGCGGCGGTGGCGGGACAAGCTCGGCCTGTTCTACGCCGAGGGCGAGGACCTGGTGGCCGCCGCCGAACGGGCGGGATGGCCCGCCGAGGCGCTGCTGCGCTCCGGAATCGACGTGGAGCCGCGACTGCTGGACGAGGTGAGCACGCTCGGATCGGGCTCGCGGGTGATCGGCGTGTATGCACAGCGCTGGTCGGAACCCTCGGGGCAGGTCATGGCCTACCTGCACGCCGTGGACGACCCCGGCAACGTCGGGGCGGTGCTGCGCTCGGCACACGCGCTCTGCGACGGGCCGGTGCTGCTCGGGCCGGGCTGCGCGGATCCGTTCTCACCCAAGGCCGTGCGCGCCAGCATGGGTTCGGTGTTCGCCCGGCCGCCCGGGCGCGCCGACCCGTCGAGCCTGCCCGGCGTGGCCATCGCCCTCGACGCGCGCGCGGGCGCCCCCCTGGCGGAGGTGGCCGGCCGCCTCGCCGGGCTGCCGAGGCCGCTCGTTCTCTGCCTGGGCGCCGAGCGCGAGGGGCTGCCCGACGAGATCCTGAGCCGGGCCGCCGAGAAGGTGCGCATTCCCCTGCGCGAGGACGGTCCCGAGTCGCTGAACGTGGCCATGGCGGCCACGGTGGCCCTCTATGAGCTCGGCAATAGGATGGCGCGCCATGCCTGACGCCCCCGCCCGCCCCGATCTGGACCAGCTGCGGAGCGAGGCGGAGGCCGCCGTGGACGGGGCCGGGGATGGCGCCGCCCTCGAGGAGCTGCGGGTGCGCTACCTGGGGCGCAAGTCCCCCCTCACGCAGGTGCTGCGCTCGATCCGCGACCTGCCGCCGGAGGAGCGCGGTCCCACCGGGCAACAGGCCAACCGGGTGCGCCAGGCCCTCGAGGGACTGATCGAGGACCGCACCCGCGCGCTCGAGACCGCGGACCTGGATCGCCGGCTGGCCGAGGACCGCATCGACGTGACCCTGCCCGGCGATCCTCCGCTTCCGGCCGGGCACCTCCACCTCATCTCGCAGATCCGGCGCCGGATGGAGGACGTGTTCGTGGGGCTCGGCTTCAACGTCCTCGAGGGGCCGGAGATCGAGTACGACTACTACAACTTCACCGCTCTGAACCACCCGCCGGAGCACCCGGCGCGGCTGCCCCAGGACACCTTCTACCTGGCCGAGAGCGTGCTGCTCCGCACCCACACGTCGCCGATGCAGATCCGGGCGATGGAGGAGTCGGGCCCGCCGATCTACGTGGTGGTCCCGGGCCGCGTGTACCGGCCGGACACCCCCGACGCCACGCACGTCCCGATGTTCCACCAGCTCGAGGGCCTCGCCATCGACGAGGACATCACGCTGGCCGACCTCCAGGGCGTGCTGCTCGCGTTCGCGCGGCAGATGTTCGGGGAGGCCACCGAGGTGCGGCTGCGCCCGGGCTACTTCCCCTTCACCGAGCCCAGCGTGGAGGTGGACGTGTCCTGCTTCCGCTGTGGCGGCACCGGCGTGGTGAAGGAGGGGCGCTGCCCCACCTGTCGCGGCGAGGGCTGGATCGAGATCCTCGGCTCCGGGATGGTGGACCCGAACGTGCTCGGCTACGTGGCCGGGAGCGGCTACGACCCGGAGCGGGTCCAGGGATTCGCGTTCGGGATGGGCATCGAGCGGATCGCGATGCTCGTGCACCAGGTGCCGGACCTCCGCATGCTGTTCGAGAACGACGCCCGGCTTCTGGAGCAGTTCGGAGCGGGGACATGAGGGTCCCCGCCGCCTGGCTGCGCTCCTACTGCGATCCCGGCACGAGCGCGCAGGAGATGGCCGACGCCCTGACCATGGCGGGCGTGAAGCTGGAGCGCCTCGACCATGCCGGCGTGGGTGACGCCGGCGGCTTCGTGATCGGGAAGGTGCTGGAGGCCGGCCCGCACCCGAATGCCGACCGTCTGAGCGTCTGCCTCGTGCACGACGGCTCGGGCGACCCGCGCACCATCGTGTGCGGCGCGCCCAACGTGGCCGAGGGGCAGACGGTGGCGGTGGCGCTGCCCGGAGCAGTGATGCCCGACGGCACCAGGCTGGGCGAGGCCAAGCTCCGAGGCGTCCGCTCCAGCGGAATGATCCTGGCCGAGGACGAGGTGGGGATCGGCACCGACCACGCCGGGATCATGGTGCTTGACGACTCGCTCGAGGCCGGATCTCCGCTCGCCGAGCACCTGCCCGTATCCGACGACGTGCTCGAGCTCGAGGTCACGCCCAACCGCCCAGACGTGATGGGCGTGTACGGGGTGGCCCGCGACCTGCACGCCGTGACCGGAGCTCCGCTGGCCGACGATCCCACGACACAGGACGCCGAGCCCGCCGGCGCGGACGACGTGACCGACCACGCCTCGGTGGAGATCGACCCGGAGATTTGCCTGCGCTTCGTGGCCCGCGTGTTCGAGGGCGTGAGGATCGGCCCCTCGCCCCTGTGGCTGAAGCAGCGGCTGCTGGCCGCGGGCCAGCGCCCGATCTCGAACGTGGTGGACATCACCAACTACGTGATGCTCACCACCGGCCAGCCCCTCCACGCCTTCGACCTCGACCGAGTCCGCGGTGCTCGCATTGTGGTGCGCCGCGCCGCCGAGGGCGAGCGCATGACCACGCTCGACGACGTGGAGCGCACCTTCACCTCCGACATGGCGCTGGTGTGCGACGCCGAGGGCCCGAGCGGGATCGCCGGGGTGATGGGCGGCCAGATCTCCGAGATCTCGGACGACACCACGCGTGTTCTGATGGAGGCGGCGACGTGGGTGGGCCCCAACATCATGCGGACCTCCAAGGCGCTGGGCCTGCGCAGCGAGGCCTCCGCTCGCTTCGAGAAGCAGCTCCACCCGGAGCTGGCGATAGCGGCCCAGCGTCTGGCCAGCAGGCTCATGGTCGAGCTGACCGGGGCGAGGCTCGTGCCCGGGACGATCGACGAGTCCCCGGTGACCACCGGAAACCGGGTGCTACAGCTACGTCACGACCGCATGGAGCGGCTGCTCGGCGAGCAGATCGACCCCACCACGGTGGAGCAGATCCTCACGCGGCTCGGCTTCACGCTGTTGCCGGGTAGCGGCTGGAGCGTGCCGCCCTGGCGCGCCGCCGACGTGACGCGCGAGGTGGACCTGATCGAGGAGGTCGCGCGCATCTACGGGCTCGACAAGCTGCCCACCACCCTGCCGTCGCGCCGGGCCGCCGTGGGCCGCCTCACTCCGGGCCAGCGGCTGCGCCGCCGCCTCGAGGACGTGCTCCGCGACCGGGGCCTCTACGAGACCGTGTCCTATTCCTTCGTGGCCCCGGCGGCGCTGGCGCGCCTGCGGCTGGAGAACGCGCCCCTCCTGCGGCTCACCAACCCGCTGAGCGAGGAGCAGAGCGTGATGCGCCCGCTGCTTCTCACCGGGCTCCTGGACGCGGCCGCTCACAACGCGGCACACGGGCGCGACCGGGTGAGGCTGTTCGAGTCCGCCCGCGCCTTCGAGGCTTCCGGCTCCCTGGACGAGGTCCCGGAGGGCTCCCCGGGAGGAGCCACCCCGGCCACCGAGAGCCACCACCTGGCCGGCCTCGTCACCGTGGCCCAGCCCGGCGGGTGGCGCACCCCCGAGATCCCACCCGACTACCACTCGGCCCGCGCGCTGGTGGACGCGCTCATGGAGTCGGCCGGGGTGGACTGGCGGGCGGAGCCGGCCGAGCGCCCCTTCCTCCATCCCGGGCGAGCCGCGGCGATCCTCTCCGACGACGGGCGCGACCTCGGCTGGGTGGGCGAGCTCCACCCGCTCGTGTCCCGCGGCTGGGAGCTGGAGGGCACGGTGGCCGCCTTCGAGCTGGACCTCGACCTGCTCACCGAGCTGGCGGGCGAGCGGCCGGACACCTACCGCGACGTGACCAGCTTCCCGTCCGTACGCCAGGACATCGCCGTGGTGGTGCCCCAGGACGTGCCCGCGGCCGACGTGGAGCGCGCCGTGCGCGCCGGCGCGGGCGAGCTGCTGGCCGGCGTCGGCGTGTTCGACCTCTACCGCGGGGAGCAGGTGGGCGAGGGACGGAAATCGCTGGCACTCCGTCTCGAGTTCCGCGCCCCCGACCGCACCCTGACCGACGAGGACGTGGCCGAGCCGCGGGCCCGCATCGAGAAGGAGCTGGCCGAGCTGGGAGGGGCGCTGCGTGCCTGACCCCGGACGCATTCCAGTGGCCGTCCTAGGGGCCACCGGGTTCGGCGGCGCACTCTGCGCGGGGCTCGTGGACCGGCATCCGTCTCTGGAGCTCACGGCGGCCACGGCCCGCGCCGAGGCGGGCCGGCGCCACGACGAAATCTACCCGCGCTATGGCGTGGACCGGGTGCTCGAGGTGTTCGACGCGGACGCGGTGGCCGATCGCGCGCAGGCCGCGCTCGTGGCCTACCCGCACAAGGCGGCGGCGCCGGCGGTCAGGGCGCTGCGAGAGCGCGGCCTCAAGGTCGTGGACCTGTCTGCGGACTTCCGCCTCGACCGGGAGAGGTACGAGCACTGGTACCAGCCCCACGAGGCGCCCGAGCTCCTGGACGAGGCGGTCTACGGACTGCCCGAGGCGCATCGTGACGAGATCCGCGGCGCCTCCCTGGTGGCCGGCCCCGGCTGCAACTCCACCGCCGCGCTGCTGGCCACCCTGCCCCTGCGGGGGCGGATCGAGGACGCCGTGTTCGACATCAAGGCCGGGGTCTCCGGCGCGGGCCGGGAGGCCACCGAGGAGACCCACTACAGCTCCGCGGCGGAGAACGTGAACGCCTACAAGGTCGAGGGCCACCGCCACAGCGCGGAGATCGAGCAGGAGCTGGGACCGGGGCGCTTCAGCTTCGTGACCCACCTGATGCCGCTCGACCAGGGCATTCTGGCCAGCTGCTACCTCACCGTGCCCGGGCTCGGCGCGGACGAGGCCCGGGAGCTCTACCGCAGGCACTACGCGGGCGAGCCGTTCGTGGAGGTGGTGGACGCGCCGCCGCACACGCGGCACGTGCAGGGCAGCAACCGCTGCCGGGTGTACGTGACCGTGGTGGGCGACCGCACGATCGCCTTCGCGGCTATCGACAACCTCTGGAAGGGCGCGGCGGGTCAGGCGCTGCAGGACCTGAACCTGATGCTGGGGCTGCCCGAGGAAGAGGGCCTCCGGTGAGCGGCTTCTTCCGCTCCCGCTGGGTGGAGCGCCCCGGCCACGTGACCGAGCTCGAGCCCACCGCCCTGGCCCGCGGCTTCCGCGCCGCCGGCGTGGCCGCGGGGCTCAAGCCCAAGGGACTGGACGTTGGCGTTCTGGTGAGCGACGCGCCGGAGACGGTGTCGGCCGCCCGCTTCACCAGCAACGCCAGGGTGGGGGCGCCGATCGTGGTGTCGCGCCAGGCGCGCACGGACAGCCTCCGCGCCGTGGTGGCCAACGCCGCGCACTCGAACGTGGGCGACGGCCGCCGCGGCCTCGAGACGGCCGTGGCCATGCAGGCCACCGCCGCCGAGGCGCTGGGCGTGGAGGCCGACCGCGTGGCCGTGGCCTCCACCGGGGTGATCGGCACCCAGCTTCCGCGGGAGCCCGTGCTGGCCGGCGTCCGTGCCGCCGCCGCCCGGCTCGGCGAGGACGCGGCCACCTTCTCCGAGGCGATCATGACCAGCGATCAGGCGCCCAAGCGGGCCTGCCTGGAGGTGGCGCTCCCCGGCGGCACGGTGAGGCTCTCGGGCCAGGCCAAGGGCGCGGGCATGATCTCCCCCCGCCACGCCACGATGTTCTGCTTCGTGCAGACGGACGCGCGCCTCGCGCCCGAGACCGTGGACCTGCTCACCGGGGTGTGCGTGAAGCGCTCCTTCGACCGCATCACCGTGGACGGCCAGCTCTCCACGAGCGACACCGTGGTGGTTCAGGCCGGGGGCGCCAGCGGCGTGGCCGTGGAACCCGAGACCGCGGACGAGATCGCCATCGGCGAGGCACTGGACGCGCTGATGCGCCAGCTCGCGCTAGAGATCGTGGCCGACGGCGAGGGCACGCAGCGGATCGGGCGGGTGATCGTGCGCGGGCGCGCCGACGCCGTGGAGGCCGTGGCCCGCTCCGTGGCGAACTCCCCCCTCGTGAAGACCGCACTGAACGGAGCCGACCCGAACTTCGGCCGCGTACTCCAGGCGGCGGGCCAGGCCTGGCCACCCGGGGAGGGCTTCCCGGTGGACCTCGAGATCGAGGGCCGGCTCGTGGTGTCCGCGGGGGACGCCGTGCAGCTCGCCGACGAGGAGTGGAGGGGCGTGGCGAAGGCCTTCGCCGCCCCCGAGGTGGAGTTCGAGCTCACCGTGCCCGGCGAGGGCGGCGAGACCGAGGTGTTCTTCAGCGACCTGTCGGAGGGCTACGTGCGCTTCAACTCGAGCTACACCTCATGAGGGACGTAGCCACACTCCTCGAGGCGCTCCCCTACATCAGGGAGTTCCACGGCGAGACCGTGGTGATCAAGTACGGCGGCGCGGCCATGACCGACCCGGTGCTCACCGAGGACTTCGCGCGCGACGTGGTGCTCCTGAAGTACGTGGGCATGAACCCGGTGGTGGTGCACGGAGGCGGCCCCGACATCACCCGCTACATGGAGCGACTCGGCATGGAGGTGCGCTTCGTGGACGGGCTGCGCGTGTCCGACGAGGCCACCGTGGAGGTGGCCAAGATGGTGCTGGTGGGCAAGCAGAACAAGGACATCGTGCTGCTCATCAACCGCCACGGGCAGCCGGCGGTGGGCCTGTGCGGCGACGACGGCCGGCTCTTCACAGTGCGCAAGCGCTTGGCCGGCGCCACCGATGTGGGCATGGTGGGGGAGATCGAGCACGTGGACGCCGACGTGCTGAACCACATCGCCGAGGACTACATCCCCGTGGTGGCCTCGGTGGGGGCCGACCGCGAGGGGCGCTCCTACAACGTGAACGCCGACGCCGCCGCGGCCGCCGTGGCCGGCGCTCTGCATGCCTTCAAGGTGATCTTCCTCACCGACGTTGAGGGCTGGCGCGCCGATCCCGCCGATCCCGCCACCCGCATCTCGGAGGCGAAGGCGGACGAGGTGCGGCGGCGCCTGCCCGAGGTGAGCGGCGGCATGCGCCCCAAGCTCGAGGCGTGCCTGCACGCGCTGGAGTCGGGCGTGGGCAACGCCCACATCCTCGACGGCCGCCAGCCGCACTCGCTGCTGCTGGAGCTGTTCACCGACGAGGGAAGCGGTACCAAGCTGTGGCCCTAGACGCGCTGCAGACCATGGAGGCCGAGGCGATGATGGGCACCTACGCCCGCGCGCCGGTGGAGTTCGTGCGCGGAAGCGGCACGGTGCTCTGGGACTCCGAGGGCAACGAGTACCTCGACTTCCTGGCCGGTATATCGGTGGCCCAGCTCGGGCACTGCCCGCCCGGCGTGGTGGAGGCGATCCGCGAGCAGGCGGGCCGGCTCATCCACGTGGGCAACCTCTTCTACACCGAGCCGGCGATGCGGCTGGCCTCGCGCCTGTCCGAGCTCTCGCTGGGGGGCAAGGTCTTCTTCGGCAACTCCGGGGCGGAGGCGATCGAGTGCGCGGTGAAGCTGGCCCGGAGGCGCAAGCCGGGCGGGCGCTTCGTGGTGATCGAGGGCGGGTTCCACGGCCGCACAATGGGGGCCCTTTCGGCCACCCCGCAGGAGACCAAGCAGGCGCCCTTCGCTCCGCTCGTGCCCGGCTTCGAGGTGGCTCCGCGCGGCGGCCCGCTGCCCGTGGACGACGACGTGGCCGCCGTGCTGATCGAGCCCGTGCAGGGCGAGAGCGGGATCCACCCGGTCGATCCCGAGCTCCTTCTGGCCGCCCGCGAGGCGTGCGACCGCCACGACGCGCTGCTGATCCTGGACGAGATCCAGTGCGGGATGGGCCGCACGGGCACGCTCTGGGCCTGGCAGCAGCTGGGGGTGGAGCCCGACGTGATGACGGTGGCCAAGGCGCTGGGAGGGGGCCTGCCGATCGGGGCGTGCGTGGCCTCGCGGGCGTATTCCGAGGTGCTGCAGCCCGGGGACCACGGGTCCACCTTCGGCGGCGGCCCGGTGCAGGCGGCGGCCGCGCTGGCGGTTCTCGACACCGTGGCCGACGACGACTTCCTTGCGGCGGTGCGGGCCAAGGGCAAGCGGCTCGCGCTGGGCCTCCGGGGCGCGGGCCTCGACGTGCGCGGCATCGGCCTCATGCTCGCCTTCCCTGCGGCCGACGCTCCCGGCCTGGTGCGCCGCGCCCTTCTGGAGCAGCGCCTGGTGCTGAACGCCACCGGCCCCGACACCGTGCGCCTGCTCCCGCCGCTCACGGTGTCCGATGAGGAGATCGACGAGGCCGTGCGCCGCATCGCGGCGCTGGCCGCCTGATCCGGCGGTGGGCCGGTGCTGCTGTTCGCCTACGGGAGCAACCTCGCGAGCGGGGAGGTGGCGGACGGCGCTCGCTTCGCCGGAACCGCCCTGCTCCCCGACCACCGGCTGGCGCTCACGCGGCGCTCGATCCGCTGGGGCGGCGGGGTGGTGGACGTGATCCCGGCCCCGGGCAAGCACGTCTGGGGCGCGGCCTACGACCCACCGCCGGACGCCCTCGAGCAGCTGGATCTCAAGGAGGGCGCGGGGTTCGCCTACCGCCGCGTCGGGGTGCGGGTGTCGTTGCACCGCGAGATGCTCGAGGCCATGGCCTACGAGGTGATCGACAAGGACTGGAAGGCCCCGCCGGCCACGCCGGAGTACACCGAGGTGGTGCTGCGCGGGGCGCGCGAGCGCGGGCTGCCCGAGGAGTGGCTCGTAACCCTCCGAGCGGTGCTGAGCGGCGCTGCTAGCGTGCCCGCCCCATGACCGAGGACCGGCCCACCCTGCGCCCCATCGCCTCCTACGAGGCCGCACCCGGCGAGGTGGGCCGGGTTTTGCTGCTCTACTCGGGCGGCCTGGACACCAGCGTGATGCTCAAGTGGATCCAGGACGAGTACGAGGCCGAGGTGGTGGCCCTGACCGTGAATCTCGGTCAGCCCGGCGAGGACTTCGACGTGGTGAGGGGCAAGGCGCTACAACTGGGCGCGCTCGACTGCCACCTCGTGGACGCCCGCGAGCAGTTCGCCGAGGATTACGTGCTCCCGGCGATAAAGGCGAACGCCCTCTACGGCGGCGGCTACCCGCTCTTCACCGCGCTCGGCCGACCGCTGATCGCCAAGCTGGCGGTGGAGAAGGCACGCGAGACGGGCTGCGACACCATCGCCCACGGCTGCACGGGCAAGGGCAACGACCAGGTCCGGATCGAATCCACCGTGCTCGCCCTGGCGCCCGAGCTGAAGATCATCGCGCCCGTTCGCGGCTGGCAGATGGGCCGTGAGGAGGAGATCGCCTACGCCCGCGAGCACGGAATACCGGTGAAGGGCGGCACCGAGGCCCCGCCGTACTCGATCGACGACAACCTCTGGGGCCGCTCGTCCGAGGGCGGTGCGATCGAGGACCTCGCCGAGCCGCCCCGCGACGACGTGTTCCAGCTCGTCACCGCGCCCGAGGACGCCCCCGACGAGGCCCAGGACGTGGTGGTGGAGTTCGAGCGCGGGCGGCCGGTGGCCCTCGACGGCGAGCGCGTGGGTCTGGTGGAGCTGCTCAAGCGGGCGGCGGAGCTCGGAGCCCGACACGGGGTGGGAATCGTGGACCACGTGGAGGACCGGATCGTGGGGCTGAAGGTCCGGGACCTCTACGAGGTCCCGGCGGCGGCGATCATCCTGCCCGCCCACCGGGAGCTGGAGCGGCTCGTGTGCACCATCCACCAGAACAACTTCAAGCCGCAGATGGACAACCACTGGGCGTTCCTGGCCTACGCGGGGCTCTGGCAGGAGCCCCTGCTGGGAGACCTGAGCGCCTTCATGGAGTCGGTCAACGAGCAGGTCACGGGCGCGATCACCATGCGGCTCTACAAGGGATCGGCCCGCCCGGTGGCGCGGCGCTCTCCCAACGCGCTCTACGACCAGGCCCTGGCCGGATTCGGGGAATCGGGCGGGCTGTTCTCACAGCAGTCAAGCCCGGGATTCATCGAGCTCTGGAGCCTTCAGTCGCGCATGGCTTACGGAATCAGGAACCGGGAAGGGGAAGACTCATGAACTCTCGCGGATACACGGTGCTGGGCTGGGCGGTGTGGCAGGTCGCCCGACTGGTCGCCAAGCAGAAGATCTCGGATAACCGGGCCAAGATCGGGGCGGCCGCCACGGTTGGGCTGGTGCTGCTAGGCGGAATACTCGCCGCGCGCGCTTCCACCGACAACGATTAACCGCGGCGCCAGGGGAGGAGCGCAGCCTGATCGCTGATCAGGTGAGCCCCGCACCCACTCAATCCTGGGCGGGACGGAAGCGCGTACCGATAGTGACCATCAGGTGGGCCACGCCCAGCACGATGAAGAACGCGGTGGGGGCGGTCTCGTCGGAGAAGCCGGCCACGAACGGCAGCGCGATCAGCACGGCCACCAGCGCGTAGTCGATCAGCACGTGGGCGGCCAGCGGGATCTGGTTGGCCAGGCTGGTGGGCCCGTCGGTGGTCGAGGCCACCGTGAGCACCAGCACGCCCACGATGATCGACGCGGCGGTGGCCGCGCCCGAGTCGAACGAGAGCAGGAACGGCGCGATGATCAACAGCGCCCCCGCCGCGTACTCGATCACTCCATGGACGAAGCGGGGAATCAGGCCGTCGGTGAGCATGCGGGACTTATACCCCGGCGGCGGCGCGGGGGACCTCTACCCGGCGATCTGGCGTATTTACGGTGCTCGGTCGAGGCGTTCGCAAGTAGCGGACTGGCCCCGGCCAGCAATCCGAGCCCGACCGTATATTCGGGACCTCGTGTCAGCGGTCCATCTCCACGTCCACTCCGAGTACTCCGTGCTCGACGGCGCGTGCCGAATCGACTCGCTGGCCGAGCGCGCCGCGGCCTACGGCCAGCCGGCGCTCGGCCTCACCGACCACGGCGTGATGAACGGCGCGGTGGAGCACTACCAGGCCTGCAACAAGCACGGAATCAAGCCGATCACCGGCCTCGAGGCGTACTTCGTGGACGACATCAGGTCCGAGGCGGTGCGCTACGAGCGCAACCACCTCACCCTTCTGGCCCGCAGCGACCAGGGCTTCCGCAACCTGGTGAAGCTCAGCTCGGCCGGCTACCTGGAGGGGTACCGGCGGGGCAAGGCCAACGTGGACATGGAGCTCCTCAGCCGGTACGCGGAGGGAGTCATCGCGCTCACCGGGTGCCTCCAGTCGCGCTTCTGCCGGAGGCTCGTGGAGGGCGCCCCGGCCGCGGCTCGGACCCACGCCGATGAGCTGCTCCAGGTATTCGGCCAGGACAACGTCTACTTCGAGGTCCAGAAGAACGGCATCGCCGAGCAGGACCAGGCCAACGAGGGGATCGTTCGCATCGCCCGCGAGCTCGGCCGCCCGCTGGTGGCCACGGCCGACGTGCACTACCTCGGGCGCGAGGACTACGACAACCACAGCGCCCTGCTCTGCGTGCAGACCAAGAGCACGCTCGCCGAGCCGAAGCTGAGCTTCGACACGAACGAGTTCTACCTTAAGGACACGCCCGAGATGACGGCCGCCTTCGCCGCCTGGCCGGAGGCCGTGCCCACCTCGCTCGAGATCGCCGAGCGCTGCTCGGTCGAGATGGAGCTCGGGAAGATGCTGATCCCGCGCTTCGAGACCCCGGGCGGGGAGCCGGAGACCGAATACCTGCGTGGGCTCGCGCTCGAGGGGCTGCGGGCCCGCTACAGGGACCCGGTCCCGGCGGAGGCGATGGAGCGGCTCGAGATGGAGCTCGCGGTGATCGAGAAGATGGGCTTCGCCGCCTACTTCCTGATCGTCTGGGACTTCGTGAAGTTCGCCAAGGACAGCGGGATCGCAGTGGGACCGGGCCGCGGATCGGCCGCGGGGTCGATCGTGTCCTACTGCCTGCGGATCACCGACCTTGACCCGCTGGAGTACGACCTGCTGTTCGAGCGCTTCCTGAACGCCGAGCGGATCTCGATGCCGGATATCGACATCGACTTCTCGGTGAAGGGCCGGGACCGGGTGATCCAGTACGTGGCCGACAAGTACGGCCGCGAGTCCGTGGCCCAGATCGTGACCTTCGGCCGGATGCTCCCGCGGGCCGCCACCCGCGACGCAGCCCGCGTCCTGGGCTACGACTACGGCACCGGCGACCGCCTGGCCAAGCTGATCCCCGAGCCGGTGATGGGCCGCTCCAAGAGCTTCGACGAGTACCTGGCCGAGGAGCCCGAGCTGCGGCGAATCTACGACACCGAGGCCGAGGCGCGACAGGTGATCGAGACGGCCAAGGGGCTCGAGGGGATCGTGCGCAACTCCTCGATCCACGCCGCCGCGGTGGTGATCGCCGACCGTCCGCTCACGGACATCGTGCCGCTCCAGCTGGCCGAGGACCGCGGCGCCGTGACCGCCGAGGGAGAGAGGTCCTACCGGACCGTCACGCAGTACTCGATGAAGCCGATCGAGGAGATCGGGCTGCTGAAGATGGACTTCCTCGGCCTGCGCAACCTCGACGTGATCGAGGCCGCTCTGGACATCGTCGAGGAGTCCACCGGGCAGCGGCCCGACATGACCGGGCTGCCGCTCGACGATCCGCCCACCTACGAGATGCTCCAGCGCGGGGACTCCATCGGCGTGTTCCAGTTCGAGTCGGAGGGCATGCGCGAGGCCCTGCGCAAGGTCAAGCCAACGGAGTTCAACGACCTCGTTGCGCTCAACGCGCTCTACCGCCCGGGTGCCATGCGCTACATCGACACCTATGCGCGCAACAAGCGCAACCCGGACGCGGTGCAGCACATCGACGAGCGTCTGCGCCCCATCACCGAGTCGAGCTACGGGGTGATCCTCTACCAGGAGCAGTCGATGCAGATCGCCAAGACGATCGCCGGCTTCACCGGTCCCCAGGCCGACGACCTGCGCAAGGCCATCGGCAAGAAGCAGCGCGAGCGCATGGCCGCCCTGCGCGACGGCTTCTTCGAAGGTGCCCGCGGCACGGGCACCGCGGAGGCCGTGATCCAGGAGCTATGGGCCGTGAACGAGGCGGCCGCGGACTACTCGTTCAACCGCTCCCACGCCGCGTGCTACGGACTGATCTCGTATCGCACCGCCTGGCTCAAGGCCAACTACCCGGCCGAGTACATGGCGGCGCTCATCAGCTCGGTCATGTCCACCAAGGACAAGGTGCCCTTCTTCGTCGCGCGCTGCGAGGACATGGGGATCGAGGTACTGCCCCCGGACGTGAACATGTCAGGGCACGACTTCAAGGTTGTGGAGGGCAACATCCGCTTCGGGCTCGACGCGGTGAAGAACGTGGGCAATCAGGCGGTGGCCGCCATCGTCCGCGCCCGCGAGGAGGGGGGCGCGTTCACCACGATCTGGGACTTCTGCCGCCGCGTGGACTGCCGCGCCGTCAACAAGAAAGCGATCGAGTCGCTCGTGAAGTGCGGCGCCACGGACTCGCTGCCCGGGACCCGTACCGGCCTGGTGGAGGTGCTTCCCCAGGCGCAGGCCGCGGGCCAGAAGACCCAGCACGACGCCCAGATGGGCCAGAGCTCGTTCTTCGACTTCGGGGACGGCGGGGGCGACGGCGACGACATGACGGTGCACCGGGATCTGCCCGTTCCCCCGCTGCCCGACGAGCGCACCGTGCTCAACGACTGGGAGAAGGAGACGCTCGGGCTGTTCCTGTCGAGCCACCCGCTCAAGGAGGTCCGGCCCGCCCTGCGGGCCAAGGTGGACTGCTCCCTCGCGGAGGTGGGTGAGCGCAAGGACGGCGACTGGGTCACCGTCGGCGGAATGATCTCCGAGTGCAAGCGCATCCGCACGAAGAAGGGCGACCCGATGATGTTCGCGACGCTCGACGACCTGGAGGGCCAGGTCGAGGTGCTGATCTTCAACTCCGCCTACGCGAAGAACGAGGGACAGGTGGAGGTCGACCGGGTGGTGCTCATCCGAGGCCGGGTGGACCACAAGGAGGCGGGGGAGACGAAGATCGTCGCGCAGGAGGTGGAGCCCTTCGAGCCCACCCCCGAGGAGGTCGAGGTGGCGGCGGCCGAGATGGCGGCCGGGCCGGTCGTAAGGAGGCTCACGCTGCACGTGTCACCGGGCGTGCCCGAGGGCTTCCTCGTCGAGCTTCGTGACGTGGTGGGACACCACCCCGGGGACCACGAGCTGCTGCTCGCGGTGGGCGAGCGGCGCCTGCTTCTCGGTGACGAGTTCCGGGTGTCGGCCAACAGCGCCTGTTGCAGCGAGCTGGGTGCCCTGCGCGGCGCCGCCCGCGTCGTCGCCTGACGGCCCGGGGATCCCGGAAACCGCTCTACAATGACCGAGTGCAATCGCTGCCCGCACCGGCCAAGGAGCTCCACGAGTGCCGCCAGTGCTGCTCCTTCTGCGACCGCGTGGTTCACCCCTCCGGCTGCATCGCCGCGGGCTGCCAGTTCCTCTACCTCTACGACGACGAGGAGACCGGCCGCCGCTACATGGGCTGCATGAACAAGGTCTTCCGAGGCGAGATCGACCAGGAGATGTTCGAGCAGGCCGAGCGCACGCGGCAGGGCTTCGGCGGAGTGAAGATGACGGGGCTCCCGCTGCCCCAGTGCCGGGCGGCGGTGGAGCGCGCATACGACGGCTACAGCGAGGCCTTCGACTGCGTCAATCCGGAGTTCTTCGAGACGCCGGTACCGGATGAGTTCGACCTGCGGGATCATCTCTAGCGTCTTTGTTGCTGGGGGGTCCGGCGTTCGCCGCTTCCCGCGGACCTCTCGCGGCTTCGCCGCTCGTTCGCTCGCGCCGGGGGCACTCGCTCTGACACGGTCCGCGTGAAGGGCGACCGCCGGCCCCGCCACACGCTCTGGTGACGGCCTTGGGCGATTAGCGGCTTGGAGCTACATGCCGGGCTATGCTGTGCCCCCGGCCTCATGGCGTCGTCCACTCCACCGCGGTTGTGTCGAGGGACTCCAGGCCTCTTTCTCGTGGCTCTCGCTCTGACGCTAGCCGCGGCGTGGAGCGCCGGCCCCAGCGCGGCGACGAACGTCGAGCCCTGCACCGGCACACCTCGCCCGATAGCTCCGAACGTCGAGGACGTTCTCTTCGAGGGCGAGCTGGTGCCCTCGTTCCTGGGCGTGAACTGCCTCGCGCTGGACCAAACCCTGTCCGGCGCGAGCATCGACTGGGGCGACGGAACCACGAGCCCGGGGAAGGTCACCTACGAGACAAACTCCGACGGGGTCAGCCGGCAGGCGTGGATCAAGGCGCCACACGGCTACCTTCGCGCCCGGTGCGTGAGGGGGCGGCACTGCAAGGCCTTTCCCGTCACCGCCACGGCCACCGACGACCTGACCGGGGCGCCGATCGTGCTCCACCACGACGTCCTCGTGAGGCCCGGTCTCCTGTTCCCGACGCCGGTGAGAGTCACGGGACGCAGAGGGGTGCGCTTCCACCGTCAGCTCACACGCGTCCGCTCCACCGGCCTGCGCCTCCCGGGTGAGCTCACGGCCCGGGTGCGCTGGGGGGACGGAACGCGGAGTTCCGCACGGGTGTTGGGAAGCGGCCGGCGCTTCGTGATCGTGGGAACCCATCGGTGGCGCCGCTCGGGCCGTCTGTCGATGAGGGTGGCCATCAACGACCGCTTCCGGGGTATCGTGCTGGTGGTCAATGGCTTCGCCCGCATCGCGGACCGACGCGAGGAACGTTGACCCCCGTATAGGTGGTCAACGTTCCGACCGTTAGGAGGATGCGCTCCGGGCCCTGGGGGTCCGGCGTTCGCCGCCTCTCGGCTTCGCCGCTCGTCTGCTCGCTCTGACACGGTCCGCGTGAAGGGCGCTGGTGGACCGTTGACTCAACAGTCGCTGAGCAATAGGTTCGGCGACATGCGCAGGCGCCTGATCGCTCAGCTCGCCTGCGCGGTGGCGCTGATCGCGGCACTGGTCGTCCTGCCGCGGGCCGTGCTTGGTCAGACCCCGCCGGCGGGCGACTCCGGCTTCGGCGCCGGTCACGTCCTTCAGACCGACTTCGTGAGCGAGGGACACTCCGGCCCGAACGGGGAGAACCCGATGGGCACGCTCACGGTGCACGGGTACCTCAACTTCAAGGCCACGGCCACCTGCGCCAACGTCTCCGGCAACGCGGTGGTGGCCGGGTACCGGATCGACACCGGCGGGATGGCCGGGCGGGGATTCCTGAGCTCGTCGGTCGATCACGGGCCACCGCGGCGGGGACACCCCGTGGACGTGACGGTCTACAGCGGATATCTGCGCCGGCCTCCGGTGAACTGCCCCGCGCCCGGCCAGCCGCCGCCGCACGGATTCGACAGCACCGGAGGAGGACCCTTCACGCGCGGGGATTTCACCCTCGTGGACGTGCGGGAGCACCTCCCCGCCGGCAGCCCGGTTGCGCGCCTGGGCCCGGTGCGGCTCGCTCTCCGGCCAAGGCACCTCGCCGGCCACTCCGAGGGCGCCCTGAAGATCCGCGCCCGCGTGTGCGGCGCCCCCGGCACCGCCCTGGTCCGGTTCACGCAGGCGTCCAGCCCGGCCGGGCACAAGCGGCCGGTGGACTCGCGCACCACGTGGCTTACGAAGCTGCGCCACACCGGCATGTGCGAGAGCCACGTGCTTACCCGGCGGCTCGGCCGTTTTCCCGGTGGGCGCCGCTACCGGGTCACCGTAAGCGCCCGGACCACGGGGCGGCGCTGGAGCCGGGAGGTCGCGCGGTCCGTGGACGCCCGGTGAGGGGCCGGGTTTGGGTAATTGGGCAACGCTGGTGCTCGGTGGCGCTGGTAGCTGCGGCCATGGGCTGCGGCGACGGCTCGAGTCAGGGGGTAGACCCCACGCCCGAGCGCCTTGACAGATCGTCGTCCCACGAGTTCGAGCAGGACGACATCGACCGGGCGAACGACGCGAGCGACGCGGTTAAGGACTACTGCTCGGGCGCTGTGTCGGAGGCTCAGCGAGTGGGCTGCGAGGCTCACGTCACCGAGGACGACAGCCCGTGACTGCTATTCGCGCACCGGCAGGCTGAAATCGTCGATCTTCCAGTTGTCGCCGCTTCTGCGGAAGCGCCAGAGTCGGTAGAACGCGGTGAACTTGATCCTGGCCCGGGCGACGTCTCCCGAGAACTTCAGTCGCACGATGCGCGGCCGGTAGCCGTTCTTCATCGCAACGGGTAGGTCACTCGAAAGCAGGGCCCTCTTGGCGGCCCCGTCGACGCACTGCTCCTCGCTGGCCGGCCGCCGAGGCCGGTCGTGGATGAAGGTGCGCACCAACGCATGCGCCCGCCCGGTCGGGGTGAGCACCGAACACGCGCCCTCGGAATCGCCCTCTGCCGAGCGCTCCGAAGCCCCGCGCCGCGAGCATAATCAGCGCACGCTGAGCCCCCAGCGAGGGGGCTCGCCTGTGGAAGGGTCCGCGGTCAACGCCCGACCGCACCGTGTCAGAGCGAGCCGCCCCGCGGTGAGCGAACGAGCGGCGTAGCCGCGAGAGGTGCGGGCGGGGGGTGAACGCGGACCCCTCAGCGACCTGAGCGTGCCCGTGAGCGCAGCCCGTTCCGCCGCAGCTGCTTCATCCGCTGGATGTCCTCCTTCTCGACTCCCTTGCCGGCGAGCCCCGGGCCCTCGAAGAAGATGGGCAGGCCCTCGAAGCGGGGCTCCGATAAAAAGGCACCGCAGCCTTGGCTGCCCAGCTCACCCGTGCCGAGCGGGGCGTGGCGGTCCACGTTCGAGCCGAGCTGCGTCTTGGAGTCGTTCACGTGCAGGCAGTGCAGGCGCTCGAGGCCCACGATGGAGTCGTAATCGTCGATCACCTGTGCGAGCGCGTCCGCGGTGCGCACGTCGAAGCCGCTGGCCAGCAGGTGGCACGAGTCCAGGCAGGTGCCCAGTCGCTTTCCGCCCCCGCCCAGCTCGATCATCCGGGCCAGCTCCTCGAAGTCCCGCCCGAGCGTGGCGCCGCTGCCGGCGGTGTCCTCGAGGAGAAGCGGGCAGGAGCCGGACTCCGTGAGCGCTTCCTTCAACGCCTTGCCCGCACGCTCGATCGCGCGGTCCTTGCGCCCCTTCAGCGCGGAGCCCGCGTGGAGCACCACGCCGCCGGCCCCTATGGCGTCGCCCATCCGCAGCGCGTGGGTGAGGGAGGCCACCGAGTTCTTCCGCATCTCCCGGTCCTCGGTGGCCAGGTTGATGAGGTAAACAGCGTGGATGACCACGGCCTTGATCGGCCCTCCGTCCATCAGCTCGAGGAAGGCGCTCACGTCGTCCGGCTTCCAGGAGGTTGGCCGCCACATCCGGGGCGACTGGTTGAACACCTGGATCGCCGCGCAGCCGCGTTCGGCCCCGCGCGCGTGCGCTGCCACCAGGCCGCCCGCCGTGGACACGTGGGCGCCGATTAGCATCGAGAGATCACTTCGAAAGGCGAGACGAGAGTCAGGTTCGCGCCGTCCCCCACGGGGGCGCTTCACATCGGCGGGGCGCGCACGGCACTTTACAACTGGCTTGTGGCCCGGGGATCGGGCGGATCGCTGGTGCTCCGGATCGAGGACACCGACCGCGAGCGGTCCACCCCGGAGAACGTCGAGCAGATCCTCGACGCCCTCCGCTGGCTCGAGCTGGACTGGGACGAGGGCCCGCTCTCACAGGCCGATCGAGCCCCCGCCCACGCGGCCGCGGTGGACCGGCTGCTGGCCTCGGGGCACGCCTACGAGGACGAGGGCGCGATCCGCGTCCGCGTGCCGGACGAGGGCGAGGCCGTGATCCAGGACGTGATCCGGGGCGAGGTCCGGTTCCCGCTTCAGTCGATCAAGGACTTCGTGGTCCGGCGCTCGGACGGGAGCCCTCTCTACAACCTCGCCGTGGCGGTGGACGACCGCGACATGGGGGTGACCCACGTGATCCGCGGCGACGACCACCTCTCCAACACCCCGAGGCAGGCCCTGATCCTCGACGCGCTCGGCGCCGAGCGCCCGGTGTACGCGCACCTGCCGCTGCTCTACGGCCCCGACGGGAAGAAGCTCTCGAAGCGACACGGGGCGGCGTCGGTCCAGGAGCTGCGGGCCGAGGGCTACCTGCCCGAGGCGGTGCGGAACTACATCGCCCTGCTCGGATGGGGGGACGAGGAGTCGAGCACGATCCTGTCCACGGACGAGCTGGTGGAACGCTTCGACCTCACGCGGGTGTCGAAGAGCCCGGCGGTGTTTGACGTGCAGAAGCTGCGGTGGATGAACGGCCGCTACATGCGCGAGCTGCCGGTGGACGACCTCCGCGCGCGGCTCCAGGAGATGCTCGGCCGCGAGATCCCGGCTGAGGCGGTGGCCATCAGCCAGGAGAAGATGCAGACGCTGGCCGAGTTCTGGCCGCTCGCGGGCTTCCTGGTGGAGCCCCAGGCGGTGGACGAGAAGGCCTGGGCGAAGGTGATGGGCAACGGCGCCGGCGATCGGCTGCTCGCCGCCCGGCAGGCGCTCGAGGCCGTGGAGCCATTCGACGCGGACGGGGTGGAGAACGCTCTGCGCGGGGTGGTGGAGGCCGTGCAGGCCAAGCCCAGGGACGTGTTCCAGCCGGTGCGCGTGGCCATCAGCGGCACCACCGTGTCGCCGGGCATCTTCGAGTCGGTGGCCGTGCTCGGCCGGGAGGAGACGCTGTCCCGCATGGATCGTGCGCTTGAGAGGGCTCGCTCGGGGCGCTGAGCGGCGCCCGCGCATTCTCAACCTTTCCCGGGCTGGTGCCGATAGCGGGGGGGACGGAGAGCCACGCGGGATGCGCGGTCGACGTCGTGACCTGTAAACGAGCACTAGGCAGGGATGAGCCCAGGTGCGAGCCGCTTCAGTATCGCCGCCGATCAGTACCGATGCAGTCGCAGATGAGTCCGTAGGCCACGGACGGAGACTGACATTCGCTTTTGAGGCCCTCGAGGCCTTTCCGGCGCTCGCCGAGTCACGCAACCGCGTGCTCCGGGTCGTGCGGGAGGAGCGGACGTCGGTGTCCGAGGTGGTGAGCGCGGTCGAGTCCGACGTGGCCCTGCTCATCACCGTCCTGCGCATCGCCAACCGCAGCGCCAGCCGCAAGCGGGGCAAGATCGCCACCATCCCGGAGGCGGTGGAGGTCCTCACGCCCGGCGGAGTGGAGCAGCTCGCCCAGCGCGCCGCGACCTTCGACTTCTTCGAGCGCACCCCGGGCTGGGACCTGATGCCCGAGCTCTTCCGGCTGCACGCCGTAACCACCCAGGCCTGCGCCGACCGCGTGGCCCGCGAGCTCGACTACCCGGACCGCGACGAGCTGCTGTGCAGCGCCCTTCTTCATGACGTGGGCAAGCTCGTGCTCGCCCACGCCTACCCCGGCTACCCCGACCAGATCCACGGCGAGGCGCGCACGCCCGAGGACCGGCTCCGCAAGGAGCGCCTCGAGCTCGGCGTGGACCACGCCCTGGTCGGCGGCGTCCTGGCTCGCCGCTGGGGCCTTCCGAACCGCCTGGCCCTGGCCATCGAGCGCCACCACGCCGACGACGCCGAGGGCGAGCCCGCGCTGCTGCGCCTGGCCGACATGCTCGCCCACTACGGCCACGGCAGGGACATCAGCGCCAACCAGCTTCTGCGCGCGGCCGCGGCCTGCGGGCTGTCGATCGAGCAGCTCCGGGCCGTGATGTACGAGCTTCCCCAGGGCGCCCCCGCCGTCAAGCGTCATGTGGACCCCTGCCCGCTGTCGGGCCGGGAGGTCGAGGTACTGAAGCGCCTTGCCGAGGGCAAGGTCTACAAGCAGATCGCGGCGGAGCTCGGGCTCTCCACCAGCACGGTGCGCACGCACCTGCACAACACTTACTCGAAGCTCGGCGCGGTGGACAGGGCACAGGCAGTGCTCATAGCCACCGAGCGCGGCTGGCTCTAGCCGGCCACCTTCCGGACCCGCCCCGCACGTATCCTCCCCGCCGCCGGTCCATCCGACGCAGGGAGGCGCCTCACCCCATGACCACCGTCCGCGAAGCCACGCTCGACCTCATGCGTGAGCGGGGCATGACCACCGTGTTCGGCAACCCGGGCTCCACGGAGCTCCCGATGCTCGCCGACTTCCCGGAGGACTTCCGGTACGTGCTCGGCCTCCACGAGACCGTGGCGGTGGGAATGGCCGACGGCTTCGCGCAGGCGTCGGGGCGCCCGACGATGGTGAACCTCCACACCGCGCCGGGCCTCGGCAACGGTATGGGCGCGATCTTCAACGCGCAGGCGAACAAGACTCCGCTCGTGGTCACCGCGGGTCAGCAGGCCCGGTCGCTGATGACGCTCCAGGCCAACCTCACCAACCGTGACGCCACGCGCATGCCGCATCCGCTCGTGAAGTGGAGCTACGAGCCGCCGCGCGCCGAGGAGGTGCCGCACGCCATCGCGCGGGCCACGCACCTGGCCGCTCTGCCTCCCCAGGGCCCGGTCTTCGTCTCCATTCCCATGGACGACTGGAACGCGGAGGTGGACCCCCAGGCCACGCCCCATCAGCTCGGACGCCAGGTGGGCGGCCGGGCGGGCGCCGACCCGGCGGTGGTGCGCGCGCTGGCCGAGCGCCTGGCCGCCGCGCGCAACCCCGTGCTGGTGGCCGGCCCCGAGCTGGACTCGGGTGGCGGCTGGCGGGTGGCGGTGGAGCTCGCCGAGCAGCAGCGCATGCCGGTGTGGGCCAGCCCGGCCACGGGCGGCGGCCGGATCGGCTTCCCCGAGAGCCACCCGGCCTTCCAGGGCCTGCTGCCCCCGGCGGTCGGCCCGCTGGGCGAGACGCTGGCGGGGCACGACCTGATCCTCGTGGCCGGGTCGTCTGTGTTCCCCTATTACCCGAACATCCCCGGGCCGCCGCTGGCCGAGGGGTCCTCGCTGGTGGCGATCACGAGCGACCCGGACGAGGCTGCACGCGCGCCCATGGGCGACGCCATCGTGGCCGACGTGGCCCTGACGCTCGAGGCCCTCGTGGCCGCCCTCGATCCCTCCGAGCGCGATGCCCCGCCGCAGCGCCCGGCCCCCGAGGCCGCTCCAGAATCGGATCCGATTCTGGAGCGGCCTCGGGGGCCGGGCGCTGCGGCGGGGCATCGCGCTCGGAGGGATCGA